>NZ_CM001436.1:1514956-2114956 GCF_000243255.1 Methanoplanus limicola DSM 2279
ATCCAGACGAAATCGTTGTGTGAATGCCAATATGCCGGATAATTGCAGATTACATCTGGGTTCGTGACTCAGTGTCCGGTCTGCGATTGCGGCCATAGCGGCGGGGCAACACCCGGACTCATCTCGAACCCGGCAGTTAAGCCCGCCCACGTTTTGGTGCTGTACTGAGATACGAGAGTTCCCGGGAACCACCAAACGCTGCAATTGCTCAGTGAGTAATTGTGTCTATTCTCAAAAGTTATTATCATAGCAGTGACTGCTGTATTCACCTCTTCTGCTTAAAAGTGGGTCTTAATTCGACTGTTTTTGGTTTTTATTTTAATATTTAAGCTATAAATTTCTTTAACAGTTAAGTTTTGGCAACTGTGGTAATTGTTAAATATTTCAAAATCGCGTTTTAATTGTGATACCTGCATCTGATTATGATTCTGCTGAAAAAAAATGTCTGCCCTACTGGAATGTTTTTTTTGATACCCTTCTTGAATTTATTCCGGATAATTGCGGGAATATTCTGGAGCTGGCATCAGGAACCGGTTTTTTAACCGAAATTTTAGTTGAAAAACTTCCTTGCACTGATATAACATGCCTTGATATTAACAGGGAGTATATTGAATTTGCCCGGCGTAAAAAAAATCTGGCAGGTGTTAAATTCATAACCGGAGATATGCGTAAGTTTCTCTCCCGCCGCAGATATGATACAATATTAATTTCACAGGCTCTGGCCTTTTTAACAGATTATGACAGGCAGAAACTGGGAGAAAATATTCATCATATGCTCACTGATGGCGGGGTATTTATTGCAGGCGACATCTTCTGCCCGGAAAGTTTGTTTGAGAGGGATCTTTATAAGAAATTGTGGGCGAAATTCATGATTAAAAAAGGCTTTTCACCGGAAGAGGCAAAAGGAATGATTGATCCCCTTGATGATTATTGTCAGGGAAATACGATTTCATCTTTTGAAGAAATGCTGGACTCAGCTGGTTTTAGCCGTGTGATTGTTCCGTACCGGAGAGAATATTATGGAATTATTGTTGCATATAAATGACCTGCCTGATGAAATATAATTCTGATGCTGCGTTATTTTAAATTTCTGCGTTAAATGGGTATCTATTGAGATATTATATCATTAACTGACTTTTTAAACTTTGTTTCTTTGGTCTGTAGTTCTTCGTAACGCTTCTCCTATATTTTTTGGTACATTTAATTATTATTTTTTGTACTTTTGTCCTAATAGATTCTACCAAATTACAAACATTAATCTTTAAAACCAGCAAAAATAAGGAGTAATGAAGATCATCTCCACAGGCAGTGCTGAAGAAAAGCAGAAAATACCTTCTGATTTCTTTAAAGGTAAGGATGAAGAAGTGACAAAAAATTTTATCCAGATTCCGGAAACAACTATTAATTCCGGTAAGAAGAGCAGATCTACGGATACATGCGGTTCTGTAACCTTAAAAAGCTCTGATTATCCGGAAATATCGGAGATCACCATTCTTCCCGGGATTAACCGGAATGGCTGCCGGGAAAATTTTAGCAGTATAACCATACGTCCGGGTGATACAATATCAGTTGTCGGGCCGACCGGTTCAGGTAAAAGTGCACTTATTAACGATATTGAGATCTTTGCCAGAAAAGATACAGTCACCGGAAGAACCATTCTCATAAATGGTGAAGATCCTCCGGATGAATACATCAGGGATCCTGCAAAGAAACCCGTTGCACTGATTACTCAGAATACAAAGTGCCTTGCAGATCTAATTGTCAGGGATTTTCTTCAGATGCACCTTATTTCAAGGAAAATATCCGGAGAAAGTATTATTGAGGATACAATCTCACTTGCAAATGAGTTCACCGGAGAAAAAATAATTCCGGATGTGAAGATGACCTCACTTTCCGGCGGGCAGACGAGGTCACTTATGGTGGCCGATGCGATAACAATCTCCAATGCCCCGATAGTTCTTCTGGATGAAGTTGAAAATGCAGGAATTTTCAAGGAAAAAGTTATTGAAGCCTTAAAACAGCATCAGAAAGCCCTGATTTTTGTAACTCATGATCCTCTTGTATCCCTTCTTTCGGACAGAAGAATTGTAATGAAAAACGGAGCTGTAGATAAAATACTCACACCCGGAACTGAAGAGAGCGATGCTCTTCGTGAGATTATCAGAATGGACGGGCTGCTCTGCCGTATGAGGGAGAAGATAAGGGCCGGTGAGTTGATTACATCGGTCGTGGCAATATGAAATTACTTGTCATCGCCGGGCCGCCTTCTGCCGGAAAAACTGCGGTTGTAAGACAGGTTATAAAACATTTCAACCCGGAAGTCCGGTGCGCATACCTTAAAATTGATGTTGTGACGGCATTTGAGGACCGGGAACTTTCAGAGGAGTTTGGTATTCCGGCAAGAAAGATCTGCTCCGGTGATCTGTGCCCGGATCATGCCGGAATTATGGTCATGAAGGACGCAATTTTATGGGCAGAAGAAGAGGATGCAGATATGCTGATTGTAGAGAGTGCAGGTCTCTGCCTCAGATGCTCTCCATATACTACCCAGTCACTTGGAATTGTAGTCCTGAGTGCTGTATCCGGAATAAATTCTCCCTTAAAGATGGCGCCAATGCTGGCACTTGCCGATCTTGCGGTTGTGACAAGAACTGACCTTGTTTCCCAGGCGGAAAAAGAGGTATTCAGGGAGAGAATAAAAGGTGTAAACGGGAATCTTGACATTGTTGAAACGAATGCAGTTCAGGGTACAGGCATGAGATACCTTTTCAGGGCAATAGATGAACAGACGGGTATTTCTGATCCCTGTGAAATTGTTCTCAAAGGAACACCGCCCCTTGGAGTCTGTACAGTATGTGTCGGAAAAAAAGAGATTGGCTGGCAGAATCATTTTGGGGTTATAAGGCCGCTTGACAGTGCAGAATTCATGTTTCGGGGTGAATGAAATGGCCGCATGGCAGCCGCCCGGAAAAAACTGCGGCAGATGTGGTTGTCCTGAATGCAGTGGATTTACAGAACTCTTAAATTCCGGAAAAAAAGTGCTTACAGACTGCCCTTTTTACAGACCGGAAACTGAGCCTCATCTGAGAAATATTGCCGGAGATGCAGAGTATAAAGATACTGATATCATTGGCAATTCTCTAGATTTTATACTGCATGCACTTCCCGGAGAACCGTCTGCAAGAAAAGTTGTACAGCCTTTTCGACCTGATCTTGTCGAAAAATGGAATATAATTCCGGGTGACATCGTTCTTGGGCGGCCTGAAGGTGCAGGCTGTCCGGTTCAGCATGTCCTCTCTGTAATAGATGCCGATCCGGTAACAGGAGTTTTAACTACCCATGTGGTAAGCCCTCTTATTGCAAGAGATCCAAAGACAGATGTTAAAGACGTTAAGGCCTATAATATGATAGCTTTTGAAGGAATTGCAGAGACTAAAAGGAATCCTCCGGTATTTGGGATGAGGCAGAGGTTTTTACCGGGCTACTGCATGATGCATCTTGGCCATACCGGGGTGGTTAATATGGTGCTGAAAAAACCTTCAGGCATTCACATAAGGGTGGAGGATATTATTATATGAAGACAACTGCTGAAATAAAAGCAAAACTGGATAAAGGAGAGGCAAAAGTCTATACGGCAGCTGAATTTAAAAAATTAATCCGTGAGGGAAAAAAACCCACACTGGATGATGTTGATATTGTTACATGCGGAACATGCGGGATAATGTCGGGTGCAATGGCGGTAATAAGCCTTCAGGTGGCAAAACCGGGAACTTTCAGGCGTGCAGATACGATCTCTCTTAACGGAGTTCCTGCATATCCGGGCCCAAGTCCAAATGAAGGTCTTGGCATAGTGGATCTTGTGGTCTATGGGACCACCCATGCGTCGGATGAATATGGTGGCGGCCATTTATTCCGTGATATCATTGAGGAAAAGGAGATTGAAGTTATTGCACAGGCCGATGGGAAAAGCTATTCAAATATACTGTACGGTGATGAATTTCTCTCTTCAAGGATGATAGCCACAAGATGTGCCTACAAAAACTACTCCTGTTTCGTGAATAAATCTCCTGAAGATGTCAATACAATATTTTCAGCCCTGCCTCTTCGCGGCAATCTTACTGAAGCCACAGTCAGCGGATGTGGTGAAATAAATCCGCTTCAGAATGATCCTGATATGAGATTCCTTAAATCCGGTGCAAATATTCTTTTAAACGGCGCTGAAGGCATTATCATGGGTCCTGGCACCAGGAGTACACCGGAAAAACCTAACCTCTCGGCATTTGCTGATATGATGGAGATGTCCGCTGAATATACCGGTGGATTTGTTACCTCTGCCGGTCCTGAATGTATAATGTCTGTGGCGGGTGCAATTCCGGTAACAGATGAAAAGATCCTTTCAGATGTAAGCATACTTGATGAGAATATCCCTCTTCCTATTGTAGATATAAAGGACAGGTCTCCGGTTGCATATGGCACAAATGCGGACATCTGGCAGGGGACTGATCACAGAATTAATGTAAATCCAATGAACTGCATATTTTGTGGAGAGTGTCCTGCACTTGCAAAATGCCCTACCAGGGCCATTATGCCTGGTGGCGGAGTGATTTTATCAAGGTGCGTCTCATGTGGGAACTGTATCAGGACATGTCCCGGTGAGGTTTATTCAATGAAGACAAAGCCGGTTAATGTTGGTGGTAGAGAAGTTCCTGTAACCCTCAGACAGTCTGACAGGACAAGAGGAGATAAAATATCAGTAGAATTAAAGGAGAAAATTATTGATGGAACCTTCTTCTTCCTTTGAAGGAAATCTTCCGGATGGTGAGTGAGATGGGAGAATATCAGTTAAAATGTCCTTATTGTAGCAAAACATTTCCGGATGACTATACAAACGAATGCCCGTCAAAATGCGGACTGATTCGCGCAGCTTACAGTCAGAAACAGCTTACAGTCAGAAAACTTCCCGGAATGTTCAGATTTCATGACTGGCTGCCTGTGATGGGGTATATCGAGTCGGATGCCGGATCTGTCACATATAAGAGCCTTGAGCTTGCAGAAGAACTCGGCCTTTCAGAACTGTATATCTGTTTTAACGGCTACTGGCCTGAAAAATCTGCTTTTATCAAAACATGCTCTTTTAAGGAACTTGAAGCTCTGCCGACATCGCTACGGCTAAAAGAGCATGGCGGAGGGGTTTTACAGGTATCATCCGCAGGAAATACCGGGCGTGCATTTGCAGAAGTATCTGCAAAATCGAAGATTCCGGTTATTCTGTCAGTGCCGGAGAAAGGAGTGAAAAATATCTGGACTACTGAAGAGACTGAAGATGTCCTTATGTATTCCGTTTCAGGTGATTATACTGATGCAATAGAATTTGGGAACAGTTTATGTGATATTCCGGGTGTAATTCCTGAAGGCGGAGCAAAAAATCCGGCGAGAAGGGATGGTATGGGTACAACACTTCTTGATGGTGCGGTCACGATGAAACGGCTCCCTGACTGGTATTTTCAGGCTGTCGGAAGCGGTACCGGGGGAATTGCCGCATGGGAGATGTCACTGAGGCTCATAGCCGATGGTCGGTTTGGGAATAAGCTTCCAAGGCTTCATCTCTGCCAGAATGAACCGTTTACACCGATGGCAGATGCATGGAATAAGAGGCTGAGGGACATTGTTTCTGATTCCGGTGAGGAAGTTTCAAGAGAACTTGCTCTTGATGTGTATGCCGGTGTTTTGACAAACCGGCATCCGCCGTATTCTGTGCCGGGCGGCCTCTTTGATGCTCTTACCGATACAGAAGGGATTATGACCTCAGTTAAAACTCCGGATGCGAAATCTGCCGGTAAGCTTTTTGAGGATACCGAAGGCATTGATCTTGATCCCGCAGCAGAAGTCTGTGTTGCGTCCCTGATTGATGCAGTTGATGCCGGAACCGTAAATAATGATGATTATATTCTGTTAAATATCACCGGAGGCGGTTACAGGCGGCTTATCGAAGATTACGATATGATTCCTTTATTCCCGTCTGCCAGTCTTCCGGCAGGGAGCACTAATGAAACCGTCAGAACTGAAATTGTGGAGTGGCTGAAAAATTATGAACGAGGATAAGGTACTTGATATTCTAAAAGATCTGAACATTGAATTTGTTGTTTCCCTGCCATGCGACAGGACAAAGGATCTCTGTGCAGGAATGGAGAGTAAGTTTCATTATGTTAATATAAACCGTGAGGAGGACGGGATTGGTGTCTGTGCCGGACTTGCTCTTGCGGGCAGGAGGCCTCTTCTTCAGATGCAGAGCTCCGGTCTTGGAAATTCAATGAATGCTGTTATGACACTTACAGACCTTTACGGCCTGCCGCTTCCGGTTATTGCAAGCTGGCGTGGAGTCTATAATGAGAAAATTTCTGCCCAGATTCCGTTTAATTCTAAAATACCTGAGATGCTTGAGGCATTTAATATAGGATATACAATTGTAAGCAATCCTTCTGAATCCGAACTCATCAGAGAAGGGATAATGAAGGCTTTTGATAATTCGGAAGTTCATGTGATTCTGATTACACCTAAATTCTGGGAGGGCAGTACTCCTGAATGCTGTATTCCTGATAAATTCCCTGAAAGGTGCAGGCATATCTCTCTCTCATACGAGCGTGAGATTAAATCTCCGGTGATGAAAAGAGCTGATGCAATTGAAGCTCTCGTTCCGTTTCTATCTGATATGCCTGTTGTCTGCAATATCGGCGTTCCATGCAAGGAACTTTACAGGGCAGATGACCGGCCTGAAAACTTCTATATGCTTGGCAGCTATACCCAGGCAACCCCTATAGGGTTTGGGGTTGCACTTGGACAGGAGAAGGATGTTATGGTGGTTGACGGTGACGGAAGCCTTCTTGGCACTGCTGTTTTACCGGCTGTTGCAGCAGAATCTCCTGAAAATCTTATAATTCTTGCCCTTGATAATGGAGCATTCGGAAGTACCGGTATGCAGATAACCCACGCCTGGAATATATGCGATCTGGAATTTATGGCAATCGGGGCAGGGATAAAGAACACAGTTAAGGTACATACTAAAGAAGAGTTGTGGGCTGTTCTTGACAGAAGGAAAAATGGAGAACTCCGGGGAACTTTATTTATTCATGCTATTATTCTTCCGGGAAATTCGGATGCTCCTAATGTACCGTTAAGTGCATCTGAAATTAAAGACAGGTTTTTGGGTGTTGTAACGTCTAAAAGATAGCTGAATTTAATTCAAATTTTATATGCAATATTTTCAGTTTCACAATTAGTATTATATTTTGAGGCTGTTGCACGGTTCTTTTCTTGTAGATAATAAGACAATTTCATTTGACAAACGGGTATTTTTTTGACAATTTATAATCAATAAATACTAACAATTTATTCATTTGTCCACTATATTTTATTCACGCAACAGCCTCTTTTATCATGTGTTTATTTTGGTCATTGTATGTTATTTCTGCGGTTTATTATGTTGTTTGCCATAAGTCTAATTTATCCTCTCAGAAAATTGGAGATGAGTCCTATAATTTAAGCTCTGGTTCAATAAATGCAGATATGTCATATATTATCAGTTAGTTAAGTTGAGCGCGCTTCTTTTAAGATATGTGGCGTTATATTAATTTTTTGTTATGTTTTTAATATTGGAATTAATTATTACTTTATATCTACAATATGAATTTTTATTTCTAATTTCCTCCTTATTTGTTATTTTATTTTTTTGTATTATGTGGCAGCTTTATCTATGGTAAGTGCCTATCATAAAACAGATGACTCCGTATGAGTATGAATACCCTGAAGTACGGATATTATTAATTGATGATGATTTATTATTCCTAAATGAAATAAATGAATTTCTTGAAAACTCAGAAGGAATAAACGCCATAGCAGTTTCAGATGCAGCCGAAACAGCTGAATTACTGTCAGGTAAGGATTATAATGTAATTATCCCGGATTACAGAATGACGGGAACGGAAAACACAGAATTTATAGAATATTTACGGTTAAATAAGGAAAATATACCCTTTATTCTTTTTAAAAGTAAAGGGGACGATGCTGCGGGTATAGAGACAATTAACAGCCGTGCTGATTATTATATTTTAATAAACCATGATGCTGAGGCACAGTTTAAAGTACCTGAATCAATAATCCGCAATATTTTTTCTGAATTACTTGCCGGAAAAATACTTCAGAGAAGACTTCTGTTAGAAAAAACAATATCAGATATTTCATCCCGTTTTGTCAACTTTAAGTCATTCAACTATGCCGTTGATAATTCTCTCTATGACTTAGGTGTTGTTACCTGTGCAGAATCTGTAAATCTTTTATTTTTTGATAATATCAATAATTCATATACTGTCACAAATTCATGGTTTAAAGATAATGCAGGCGGGAGAAAAGATATTTTTGTCACAATTCCGGAGAGTAAAATACCCCGGCTCTTAACAGAACTTAAAGCTGGTAAGTTTATTTATCTGCCTTCATTTGATACAGTTGCTGAAGAAGGTAAAAATGATTGTAAATATCTGTCTGGTTTTGGAATAAAATCGCTAATTTTTCTCCCGATATTAATTAATGATCGCCTTGAAGGATTTATCTCTATTGAGAATTTTAAAGTATCAGCCGGATGCACAACCGGTAATATTGATATTCTGACAGTTGTAGCAGACATTTTTGGTGATGCAGTTGAAAGGCTGAGGAAGGATTCTTCACTTATTAAATCAAATAAGGAGCTAATCGCCTCAAATGAAACTCTTTCCGCAGCTGAGGAGGAGTTAAGGCAGCAGCTTGAAATTCTTATGGAAGCACAGAAATTATTAATTGATAGTGAGGAAAAATACTGTCTTTTATTCAGGAATCTGAATTTCGGGTTTGCCCTCCATGAACTAATTACTGATATTGAAGGAAAGCCCTCTGATTATCGTTTTATAGAGGTAAATCCCGCTTTTGAGAAGATGACCGGGCTGAAAAATCATGATATTGCCGGAAAGAGAGTTCTTGAAGTGCTTCCCGGCACTGAGGATTACTGGATTGAAAGTTACGGTAAAGTTGCACTTACCGGAGAGCCGTTACTGATTGAGAAGTACAGCAATGAAATGTGCAAATATTTTTCAGTATCGGCATACTCACCCAAACCCGGATATTTTGCAACAATATTTCATGATGTGACTGATAAAAAGGAGGCTGAGATTAAGGCAGAGCAGCTTGGCAATATACTTGAAAATTCCCTGAATGAAATATATATATTTGATACAGGTACACTGAAATTTCAGCATGCCAATCGTGGTGCAAGGATGAATATTGGCTATTCTGAAGAAGAACTGTCAAATATGACTCCTCTTGATTTGAAACCGGAATTTACTGCTGAATTATTTGAAGAACTTATTGCACCGCTTAAATCAGGTAAAGCGGAGTATGTGGACTTTATTACCATTCACAGAAGGAAAGACGGTTCATGTTATCCTGTTAAGGTGCACCTTCAGATAACAAAGTCCGGTGATAAAGAAGTTTTTGCTGCAATAATTATTGATATTACTGACAGGGTTGAATCTGAGCGTGAACTGGACAGGAGCAGATTCATTCTTAATGAAGCTCTGAGTGGCAGCCGGGCGGGACTGTGGGAGTATAATACTCAGAATGATATAATTAATGTTCAGTTTACTGATACATGGGAGGAAATATTGGGATATTCTGTGCAGGATTTTCCTGATATAACAAAATCCGGTATTAATTCAGAGACCTGGCTGAATCTGGTTCATCCGGATGATCTCAGTTATGTTAAAGAGGGATTAAATGAATGTATCAGCGGAATTTCTGATTATTACGACACTGAGTACAGGATGAAGCATAAATCCGGCAGATGGGTCTGGGTGCATGCAAGGGGCCGGGTGAAAAAAACTGATGGTGGCGGAATTCCTCAGGTTATATATGGCACTCATGTAGATATTAGCGGTCGTAAAAGTGCTGAAGAAGCATTAAAGGTGAGTAATGATAAATTAAAGATGCTCTCTGAGATCTCCCGCCATGATATTCTCAATCAGGTTACAGCGCTTAAAGTTTATGCGATGTTTTCAAGAGAGATCGTTCAGGATGAATGCAGCAATCCAAAACTCGATGAGTTTTTGAGTAAGATTGAGAATGGTCTGAACATTGTGTTAAATCAGATCGATTTCTCACGGAATTACCAGAAACTTGGAATTGAGAATCCAAAGTGGTATGGGGTGTCAAAACTTATTGAAAACAGCATAACTGATGGCCTTCTTATCAGGGAACATTGTAAAGGACTTTTTATTTATGCTGATCCTATGATTGAGATGGTGTTTAACAATCTCTTTGAAAATACTGTTCGTCATGGAATAAATCCGAATAATGTTAATATTTATTTTGAAGACAGAGATAACTGCTGCAAAATAATTTATGAAGATGACGGGGGCGGAATTCCGGATAAGAAGAAGGGGATGATCTTCAATCGCGGTTTTGGAGATAATACCGGCATGGGACTATTTCTTGCAAGAGAGATACTCTCTATAACCGGAATTAAAATTGAAGAGAATGGTGTGTATGGATCTGGTGCAAGATTTGAAATGACTGTTCCTGATGGTGTGTGGAAAAGAGAGTGAAAGGTTTTTTGTATAGCAACAATATTTTTAATAACTGATATTTCGGGAAAATATAATTATTATATGTGTATTTATTATTGTCAGTTATATTTTTCTGGTATTAGGTATAATTCAGAGTTATGAAATCTGGGAGAAAGATTGCAGTTTCGCAGTCTTCAAAAGCAGGACTTCCTCCGGGAACATTACAGCATGTGGGTGAAAGGGATCCTGAACCAACAAATGTCCGTGTATTTGTATATGGGCCGGATTTTGCAGAAGAAAAAAACCCGGAATGCCTGGAGGAACTGTTCCGGATAAGAGATAGTAATATCTGGATAAATGTCTCCGGTCTTTTTAACCTTGAAGAAATAAAAAGAATTGGCGTTCTGCTCAGACTTCATCCTTTAACCCTTGAAGATATTCTCAATACTAATCAGCGTCCTAAATATGAAGAGTTTGATGATTATATATTTCTGGTGCTGAAAAATATCCGGAATAATGGTGTTTACAATAATTTTAATGATTCTGTCAAAAATGAAAATAATAATGGTGCTGCAATAAATTATTTTTCCGGAGATCTGTTACGGCAGGATAACAGTATCTCCTCCGGTCAGGTTAGCATTATTCTTGGCGAAGGGGTTGTCTGTTCTTTTGAAGAAGCCGGTAGTGATCTCTTTGATAGTATTGTAAAAAGACTTTTTGACAGTAAAAGCCGTATCAGAAAGTACGGTTCTGATTATCTTATGTATGCACTTACAGACTGTATTGTTGACAGATATTTTGCTGTGTTTGAAAATATAGGGGAGTATATCGAGGATCTTGAAGGAAGGATTATTGAAGAGGGTGATGACGGGGTGATGGAGGAGATATATGCACTTAAAAGAAATTTATTATTTATACGGAAACAGATATGGCCTGTCAGGGAGGCAGTGTCAGGAATTATCAGGAATCAACCGGAATTAATATCTGAGAAGATTATCGTTTATCTCAATGATGTCTCAGATCATCTCCATCAGCTGAATGACATTCTTGAATCATACAGGGAGATGTCAACCGGATTTTATGAGATTTATCTCTCCACCCTGAGCAACCGGATGAATGAGGTCATGAAGGTTCTGACCATTATTGCAACAATATTTATTCCTCTGACTTTCATTGCCGGAATTTATGGTATGAATTTTGTTTACATGCCTGAACTTGCGTGGGAGCATGGTTATCCATCTGCAATTATTGTGATGCTTGGAACTGCTCTTCTTATGCTTGTTTATTTCAGGAAAAAGAAGTGGATCTGACGGGTTTAACTTTTATTGGCATGAATTAGTTTTTATGGGATATTTTTTTATATCGGGCGGATTTTTGCGGCTTAAATCTGTTTTGGGGGCATATGGATTTATTTTGTTATCCCTCAGCTTTCTGCTGTTTTTTTGGTGAGATTTTTTATTTTGTCCTCCAGATTTTTGCACTTACTGATATCTCTGATGTTATCCATATTATCAGCCAGTACTCTTCCTGAATATCTTATTTTGGCGTTTGCAAAGAATGCCTCTATTACCGGCAGGAGATGATCGAAATTTGACTTTCCTTTTCTTCCGGCAACTGAAAAGAGAAGTCCTTTGATCTCTTTCTTCTGTTTGTTTACATTTCTGTTATTTCCTGAAGGTTCTGTGATTTGCAGACCTCTAATTCCTGCAATTTTGTTCATGGCGTGATATGACTGAAAGCGGTCAATGCAGATTTTAATTCCGGCCGGTACTGTATCTGTGTAAACAGGTGTGCAGACTATTAGCAGGGATGAATTTTTTACGGAGCCGATAATTTCATCCATTTCATCTTTAAATGTGCAGCACCCATAATTGTAGCACTGATAGCAGCCTATGCAGGGATGAATGATCATGTCATCCGGGAATATGATTTTACATGATAATCCGGACGACTCCAGTGTTTCTTTTACCCATCCTGAAATAATGGCGCAGTTCCCGTCAGGACGTGGACTTCCCTGGATGATAACTGCATCTTTTGAGTCTGTTTCTGGTCTTTCTCTTCTCTTTCTCTTATTATATTCGTTTTTCTCCAGATATTCTATATATTCCTCCGGTTCATTTTCTATTCCTTCCATCCACACCGAATAAAGTTTACATGCAGTTTGATCTGCACTGTAAGGTACAGTTGGTGAATATTCGTATGTGTTGGTCCGGAATTCTGCCAGAACATTTCCTGATGAACTGAGGGTGAGTACATACAGGTACATCTCAGGGTACATAGCAGTCAGGTTATATCTTTTAAGAATGAGGGAATACCGGATATTGTTCTTTACAAAGTCATTTTTCATCAGGATTCCGGATGTAAGCAGCACATGAGTTACTGGGGACTGCTGATAATATATAGTTTCAGGATATTTCGCGATGTTTTATTTTTTGGCCGGAGTTTTATTTATTATTGGAGTATAGATTTTATCTGACTGTTACAGTTTAGTATATTTAAATTTACTGCCTGCTTTTTCAGCTGATTATTTATCTGAACTTATTTTGTTCTCCGGATGTGCGGTTTATGAATTTATCTGGTGTGTATTGGACCTGTTCAGGTTCTGAAAAAACTGTAAATGATCTTCTCTAAGAGATCATCCTGAACTGAAGATTAATGCTCAATATCTCCTATGAAATATCTGTTCCGGTCATCTTGAATGTTTCATTATTATCTGTGTGAAAGCAGAATTGCCGGCACATTAGTGACTTTTTTAGCAGTATCTGTAATAATATTCCACGTAGGCACTGTGTGCCTTTCTTTTTACAGAAATGGATTCATCCTTCATCAGGTCACAGATTGCATCTGCCATTAATATATAACAGGTTTTTCCAATCCATTCTGCTGCAAGGGCACGGATTTCAGGTGAGGGATCATATGCGTACCGGGAAAATAACGGGCACAATTCCGGGGATGAAATTCCGTATGCTGCATATGCAACTGCTTTTCTGATTGTTTCAGATTCGTTCCCGCTGAAAATTTCAATGTATTCGTGAATTTTCGTCCTGTCAATACTTATTAGTGCTTCAATTGCTCTTCCTTTGAGGCTTTCATCCTGACAGTCAAGATATTTTTCAATGAATTCGGTTGATTCATCGCTGCCGATATTTCCCAGTGCAGATATAATTTCACCATCCGTTTTCTCACTCCTGCCTGATATTTTTACAAGATGTCTTATTGCAGAATTATTTTTCCTTCTTCCAAGTGCCTTTATGGCAGAACTGACCTCCGTTTCGTCTGATGAGGTTAATTTTTCTATGAGGTACCTGAAGGTGTTTGTGTCAGTGCAGCCTCCCATAAAACAGATGATCTCATTTCTGATCTCAGGAATTGCAGCAAATTCCATAATATTACTTCTGATTCTCTCAGGATCATTGTTTGCCAGTGCTGAAAATGAATAACTGATAACTCTTGAATCTTCCTCTTCAGATATGCACTTCTCAAGAAATTCTGTGTTATCCGGAGAGTACATATTTTTAAGGCTCCTTAATATCATCAGTTTTATCTGTCTGCTGTCCTCAGCACTGAAAATTTCTCTGAGAACGATAATTGTTTTTTCTGAACCGGATGTTATAAGCTGCTTTATAAATGCCCTTTTAGCGTTATATTTGAGGGACTGATATGAACTGATATCAAAGTCTCCGGTAACTCCCGGGTAAAGAGCGGAGCATAGATCTGACATATTATAGTCATAAGGTATTTTTTGGCCGGGCCTGTTTTTGTCATTATTTTTAACCCGGAAACTTTCACCATTGATTCTGCCTGCAATGGTGATTATTGTGCTATAATAATCTGCAAGTGTGTACAATGACAGTTCATAATTCAGTTCTTCAGGTTCAGTACCTAAATAAAGGGCATCAATCATTATCTCTGAAATTTCCGGGGAGAAAGTTGAATCCAATCCGTTTATTAACTCTTCCGGAATTTTATGGTCGCCTGATATCATGAGCGGGATTATATGCCCAAGTATAGTTTCTTTTTCAAACCCTGTTAATAATATAATTTGCGGGATGTCGTAATCCATTTTCAGAAGTTCAAGTGTATCTGATACATTTTTGTGCATTCTGAGAAGTTTTGGTTCATACTTCCCAAGGTAATCATTGATCCAGTGTTCTTTCGTTTCTGAAAATTCATATGATATTTCATCTGAATCATTTTTATGTGGTGAATCGGTATTGTCTTCAAAAGAATAATTCCGGTTCTTTTCTTCCGGCGCTTTTGCATCTGCCGTGGAAATAGAGGTTATTCCTTCTGAATGAATATCTATGTTGGAAATTTCGTGTTCACGGGTTATTTCAGAACCTGAATAATTATTGATATTAAAGATGCGGTTGCCGTTACCGCAGTTATCTTCATTTGAACATGCAGAACTATCTTTTTTTCTACAATATGCTGCTATTTCTTCCAGGTACAGCTCTCCAAACTCATCCACCCTGTTTTTACTAAAACCACCTATTCTGTATAATTCATCTCTGGTTTCTGGCAGAGTTGCGGCCATATTTTTAAGTGCTACTGTCGGGCAGATATTAAATGATATTACCCTCATTTCAGTGGATATCTTTTCTGTCAGCCTCTTCAGGTTGTCAAGAAGTTCCGGATCATAACTGATTTCACTTCTCTTTTCAGACATTGTCTGAAATGCAGGCATATATCTGTTGTTTCTTTTTCTGAGGAATATTTTTGTGTCTTCGTCCTCAATTTCACGGCTCTTCCCGCATATGCTTAATAGCAGGAATTTCTCATCAGTCCATTCAAAGTATCCCTGCGAGACCAGTTCATAGATATAGCTCTTAAGCTCATCTTTACCATAAGCTGAACCTTTGTTATAGGAATTAAGTCGGTCACGATTGAATTTCAGAATGTCCTTATTTTTTGACCCCTTAAGAATATCTGCAATCTGTCCGGCTGATGATTTACCTCTTAACTCCCTGAGGCAGTTATATACCAGATTTGCAACATCTTTGCCGTTTATTTTTTCAGGCCTGTTTATGCAGTTGTCGCATCCGGGGCAGGGTTCTTCATTATAATCTTCTCCAAAATAACTGAGTAGATATTTTCTCCTGCACTGTGAGGTTTCACAGAAGTTAATCAGGTCGTTAATTCTCTTCATTGCAATTGATCTGCGCCCTGAATTTCCGGAATTTTCTTCATAGACCATATTTCTGATCTTTGAGAAGTCACCAAGTGAATAAAAGAAGATGCAGTCGCTGTTTTCCCGGTCACGTCCTGCACGTCCGGTTTCCTGATAATAGGATTCAAGATCTTTGGGAGGATCGTAATGAATTACAAATCTTATGTCCGGCTTATCAACTCCCATTCCGAATGCGACAGTTGAACAGATGATTGGAGTTTTTCCATAGAGGAACTCTTCCTGCGTCTCTCTTTTTACATCCTCCTGAAGATTTGCATGGAATGGCTTTGCATTAAATCCGTTATTCCGGAGAAATCCGGCAATTTCTTCTGTTGTTTTTCTTGAAAGGCAGTATATAATTCCGCAGGAACCGTGATTTTCATTTAAGTATTGCAATATCTGTTCTTTCGCTTTTTTCTTCTCTTTTACGTAATAATACAGATTTTCCCGGTTAAAACTTCCCACATAGACGTTTGGATCTCTCAATTCAAGTTGTTTTATGATGTCATTTCGCACTTCAGGAATTGCTGTAGCAGTCAGCGCTATTATAGGAACATCCGGAAAAGTATCTCTTAATACCCGGATTTCGCGGTATTCCGGCCTGAAATTATGCCCCCACATTGAGATGCAGTGTGCTTCGTCAACCGCAATCAGTGAGATCTTCAGTTTCTTTAAAAAACTGATAAAATCATTGTTTGTCACTCGTTCGGGTGAAACAAAAAGTATCTTTATCTCCTGATTTTCTGCTCTTTTTTTGATTTCCCAATGTTTTCCATAGTTTGAGCTGTTTATTGTCGCAACCGGAATCCCGTTTATCTTCAGGTTATCAACCTGATCTTTCATTAATGCCTTTAATGGTGATATTACAAGTGTTATGCCATCCAGAAGCAGTGCCGGTAATTGATAGCATATAGATTTGCCACTCCCGGTGGCTAAAATACCAAGTGTGTCCCTGCCATTTAATATATCATCAATTATTTTCTTTTGAAAAGGCAGAAATTCACTGTGGCCAAATTTTTCTTTTAAAATGTCTTCAGGGGATGGCATAATTATACTTTTTAGTTTGGTAAAATAAGGCATATATTCATAGCGAAATGTCCCCGATAAATATTGAAAATTTAATTATACCGGATGATTGATAATCAGGACTGCTAATTATAGTGCACTGGATAATATTTTGGGATAATTAAACTGTAACAGAGATTATTCCAAAATATGCACTTATACCGCATTTCATAGTAATAAGCAAACTTTACGGACCATTCCGGAAAGTTCTGCATTGTGCTATATCAGGGTGCAGCTATCAGATAGTTTCCTGATTAAAGATTTGGATGCTTCGATTTACTGAACGAATAAGATCTGCATTTGAGCTTTTAAAAAGTGACTACTGAGCAAAGGCCCAAATATGATGGATAAAAAATAGAAGTTTTCATGAAGTGCTATCCGGATATATGCTATTATATGGATTTCTTTTCTTTATTTTTTCCGGTAAACATTAACCCCTATTTTAATATCCTCATTATCGGGAAGGGAAATATTTCCTTCCGTTGATGCAATTGTGATCGATTTTCCGGATTTTGACTCCCCATAGTCTTTTGAAATATCTATCTTCATAGTCAGAATATTTCCATCAACAGTCATTTCAATATTTTTCATTGATTTCATATTGCTCATTGACTTTAAAAGATTTATGATATTTATGTGACTGCTATTATATGATCTGAGAACCGGTATAATTATGATCTGAGAACCGGTATAATTATGATCTGAGAACCGGTATAATTATGATCTGAGAACCGGTATAATTATGATCTGAGAACCGGTATAATTATGATCTGAGAACCGGTATAATTATGTTCTGTGAGATATATCTTGTCTGGTTTAATTAAATTCACAAGAACTAAATATTCTTGCGATATAATTGCCTATTATAATTAATTATGGCGGGGGAGCTTAATATCAGTCTGAAATTTATGCACAATAAATACGACACCACATTTTTTGTTACCCTTATACTGATTCTGACATTTTTCTCTCTCTCATCACTGTACAGTTATCTTCTTTTTCATACTATTACTGAATTATTCAGTATTGTAATTGCAGCAATTATTTTTGTAATTGCATGGAACAGCCGGGATTATATCACAAATTATTACCTGCTTTTTTTAGGAATTGCATTTATCTTCATCGGTGGCATTGATTTTCTGCATACGCTTGCTTATAATGGCATGAATATTTTTGCCGGATATGGTGCCAACCTGCCGACAGAACTCTGGATAGCCTCAAGATATATGCAGGCAGGAACACTGATTGCTGCCCCTCTTCTGATGCATAAAAAAACGAATATAACGCATGAATTAATAATTTATTCTCTAATTACAGTAGTTTTGATTTTATCAATATTTGCAGGCTTTTTTCCGGACTGCTACATTGAGGGGGAGGGCCTTACCAGCTTTAAAATTTACAGCGAATACCTGATCTCAGTTCTGCTTTTTCTCTCAATATATCTTTTATTCAGAAAAAGAGAGTATTTTGAACGGAAAATATACCGTCTGATTGTACTGTCGATAATATTTACAATCCTCTCTGAGATTGCATTTACATTTTATGTAAGTGTTTATGGCTTTTCGAACCTTATCGGACATCTGTTTAAAATTACTGAGTTCGCCCTTATATATTATGCAATTGTGGATTCAGGTATAAGGCGCCCGTATGAGACAATATTTAGGTCACTCAGTCAGAAAGAGTCTGAAGTCAGGAAAGAGAGAGATATGCTTGACCTGTACATAAATGTAGCCGGTGTAATTTTTCTGATTCTGGATGTAAAGGGTTTTGTAAAACTTGTTAATCCAAAAGGTTGTGAGATTCTTGGATATGACAGAGAGGAGATTGTCGGCAAAAAGTGGGTGGACAGTTTCATACCGGAAGGAGAAAAAGTGGGAGTAAATTCAGTTCGAATCAGTAATATTTCAGGAACGGATAAATTCATTGAGTCTTATGAGAATGCGGTTGTCACAAAGACCGGGGAAAGGAGAATCATTCTATGGCATAACCGCATTTTAAAAGATGGTAACGGAAAAATTATCGGTACACTCAGTTCAGGTGAAGATATTACTGAACGGATAAAGTATGAGAATCAATTATCTATTGAAAAAGAGAGATTAAATAAGGCGCAGGAGATTAGCCATACCGGCAGCTGGGAATATAATATTGCATCCGGGGAAATCTGGGGTTCTGATGAGGGATTCAGAATTTATGGATATAATCCTCCTGAAGGGAATATATTTCCAATTGGGGACATTGAAGCATGTATTCCTGAAAGAGAAAAAGTTCATCAGGCGTTGATGGACCTCATAGGGAGCGGCAAAGAATACAACCTTGAATTTGCAGTTAATCCGGCAGATGGCGGTCCTCAGAAAATCATCAAATCTGTGGCTGAACGTATTCCGGATGAAAATGGCAGAATCATAAAAGTTTCCGGTGCATTGCAGGATGTAACTGAGCAGAAAGCAGCAGAAAAAGCTTTGCAGCAGATAAATAAAAAATTAAATCTCCTGAGCAGTATAACAAGACATGATATACTGAATCAGCTTACAGCAATTGAAGGGTATCTTGAATTAATTGTTGAGCTTAATGAGATTTCTGCCGGTACAAAATCTTTAGAATATCTGAATAATGTAATATCCTATGTGGACATTGTCGAAAAACAGATACTATTCACAGGAGATTACAGCAATCTTGGTGCCTCATCTCCCCGCTGGCAGAATGTTGGTTTTATCATCCGGGAAATATCTCAGATTAATTCGTTTGAAAAGCTAAACACAGTAAATGATGTTGAGAACCTTGAAATATTTGCAGATCCGCTTTTTGAGAAAGTTATCTATAACCTCTTTGATAATGCAGTAAAATATGGTGAAAAGATAACCACAATTTCATTCTCATATGAAGTTAAACCTGATCATACTATCCTTATTTGTCAGGATGACGGTGCAGGTGTTCATCCGGATGTAAAAGAAAAAATCTTTAAAAGACAATATTATCAGAATACCGGTTTTGGTCTCTTTCTATCCGGAGAGATATTGTCGATAACTGATATTTCTATAAAGGAGACGGGTATTTATGGTGAAGGGGCAAGATTTGAGATTTATATTCCTAATGGTTATTTCCGTATTTCACAATGATATATTCTCAGATTCTCGTTGAATCATTATGTATTATTTCAATCTTGTATCAATGTAAGCAGGATTTATCTGTCAACAAGTTCTGAATTGAGCATAATTAGTGTGTAGTTTAGCTCAATTATACTGTAGTTAATCCGGAAGTTCAGGACTTGTGGGTATACTTCCGGATTTGAATATTGAATCTGAAAACAGGGTCAGCTGAGAGATAATAACAGGGTCCAGTCCTTCCTCAATAGCCAGGTATATTCCGGATATATTTAATACCTTCATCTTCGATGTCATAAAGTGTATAAATTTTGATACGCTCTTGGATGGCATGTGGATGAGCATTGCATTCACAGAATCCAGGCATATAATCACTCTCCCTTCACTGCGGTTTTTTATGCTTTCAGATATTGCAACGCTCATTCCGGTTAGGTCTGACGGTGTATTTAAGAATATACATTGATTAAAATCATCGGGTGGTTTCCCTACGGCATATTTTGTAATTGCATCAATATAATATATTTTAGAAATATCAATCCCGGATTTTTGAAACTGCTTATTCAGGTAAGGCGCAGGCTGATTAACAGAGATATATATTATCTGTTCTGCTCTTTCTGAGGCTATTTTAACCAGATTAATCGTTGTTTCTCTTAGATTATCCGGAGCTATAAATGCAAGCAGTATTGCCGGATTCTCATCCGGGAAAATATTTATTTTTTCCATGAACTGTTTATTTTATCAGGTATTCTTTGAATGCATCCGGAATTTCCTTTCTTTTCTCTGTAATTGCTCTGTCCATTTCAGAAAGGTTGTTTTTAATCGTTTTAAGGTTAAAAATCTGTACTGAAAGCTGAATAATTAGATCTTCTCTGTCAATCTCCTCCTCTTTTTTAAGCTCACAGACAAGATCATTCAGATATTGTTTTACAATATCAACGGGGTTTTTAATTCTCAGTGCAGTCTCCCGTATATATGATAATAGATCAAGTTCTGCCTCTTTCTGCTTTCTTATGTCTATTATATTTTCAATGATAACCTTTTTGCCATCAATTTCAGCAATGGCAGCAGATTTTAGTACCGGAATTTTGTCTCTGTTTTTTGTAATAAGTACCGTTTCCGTATGATTTACATCCTGACTGAGATCTGATATGGGGCATCTTCCCAATTTATTTGGGCAGACGATATTGTGGCAGATATTTCCTTCAATTTCTTCTTCATTATATCCGCCGAGTTTTTTTATTTCCGGATTTGCAGATATGATTTCATGCGTTTTTTCATCAAGGATCATCATTCCTGCGGATGTATTCTCCCATAGTGTCCGGAATTTTATTTCTGAAGCTTTAATTTTCTCTTCTGCTTCAACCCTTTTTGTAATATCAGTTACTGACATTAATATCAGGTTTTTCTCATTTAATTCTGTAAAATTGAGAATAACTGTTTTATCTTCTCCCATTCCTGATTTTAAAATTACTTCTCTGTAGCAGAATTCTTTTCTGCCTTCTATGCAGCTGTCTATTTCATTATAATTTTTTTTACTGAAGAGATCTTTAATGTCAAGCTTTCCTTCATTATAATTTGTATATCCTGAGATATTTTTCAGTTCCGGATTCATAACTAAAATCTTCAGATCCGGAGATATAAGTGCAAGCCCGGATTTTGCGCATTCAAATGTTTTATGGAAGATCTTACGCTCGTCTTCTATTCTTTCGGCAAGTATGATTATTATGCCGCCAATCAGAATATATGAGAGCGATCTTATTATTGCAGGCACAATTACTGAATAATCCATGGAATAGAAAAATCCAACAGTAGTCAGGTAATAAATACAAAGACCTGATATCAGTATCATGCCATATCTACGGTAGATATAGGCGGATAATATTATCGGGATATAGTATATGTGCGGGAAAACGTCAAATATCTGGTTCTGAATACTGTACCAGGTAATTATTATTGTTATAAGGACTGTAAAAATTATTATTGTATCTATGAACAGTTTATTATTCACCATTATTTTCATATTCTCTGATTTTTCTTAAAAGTATAAATATATTTTTAAAGTTAAGATTAATCCTGTAGAATTTAATATTGAAGGATCTCAATATTGATATTTAAAATATTAAATTTATGAATATTATACAAAATACTTATTTGTACAGAAAGTAAAAATATTATTGTTTGTTTAGAGTCATATATTTCTCTCTGAATCTGCCGGCAGAACAATATATATCCTAAAGGAATCAGTTATGAAGACGATACTTATTATCGACGATATGGAACTGTTAAATAATATATTCGTTGAGGTTCTTCAGAATGAGGGCTACAGTGTATATTCTTCAATTTCCGGATTAAATGGTATAGAGAAACTTAAATCAATAAAAACAGATTTAATTCTTCTGGATATTATGATGCCGGTAATGGATGGATGGGAAACTCTTGATTATATCAGGTCTGACCCTGAAATTTCAGATATACCTGTAATTATGATGACTGCAAAAAAACTTTTTCCGGATGATATTTTTCAGTATGGAGACCTGATCAGCGGTTATATTAAAAAGCCCCTGAAGATTGAAAGTCTTATTAACTGTATAAATTCTTTTTTTAAGAATAAAGAAGAGATTGAGATCTTTATTAAAAATACAGCTCTAAAAACGTCAGATTATGAAAAAGCTCTGGCTGTTGGAAAGACTGCTGAAGATATGCTTTTTTTCAGAATGGTTATTGACAAACTTATTGATATTAATTCCGAAGATGATTCGGCAGATATTGATGATGGCCCGATTGTTGATATTGAAAGGCTGAACAGTCATTTTGATAATTTGCAACGGAAATTTACAGAACAGATAACGGGGCTTGGTGTTAGAGAATATATACCGGTTTCACTTTTAGGTTATATCTGAGATTATCTCATATGTTTTCGTCTTTTTTTAATCATCTGATTTTTTATTCTTACCGTTTTCTGATATTATGCCGTGGTGTTTCGTCAGATAATCTCTTATTTTTGCAGATTCAAGCCATCCGCGATCAAGACGGGTAATTATATCATTGATCTGCATAGACTGGTCAAGAATTTTATCCTTAAATTTCTCCTCACCCAGATCTGCAAGACCAACTATTATTGTGAGCGGATTTCTGATCTCATCATTTAGTATTGCAAGTTGTGCTATATTTTTTTCAATCTGTTTAAGAGCGTTATTTTCACGTATTCTTGCCTCTTTCTCTTCAGTAATATCCCGTGCAAGTGAAATAATGTAATATTGGCCGCCCAGTTCAATCATTCTTGCTTTGACATGTACAGGGAAGGCAGAGCCGTCTTTTCTTTTATGTTCGGCTTCAAATGAGATCTGTTCGTTCTTTTTAAGAGCATTTATAATCACCGGTTCATTTTTATTTATACTTTTAGTGTTAATAGCTTTGATTGAAAGTTTTAACAGTTCATCCCTTGAGTAACCCAGGCGGCGGCAGGCAACATCATTGACTTCAACAAAATTACCAAGTGTATTGTCCTGTTCTATCTTATGGAGAAATACGGCCTCATTTATATTGTTAAATAGTTCATGGTATTTCTGCTCCCTTTCTTTTAGTGCATCTTCGGCCTTCTTTTTTTCAGTAAGATCATTATATACTGATACCACTTCTCCGGAAGGGAGCCTGTATATGAAATTCTCTCTCCAACCGTGAATTCTCTCATCCCTATATTCGCCTAACTGATAATGCTCAGGTTTTCCTGTTGACCATACCTTTTTTAGTCTGTCAATTAATCCAAACTCCTCAACACCGGGAAATACATCGTAAATGCTTCTGTTTATTATTTTATCTCTTTCAATGGCGTCTATCTCTTCAGAGGCTTTATTAATATCTTTAAATATAAAGTCTTCACCTTTATCAGTCACTCCATATATGGCAACACCGCTGCTCATATTATTGAACAATTCCCTGAATCTCTCTTCACTGTTCTTCAGATTGATCTCTGCATTTTTTCTGTCGATATAATTTCCTATTCTCTCACAGATAATTTCAAGAAGGTTTTTTTCTTCATTGAGAAATTCCCCTGAGTACCCGTCCGGAGAATGGTTGAGGTAACATACGGTTATTTCACCTTCTTTAATATTATCTGAATAAAAATCGTTCTCTATTGCAATATCACTCTTATAATATCCTTCTGTCTGATATCTCTTCCCTCCTTTTTCAATTGAAACACCGGTGGACTCTGGATACTGCATGGCATTTTTTATGATATTGGCTACAGCATAAAAAAATTCATCTTCATCCGGTTTCCTAATCATAAGGTCAGAGATCTCTTTTAATGCAGTCAGCTCCTTAACTCTCTCTGATAACTGAAAGGAAGTCTGAACAATTTTTTCTTCCGCTGATTTAACTTCGCTTATATCCCTTATGGATTCTATAGCACCTACAACATTTTTATCAGAATCATAAAGCGGTGATGCGGTAAACCAGAGATATGCTCCCTTTCCCTCTGCAAGATAGGGTACATAATTTTCTGCTACCAGTTTATCTCCTTCTTTATATAATAGGGGGTATCTGGATTTGTCTCTGAGTTTTTCATTAAGTATGAGATCTATTAATAACGGTCTTCTCCTGCCATATACCTTTATTGAGTATTCAGAATTGTTCTTTCCAATTATTTCTGATGCAGGTGTGCCTGTCATCCTTTCCATTGCTTTATTCCATGTAATTACCCTGCCTTTTTTATCAACGGCAAAAGTTGCATCCGGAAGGAAATTTATTATATTTAATAGCCTGTTTTCACTTTCAAGCAGTTTATTCTTGCTCTCAAGAATTTCGTTGTAACTCTGCCTTAATTCTTCCTCATTTTCTTCAAGTTCCCCATATGCAACTGTCAGTCTCCGGTTAATCTCTAATATTTCTGTTTTCTGAATGAGGCGTTCTTCTTCAAGTTCAATACTATAAAGAGCAAATCCGAGATCGCCTGACACTTCTGAAAATAGATTATACTCCTCATCATCCGGTGTTTTATCATCCGGAATTGATATTGAAATTACTCCAAATAATTTATTCCTGTATTTCAGACTTTTTGTAAGTCTTTTAATTTGTTTTGGGTTGTCAGATAGGGGGCACTCACCGCAGTTTTCATGAGTTTCGGATTTGACAGTTATTTCATCAGATTCAATGGCTTTTTCTGCACACTTGGGAATATTCCCGCCTTCAATGTATTCTTTAAAGGGATAATTACTCTTATCCGGATTTGAATGTGCCCAATTTATGACATTTTTATTTTCGTCAAATAAAATAATCCAGGCATTGTTATATCCTCCGTTATCAGTAAGTATCCTGCATGTTTTTTCAATCAGATTTTCTTTGTTCTTAACACTTACAATTAATCTGTTTATATTTCTGATTGCGTCAAGCAGGCGGTTTAACTGGTATATTTTATATTCTGACTCTTTTCTGTCCGTTATATCGGTTGAAAATGCAAGATATTTTCTGTCCGGCAGTGCAGTTGTACTTAGTATTACCGGGCATGCGGAACCGTCTTTCCTTTTAAGGTTAATCTCATGAATATATTGATTTCTATTTTTTAGTTTCTCAAAATATTCGGGTGATTTGCCTGATTTCTCTTCAATTACAAGTTCCTGGACCGACATTGTGAGAAGTTCATCTTCGGTGTATCCAAGTGTCTCACAGGCTGCTTTATTAACCTCAATGAAACTACCCTGCTCATCTGCAACAAAAATTCCTTCCGGAGATCTGTCAATATAGCTGCGGTATTTCTCTTCAGATAATTGAAGCCTCTTTTCTGTCTCTTTATGCTCAATAAGAATTCTTGCAAGTTTAATATTGCTGTAGCTCAGCCTTGAGACCATCAGTGCAAATTTTTTATAAAAAGACATTATATTGCGGATTTTTTCCCTTTTAAGACGGGGTACTTTCTCCAGTGCTGCAAGATATTTTGTCCTGTCAAAACCGTAAGTTTCTGCCTGTTTTTCAAAGACTGAGTAATCCGGAATTTCATCTTCGTAGAAGAACTGCCCCAGGTACATATTTCCCATATGCCTGCCGGCGATATAGATCGGTGTTGAAATATCCCAGAGATTGTTTTTGCATTTGTACTGCCTGATCTCTCCCGGTTTTATATCTGTTGTCAGTTCCAAATCGCTTTCATTACAGTTTTTCTGCGTTTCAGGATGTATACGATGGAATTTTGTGCATATATCCTGCCATCCGGCTGCAATAAGAATATTTCCCTTTGTATCAAGAATTGCAATTCCTATATCTGTAATTCTGTGAAAGTCATCCATCAGTGACTGAATTTCTTCGGTGTTTATGATATTCCTTAATTCTTCGTCTTTTATGTCATAATCGGGAGAGAGAATACTTTCAAGCTTTAGCCTGATTTTTTCTTCATTATCCCGGATAATTTTCTCTTTTTCTTTCTCTTCTGTGATGTCGGAGAGTGTTGTTGAGAGATATAACGGGTTGTTATTTTTATCAGAAATGACATTTGCATTCATCCTTGTCGGAAATATTCTGCCGCTTTTATGCCTGTGCCAGACTTCCTTATCCTCAAAATGTCCTTTTTCCTTTAGTTGATCAAGCAGAGCATTTACATAACCGATATGTTCTTCTGAGTGCAGGAATTTTATTGGTTTTCCTGTTAGCTCATCCGGGCTGTATCCGTGCAGATCTGCAAACCATCTGTTTGTGTAGGTAAGTCTGCCGTTTAAATCTGCTATTGCAATGCCATAATTTGCATTGTCTGATACTTTCTTAAATTTTCTAATGGTATCTTCTGAAATTTTATTCTCTGTTATGTCAATAATAATTCCCTGAAGGTGTGTCAGTTTCCCGTTATTGTCATATTTTGTGAATACATGATCTTCTATAAATCTGATATTATTATTTGCGTCATAAATCCTGTAATTAAGAATGAAATCGTCATTTCCGGAAGTTATGTTCTTCTTTATTTTATTACTGATTACCGGCAGGTCATCCGGATGAATCAGAGATTTATAGTTTAGATTACCTGATCTGAAGTCATCCGGAGAATATCCGAACTGAGATATATTATCACTGATTAGTTCTATATTTCGCGGGTCTTCTACATCCTGAAGGTAGATTATAACCGGACTTTTATTGATTATATTTATCTGCTCTTTTAATTTCTCTGAGACTGCTTTGATTTTTTCCTCGGCATTAACTCTTTTGGTAATGTCAATCCCAGACTCAATAACCATCTCCTCGTCTGCCGGCCCTTTTATTATTGTGTCATGTACAGAATAAATTCTCCCGTCATCACTAAGCCATCTCGAAGACTGCTCTTTTTTTGTCTTTAAAACCTCATGTACCGGACAGTTGTCATAATCTCCATTAAGGCATTCTGTCAGTTCAAAATATGTATAGTTCTCCGGTTCCCCAAAAATCCGGATAAATTCATCATTTGCCAGATAGATGGACATATCCTGTTTTATGATGCATGAAAATCCGGGCATGAGGTTTAGTATATGGGAGACATTTATCTTGTATTCTTTTTCTCTCTTATTACTGACTGCTCTTAAAAAATTAATGATTCTCCTGGCCGGAAAATCTGTCTCTTTTTCATTGCCGGATTTGTATTCGATATAAAGATCAATATTCCTTAACAGTTCCTTTTCCCTGTAATTTTCTCCATTCTCTTCCGTGAGAAGTATAAGAGGGATATTTGGGTAAAGTTCCTTTATATTATTAATGAGCTGATCAGTCTCTTTGTTTTTTACAGATTCACAGAAAATTATGGCATCATAGATTAATTCCGGAGAGCTTTTGCCGGCCGATAATTCATTCAGTTCTGAATCAGTGACTGATATTATTTTAATATCCGTGATTCTTCTGATTGTTGAAAGAACTTCGTTAAATATCTCCTTATCTTCAGCAACAGCCAGAATGTTATTTATATTGACACCCCCATTTACCATTCTCTCATGATATTATTGTCTCCGAAACCAGGCCCGTATAATTCCGGTTACTAATTAAAAGTAACTTTCAAGATATAAATAAGATTCTCCGGTTGTGTCGGAAAAAGAAAGTATCATTATATTTTTTAATTTATCTCATTTAGTGTGTTTTTAAATATTGTATCTTCATTAATTTTTTAATCTGGTGAAGTTTTTAAAATTCTGCGTGGGATTTCAGGCATGCTATGGTTTTAAATATTTTCGTATTTACCCTATACATACATTATGAAATATTCTCAGTATCTCGCATTAATACCTGTAATAATAATTATAGTATTTGCGGCATTAATCTCATTTCTGGGTGATTATTACTGGTTTGATTCTGTCGGTTATGCCGGTATTTTCTTAAATATAATTGCAGTATCAGTAATTCTTGGAATAATTGCAGCAGTTGTATTTTTCGGTTTCAGTTATATCTGTGCCAGAATTTCGCTTAAGTCAGCGGCAAACGGAGGTGATGTTTCGGTTTTAAACAAAAGGATAGTTCTGTTATTCTGCGGACTTGGGGCGCTTTTTGGCGGATTATCTGTATCATCACAGTGGGAAACAGTGCTGATGTTCTTAAACCAGAGTCCTTTTGGTGTCTTAGATCCGATTTTTGGCCTTGACGCAGGATTTTATGTGTTTTCACTGCCTTTTTTTAACCTGATTGCGAATTTCGTTATTGGGGTTGTTATATTCTCGATAATCGTTTCTTTCCTGGGTTATCTTCTGGAATCAGAAATTCTGACTCTCAATTTCAATGAATATCCAATAACTGAATTTAAAGGTCAGTTAAAGATAGATTCTTTCATTCCACAGCTCAGTGTTCTGCTCTTCTTCCTGTTCTCTGCAATATCGGCCCGTATCTGGCTTGCACGCTATGATCTGCTCTTCACTCCGGGTGAAACGGTATTTGGTGTAGGATATACCGATGCGACAGTTACGCTTCCGGTTATGGCAGTTCTTACATTTGTTTCATTTCTGATTGGAATCGGATTTTTGATCAATGAAAGGCTGCGCAGACCGGAGGTTATTAAATACGGCGTCATTATCTTCATTGCAGTTGCTGTTATTGGAGTAATTGCAGGCGGGGTTGTCCAGGTTCTCATTGTATCACCAAATGAGTTTAACCTTGAAAAACCGTATCTGTCACATAATATAAACAGCACTCTTGTTGCTTATGGTCTTGATGATGTGGATGAGAAGCAGTTTACTGTTGATTATAATCTGACTAATACTGATATTATTGAGAACAGTGCCACTGTTGAAAATATCCGTCTCTGGGACTGGCGCCCGCTGAAGACGACATATGAACAGCTTCAGCTTTTCAGGACATATTATGAATTCAATGATATTGATGTTGACCGTTATACCTTTGGTGACAGTTATAAGCAGGTCCTGATCTCAGCAAGGGAGATGAATATTAAGGATCTCCCTTCACAGGCGCAGACATGGGTCAATACTCATCTTGTCTATACTCATGGATATGGTGCTGTTATGAGTCCGGTTGATGTCGTCTCAAAAGAGGGTCTGCCTGATTTTTATTTAAAGGACATTCCCCCAACTTCTGAATACATTGAGCTTAACCAGCCCGGAATTTATTACGGTGAGGGTCTGGATGATTACTCTGTTGTCATGACAAAAACTGAGGAGTTTGATTATCCTTCAAGTGATGAAAATATCTATACTACATATCAGGGTTCCGGAGGTGTTGAATTATCCGGAATTCTTCAGAGGCTGATCTACGCCATTAAATTTAAGTCTGTTGAGCTTCTGGTTTCAGGTTCACTTGATTCTGACAGCAGGATCCTGATGAACAGGAACATTCTTGAACGTGCAGATGCTGTTGCACCGTTTTTGTCATATGATTCTGATCCATATGTCGTTGTTTCGGAGGGCAGGCTCTTCTGGATAATTGATGCTTATACTTCAACGGGTAAATTCCCGTATTCGGCGACTGTTCAGACATCTGATTATGAAGAATTCAATTATCTGAGAAACAGTGCCAAAGTTGTAATTGATGCCTATAATGGCGACATTACATATTATATTGTCAATGGAAACGATCCCCTGATTCAGGCCTATAATGGGATCTTTCCGGGCGCATTTAAAGACTTTTCAGAGATGCCTGAAGATCTCCGCAGTCATGTCAGATATCCGGCAGGAATTTTTGAAATTCAGTCTGAGGTCTATTCACTGTATCATATGAAAGATCCAAGGGTGTTTTATAACCGGGAAGATGCCTGGAATGTTCCGGATGAGGTGTACAGAGGATCAAGACAGAGGATGGAGCCGTATTACATCATCATGAAGCTTCCGGGTGAAGAATCTGAGGAGTTCATTCAGATGCTCCCGTTCACTCCACGCAGTAAGGAGAATCTGATTGCCTGGATGGCTGTAAGGTCTGATACGCCGAATTACGGTGGTATTGTGGTCTATCAGTTCTCAAAACAGGAGCTTACGTATGGTCCTATGCAGATTGAGGCCAGAATTGACCAGGACACTGAGATATCACAGGACATTACATTATGGTCACAGTCAGGCTCTTCAGTTTTAAGAGGCAATACACTCATAATCCCGATTGAGAACTCAATACTTTATGTTGAACCGCTTTATCTTGAGGCGACGGAAAAAGGAACTCTTCCACAGTTAAAGCGTGTAATTGTTGCCTATGGCGACCGCCTTACTATGAAGGATACCCTTGCTGAGGCACTGGATGAAATATTTGGTGATATTGCTATAGAAAGGCCTGTCGGAGGTGCAGGGGAAGGCATTGGCGAAGGTGAAGAGGTCGAGGTTCTAAGCAGTGAGGTTCTGGATAAGCTGAACCGTATTGCCGAACTGTACGACAGTGCACAGGATGCGCTTAATAAAGGGGATCTTGGAGCATACCAGCGAAATATTGACCAGATTGGGGATATAATTAACTCCTGATCTTTTGATTGAACCTTTTTAAGGTAATTATTCAGTCAAATCTTTTTTTAGTGCGGTAAAATTATGATATCTTCAATTTTTACGTGATTTTTATCTGTATTACGCCTCAGTTTTCGGCATTGCATTTCAGTTTTCTGTATTATCCATTTTTATCTCTTTTTTTCTCTTTTTTATTATTTCTGCTTTCGATATCTGTATATATCAGCCTGAATAAATATTATCTATGCATAAGAAAGTGCCGGCACCAGAGCTTAAGAGGCGTATGACACGCTTCAGGGATGAGATGTTACGTATAGATCCTGACTGGGAAATGGCGGCAGTTTTCAGTAAAATTAATCAGTATTATTTTGCAGGGACGATGCAGGACGGGGTTTTGCTTATACCTTCCGATGGTGAGGCTGAATTTTTTGTACGAAGGAGTTTTGAGAGGGCTAAAGAAGAATCAAATTTTCCGGTTATAAAACAGATGAGAAGTTACAGGGATGCTGCATCTGATATGGGTTTGGCTCCAAAGAAGATCTACACTGAAAAAGAGATTGTCCCCCTCTCACTTATGGAAAGATTTACAAAGCACTTCCCTGCACAGGAGATTTTAGGTGTTGACAATATAATACTAAAACTCCGGTCAGTAAAAAGCAGGTATGAACTGGATTATATTCGAGAAGCCGGAAAGATTCACAGGTTTGTCCTTGAAGATGTGGTTCCCGGCCTTTTAAGGGCGAGAATGACTGAAGCTGATCTTGGTACTGAATTATACCGTGCATTGCTTGATGAGGGCCATCAGGGCATAATCAGATTCAGGGCATTTGATACCGATTTTATGCTTGGGCAGATTGCGTTTGGTGAAAACTCCTTAAACCCCACCAATTTTGACAGTCCGAGCGGATTTCTGGGCATGGGAATTTCAGTGCCTGTTCTTGGAAGCAGAAGGCGAAAGCTAAAGAACGGAGATCTTGTATTTATTGATATTGGATGTGGTGTGTGTGGGTACCATACAGATAAGACGATGACTTATATGATGAACAGCCATCCTAAAAATGATATTTCCGATATTAATGACCGGCTGTATGATATTCAGATGGAGACTGCAAAGCTCTTAAAGCCGGGTGCAATACCTTCTGAAATATATGATACTGTTATGGATTCTATTGAACCGGAATTTCTGGATAATTTCATGGGATTTAAAAACCGTCGGGCAAGTTTTCTCGGTCACAGTATAGGTCTTCAGATTGACGAACTTCCGGTAATAGCAAAAGGATTTGATGAACCCATTGAGAAGAATATGGTCTTTGCGATTGAGCCTAAGAAGGGAATAGAAGGATTTGGTATGGTTGGGACTGAAAATACATTTATTGTAACTGCCAAAGGTGGCGAGAGTGTGACAGGTCTTCATCCCGGACTTATGGTGATTGACTGAACCACGGTAAATGCCGTTTCAGCCTGGAAAAGTAAATATTTATTTTTGGCTGAACTTTCTAAAGTTCAGCTGTTTTTCCGACAAAATACCAGGCAATTTTTGATGCGTCTCCAATATCGACTCTGCCGTCACCATTAAAGTCTGCTGTCATATCCTCCGGGATTTTTCCGGCAACCATATAGGCAACCTTCGAGACGTCACCGATATCAACAACTCCGTTGTTATTGAAGTCACCTTTGACTATTATTGAGATTATGCCATCAGCTGAAGTTATATTGTGGGTGCTGAATGAGTTATCGGTATATGTCGCATTCAGGCATTGAAGTGTTGTATTGCTCCCGTATTCCCCTGCTGCACTGATATTGAAACAGAATAATTCGGTCTCATTTCCGGATGTGAAAGGCGTAGCCGATTTAAACCATGCAACAGCCTTTCCTTCAGTAATATTTACTGTAAGGTCTGCATCCGAAACTGTGGTATTTAAGGTGATATTATTTACAGAAATAACAGATGAATCATAGACAATCTCAAAGGACAGACTGACTGCATCTGTAATATTGCCGGCAGGGACAGTAAATATGCCGCTTCCGGCCGGCTCAATCTCTCCGGCCGGCATTTTCAGGTACGGAATTTCAGCATTCTTCCCGGTTACATTAATATAATCAGTCTTTGTAATATTGTCAGTACCTGCTGAATTCATTACTGTCAGACTGACTGAATAAACTCCGGTTTTATTGAATACCTTTACAGGATCTCTTTCATCTGATGTTGTATTGTCACCAAAGTCCCAGAGCCACCCGTCCGGATCTCCGGTCGATAAATCTGTAAAACTGACTGACAGCGGATTTTCACCTAAAGTCACATCTGCGGTAAATCCGGCTTTGGGCAGTTTTTCCGGGACAGGGACAGCAGAGAGGGTTTTAAATGCATTAATCCTTCCGCCTGATACTGTTGTCGATGAGAGGGATGCAAGCGGGTCAACATTGTCTATTATAAGTTTCTTAACTTCAGTTGCTGAAAGGGTTGAGTTTAACGAGAGAATAAGTCCTGCAAGTCCGGACACATAGGGGCCTGACATTGAAGTTCCTCTCTTATATGTATATGAATTGCCTGTAACAGTACTGTAGATATTCACACCCGGAGCACCGACATCTACAGATTTAGCTCCGTAGTTTGAAAATGAGGCTCTGAGGTCACTGCTGTCAGTTGCAGCAACTGTAATGATATTGTCAAGACTGTAAGATCCCGGATATGATGGTATTACATCGGTGTTATATCCTTTATTTCCGGCAGAACAGATCGCAGGGCCGGCAAAATCCCTGATGGCATCTTCAAGGGCAACTGAATATCCGCCACCACCCCAGGAGTTACTGATTATATCTGCCCCGTTATTCCGGGCATAAATTATAGCATCTATTGCATCCGCAGTTGAGCCTGATCCGTCTGCACCGAGAAAACGAAGCGGCATTATCTTTGCATCCCACATAACACCTGTAATGCCGATTGAATTATTCCCCACACCTGCGATAATTCCGGCACAATGTGAGCCGTGACCGTTCAGATCAGTCGGATCATTGTCATCCGAATAAAAGTCCCATCCGTGAATATCGTCAATATATCCGTTATTGTCATTGTCAATGCCGTCTATAACCTCACCCGGATTCTCCCAGATATTATCCTTAAGATCCGGATGGGTGAGCAAAACCCCGGTGTCAATTACGGCGATAACAACTTCATCCGATCCTGTGGTGATATTCCAGGCATTTAAGGCATCAATATCTGCACCGGGAGTACCTGATGCACCATATACATACTGCCCGTCATTTTGAAGTCCCCAGAGTTGCCCGAAATCCGGATCGTCCGGTATGTCATGGGCATAATAAATATAATTTGGTTCTGCGTACAGCACTTCCGGGTTATTGCTGTAAACTTCAAGGGTTTCATCCAGAGATGAATTGTCCGGAATTTTAACTACTTTAAGCCCTGGAATCCCGGCATCTGAATAGTCTCTGATTATATTCTCTTCCCGAATCAGGTTTTCTGAATTCTGACCAGCCTTAACTGATTCATTTATTTTATTCCCATCTTTTACAGCATAACTTCCGGACATTAATTTTACAGGTGTATCCGGATTCATCATAACTATTATTGAATCCGGTTTAATATCGGTAAAATTATCTCCTGATCTATCCGGAAGTCCCGTGATTTCGTCATCTGCACTGCCCAATCCAGGAATGAATAAAAGGCACATTAATATACAGCACACTATTACTGATGAAGATGCCTCATGAATTATTTGTCCGGATAATGATATTTTATTCATCCTTATCTCTTGAGATGCAGTTTTTCCGTTAGTGATAAAACGCTATGATTTGATCAGTTTTTATGGATTTTTAAGATATATATTACCTCCTTTTAATGCATTTTGATTTTCTGGTCTTACATATTTGATTTAATTTAATCTTCTCTTCATAAACGCCGGTTTAATCATCTTTGAGACATAATCTATCCTCACAGATGAATTTCCTGACAATAATTGACAGCATTGTAATTCTTTTCATACTGATGGGCGTTGGTTATGCATCGTATAAATCCGGAATTATTACCCGTGATGGTGCACACGGACTTTCATCATTTCTTGTAAATATCACACTTCCGTCACTCATTATTGTTTCAATGCAGATCCCACTGAGCAGTGAAACTTTTGGAAGAACAATGGAGATGTTTGCAATTGCAATTATCTATTATATTCTTTCATTTGCATTTGCATTCACTGTCCCAAAATACCTGACAGAAAGCGACCTTGAAAAAGGTGTGTACAGCTTCATGCTTGTATTTTCAAACCTTGGTTTTATGGGCATCCCTGTAACAGCAGCAATATTTGGCAATGGGGCCGTATTTTATACATCACTGGTCATGCTTCCGTTTGGGATACTTGCCTTCTCAGTCGGAATTCTGATGTTAAGACCGGATATGGGCAGATATTTTGATCCAAAACTCTTCTTAAATTCCGGCATTATTGCATCCATAACAGGACTGATCTTCTTCTTCACCGGATTTCATATCCCTGCACCATTCATTGATGTCCTTGAGATACTCGGATCACTGACAACCCCCCTTGCAATGGTTGTAACAGGATCACTTCTTGCCACAATGCCGGCATCTTCCATGTTTAAGGATTTCAGAATTTATGCGATGACATTATTCCGTCTGGTAATAATCCCCGCTGTCCTCTATCTGATACTAAATCCGTTTGTATCTGACAGACTGCTTCTTGGAATTATTGTAATTCTTGCAGGTATGCCCGTTGCGGCAAATGCAGTGCTGCTGGCAGAGGAGTACAATGTAGATTCAACTGCGGCCTCAAAAGGAGTTTTTATCTCAACACTGTTATGTATTTTTACAATTCCCCTTACGGCATATTTCCTGCTTTAGGGTAAAAAAATATTTTTGATTTATGGTCAGGAGTTTATGGTTGCTTCACCATGCTGTGATATATCAAGTCCGACATACTCCTCTTCTTCACTAACCCTTAAACCATGTATCCTGTCGATAATTTTTGCCAGAATATAGGTTGCCGTAAAGGCAAATATCGCAGCTGAAACTGCACCCAAAATCTGGATCTCCAGTTGTCCGTATCCACCTGATATCAGGCCAACGATTCCGCCAATCGCCGGCACTGCAAAGATTCCAAGAGCGATGGTTCCCCACAGACCACCGACACCGTGAATTGCCCAGGCATCAAGTGATTCGTCCCATCCTTTGTTCATCCTGAAAAGGAGTGCTCCATAGCATAGCATGCCTGATATAACACCTATTAATATGGCCGATACCGGCCCTACATAACCCGCAGCAGGAGTTATTGCTCCAAGTCCGGCAATTGCACCTGAAATCATACCCATTGAACCTGGTTTTCCGTTAACCCAGGACGCACCAAGCCATGCAAGAGCACCGGCAGACGCAGAAATATTTGTAACTATAAAGGCATTGATGGCAATTTCATTGACCGCAAGTGCACTTCCTGCATTAAACCCAAACCATCCGAACCACAGGAGTGCACCGCCAATCAGCGTTAATGTGATGTTGTGTGGCTCCATACTGTGGTCACCGAATCCAAGTCTCTTACCGATTGCAAAAGCAAGGGCAAGTGCCCCGAATCCGGCACCAATATGTACTGCAATTCCGCCTGCGAAATCTAAAACGCCCATCTGTGATAGCCATCCGCCGCCCCATACCCAGTGAACAAGGGGGTCATAGATCAGTGTCGTCCACAGCAGACCAAATATAATAAAAGAGCTTAATTTTATTCTTTCAGCGACCGCCGAGGTGATGATTGCAAGTGTTATTGCAGCAAAAACAAGCTGAAAAACCATAAACAGAAGATCAGGGACTGGTTCACCGTTAAATCCGACACCATTAAGCATGAAATGATCCGGTCCGCCAATAATTCCGCCTATATCCGGACCAAATGCAAGACTGTAACCAATTACAACCCACTGAATGGTTACGAGAGCAAAAGAGATAAATGAAAGCGTCAGCATTGAAATTAAATTCTTTTTTCTGACAAGTCCGGCATAAAACAGGCCGACCCCGGGTGTCATCAGCATTACCATAGCTGTACATATCAATACAAATCCCGAATTGATCATTATTTCATTGAATTCCATCATAATCACTATCGATAATTGTCTCCGGATGCGAGATGGAAGTTAATTTCCATGCGTATTTATAGTTATCTATTTTGAGTATATATTTTATTTACCTGTTCTATAATCTAAAGAGGAAGCATAATTTTTCTCAGGTAATATGTCCGAAACAAATATTGCCTGAGAGATCATTGAAAGGTATTAATCCTCAACAGTGGGGGGGTAATAATGTCAGCAGATAAAAGTTCAGGTATCAAAAAACATCTTGAAAAGGAAAAAGCAGAAGCCGAAGATATCCGTCTGAACCAGGAGGCAGAACTGCTTATGGAAAAAGAGAATGAAAGAATTGAAGCGGAGGAAGCATCAATGAAGGCCAGAATGGCAAAAGTGCGTCACGGTCTTCCAAATGAACAGAAAATACAGGGAGCAATAGATCAGCGGGACTGATGACTGAAAAAAGAATATTTATTTTAATTTAAATTTTAAAACCACAGAGGGAAATATTCCTGGTTTCAGTCTTATTTTATTCATTCCGGAAGTTTAGACTTTTCCTCTCTCCGGACCTTATTTTTATCCTCATGGCATATTTTCCCGGAAAATTTCTCAAATAGTGAAATTACAGCGGGCATAACCACAATCCCGCCAATGAGGGAGAACCCTACTGTCAAAACTGTGACTGTTCCGAAATTCTGAATTATCGGTGATGTAGACAGCAGAAGGGCTGAAAAACCAAAAGCTGTTGTTAGTCCGGAGACTGAAACTGCTGTGCCAATCTTTTGTATTGATGTCTGAATTGCAGTAAGCATATCTTCGCCCTTCTCCTTCTCCTCCTGGTAGCGCTCCATTATAAGGATGGTATATTCGGATGCAATTCCGATCGTCATCGCACCAAGTGTTGCTGTCAGGAGCGAGTAGGTAAGACCAAATGAATACATAATCAGACCGTTCCACCCGACAATCATGACAATAGGAACAAGAGGGGATATTGCTGAAAAATTCCGGTACACAAGCAGCAGGAATATCAGAATCAGTATAAACCCAAGATAGGTCATAGGATTTTTGGTATCTTTTATTCCATTGATGAGGTCTGTAAACATAACCATCTGTCCGGTGTATGCAGCAGACATTCCGGGGTGCATTGTGTACCATTCAAGGTCTTTCTGCATATCCTCAACCAGTGACTGTGTTGCCGGAATTGAGATGTCCTCCAGACTAAACTGAATCACTGCTTCAGTATTGCCGTTTACATAACTCTCAATATTGCTCTTTGGGATTTTTTCCCAGACTTCATTTAATGTCTGTGCATCTGCCGGCAGGACACCATTATTGTATAGTTTCAGGTATGTGGCAATGCTTGTTGCACCTGTCAGATCGCTCTGCTTCTTAAGGGCATAATCACTAAATCCATCAATCCATTTTATGGTGTCAATATCCTTTACAGAATCTGCCTTTATGAATGTGGTAACCGAGCTTGTTGATCCAATGACACTTCCAAGTTTATCCATAGATACTTTGGCAGGCATACCCTGAGGAACCATTGAATCTTCATCAGTATCAATTATGACATTTCCGTCAAGCTGAAAGCCGATTACTGCCAGCATAAGCAGGATTATCACGATTGGTACAGGATTTTTTGCAATTTTAACAGCAATTTTGCCAAGCAGCTTATCATATCTCTCCATCATAGAGCCTTTGGAGATTTTATGAGTATTTACAGGATCGTGGTCACAGCCCCTCCAGTCAAACTGGCAGCTTTCGGCTTCGTCAAGTATGTTTCCGCTTTCTTTTGGAGTATAATTCATTATGAGGGCGAAGAGCGGCACAATTATCATTGCACATAGATAACAGCAGACAATTCCTATGATGCAGATTGTTCCGAAATCAGCAACCATCGGTGCAGGAGCGAGTGCTGAGAGTGCAATAAATCCAAGGGCAGTTGCAACCATTGCAAGGAGAATTGCCGGGCCGGAACTGGTGATTGTCGTGAATATGGCTTCTTTCATTGGTACACGGCGTATCTCCTCGTCAAATCTCGAATGGAACTGAATTGCATAATCAATTCCTATTCCTATCAGCACCGGAAATGCAGCCACAACTATTGAGCTAAGACCAATTCCTGCAAGACCCATGAATCCGAATGTAAGAATAATCCCACAGAATACAACAAATACTGGCAGCATTCTGTAGCGGACATGGCCAAATAAAAGTGCCATTGCAACGATCATCAGCAGCATTGCAAGCCCGATTAAAGTACCCATATTCTTCTGCATATCCTCTTTCATCTCAACAGTAAAAGAAGGACTGCCAGAGACAGTTACAGTTATTCCTGGTGGTGGCTCGGAAAACCTGATGACATTTTCAACATTTTTAACGAGACTTTCTGCGGCATCTTCCGGCATTCCTGTTTCAAGCGGGATGCTTGCAAGTGTCATTGTCTTTGATGGCAGTACCTTGCTCACATAATCCTCAGGAAGAAGCGCCAGCGCATCTTCTGTCTCACTTATTGAATCTGGAAGTTCTCCTCCGGTTGCAAGGCGAAGAAGGTCGGGAAGTCCGGTGACACCTGCGACATATCTCTCACCTTCCAGATCATTTTCCAGATTGTCAATATATTTTATTACCTGAGGGTCTGTTACATCATCTCCTTCAATAATAAGAATAATTGTATCTGAACTGAACTCATTTTCATAATGCAGAAGCAGTGACCCGACAGGTTTATCTGTGTCCAGGTAAGTCTTAGTCCCTGTTTCCATCTTTGTAAGGGTGGCACCGTACATTGCAAAGAGGAGAACTCCTATTACAATTCCGGCAACGATATATGGATGTCTGTTTATCGAATTTGCTATGTATTCAAATGGTGATCTCAAAAAAAATCCTCCCTTTTCTTAAAATTTTCCGGTTATAATTCAGAATGACAGAATATCTATTATTTTCCCGGAATAATCTGTTTAAGATCGCTGGACCTGTGTTTTTTAAATTGGTATTTTGGGCTTAGATAGTCTCTTATCAGTGACTCTGTAATTTTTGTCATCAGGTAATTGTCATCGTATTTGCCCGGCATTTCATTGGTTATCCTACATATCCCGGCAAAATTTATCATCTTTTCCCGTGAGTACAAAATATATGATGTGCGGCCTGAAGCAGTTTCACTCTCAAGATTTTTAATCGTATGAAGAATCAGGTCATCCGGAATAATATATTCTTCTGAATCTGCCTGGTGGAGCAATTCTATTAATGATATATAATATTTAGATGGAATAAATCCGGTTTCATTCCATATATGATAAGTTTCCGGACTGGATAACTCTTCATTTATTTCCTGGGGTTGGGCTTTATTCCTGATCATTTATACTGCCTCATGGCCTGCATAATAGTATCTGGAAAGAATCTAATATCAATGAGGTACAACTCATAGAGTTGTAAATGAAAAATAAGGTGATTGAAGCTCTGAAATTACTTGGACTGACCGAATATGAATCAAAAGCCTATGTTTCTATTGTGGGGCTGGGCATGTCCTCAGCGAGGGAGATACATGAAAACAGCGGTGTTCCTCTTGGAAGAATATACTCTGTATTGAAAGAACTGGCGGATAAGGGGTTTATTGATGTTCAGGAGGGAAACCCTTCTTATTATTCTTCACCTGATCCTTCAATAATCCTGAATTCATTCCGGATGGAAATTAACAAAAATATTGATGAATCTATAAAATATCTTGGAGATCTTCATTTAGGTACAAAACCTGTACCTCCTTTCTGGACCATACGGAGTGAATGGTCAATAAAGAACAGGGTTAAATCTCTTATTGTAAATGCTGAAAAAGAGATAATTTTTGTTGTTGATGATTTTAGTACTTTTAAGTGGGCATTAAGTGATGTTGTAAAAGCAAAAAAAAGACTGAATATTGAAATTTATGCCTCAAAAAAATCTGATTTTGAAGGAACCGGTTTAAGGATTACAGAGTTTTCTGAAAGATGGCAGAAGTTCATGAAAAATGTTGAGGAGAAGTCAATGAGATTTGATGGAAAAATAACAGAAAATAAGTTACTTATGATTATTGATGAATCAACGGCTTTTGTGATTAATTCTTCTGAGGAGGAGAACTACGGTACAATAATTATGATGCCGGCATTTGTTTTTATGCTTAAAAATAATATCAAAATTCTGGAAGGCAGCATATAATGAAGTATGTCAGTACATATGAAACTAAACGCTTAATTATTTAGATAATTGATACATTGTCAGGAAAATAAAAAATGATCAATAATAATCAGATATATGATACAATAATAATCGGTGGCGGGCCGGCCGGTCTTTTCTGTGCTGCAAATATCTCCATAGAACACGCAGAAAAAGGAAAATATAATGGAAATTCTGACAATAAAATTCTTATCCTGGAGAAGAAAAAACTCTGCGGGAGAAAACTCCTGATAACCGGGACAGGGCAGTGCAATATTACCAATAAGGAAGAGATAAAAAAATTTCCTGCACATTACGGTGGCAACGGGAATTTTCTTAAACCTTCTTTATCGTCTTTTTCAAACAGGGATCTCATCAGTTTCTTTGAGAGCAGGGGTCTGCCACTTGTTACAGATAAAAACGGCAAGGTTTTTCCGGAATCGAAAAAAGCTTCAGATGTTCTTGATATTTTAATTTCTGAATGTGAAAAGAAGGGAGTTCTGATAAAAACCGGTGATGCTGTAATTAAAACTGAATATCAGGACAATAAACGTCCCGGAGATTTGGGTCTGTCAGATATTAATCTCTCAGATGAGCATCCTGGAGGGAGATTTATAGTTCATACGGAGAATGACAGATACGAATGCAGAAATCTGGTTGTCGCAACCGGAGGAATGACCTATCCTGCAACAGGTTCAACAGGTGACGGTTATAAATTTGCCAGTGGTTTTGGGCATACTGTTATCAGTCCTTCACCTGCACTTGCTGCTGTTTATATCCGGGATTTTGAGCTATCTGATCTTTCAGGAATATCTTTTGAAGGCGTTAAAATATCTCTTTTCAGAGATAATTGTAAGATGTCGGAGCAGTCCGGTGATCTGCTGATAACCCATAAGGGGTTTTCAGGCCCCTGTATCCTTCATTTATCAAGGCATATTCTCCCGGGAGATATTCTTAAGATTTCTTTTATATCCGGAAAAAATCCTGAAATTTTCAGGCAGGATATAACTGAAAAAATTGAAGAAAGCAGTACAAAAACTGTCAGAAAGGTCCTGACTGAATCCGGACTCCCGGAGAGATTTGTGAAAAAATATCTTGAGATTTCCGGGATTTCTGCTGATCTTACCTGTGCTCACTTTAATAAGAAGATGAGAAACAGGATTATATCAGGACTTTTAGGTTATGAAGTCCTGGTGGATTCTCTCTCCGGGTTAAATGAAGCGATGGTAACAAAGGGCGGCGTTGATCTAAAGGAGATAAACCGGAAGACGCTGGAGTCTAAAATAATTCCCGGTCTTTATTTTATCGGTGAAGTATCTGATATTGACGGGGATACCGGTGGTTATAATCTTCAGGCGGCATTTTCAATGGCTTTTGCTGCCGCTCGTTCAATTTCCGGAAAAAAGTAATTCTGATTTTGATGTAATGGATTATCGACAATACCTGAGTTATAATTTACTCCTCCTGATTTGACTTAGATCAATATATTCTGGATGTCTGATACATAAAATTATATGTTTGAGCGATTATCTACTGTTGGTGTAGACTATGACCGGATATGCAAATCTTGAGGAGAAAGATCTCTCAGAACTAAAAGAGTGTGAAGAGAAGATGAATGTTGTTCTCCTGGCTGTCAAGAAGGAGCCAAAAGTAGCGGATCTTTCTGCTGAAGCATTAAAGACAATTCAGGATGTTGAGTCAAAGATTGGTTTTAAACTCGTAGCATACGAGTAAACCTGTTTCTCTGGCTATTTTACTTTTTTTATTTTTGTTATCCGGATTTTATTCTGCTCTTTTTAATCAGGTTTAATCTGTGATTTGTGCAGCATTATCTGTCTATATGTCCCTCTCTCATAATTTGCTCTGATAATGTGACCTGGGGCAAATATAATTCCTGAATCTGTCCAATATATTTTATGGTGCAGAGAACTTATCCCGGCAGATGCCTCATCTCCGGGTCAGATACAACAAAGCGGAAGGCAGAGAGTGAGATTATTCTTTCGCTGAATAAATATCGCAGAGAAGAGTCTGAACCTGTTTCATGGCTTATTCTTTTCACTGGATTCAGAAATCCTAAATTCTGGCTCTATCTTCTCGTAGATCGAAATTCAACCCTTAAAGATATAGATCAGAAGTTAAGGGATGTCTGGCTTGAATGCTGCGGTCATCTTTCATCGTTTTATATAGCCGGAAAGGAATATGAATCTGATCCGTCTGAAGATTTAGAATATGGCAAAGGACTTGATATGGCTGATGTTACTGTAGATAAGCTCTTAACAGTAAACCTTACAGGAAAGCACGTATATGACAATGGAAGCCCGACTACTCTGTATTTTAAGGTTATATGTGAACTTCCTTACCGGACAAAAGAAGGCAGAAAAACAGAGATCGTTGCCAGAAATAAAAGACCGGAAATATTCTGTTCAAAATGCGGAAGGCCGGCAACCTATATATTCCGCCTTTATGAAGATCAGGATGACATATTTTACTGCGATAAATGCCACATAAAACATAAATCCGGTGATGATGCCTGGCTTTTGGCTGCAAATTCCCCCCGTTCAGGAGTCTGTGGATACGAAGGCGGACTGGCTGATGATGAATGCTGAGATATGTTTCCGGTCAAAATTCCCGGAGGTATTCTTACCACATCACTTATTAATTCTGATGTAGAATACTGATTAGAAAAATATCATGTTTGTAGTATTACTGAAATACATTACAGAAACGGAAATGATTGACAATTATCTTCCGGCGCACAGGGATTACCTTACCGAACAATATCAAAACGGGAATTTTATTATCTCCGGAAGACAGATACCACGTACAGGCGGTATTATTTTTGCAAATGTGTGCAGCAGGGATGAACTGGAAGGAATAATCGAAAAAGATCCTTTTAAAATTAATAACATTGCCGATTATGAATTCATTGAATTTGAACCCACTATGTCATGTGAAGAACTTGAGTGGATTCTCTGAATAATTAAAAAATGTATTTTTCCGGTAGGAAAAAATAATTTACCAGGTTTCTTTTAAAAAATCCGGGAATCAGTCAGGCTCTCGTTTAAATTTGGCATCTGAGAATTTTCTTATTTATTTATCTGTATATACTTACAGAATTTATCAATGTCCCTGAATAATCCTGCGTTCTCTTTAATCCATTCAATACTCTTATTCCACCATTTGAATTCTTTCAGAAGTGAGATCTGATCTTCATTAAAACGGTATTTAATAATTTTTGCCGGAGACCCTGCAGCTATTGCATAGTCCGGAACATCTTTTGTCACAACCGAACCTGCACCTATTATTGCCCCGTCACCTATTGTTTTTCCGTCAAGTATGGTGCATCCGGTACCGATCCAGACATCATTCCCTATTTTTATTGGCAGACTCTCCTGAAAGACAGTTTCATCTGTAAAAGAAGCCAGTACCCCCGGATTCCACTTTGAATAAAATGCCGGATGAGTTGCAACAAAAGTTCCGGAAGGATGAAAACCATATCCGATTCTGTTATGCAGGGCAATTGAACAGAACTTCCCGACTGTGGTATTATGCATGCCCGACCAGGTATATGTGTAATCTCCTATAACAGATGATGAAATCCCTACTCCCGGATGTATGACCACGTTATCGCCGAGTTTGCAGTCCGGAAATACTACTGCACCTTCAAAGATAACTGCACCCGGAAATTTCTTCATCAGTTCATAATTGAGTTTTTTTCCATCGTGGTACGCCGCATACTGACCGATACATCCGTCTTCCATCGGATTTCCGGTAAAATTAAATCTCTCATCTTTGGGATCAAACATACAGGAATAATTGAATGGAAATGATAAATATATTCTTCATTTGTACGGATGAAAGGAAAAAGTTAGAGATTATTATAAAGAAGATTTACTCTCTTTTTTGATTATGTTCTCAGTACCTGCATAAAATGTCAGAATTGCCGGCATTATAAAAATTGCACCTATAAGCGAGAACCCTACCGCAATGACAGTTGAAAGACCGAAGGTGCCGATGATTGGAAATGCCGAGAGCATGAGGGCCGAAAAACCGCTTGCAGTGACAAGTCCCGATACTGTTATTGCAGAGCCGATTTTTTTAACCGCAGTTATAATAGCTTCCGTCTTATCTCCGGATTTCTCATACTCTTCGATATATCTCTCCATGACAAGAATTGTATATTCGGATGCAACTCCTATCGTCATTGAACCCAGGCAGGCACTGATTGGATTATATTCCATCCCAAGAATCAGCATTGCGACTGTATTCCAGCCGACAATACATATTATGGGTACTACGGGTGTTGCTGCAACCAGTTTTCTGTATGCAAAAAGCAGGAAGAGGAATATCAGGATAAATCCTGTAATTGTCATCTGGTCTTTGCTCTCTGCAATCTGGGATATCAGGGCAGTATACAGGTCAAAATCGCCTGTGGGGAAGAGTTCTATACCCGCCGGAGGATTAAGCCAGGTAATATCTGCTGAAACCGCTGCCTTAAGTTCACTCTCTTCATCCATTGAGAGACTTACTGTTGAAAATGAAACCACTGCTTCATCCGGTCCCTGAAGATAGGGATTTTTTTTATCATCCGGAATTTCTTCAAGGATATAGTTCAGAGTCCCCTGGTCATCTGGAATCTCATTGTTATTGTATTTCCGGATAATAGTTGCAATACTGTCAACTCCGGTGATTTCTTCATGATTGTCCTCAGCAAAACTGCCAAATCTGTCAATCCATTGTATTACTTCGATATTTGTAAGCTCATCCCCTTTTATGTAATAGGGAAAGGCAGTCACAGATCCTGCGACATCCTGCACTTTATCAAGGGATAACTGTGCAGGAAGGTCAGGCGGTGCCATGTCTTTGGTACTTGTATCTATTGCAATAGTTGAATCGGTTACCACACCGATGTACGCAACTGAGACTGCAATTATTAATATCGGAACTGATACCCTGACGATCTTTTTGGATAACCTGCCAAGGACATGATCGTATGCTGACATTATTCTGTGTGCAGGGCCGCTGTTGTCATATTTCGGCTCGTATGACATGACTGATGCAATTGCCGGGAATCCGAATAGTGCAGTTAAATAACTGCATGCAACTCCGATTATTGCCACAATTCCAAAACTCTGAATCATTGGAATCGGGGTTAAAATCATTGCAATAAAACCCATTGTAGTTGCAAGCATTGCAAGGAGGACTGCCGGACCTGTGTTTGATACTGTTTCAAGCACTGAATCATGTATTGACTGGTCTTTTCTTCTCTCCTCGTCAAATCTTGCATGAAACTGAACTGCATAATCTATACCGAGGCCAAGAAGAATCGGCAGTGCTGCTACAGCACCGTTGTTAAACGGAATATTAAATGCACCCATAAAGCCGAAGGTGTAAATTAAACTTACAAGCAGAAGCACAATCGGCAGATACCAGTGTCTCATATTTGAGAAGAGAATGCCAAGAACGACAAACATCAGGGCAAATGCACCAAGGACAAGTACAATACCATTCTCAACCATTGCTGTCTGCATCTCAACATTATACGGTGTGCCGCCTGTGACCTCAATATAAACTCCCGGCGGAAGAACGGCAGTATCAACAATTGACTGCACACCGGGGAGAATTGTGGCTGAAATGTCAGTTGATATCCCCTGTTCAACTTCTATATATGCAATGGCGGTTTCACTGTCAGGTATAAACATCCCGGAATCTTTTTCCGGCAGAAGTGAAATCAGTTCATTTATATCTTTGTTATTATCCGGCAGAACTCCGCCGTTCATTTCTGAAACAATATCTGCAATTGACGTTGATGATTTGATATAATCAAGTCTGTTTATCTGCTCCTCCAGTATCAGCAGATCTTTTAGCAGTTCGTAATCGGCAGGATTTGCAGTCTGAATTAAAAGTATATAGGTGTCAGATACAAAATTGTCATTGTACTGGTCATAGATTATCCCCTTAGGAGTTGATTTGTCAAGATACTGATCTGACATATTCTGCGATTTTATATACGTTGTGAAATATCCGGCGCAGATGAAAAGAACAACCAGTAACAGAAGGATTGTCTTCGGATGCCTGTTTATTATCTCTCCGGTTTTCCGGTATGCTTCATTTAACCCTGACATTAATTAGACTCCTGTCTTCAATCCGGATTTTAGACATTATTTTATTCCTGTATTTTTTTGCGGACATATTTTTCAGAAATCCCGGAAGGTCAATCTTACTCCGGCCAATTATATTTTAAAGACCTGAAGGTAAAAAAACCGGATACTCCACCTTTTTCTTTCATATTTTTCTGTACCGGAGAATTTTATCACAATGGCAGATATAATTTCTTATTTTAACTGAATAAAATGGATATTTTTTCTTTACCTGTGATAGCTGTTCTTTGTGGTGAAATTGTCAATATGATAATAAGAACAATTCAATATCACTTATATTATTTGAGAGCATATCCTGAATAACCAGTGATAACAATGAAAAGAATATCTTTCTTCTTCCTTGCCGTATTTATCATATTTACGGCAGTCATAATCCCGGCATCAGCCGGAGATAAATTTTATTCAAACGGACCTGAACTTTCTGCGGCGGTTCAGGGGACAAATGAGCTGCCTCCCGGACTTGATACGACGATTGTGATTCTTGTTGAAAACCGTGGGCTTATAGATATGAAATTTGTCAAGGCAACGGATATAACTCCGGATTACAGCCCGACTACCGCAAAGTCTGTAAAGGCATCACTTATGCCAGGAGATTCTCCCCTGACTGTAAAATCCGCCCATCAGATATTGGGTGACATTCCTTCAGGGTATTACAAACCGGCAGAATTTGAGATTAATATCCCGAAGGATGCAAAGGAGGGAAGTTACGAAATTCTTCTGAAGGTCGAATATGAATATATGTATAATGCTGATCAGTCGGGCACTGATGAAATCTCATATACCTTCAAAAAAGTATCTGAGGAAATTCCGGTTAAGATAATCATTAAACCGTCACTTCACCTCAAAGTTGAGAGCGTAAGTTCTGAAGAGCTTTATGCCGGAGGTGAGGGCTATGTCACAATCAAGATTAAAAATGACGGTTCTGACGATGGTAAAGAGACAGCAATATTCATTCAGCCGGTTGGAAAAAGCCCCATAACTCCGGTTGAGGACAGTGTATATATTGGTGATATGAATTCCGGAGATGTGGTCAGTGTCAGATTTAAAGTTTCGGTCTCAAAGGATGCCGATCCAACACAGGTCTATCCGGTGCAGGTCTATGCGGCATATAAGAATTATGAAGATCAGGTTCAGAAGACCGCTCCTGTATCTGTCGGAGTCGGATTTAAAGGGAAGATCCAGTTTAAGTCTACCGGAGATCCGACTGTCGTCAGTTCCGGTGAAGACGCATTGATATATGTCACTTACAAAAACACCGGAGATTCGACTGCATATCAGGCAGAGGGGAGAATTAGTGTTGTTGATCCCTTCTCAAGTGATGACTCCAATGTTTATCTTGGTAATTTAAAACCCGGAGATTCAGTGCAGAGCATCTATAAAGTAAAAGTATCTGCTGATGCAACTGCAAAGGAATATGCACTTGACTCTGAGATCCGGTATAATGATGCTGAGAATAATAATTATGTCTCAGATACTGTCAAAGTTCTGGTGTCTGTTGAGAAGAGGTCAGACAGTACGATGTTTATTGCCGGATTTTTGGTGCTTGTTATCCTTCTTGCAATGGGAGCATGGTTTTATTCCAGAAAGAAGAACGGTAAATAACTGACTGGAAAAGATTATGATAATATTTGATATTATAATATTTTTATTCCGGTGGATTAAAGAGAATGTCACATCTGTTGTGCCTGACCCTCATATTTCAGGCAAAATGAGTTCTTCTCTGACCGGTTGTGTTCTTGCTGCTGCACTGTTGATCTGCATGCTTGTTATGCCGGTATCTGGTGCGGGTGAGAAATTTATCTGGAGTGAACCAAAGCTTACTGCAACAATTGAAGGTTCAAATGAGTTCTTCCCCGGAAATACATATCCTGTGACTATTTTGATTGAGAATAAAGCTGTTGATACTGAAGAGCTTTTAGGGCTGGAGTATCCAATGGTGGAGACTGATCCGGCAACTGCACTCGGCACTGATGCTGCTTTAACATCCGGTGATGCACCTGTAAACGTAAAGAGTGACAGCTATATGGTGGGTGATATCGAACAGGGTGAAAGCCTTACAGTTACATATTTTATTTATATTGACGATGAGGCAGAGGCAGGCAATTATAATCTGTTCTTAATGACTGAATCCAGATATGTTTTCTCCGGTTATTTTGACGAGTCGGGGGAGTTGAGGTACGATTTCAGAAATTCTCTCCAGGAAATTGAAATTCCGGTAAAGGTTAAGGGGAAATTTATTCCATCGGATCTGAATGTCACAACAGAAAACCTGAATTCCGGAAAGGAAGGCTATATCAATGTTGGTTTTGTCAATTCCGGTTATGCTTCCGGAAAAGATGCCGAAGCAGAGATTATTATGTCGCCCTATTCTCCGGTAAAGATTGAGGAAGGCTGTGTATATCTCGGTGATATAGCTTTTGGAGATTCCGGCAATGCCAGGTTTAAGGCAGTCGTTTCCGGAGATGTTGAGAGCGGAGTATATCCGGCAGAGTTTATTGTAATGTATACTGATGAATCTGGTAATTCAGCGAAGTCCGAGGCTGAAATTGTCGGAATTCCGGTTGGCAAAGGTCCGAAATTTGATATTTTGTCTGAAGAATTTGTATTTTCTCCGGGAGAAACCAGAAGCTTTAGTGTCAGTTACAGAAATACCGGAGATGCAACTGCATATGGTGCAAATTCAAAAATTACTGCAAAAAATCCGTTTAAGGCAGTGACTGATTCAGTAATTCTGGGTGATATTGCGCCGGGAGAGACAGTCACTGCTGAATATAAACTATCACTTGGGGGAACGGCAATTTTAAAGCCCTATGCGTTAAATTCTGAGATAAAATACAGAGATGAATCTGATAATCTCTGCCTTTCCGATGAACTGAAGGTGGAATTTGTTGCAGTAAATAAGTCCGGCATTGGTGAACTGGTTACAAATCCTGTAGTAGATGCTGTCATTCTGGCAGTTATTCTCTTTGGATTGTACTATTCACTGAGAAGAAAGAAGAATTAGATCAAATTCAGAACAATATTGATCTAATTTATTCAGAATGCGTTTCATGTGAATTTTTGGGGGTTATTTCTTTTTTTAAATATTCTGTAAATTTCCGGTTAAGATTCCCGCTTTATATTTTTCCGGTCTGTTTTTCCCTGAGGTATTTCAGTACACATTTAACTTCTGAACACAAAAATTAAGGGATAAATCTTTTTAGTGAGATAATTTATGAACTATCATTACAGTAATTACATCATTACCGGATGCATATTTTTCCTGGCATTTATCTGTGCCGGGGCATCTGCTGTTACAGTTACAGTCAGTCCCGGATATATTCAGGAAGGAGATACTATCACAATAGGCATTCAGGATCTGGCTGACGAAAGCATATTCGGACTCAGGATGCAGTCTGATATGAATGTTGAAGGTTCTGAAAGTTTTGCCTTTGAGGCAACCAGTGTTTTCCTTCCATTTTCGCTTGAAAAACCTGATGTATATGTTAGGGCAGAACCCGTAATCAGCGCCGGTTTAAGGGCACAGAATGACGGTTCAGTTAAGTCAGCTGAATATATCGCAGGTGAAGATAAAATTGTGGATTTCTCTCAGGGACTTGACAGTTTAGGTTCCGGAACTGTTGATTCTCTGAAACTTTTTGGTGAAATGGATACAGGGACTTCAACTGTTAATCTTACACTCCAGCTTGAAGGCAAAAAGAACGGTGCTGACGATTCATCAATAACTTTCGGTCTTAAGGGTATGGATGAGGGTAATGCTGTTATAACCGTTCTTGTTGACGGTGAAGTGATTTCTTCAGAAGATATTAAAGTGGGAGGAACACCTCCGGTTCCTGTGGCGAATTTCACTGCCGGGAATCTGACCGGTGTGGATACACTTACAGTTCAGTTCAGCGATCTCTCATCGGGCAGTCCTTCAGAATGGTTATGGGATTTTGGGGATGGTAATACATCAGATGAAAAGAACCCCGAATATACATATGCAGCACCGGGAGTTTATGACGTAACTCTTACTGTGACAAATGCAGGCGGTTCTGATACAGTGACAAAATATGAATTTATCAGTATAAGGTCATCTGCCACCGGTGCAGTTCTGACTCTTCCTGATGTTACTGTACCAAAAGATGGATATACGATAATTCCGGTTTATCTGAGCAATTGTTCCGGAATTAAAAGCCTTTCAGGTACTGCTTCATATGATCCTGCGATAGTGAATGTCACCGGCCTTAGTATTCTGAATTCTGCATTTGAGGGTGCTGAAATGAGTGTATGGTATGAGGAATATGGAGCACGGCTTGAATTTAATAATGATTATGGGTTCACATCCGAAAATCCGGTAGTTCTCTTTGAAATTGTTGTAAGAGGTACCGGAATTCCGGGTGAAACAACTCATCTCCCGATTACAGATCCGGAATGTAAGAGTGCTGAAGGAATAATTTACGGGGGTGTTTACAATTCGGGAAACATTACAGTCGGGGTAAAGGGTGATTTCAATGGGAATGGTGTTGTTGATATCGGAGATGTCTCAAAAGTTGCATATATGGTTGCAGATAAGGAAACCCTTGATCCAGCAGCAGATTTCAATGAAAATTATGTTGTTGAGGTAGGTGATGCGGCAAAGATTGCTTATTTTATCATTGGAAGGATTTCAGCATTATAGTTATGCCTGATCTCCGGATATGGGCGATCTCATTGCCTTCTAATTTTATCTGTGGCTGATATGATCTGTCACAAATGTTTTTTTTACAGCTCCTATGAAACAATACACCGTTTCATTCATTATCTGTGAACCAGCTTGTTCATGAGTGACTATTTTGTAATATTAATCTTTTATTATTCTGAAAATTCTTAATTTTTCTAGGCATTCCTGCGAACTCTGAATTTTGAGCATTATTTTAAATTTAAAATATTATTGTTATATTGTGGTATGATTCTCTAAAAAGATTTGCCGGGTATTATCAGAGGCTGTTGCGTGAATAAAATTTGGTGGACTGATGGATAAATTATTTATATTTATTGGTTGAAAATTGTCAAAAAAATATCCGTTTGCCAAATAAAATTATCTTATTATCTACAAAAAAATAACCGTGCAACAGCCTCATCAGCTTTCTATTATTTCAGCTCAATGTATGGAATTGTAGTCAGAAGTTCACTCTGAAGGGTATCAAAGCCGATTCTCTCCATGAAACGTGCTGTCCTCTCTCCTGGTTTACCACTAATTTTATAATATTCAAGCAGGCGTTTTGTCAGGTCAAGAGCCTCATCCTTTGTAATGTTCTTAGCTATTACATCGGCTATTCTTGGTCTTCCGCCGGAGTTACCTCCAAATGTTACGGTCCATCCTTTACCTGAGCCAAATATTCCAATGTCACGGACATAACTCTCACCGCAGCATCTTGGACAGCCGGATATGCCGAATTTCAGTTTTGCATGAAGATTTAGATCTTTGTATAATTCCTCTATCTCAAGACCAAGTGAAAGTGAGTCCTGATTTCCGTACTTGCATACTGCTGTGCCGGGACAGGTCTGCACATAATGAAGGCAGGGTGCAGTAGCCTCTCCAATAGGCATTCCAAGTTCTGTTTTAATATTTTCAATATCTTCTTTTTTAATACCTACCAGGACCATTCTTTGTCCTGATGTCATTTTAATGATTGGAATATCATATTTTTTGACAGTTTTTACAATATCTTCAAGATTTTTTGTTGTGACTATCCCTGCCGGACTTCTGGGGACAATGGCATAAGTCTCTCTGTCTCTCTGGATTATTGCTCCTCGTATTTTCTCAGTCATGATCATTTCTCCTCCCTTACTAAAGGAATTGATTCACCATCTGTTATTATAATATATATTACTGACGTGGTCCGGAAATTTCATCTTTCGGTTTCATGGGTAAGGATGAATTGTATTGGTTTATATTGCCGGATTTTTGCTGCAAATTGTTATGCTCTCCGGAAATAGGGTCGGGATAAATAATTGTCTTTCTTAACATTCATTTCAGCTGCTTCTCCCTCACGATGGTTATTTATAATAATATGGCATATTTTTAAAAATTGGTATTATGTCATCCGAAATTGTCAACCGGAATAATTATTGGCAGGTATTTATTTCATGTATTTAGTAGTAATTAATAAAACAATCTGTAAAACATTCTGTTGCAGATTATGGTGTGGTGCTGATTATGGGGCAGATGTTTAATCCGGATGATTAAATTTTAATCAGATGTGTGGTTGTGATCTAATAAAGAATGCTCGTGAATTGCAGGTGGTATAATAATTTCATAAGAATTACTTATGATTAAGCAATTTATCCATTTGCAGGTGATTGATAATTGCTGTAAAACTGTATCATAAGAATTCATCAGATATGATTAAGCAATTTATCCATTTGCAGGTGATTGAGAGTATAAATATTATGTTCGGTATATTATTTTGGTCTATAACAAATTCTGAAAAATCCGGAATTGGGGAGTAATACAGAATTATGATTTTTGTATCGGCTATATTTCTGTTCACTGGAATTTTTGGTTTAATACTGATCTCCTTTGTTCTTGCAAAGAAACCATCCAGTACTTCCAATGTATTTATACTGCTTCTGCTGGCAGTATCATATTACTCAATTACATATGGTATAGAACTGGCACTTACTGATCCGGAGCAGATATTGCTGATGATTCGGATCGAATACTTTGGGATTGTATTTATACCCCCGCTATGGCTGATATTTGTTTTAACTTATACCCGGCATGGTGATGAGCTGAAATTTCCGGTTTACGCATTGTTCTTTTCAATTCCGGTTCTTACTCTTATTGTTATAAATTCCGGGTATCTTATACCTCTTCTGTATCAGTCTGTGGATTTTGTTAAATATGGTGACCTGCTGCTGCTGTCCATTAATCCCGGACTTGTATATCTCCTGAATGCATCATATTTTATACTTGCTTTTGCTGCCGGAATTATTGTTCTTTTTGATTTTTTACCCGGAACTTACGGGATAATTAAAAAACAGGTTACAATTATAATTTATGGAGCTGTAATCCCTCTTGCTGCATATATTGCTTATATTTTCATTTTAGGGCCATATTATCATATTGATATATCACCTCTGGCCTTCCTCTCTGTCTCTGTTATAACTTTCTGGGCATTATTCCGGTACAGGCTATTCTCGCTTACACCTCTTGCATATGATCTGATATTCCATGCTATACCTTCAGGAGTGCTGATAGTTGATAATTCCGGTTATGTTATTGGAGCGAATGATTCTGTGGATAAGCTTTTGGAATGCAATATCAGGGAAGATTCCGGGAAACTTATCTCTGAATACTATTTTGACTGGCCTGAATTTGATGCATATATTAGTGATATTCTTAAAAATAATCCTGTCACCCGGGAGGTGGAACTCTCTTATCAGCATGGTGACTTAAGTAAAACGATCAATATACGGACAACTCCGTTAAAGGACAGGTACGGACATAATGAAGGACTGATCATTATTCTCCTTGATGTGACTGAGCGCAGAAATGCTGAGGAAACATTGCGTAAAAGTGAGGGGAGATTCAGAAACCTCTTTTTACAGTCGCCTGTAGCTTATCAGTCGTTAAACTGTGATGGTGAAATTATTGAAATTAATCCTGAATGGAGTAATATTTTAGGGTATGAAAGAGAAGAGGTATTAGGCAAACCATTTTCTTCTTTCTTTTCTGAGAGGACCTCCCATTTATTTATAGATTATTTCAGGAATTTTTTAACTGAGGGTTCAATATACAGGGAACTGGAACTGGTCAATAAAAGCGGTCAGATAATTACAGCAATAATTTCCGGGCGAATTCAGCGCGATTCCGAATATAATTTTGTGCGGACACATTGTATTCTGCATGATATAACGGCCCGGAAGAAAAATGAAGAATCTTTGAATCAGGCTAACAAAAAGCTTAACCTTCTCTCCGGAATAACCCGGCATGACATCTTAAATCAGCTCACAATACTGAAAGGTTATCAGGACTTATCCATGGAATATCTCAGTGAAACAGTTAATTCAGATTCACTGTTAATGAAATATCTTGAGAAGGAATCTTCTGCGGCAGATATTATTCATCAGCAGATCAAATTTACGGAAGATTATCAGGATATCGGAATTCAGTCCCCTAAATGGCAGAATGTTAAAAATATATTTGTCCGGTCTGTTCAGTATATTGATTCAAACGGAGTAGATATCCTTGTAGATGTGGGGAATATTGAAATTTATGCCGATCCTCTTTTGGAGAAGGTTTTTTACAATCTTGTTGAAAATGCGCTTCATTATGGAGATAAGCTGACTAAAATTTCGCTTTCCTTAATTAAGGAGGATGAATTCGTAATTCTGGTCTTTGAGGATGACGGAATCGGGATTCCTGAGAGTGAAAAGGAGAATATTTTTAATCGGAAATATTTCAGAAATACAGGGCTTGGGATGTTTTTATCACGGGAGATTCTTTCAATCACGGGTATTAATATAAAAGAGACCGGTATTCCGGGTGAAGGGGCAAGGTTTGAGATTATAGTTCCAAAAGGGTCCTATCGCTTAGATGTTGTTCTCTGAAGATATTTTTGAATATGGGAGTTTAATATTCGTTTATCAGCCTGTCATCACTTTCAGGAATTTTTCTTGTTCCTTCGGGGTAGAGGAATTTTCGGAATATTTTTGTCATGAAAGGCATTACAATATATGTCACCAGAAATACAAGGATCGCAACATCGAGCATATTCTGAAGAAGATATGGCAGGTCCCCGAAAATTACGGCTTCAACAGGCCCCAGTACTTATATGATCGGCCAGATTGCAAGCCAGGTTATGAAATACTGCCTCTCTTTTCCCGGTGGTTTCATAACTATGTTTCCCGGGAGTGTAAACCATGTTTCAGGATCGTCTATTTTATAGGTTCTGGGAGGAGCCATAGTCATTTTCTGGCACAGTAGGATTTTTCAGTGATGCATAAGTAGGAAACTGATTTTGCCTGCTCAAATCAACCGGAAAAGGAACTGGTCAGTATAAATGATCAGTCATCACTGGATTTTCAGACAGTTCCCATTTTCTTCTCAATTACCTCCCAACTTTTATAATCATCTGATTCTCTCCAGCTCTTATGCTCGTTTTCAGTCCGGAATTTTATGACGACCCTTTAGTCTCCGTCGGCAGGGTCAGGCGGCCTGAAGAAGTTTACACCCGGATATCCGGGATATTGTGATAATATCTTTGAAAGGCGAATTATTTCCTCTTCAGATTTGTCTTTAAATCCCGGTTTTACAAAATGGGTTCTGACAATTGTGACCGGATTTGAACCGGGAGATTCATCACTCATTTATTATTGATTGTATGTTCAATAAAAAAAATAGTTTAGCCTTTAATAGGGATCTGAACTTCTGTCAGCAGTTCTTCAGGTGCTGTTTCGTTAGGATTACTGATATATATCTGCCTTTCAGGGCCGGTTGTTTCAAGATTTTTATCAGCCGCAAATTTAAATGCAGTGTTGAAGGTTGCTGAAAATCCTTCATGTTCATACGGCCCTTTGTAAATGACGGATATTACTCTGCATGGTTCAAGATTTCTGATGCTGTATCTGTCACCATCGGTTTCAATCTGTCCCTGTATAGGAACGGCCATCTCAATATCTGCATCTTTTTCCCTGTATTCTTTGTCATAGCATATGGACATGCACGGTCCGGTAATTCTGACTCCGTTTTTCTGGTTTACGGGACTGAATATAATTTTGAAGAGTTCTTCTGAGACTTCTGAGCAGACTTCTTCATATGATCCGGTTCTTCTGCCTGAGATCACTCTCATTGCAGGTATATCTTTTATAACTGGTTCTGATACATTCATCTTAAACAACTCTGTAAAATCCTTATTCTCCTTAAGAAGGGATTCTATCTTTTCCAGCCGCTTAATTTCCTTCATTGTCCTGCTGTGGTACTTTGTTATGATCTTTTGGACCTTTTTGTCCTCTTTCTCATCCACTGCCTGAAGAAGGTCTGAAATATCACTAAGGCTGAAATCAAGATTGCACAATGTCTTGATTTTAAGCGCTTCTTCAATCTGGCTGGTTGTGTAATAGCGATATCCGGTAAAACGGTCTTTTACTTCAGGTACAAGTATTCCCTTTTTGTCATAGAGGCGCAGGGCCTTCTGTGACAGGTATGTATAAAGTGAAAATCTGCTGATGGTTATTCTGTCGGACTGCATATTACATCTAATTATTATTCCGGATCTGTTATATTCTGTATTTCTCTTACCCGGGTTATGGTTTATATCCCGTTTTCTGGTTCTTTTATCTCTGAAAACTCTGTCGGGGATTTTTTTATCTGCTGCCCTGGAACAGGTATGATAATTTTTTTGGTGTGACAGAAAATAAGGCTATTTAATAGAAAATGTAACTACTGATTCATTTAAATACGATTTGCTTGTTTTGTGAAGAAACAACAGCAAAAAAAAGATATTCCGGCAAATATGAGTGCCCCGGCCGGGACTCGAACCCGGGTCGAAAGCTCCGGAAGCTTCCAGGATGTCCACTACCCTATCGAGGCATAACACTGGCTAAAATGTCTAACAACTATTGGTTCTGAACATTGATAAAAATATCAGGTCTGAACCGGGAAATTTCGGTCAGGGATATTTTTATAATCTCTAAAAATCCGGAGGGAATGGTTGTGTATCTCTCAAAACGGCCCTTTCATCTTTTCTGATTATACAGTGCCCAGATTTTACATGCGCCTTCGTGGCTGACCATACAAGGGCCGACAGGTTTTTGCGGTGTACAGGCTTTGCCAAAGAGTCTGCAGTCGGTTGGATCAGCAACTCCTCTCAAGACCTTATCGCAGATGCAGGCTGAATGTTTCTCAACATGCCTGATTTCAACATTAAATTTTTTCAGTGCGTCATATTTCTCAAATTCCGGTTTTAGTTTAAGGCCGGAGTCCGGAATGACAGGAAAACCTCTCCAGTCCACATCATGTGATTCAAATACCCGGTACATCATTTCCATAGCCTTTTTATTTCCTTCTCTTGAAACAGCACGCGGATAGGCATTTTCAACCTCAGCCCTTCCTTCCTTCACCTGTTTTACAAGCATATACAGGCCAAGTAAAATATCGTCTGCTTCAAAGCCTGCAACAACCTGAGGCACTCTGAATTTTTCGTAATCTTCGTACCCGGCTACGACACATACGTGCCCCGGAAGCATGAATCCGTCAATCTGTGCCTCGCCCTGTTCAAGAAGATACTTCATTGCCGGAGGAACGAACCTGTGGCAGCATACAATGCTGAAATTTTCCGGGGGGTTTGTAAGCAGTGCTGCGGCAACTGTAGGTGCAGTTGTCTCAAATCCGACAGATATGAAGACAACTTCTTTATCTGTCTTCTCCGCAATTTCAACTGCCTTGTGAACGCCCTGCACAACACGTACATCGCCATCTATAGAGTCCAGTGATCCTTTTGTTCCGGGAACTCTCATCAGGTCACCGTAGGTTGCCACAATACAGCCTTTTTCAGCCATTTCTATTGCAGCGTCAATTTCACCCTGCGGGGTGATACATACCGGGCAGCCCGGCCCCATTACAATCTTCAAATCGTCCGGAAGAATACTTCTAAGGCCTGATTTTGCTATTGCAGCTTCATGTGTGCCGCAGATATGCATGAATGTATATTTCCGGTCGACAATATCGTCAAGTGCTTTTTTAATGTCCTTTCCCTCAGCCATAATTAAAAAATATTTAATTTTAATATGATTTATTCATATTCAAAAGTTCTTAGAGATTCAGAAATATCATATGGAGAATATCTTCCGGTATTTACTGATGAATGGAATTCTGATTTCTGGTCAATAATTTTATTCCATATGTGCAATATATGTGTGTGTTTTAAGAGTATAATAGTAGCAGGCTCGGATTTTGTTTTTGCTGCGCTAAAATGCTGTTTAAGTTATTTGACAGATGCAATAGTTATAATGATGATTTAACTGGAAAAAAAATCATCTATCTCTTCTTTATCCTCAATTACGGCGTCAACAAAGGTTCTCAGCTGCATGAGGAGTGCTGGATTTATACCACCTCCGGTGGCCATAAAAATACCCTTTGAATTTTTAAGCCTTATTTTGTTGACTATAAAATGGAGAAATCTGGTTATCTTATCTGAAGATGTATATATCAGCATTGAAGTGACAGAATCAAAGAGAAAGACAATTCTGTCATTTTCGATATTATTCAGTAATTTAGTTATTGCAATGCCGATCTCAGTGAGGTTTTCAGGTGTACTGACATACTGGACTGAATCTGAATTTCCCGGGTTTGATCCGAGGGCATATCTTGTTATTAGATCTATAAAATAGACATTCTTCATCTCAATGCCTTTTGATTCATATTCTTTAGTGAGAATTGATGCCGGAAGATTGGATGTAATTATCACAACATTATAATTATTTCTGGACAGAACTGAAGTTAATGCTACATTCTCCTCTTTTAGGTCCATGGCATTGGATAATATCAGGACAAGACTATTATCACTAAAACTCCGGCTCATATTTACGGCTAATTATCAAAATATTCTCTGTATTCTGCCGGAATTTCATTATAACTGCCTATTATAGTCTGTGTCAGCTCCCGGAGGTTGTGGGTAATCTGCTCTGTATTTTTTATCTGGACCTGAAGGTGTATCAGAAGATCTTCCTTGCTGAGGGCATCTTTTTTGAGAAGTTCTACAAGGTTTATCAGGTTTATTCTTACAAGTTCTGATGGATTTCTAAGTCGCATAACTGCTTCTGAGATGTATTTTATCATTGTGTCAAACATCTTTTTCTCAAGAGTTATGTCGGTTGCAATGACAGATGCTCCTTTTATATTGCCGTATTCATCGTATATCGGTGAATTGCTTATAAGAACATTGAGTTTCTGGCCGGATTTTGTAACTCTGATAACCTCAATAACATCCATTGTTTCCCCTGAGAATACTTTATTGAGTTCTTTTTCAAAAAATTTCATTCTTTCAGGAGGTACTATCACAGAGACATTTTTGCCGATCATCTCCTGCTCTTTAAAACCGTACATTCTTTCAGCACCTTTGTTCCAGGATACAACGGAATAGTCCTTTGCTATGCCAATTATTGCGTCATTGGAGTGATTTACAATCTGTGAAAGATATTCGTGCTCGGCCTTGTACTTTTTTCTTTCGGTAAAATCCTTTACAGCTAAAATTATATGTGGTTTACCTGAAATCTGGATACAGGATGCAGTTACATTTAAAAATAACAATTTTTTATCTTTATTTATACCTTTTAAATTAAGCTTGACTATTTTTCCGGGGTTTAATGCAGCCTTTTTGATTGATTTATATTCTTCTGATAATTCACTGTTGTAATCATCATTTATCAGATATTCTGCTTTTAGCTCTGAAAATTCTTCAGAATTATAACCAAATATTTTTTCAGCATTTTCATTGTGGTATATGATCCTTCCGGACGTACTGGTTATTATCAGTCCGTCCGGAAAAACTGAAATAATATCTTTAAGAGTATCAGAATCAAATCCGGCCAGACTGCTTGATCTTTTATTGTCAGACATATTTTTGCTCCATTTAAACAATTTTTCCAGATAACGTAACGATATTTTAGCTAAAACATCACATTTATCTCTTTTGTTTTTATATGATTAAATAATATTTCTGTTTGGTTCTGCTGCGGTAACAGTTATTGTGAATAAGTTTAATAATACTCATAATCAGATTTTCATGTCGAAAAAAGATATACGTACTGAGAAATATGCAATTATAGATGTAAATAGGTGTGTATTGTGTGGTTCATGTCAGGAGAAATGTCCGGAGCATGCTATTGTATATGACCCTGAAAAAGATTGCTTTGTTGTGTTAAGGGGGCATTGTATTGGTTGTGGAATATGTCTTAAATGCTGTCCGTACAGTATTCCTGAACTAAAAGTTATATTATAATGATTTGTGATTAGTATGATGCTCGGAATTTCAACCCACTGTCTGATGGAAATGCCGCTGGAAAATGCCCTGTCTGCACTGGATAAAGTATGTGACGTTGTTGAAATTATGAATGATGGCATGCATCATATTGAAAATCCTGATATTCCTCTGCTTTTTGATTATAAATATTTCATGCACGCGCCTTCGAGAAGTGTAAATATTGCCTCTCATCTTGAACCGATAAGAAGAGGTAGCGTTGAGGTTATATCTGAAACAATTGAAATCGCGGCACATATTGATGCTGGCGGTGTTGTTTTTCATCCGGGATATTTTGCATGGGAGAAGGATCGCGATGTTGCTGTCTTTCAGCTTCAGAAGTCGCTTCTTGAATTAAAGGAGCTGTCAGAAAATTATTCAGTCCCTCTTTTTGTTGAGAACATGACTAAATGGCCGTATTTTTTCCTCAAAACGCCCAAAGATCTCCCTCTGATTACAGATTTTGGTTTTGTTCTTGATGTCGGGCATGCAAATCTGAATTCATGTCTGGATGAATTTCTGCAGGTTAGGATCTCACATTTTCATCTTCACGACAACTATGGGGCCGAGGATGATCATTTCACGATTGGAAAGGGAAATATTTATTTTGAGCCTGTTTATGATGCTATCCGGAAGAATGACTGTTCGGCAATAATTGAAGTAGGATCGTTTGAAGGGGCAAAGAGAAGTTATAGTCTCGTTAAGGATAAACTTGGGATCTGATAGCAGAGCCGCACACCGGAAGAATGATGGCCTGAATTATTGTCATATGATCACATGCGATATATGCCATTAATGAGTTATTTTCTCTGTTATTTTCATTTATTTGAGATATTTCCCGGAAGAAATATATGTTGTCAGGATCAACGCCTCTCTCCATGACAGAAGAGTCTGCCTATGCAAAAATGGGTGATACCGTAAGGATTCATTATACGGGAAAACTTGAAGACGGTACAGTTTTTGATTCATCTCAGGGAAAAGAGCCAATTGAGTTTGTTATTGGGGGAGGAATGGTTATTTCCGGCTTTGAGAATGCAGTTTTAGGCATGAAGCCCGGAGAAGAGAAGACCAATGAGATTCCGGTTGAGGAAGGCTACGGTCAGAGGAATGAGCAGCTGGTTCTGGAGATTGAAAGGAGCTCACTTCCTGAAGAATGTGTACCTGAACTTGGCATGCAGCTGCACATCCAACAGTCGGAAGGTGCTGTTCTTCCTGTTGTGATTACAGATGTCACTGAGGAAAATGTAACTATTGATGCCAATCACCCTCTTGCAGGTCTTTCTCTTACATTTGATATAGAGCTTGTTGAGATCGTATCTGAAGAATAAATTTTCTTAATCTAAAACATTTTTTTAAGCCTTTTATGGCCAAAATATTATCTGAATATGCAGAATTAAGGTTCTTTGGTCTCTTTCCTTTAATTTCGGAAAATTCTGTATTTACTGATAACCAGCATTTCTGAAGTAATGATTCTCTGAAGGTCTTTTTTCCTGAAGCATTGTGATATTTTACTGCGTGTTTACTTATTTTCAGGGACGAATTTGTCAATTGCTGCTTTAATGTTGATGTAATATTTATAGGGTTCCGGTTTTCTCCGGAGGTATATCGACAGGATTTTATAGTGTGTGTGACGACATTATGATGCAGTTTTGACTGCGCCAGTGACTTAGCCGGCATAGAGCGTCCTTGGTAAGGATTTATGCTTTCTGACTACTTCCTGGGAGTTAAGACATTTATTCAGAGCGCCTCTGTGGCATAGCGGTATTGCGCCACCTTGGTAAGGTGGAGGCCGCGGGTTCGATTCCCGCCAGAGGCTTAATTTTTATTTATTATATGTTGCATTAATTATCTTTATTATCTGCTCTGCTGCAGGCGGAACTAAGTTTTATTGATTAATCAGATATTCTCAATCTGTCATAAAAAAACAGCTGAATATCTTTATATCTGGTTTATCTCAATTCATACCCGAAATATTTAACGGGCGCATCCTTAAATCAAATATTAATTTTCTGTGCATCAGAAAGTTGCCGGATAATTATTTTGCTTTGTTCTGCCCGTGCTATAATTATAATTAATTATCTGAATATTTAGTGATTTTTTGGGAAAATAAATATTTGATATATGGTCGTGTGTTATGGATACAAGGGATGATCTCACGGTATTATTCGATGAAATATGCCGTAGTATGAAAAAAAACAGCATTGTGGTTGATAAACTGAAGAAGATTAGCTATGGCATCCAGTTTAAGGTGAATATAAAAGGTAATCCGGAGATTATGAGAATTTATCAGAATGGGAAGGGGATTATAAAATATGACTATTCACAGATAAAAAGAAGGGAATCCCTGGGAATGATAAAAAAAATCATTGAGGATGGTTATGAACCCTGTTCTGTTATAGAGAAAAGGAGGGGGAATGTCCAGTCAAATTTTGATAAATTCGCAGGTGCCAGCGAAAAATCCGGATATACTGATTCATCAGGAGAAATCAGGATTGCAGGATTTGGTCAGTATCAGCAGAGATATAAAAAAGGCAGTGCCGGATATGATCTTGGTTATCCGGTTATAGGTACAGATGAATCCGGCAAAGGTGATTATTTTGGTCCTCTTGTCACTGCCGGAGTTCTTGTGGATGAAGTATCAGCTCTTCAGCTGAAATATCTTGGCGTTAGAGACAGCAAGGAGATGAATGATTCCGATATAATGTTCATAGCCGGAAAGATACGTGAAGTCTGTAAAGGGCGGTATGCTGTTGCTGAAATAATGCCTGAGAGGTATAATGAACTGTATGTTCAGTTCAGAGCAAAGAATGAAAATTTGAATGATTTGCTTGCATGGTGCCATGCTGAGGTTATTGAGGAGATTTTATCCGGAAATATATGTAAAATGGCCCTTGTGGATAAATTTGCGGATGACAGGGTTATTCTGGAAAAGTTGCGGGAGAGGGGAAAGGAGGTTGAGATTATCCAGATGAACAGGGCTGAGCAGAACATTGCCGTTGCTGCGGCTTCCATTCTTGCAAGATCTGTATTTGTTGAAGGGATGGAGAGGCTGTCCCGGGAGTATGATGTCAGGTTGCCAAAGGGTGCATCGCCGGCCGTAATTGCTGCCGGTAAAAAATATGTTAATAAATATGGCAAAAAAGAACTTAATAAAGTGGCCAAGATTCATTTTAAGACCACTGGGCAGATTATTTGACTGTGAAATTTTTATACTTTCCGTGGATTAAATTTTGGATTATTTAAACAGTAAATCACAGGCATTGACTTACAGATTGTGGATCAAAAATAGAAGTTTTTCATAGGGTTAAGGGTTAGATATGAATTTATCTTCGTCTTTTTACTGAATAGATTATAATTCCGGATGCCGCCACTATTGTCATTACGGGAGTCAGTATAATGGGGAATTCAGGTACAGGTCTTGGATCTGTTGTTCTTATTGCAAGACTGTGAAGTCCTCCACCTTCAATTTCAATGAAATCGTTGCCTGTCGGTGCTTTGCACTGGCCATAATTATTTAATCCCCATGCTGCAATAGATCCATTCTCTCTCAGGGCCAGGTTGTGAAATCCGCCACATGAAATATCTGTAAAGTCATTTCCGGCAGGGACATTACACTGACCAAGGAAATTCTCACCCCATGCAACAAGGGAGCCGTTCTCTCTCAGGGCAAGGCTGTGATGAAATCCACATGATAATGCTGTAAAATCATTTCCCGGTGGCACGTCACAGAGATTGTAACCTGTGTATCCCCATGCAATGAGTGAACCGTCTGATCTCAATGCGAGGCTGTGCCTGTCACCACAGGCAATGTCAACAAAATCATTTCCTGATGGCACATTGAGCAGGCCGTATATATTACGCCCCCATGAATCCAGTGAACCGTCAGATTTTATTGCAAGACTGTGGTAGTTTCCACAGGCTACTTTCTGATAATTATTGCCTGGTGGTGTTTCACATTGGTTGTACGTATTACACCCGCATGAAAGTACTGAACCATTGGTGAGTATCAAATGATTGTGTCTGTAGCCGGATGACACAGAATGGAATATATTTCCGGGTGGGATATTACATTGTCCATAGTTATTGGCCCCCCAGGCAAGAACCGAACCGTCAGATTTGTATCCCACACTGTGATATCCTCCTCCCCCCATGTCTTTATAGTCAGTAGATGGCGGTACATTACACTGCCCGTCGCCATTGCAGCCCCAGGCGACCAGTTCGGTGTTTCCGGCCATTGCCGGCATTGTTATGATTGATAATACAAAAATTGCTTCAACTATTGTCAATAATATGATTTGATTTTTCATTTCGCGAATTCCCCCCATTCATTATGGAACTAAATCGAAATGACCTCAGATTTATATTAATGGTTGCAGGGCAGACTTTAAAATCTTAAAATATAATCATACCTGAAATTCAGATGCGAAATATTATTGTGATTTCAGGTATGCTTGGCAGATCCCGGTTAAATTACAAAAAAAGAGAGTTTGAGTTTTTACCCGGTTTTATATCCGTATTTTTTCCAGGCATCCATCATAACGTCATTTTTAAGCAGATATTCATCAAATATCCTTTTTTCAACGGTATTGAGCGGGCATGAGAAATTGACACATCTGGAACAGTAGTAAACTTTCATAATCTGATGGTTTTGATATGATCTTATGATAATTAAAAAAATGATATTTCCGGCTGTTATATGATACTGCCCGGAATTATTTTCCCATCATTGTTGTTCCGCATTCAGGGCATTTTGCCTCCCTGCATGGAACTCCTCTTATTTTGTCTGTCTCATAACCACAATCCGGACAGATACATTTTGTCGGGGCATTCCCTCTTCTCTGCCTTCCATACTGCTGATTCTGATTTACCATTTCAGTCGCCTCCACTGTGAATTGATTTTTCATGCGATATATTTTTTGGTAGTTGATTGCGGCAGTTCCTTGATATTTTCAGTTCATTGTTATTTTACTACAAGGTAATATTCTATTGGTCTCAAATCTCACTATAATATATTGGCTATATTATTTCAGATGCCTGATGAGTATATCCAGTATTTACTGAAAATTACAAATTAAAATCGTAATTATTTACTGTTTAAGGCATTAAATTTCATTTATGAATGATCAGTCTAAAAAAGCCATAGAGGAATTCCTGACCGGCAAAGATGAGATAAGTGCTGAAATACTTGAAGAATCAAAGGAATTATTCGGGAAAGTTCCTTTTATACTGGAGATTCTTAAGGAAAGACCTGAATCATTTGTATTTAACGCACTTGGTGATTTTGAGACCATAAGGCCAAAAAGTCTTGACGCTGCCACAGCAGAACTTATCTCTGTTGCATCTGCAACTGCACTTGGTGCAACCGCCTGCCTTAAGGTTCATATAGGTGCTGCCCTGAAAGCCGGTGCAACGATGGACCAGGTACTTGATGCAATTATGATTCCGGCTGCACTTGGACGGACTTCGATTCTTGCACCTTCCTTAAGGATTTTTAAAGAGTGCAGGGATAAAGATGTGCAGGAATAATGCCGTCATAATTATTCAGTGTTGATAAAATATATTGTTAGTGATAATATATGGTATATGATTCTGTGATTTGCGGGAAGATAGAATCGGCGGTAAAAGGGAGTGAAATTTCCATATATGGATTCTCAGATCTCTCGGTTGTTGAGAACCTGCCATTTCCTAATCTTAAAACCGGAATTACAATCGGAATTGCGCTTAATCCTTCTATTGTAAAATCACTGGTGTCCGGTCCTGACAGGGAATATGCGGCTGAATATTCTGAGGTGAACCGGAAACTTTCGGAGGTTGCAGATGATATAAAGTCATTTATTGCCGGGCTTGGGTATAGTGCCGGGATTATTCCGCCAACAATGCCCGTTAACAGTAAAGATGAACTTTATTCTCCTTTTCCACATAAAACGGCAGCAACACTTGCCGGGCTTGGGTGGATCGGAAAGTCAGCACTTCTGATTACAAAAGAGTTCGGTGCTGCTCTCCGTATAACGACAATATTCACCGATGCACCCCTTAAAACCGGAATTCCGGTTGAAAAATCTTATTGCGGCGGATGCACGGAATGCCTGAAAAAATGTCCGGCCGGCGCAGTTTCCGGAAAAGAATGGTACCCCGGACTGTTGAGGGATGACTTCTGGGACGGGAAGGCATGTTTTGAATATAGCTCAAAAGCCGGAAAATCTGCGGGATCAAACCATCCGGTCTGCGGTATATGTATTGCAGTGTGTCCGTGGACACAGGGATATCTCAGAAGGTCCCTGAATGAATTATGAATAATTTTGGTTCTGGTTTTAGGAAGAATCCGGCCATATTTGAACGGATGCGTATTTGCATCGTCATTTATTTTAATTCTCTCCAGTTTCTTTCCGGAACTGTGATTTCAAAACGCACTCCTTTTCCCGGAATACCGTTTTCAGTTATTGTTATGCCGGATATATCAAGAATCTCTCTTGTGAGGAATAGACCCAGACCGGTATTTTCTCCAAAACCCCGGTCAAATATTTCATCTTTTATCTCTTCAGGAATTCCTCTGCCATCGTCTTCTACAATTATTTTCCCTTTTCCATAATTATCTGTAAAACATGAAACCCGTATTTCAGTGATGTTGCCACCGTGCCTGAATGAGTTTTCAAAGAGATTATAAAATATTTTTTCAAGCATAGCATCTGCCAGAATTTCAAAACTGTTCCTGCATGGGATAAAGTCAATATTTTCATAGCCAAGAAGACTGAATGATTTGCATGATATTTCTCTGACATTCTGCCACACAGGTTCTTTAAGACCTAAATTCTGGTAATCTTTGGTAAATTCAATCTGTTCCTGGATTTTTTCCACTGCTGAAAATATTATGTCCAGATTTTCGGCTGCCCTGCTGTTTTCCTGGCATTCATCTCTTAACAGTTCCAGAAACAGGGTTGCTCCGGTGATCTGGTTCAGTATATCATGTCTTGTAATTCCGGAGAGAAGATTTAATTTTTTGTTTGCGGTTTTTAGGGCCTCCTGATCTCTTTTCCTCTCCGTAATGTCCATAATTATGCCAATTATTCTTAATGGTCTGCCACTCTCCCATTTAACGATTTTACCTATTATATGTACCCAGATAAGATGTCCCTCTTTTGTGATATTGCGGAATTCAGCTTCGTAATAGTCACTTTTTTTACTGAGATGCTTCAGGAATGATTTATTTAGTAATTCCTTATCTTCCGGGAATATATTTTTCCTCAGCAGTTCCGGGTCATTATTTATCTCTTCAGGAGTATATCCATATATTTTTGAATACTGGTCATTAATTTCTATATTTCCGGTGGAGTAATTCCAGTCCCATACTCCAAGATTTGTACTTTTAAGTGCAAGATTAAATCTTTCTTCTGATTCAGCGAGTTTAATCTCGGTATTTTTGAGTTCAGTGACATCATTAAAGGTGATCACAATCTCGCCGGATGATAATTTATAAATGTAGTAGTCACGCCAGCCTGGATTTTTGATGTTATTATAATACCCTACTGGAATTTTCAGGGGTTTTTCCGAGATGAAGACTGAATTTATTTCCGGAATGAGGTGTGAAAAAGAGTATTTTGTTTTCAATTCTGCTATTGTTTTTCCTTCTGCTTCCTCCGTGAGAAAACCTTCGATCTGCCCTGCTGATAAGTTTGTCTTGTCTATTATGTACTCAGAATCTTTTTTCCCTTTTTTTAATATACAGACTCCGCTGCTTATGTTGGTCATTAGTTCACGGAATCTGGAATCGCTTTTAGATACTGTGGTCAATAATTCTGCTTCTTTTCCGGCCAGGATTACTACAACCAGTGATATTCCTATGAATACGCAATATCTGATCAGTGCATGTATAAACATTTCATTGTAGTATGTTGTGTAACTGAAGACAGATATGAGGTAAATGGTGCTCAGAATTAACGAATAAAACAAACCTTTTTTTAAGTACCAGTAGGATGAAAGAATAATTGGTATGTAATAGAGATGCGGGAAGACTGCAAAGAGATTTTCATTTAAGAATATGAAACTGACTGAAATACATAGTAATGATGATGCTATTATTGTTGCTATTTTTAGTATTTCAACCGGATTTTTCATGTATTAGTCCTTTATTTATTTTTTGCAGTTGTTCCGGGAATTTCATAAGTTTATTTATTTTTTAATGATTTTCCTGCATGTGTAATAATATGAGATGCTTCTTTCAGGATTATTTTTTCCATCGCAAGTTTTACTGCCGCATTGGACCCCGGAATACAGAAAACTGCTTTTTTCTCTATTATTCCTGCAATTGCCCTTGACAGTATGGCTCTTGTACCTACATCATCAAAACTTTTAAGCCTGAAATATTCTCCGAATCCATCAATTTTTTTCTGAAGAAGTGGTTCAATGGCTTCTATTGTACAGTCATCCGGTGTTATTCCTGTTCCTCCGTTAAATACGATATAATTGGAGGATTCTAATGCTTTATTGAGTGATTTTATGATTTCTTCTTCTATGTCGGGGACTATTTCATAATAATTTACATTTATATTGTGAAGTTTAAAGAGGTCACAGATTATTTTTCCACTTGTGTCTGTATCTTTATCTCTTGTTGTTGATACGGTTATTACGCCTGCATTTATTGTAACTTTGGTAATATGTGATGGATCCATAGTATCACTATTAGTTTTTTGCTATAATTACTTTTTTTAGTTGGTAGTTATGTATTATGTATATCATTTATGAGAATCATTTCATTTGATTTTTTGGTATTTTCACGTAAATTATCTTTTATTTGACAATATGTGTCAATTATGTCGATTATTTTTTATTTGTGTTTATGGTTAGGTATAAGTAATATGTTGTTGATATATGGGTGTGCAGGGATTGTAGATATGGTTTGTTCTGAAATGCTGTCAAATAAAAAAATACTTATTGCAGAAGATGAGGCAATTGTTGCCATGGGGATACAGGATACCCTGAAATCTTTTGGTTATGGCATTTCCGGGATTGTACAGAGTGGTGAGGAAGTTTTTCGTCATCTGGCTAAGGAAAAACCTGACCTTTTAATTATGGATATTAATCTTAAGGGTGATCTTAATGGTATTGAAACGGCCGAGAAGATAAAGTCCGAATTTGATATTCCTGTTATTTTTCTGACGGCTTATTCAAAGGATGAAATATTCAGAAAATTTGCAAAAAATGAACCTTTCAGATATCTCAATAAGCCATGCAGGCCGTCTGATCTCTTTAACGAGGTCGAGTCTGCCATAGCAGATTCCGGGTAGTCATTAACAAAACTTTGTTTTAGAGGCTGTTTTTGAATGTACAATCTTTTTATATCTGGCTGACATAAAAAATGATAATATGGTTGGTCGGAATTTTTATTTTATTGTTCTTGTTGTATTTTCTGTTATGGTAACTTGCGGCTGTACTGAACTTCCTGAAGAGATTGAGGAAACTTTTACGGCGCCTCCCCCGACAAGTACAGTTACTCCTTCTCCGACCACTTCCGGATATATTTCTGAGTATGTGAATTATTCAACGCCGGTTCCAACACCTACTCCTGAAGCAAGGCCGACATATACTAACCCTCCGGATGATATGAGCAGTCAGGTGAATTATTCCCTCATTTATGAAGATAAGCACTATTTTAAAGGGGATGTTGTCTCTTTTGATTATAATCTCATCTATCCCCCTATGATAATTGACTATGAGGCTACGACAAAGAGTGTATCTGATACAAAGAGTGGCAGCAGTCAGTTTGGTGACAAAAGCAGTTATTCTGTGACTACAGCAAGTCCGAATCCTGCTGCATTTTATTATGTGAGTGTATATGATGACTGTTCGGGTGAACTGCTGAAAAAAACCGGTATTGATCAGTTTGCAAAACTCAGTCAGAAAGGGGAACTGAAAATATTTTCACCCGGAAGGATGCATATTGAATTATATGGTGCTCTTGCAGATGTCAAAACAAGGATCAGGGTCGCGCCCGATAACATAAATGCGACATCAGCATCCTGTTGATCTTATGAAATTTAATTCTTATTAATAATATCTAAGTTCATTTCTTATTTTAATTCTTAAATGGGTTCTTTATTGCCGTTTTGTGTCATCGAATTTAATTTCGGCAGACATATATGTGAGATGATCTAATGTATGTAGGCAACTCTAATGTGAGTGTCCCGATAGGGTAGTGGATATCCTAGAAGCTTGCGGAGCTTTTGACCCGGGTTCGAGTCCCGGTCGGGGCGTCTTAACGGATAGTATGTACTTCCTCACTGCCTCAACTATTATTATTGAGGCTATAGGATATATACTTTTTCCAAATTCTGAGAATTTTATATAATCAATTTGTAGCTATTTTACAGGCATGTTTTTTCACAGGATGTTTACCATTACCTAACCGGAGATAATACCTTGTGTGCCTTCTGTGTGGATGTTTTTCTATAGGATTAAAAAAAAGAGTTATGATCTTTGGTATCTGTGATTGTCCGGCAGGATAATTACACTTGTTCCTTCATCCACAGCCCGATCATAGTTCCCCTGGTCTTCCTGCTTAATGCTGCCATCCGGATCGGTAATGAATACATATTGAAATATTTCCTTCCCGGATTCTTTCACCAACTGATCGATCTGCCGGTGTAACTGACTTATAGTTTTCATCAAACACACTCCCGGATCTTTTCCTTCTGCTGTTTGGTCTCAAGTTCTTTAATGCGATCTTCTAACTCTTCGATCTCAGAATCTTTAAGAATTTTATTTGTGACATCAACAAATGATGAAAGTGCTCTGATGGTCTGCAAGTAAAGTGCTTCATTCTCATTCGGTCGATAACGTCCGGATATTTTTTTATCCAATTTTTGAAGGATTTTAGCGCATAGCGCTAATAATTCCTTCCTGTTCATTATTTCCGGCTCAATCTGGCTTTTATCTGACATCATAGTTTCTTCTCTGCTGCTTCGCATGCCTTAAAAAAAGGATCGTTCCTGATATGGTTTGCCCGTGCCGCTCTCATCCGCTCTTTTTTCGCCTGCTCTGCCGAATAAGCCTTATAATACTGGCTGTTTTTGTCCTGAAGTTCTGCCTGTCGTGCAACCTCTAACACTTCTTTTAAATTGTCTGTTGCTGGGGTGTGTGGATTTGGAACACGCCTTAAGAAGTAATTCCTCCACAATTCAGCAGGAATCACAAACGGCCCCATAATACCTGACATTAGAACCACCTCCCAAGCCTGTAAACTGGCTTCGGCTTTGCTGCATCCCGGATTTTACCTTCTGCACTGTTCTTTGCTACTCGTTCCTTAGTTGCGATCTGTCTTCTCAGTTTGGACTTTGGATCTTTCTTCTCTACTGCCTCGGCGATCTTTATCGCTTCAAGTGCAGAATCAGCTATGCTTTTTCCGGATGATCTCATCCGGAGATAGTCGCATAGTTCATCTGATAACCTGATCTGGTTGAATACAACCGGCTGCATTAGATCGCCCCCGTTTCACGTCTTAAAAAGTCGATCATATCGCTAATTACATCATCTTCAGACAAAACAGAATTTTCTGCCATTCTGTGATTAATCTTTTCTGTGATTTCCGGAGATAGATCAATATATGATTTATTTGTCCTGGTCGCCCTTTCTTGAAGGATGTACCCGGTCCGGACATTTTCCGGAATCCTGCTTTCCTTTAAGAGAACAGTTTTGTCCTGCCGTAACTCAAAAGCAACTTCTAATAGCTGTTCAAGCGCTTCATCAAATGATAATCCGTGTTTCTCTGCTTTACGTGCGATATATATCGCCTGTTCTGGCTGTAATTTTACTAACATAATTATTTCTCCTTTTTTATTTTTTCTGCTTTTTTTACCTGCTTTTTCTGAAATTTGGCTGTCTGCCTGGCTAAATGCTGGGCGTGTGTTTTGTAATTTTGTAGCTGTGAATGTTGAACTATAGATCCCATTTTCATAAACTCCCTTTTATTCTTTCATTCTGTAGCCTCGCCAATTCATCAACCGGGAATTTATCTGTCTTAAATTCCACAAAATTAACGGATAAATGCGAAATGTTCTGTCTTCTATACCGATATTGTCCGCCCCGAATATCTTCGAGGTCAATATCTCTTCGTATTGCTTTATACGGACAAATAAAAGCTACTTTAAGTCCATTTGGTGAAATGTAGCCTATTACGTCCTTTATTTGTGGATCAAACCAGTATGTCATAATGTGTGCCTCCTGCATGGTGTCGGCTGCGGTGGTCTTCCTGGATATTTTCCACAGTGCACAAAATACCCGGACTTTACAACATGTGCAAAGTTCCCAAATGTCCCATTATGAAAATCAGATCTATCTAATGGGGAATTATGATAATTATGATAATTATGTAAATTATGATAATATAGAGAAATATCTCTATAATTACTCTGGGGAATTTTGTTAATTATGTAAATTATGTTCTTTTTGATAATATTGTGAATTAGTTTAATACATACCATCTTTCTAACCTCCCTTTGTCGCTTTTTGCTTCTGTCTCGTACAACTCATTAGATTCTATCAGAGTGCCGATTTCCGGATTTATATCTGATGCTTTTCTGTGGATATATTTAAGAAGAGCGCTCCGGGTGCTTTTTCCGCCTTTGCGCTTCAGAAATGCAATGATCTTATCCTGCAAGTTTTTAGAGTCCTGCCGATTCACCCGCTCTGCTACTTCACAGAATATAGGTATAAAATACTGTTCGACTTGAGAACATGCGATCTTAAGTTCTCTCTGTTCAATTGTCCATATGCTGCTACTGTGTGGGTGTTCGTTAAATGCCGGGTCCCCTACTGCAAGGCACATTGCAATCTTAATCACATTGTCTGCAAGTCGGCCAAATGCCGATAATTTGATCTCATCCCCTTCTTCCGATAGTGCGATCTCAATCCGGCGCTGCCAGTTTTGATAATGCCGGAGTGCATCCTGTGATAAGACAAACTCAAAGTTATGAGTTTCAAATATTTTCCGGACTTTGTTAAAGCCTGAAATAATATCCTGGTATTCACGATCTAAAGTATGATCTGCCGGCTCAAATGCCAAATAGTCTTTTTGGTATTCCGGAAGAGTGAACATAAATCTGAGTAGCCATCCGGACTGAAGATCAAGCGTGCTGCTATGCCTGCATAGTGTATCTGGTACAGTTGCACTAAGGATCGTAAAATATGGCTTCTCAATTTTGAAATCTGTTTTTTCATCTTTATTCTTTTTCGATCTCAGTTTCCGGGTGTAATCGCTGCGGTCGTAAATATTGCAAAAAATATCCCGCATGTTTGCCATATACGCCTTTTGCATATCGGCTAATAACTGCCCGCACTCATCAAGAATAAGATACTGTGTGCTGTGTTCTGCCATCGACTCTATAAAAGCCTCTGGGCTGAATGAGTTCTCACACCTGTGAGGTGCTTCGAGGTCTATAAGTGTGCCTGAATTCTGCAATACAGCACTGAGTAAAGAATTTATCTTTTTTACTGCTGTTGTCTTTCTTGAGACTGTGGATAAACCCAAGTTCATTATCCACAAGTTGCTATGTATATCCCCGTGCCGGAATCTAACAACTGCATTTCCTCTCATAAGTGTGGAAATGGTGAATAGTGCCCCGGCGTATTGATACTCAGAGTAACTATCTGATCGCTTTGCCATATGCTGGGCATATTGCATTATCAGATTATCGGCTGGAATATCTGAAAGATCAAGCTTTAGTTTGTTGGCTTTATATCCGGACTGAAGGTCTTTAGCGTCCGGTGGTTGCTCTTTACTGGTAAATATGCCGTCTGCAAGTGCTTTGCCTTGTGCGATCTCTTTCTGACAATAATAGTTAGGATCATATGTGTCTTTCAAGTCTGCAAGTGCCTTATCGATCTGATCTTTGCCCCAAGTGCTGTTCCCGCGGGCTTCATCCCATTTTGGGCGCATCAGTCCGGAAGACCTGAATATACTGTCGATCTGCCCGGCGTCCTGCGTATAGAATGCAAGATAATTACAAAGTCCTAATGTTGCCTCTGATATGGAATTATACCCTGCTGTATTGCCGTCATAAAGCGCCTGGGATTTAGAATTATTCCGGATGTGTTCCATTACCTGATCATCACTTAACGCGGTCTGTGTGACTCTGGTACGCCTTGCAGGCGCTCTGAAAGGATTAACTACTGGTGGTCTGAGTCTGTGACAGATCTTTAAGATTGTGTCCTGGTCAACCTGCCGGATCTCAGAAGGATAGTCACGGTAAATATTACCTGTTACAGCAAAGAATCTCCCTGTAAAATAGATCTCTCCTTTTTTGGTATGGATTCCTTTAGCCTTCAAAGAATCCGGACAGTCATCTGTTTTTAGTAGTGTGTGCAGACCTTCCCCGGACTGACTAAACTCGGTGTAAGAATCTAAATTGGTGATCTCCTCTGCTATGTCAGGATCGGTTATGTCCTGGTTCACATCAAGAACATGATCGTAATCCACACCAACATAAGGATCATCCTGCCGGAAGGAATACCCCAAGCCTGCATGAATTTTATGATTATACTCTGCTGCTGCTTCCTTACAAGACCTATTAAATGATTGGTGTGCTACGCTTATCCCGTAAGCATCACATGGTATTTTATCCGTTTTGCCATTTGGCATAACTTCAGATTTCCACAAGCCCCATTGCTCCCGCTCTCGCAGTTCCTCCGGAATGTTTAAATAATGTAAGGTCTTATTACTGTCTGGCATAAAGTCTCCTTTTTTTATTCCGCTCTGATTATCCATCTGCCTTCGTTAACGAATTTCTGGCAGATAAGAGCTTCTAACGGGTCCAATTTCTGGATTAGTTCCGGATCAATAACTCGCGCGGCAGACTGTTTAATACTGTTGCAAGGCATAACATTTGATGAAGCATAGTTGTTTTTTGCTGCTGGAGTTATTGGCGTAACTCTGGCATTTTCTTTTAATGTCATTTCTTTAAGCCCTCTTCATATTCTGTAAGAACTCTCTCAAGTCCTGCCCTGCATAATGCGGAAATATTTAGCCCGTAATCATGCGCTTTTAATCTCATATCTACGGGCAGTCTAACATTTACGTTACACATCGGCCTAAATTCCGATTTTTGAAGGTTGATTTTATCCATAATTTTATACCTCCGGCAGTGCGCGATCTGAAGTATGCGCGCCTGCCTCAATACATTATATGTTCTAATCCTTTATAAAGCTGCGCGCCGATAAAAGCTATATTTCCTAAAAATACGGTTGAATTATACTTCTACTTCTTCGTTTTACCTCTTCTTCTCATCTCTCATTGAAGAGGAAATCTTTAAAAACCATTAAAGAAGAAAGTAAAATACCGGCATGAATGCAAGTATATTTAAAAAGGCTAAATTTGCGCGGCTAATTAAGAAATATTATATAGATTTTAACGGCGCCCCTCAAGGTGTGCCCGGCTGCATTGTGGTCTATGAAGGTCTTTATCAGGTATTTCATACTGAAGAGATTAGGCAAAAAGCCCGCCCTGCTGGTGTTCCTCTTCAGTTCTCACCGGAATTATGGAATATTTACCCGGATCGGCAGTTCACTAATAATGTTTATGTCCCGGATAAGTCCGGGGAGTTCCTTTCAGATGCCCACAAGGAAGAAATCATCAGCCATTATTCAGCCCTGGGTTATGCTGTAGATGATCTCTATCCTGTCCGGCGGTGCCTCTGGTGTGATGCCCCTATTTCCGGCAGGAATGATAAAACATTCTGCTCTAAAAAATGTGCTGCTGCCTTCCGTGAATTATGCCGGACTGATGAATTCAGAACTTACAATGATCTGATCGCTTTGGGTACATCTGCTGAAATTGAAGAGGCATGTATTCACCTGGATAAACTTAAGGATCGGATTGATAATAAAACAGTTCTCAAATATTGCTTAAACTGTGGTAATCCTGTCACGCGGTCAAATGCTAAATATTGTTGTGATAAGTGCCGGAATGAATACAACAATAAAAAAAAGAATTCAGGAAAATAATTTTAGTTGTTCCTCGGCCTTTGCCTTCAATTGCAGGAATGCCGGATCGGCGTGTATTTCATCTTTCATGCTCTGAAGGTCTGCTGCAACATCTGCCGTTAAAGGTGCCCCACAGGTGCCACAAAAGCGTGCTGTTGGCTCATTCAATGAATAACACCTTGTGCACTGCCTCGGCTTTAATACGTCCTCCTGTGCCTCTTCTGGTGGTGCCTGAATGCCGTTCTGCTGCCTGGAATAGTTCAATATGTCCTTACCGCTCAAATGCGTGTAAGTCTCAAACTCACGGGCGTTAACGTGCCCCCATGCGACTTGTTGAACCATTGCATCAGACCAACCGGCTTTAACCTTTTGAGTTATGCCGGAGTGCCGGAAATCATGAAGTTTAATGTGTCGCTTAATGCCGGCTTTTGCTGCAATAATCCTGACCTGTTTTTTCAGTGCTGGATAAGTCAAACTTTGCCCAAATTGATTAACAAATACCGGACTGTCTGCTTTTATCTCTGCTGGATAATGGTTCATCCACGTTAATAAATATGGTCTGCTGGTGTGTACCGGGATCGTGCGTTCAAACTCGGTCTTACATCTCACCCTGACAACTGCAAAGTGCGGATCGGAGAAATCAACATCTGACCACTTCATCAGCCCGATCTCCATGCTGCGGAGGCATGCTTCATACATCAGGATAATGATCGCTTTGTCCCGTGTGCTGCTGGCGGCCTCAATCATGTCCATGATCTCCTGTTCGGTAAATACGTCTTCAGTGGTCTTTGTCTTTGAGTCTGCCGGGACTGCCTTCACTTTTTGGAGTTTGTCCTGTGGTATGTCTGAATAACCTTCTGCAACCATCCACAGGAATAACCTTTTCATGAATCGTTGATAGTCGCGGATCGTGTTCGGCTTCAGTTGCTGCTTTGTATCTATAGTGTGCCATTCTCCATCCGTGCCCTTAATTTTCTTGTGTTTGGTGCCGGTCTCTATTTTCTCCATAAAGCCGTAAAAATCAAAGATTGTGCATTCTTTGAAGGGTGTTTTTATGTATCTGGTTGCATTGCAGAGAGCATTCATAATTTTAAACTCTCGTGCTGCCCCTATTCTGTTCTCTTGCTTCGTCTGCCGGACAAACTGCTTTATCATTTGTGCGTCTGCCTCGGTAATCCGGCCTTCATCTATAGCGTATTGTAACCCCAAATCCCCATATTTTTTGAACTCTTCCGGGGATCTATGAAAGGGGAGTTTATCGCCCCCTTCCAATAATGTTATGCTGCCGTCTGCATGATCTGAGTTGTTCCCATTTTCATAAATGAAAACCTGCCCCTGGCTTTTGATGGTTGTAGCCATTCCATAAAGATCGGCGTTCGGCTCGGCATAGAAATTATTGTTCTTCAGCCATTTTTTAACGGCTTTGACTGAAGATATTTCCACAGTTCGATCATCACTTGCAAGATGAATTTTATAGATCATTCCTTCCGCCCCCACAGGATGATCTCTTCTTGTTCTGCCTCCTTTACCAACCGGATAAACTCATCCATAGTTGGGGCTTCATCAAACTGTCGTACCTTTTCAGCTTCCCACCGCTGCCTTTCAGGGGATTTTTTAAAACTGGTTTTTGTCTGCTTCATGTCCTCACATCTCCATTAATATTTTAATGGACTTATAGTGAGACAGTTTTTCAGTAACGGCACAAATCCGCGTAAGCGTAAGAACTGACCTTCCGTACGTCCGGTCGGGGCGTTAAAATACAGGGTTCAACGCCCTTCTTTTTTATTTTGTAATTATATTATTTCTGTAATCATTCTGAAATATCATCTATATTCCAATCGTTAATTGACTTTGATTCAGATTATATCTGGCTGAATTGCCCTGCAATTAAATACCAAACCCGGATTAATTATAATGCCTGAGCAACATATTTCTCATAAACAGGTGCGCTTACATGACTGCATTTAAGAAAGCTTCAGAAATTGAAGAAAATAAAAATGGTATTCAGAGGTCATCTCCTCCGGAAATAAAGACTATAATCCTGAAACATCTAAAGAGTTTTAACAATCCCGTGACTGTAACAAGTACTCTCATTGAGCTGAACAGAAACGGCCTTAACCCTTCAAGAGGCACAGTCCGGAGATATCTGGATAAAATGGCTGAATCGGGATTTGTTAGAGTTCATATGGCAGGAAATATCTGCGAATTTGAACTGATAAAGAGATAGGAGGCATCATTTCAGATAAGTTCATGACATGAATTGAGGGAATATTTTTTCTTCAGTTCAGCACAAGTGCCTTATAAACGGCGTCAACCGGATCTTCATAGAAAGAAATCTGGAATTTGCTGAAGAGTTCCGGCGGAACGGCAGATATCTTTCTGGCAGATGATATGGGTATCAGCACCTTCTTTGCTCCGGCATCAAGGCAGACCTGAAGAAGGTCAGAGAGGTTATCAATCGAACTGACTGAACCTCCGATTGTGAAGCTTCCAAGAACTGCTGTCTGCTCATGTACCGGCTTTTCAAGTGCACCTGAGCAGAGGCTGATAAAGGCTGCCAGTGCAAGTCCGTCAGTCATGCCGGCACCGTTCAGGTCCTGCACATGAAGCTGATAATCCTTCTCCTTTGTGGATATGCTCTGACTTACTGATTTTGCATTGGCTTTGAAATAACTGAATGCTGTCTGAACTGCCTCTTTTGCCTTTGAATCTGAGCCAAGCCCTGATTTTTCATATCTGCCTGTTCCCGGAACAACCTGAAGCTCCATCCTGTAAACCCCGATTTTGCCGGAGTCGTTTCTGTTCACTGCAAAAACCTGTCCGGGCCTGCCCATCCCTTCCGGAATTAATTTGCTGCCACCGCTTTCAGGAACAGTTACAAAATGTTCAGAGTTCTCTTCAAGGTCGATATATGAGAAATTGACATCATAAAACTCAATGCCGCCGATCTTTTTAAGCTGCTCCTTAACTCTTCTTCTTCCTGTAAGGGCATATTCAAGTATCTCACGTGCTTCTTCTTTTGTGATGCTGCCATCCGGATATATGAGCTTCATGAGTCCGGAGTAGGTCTTTCTTACTGCTATTACATCCCTCTGGTTGAGATTATTCCCAAGTCTGAAATAGTTCCCGATATGATCGGCAAATGATCTCTTTCTCATCTCTCTCAGGTACTCGGCAAGATAATCCACTATGAATCCGTAACCGTCAGTGAAATGCTCCGGTCTGAATTTCGGCACCTCCCATCCGGGCAGGTAATAATGAATCCTGTCAAAGAATGCGCTGTCGCTGTTTATCGCATCCGGAAACGGTGCAAAGAGATGAGCGGTCTTTAGCAGTGATGGTATGCTCTGGTTTACGTTTCCGACAAAGACAATTGAGGCGTTTGCATTGATCTGATCCTTTCCCCTGGCAAAAGATCCGGATGCCATATAGTCTTTGAGGATCTGAATGCCGTCTTTGTCCTTGAATCTTATTCCGGCGACCTCATCAAAGGCTACAACATCCCAGAGTCCTACAAGGCCAACCTGTCTGGAGCTGAGGTTGTAAAAGAGGTTTGCAACGGTTGTCTGCCCTCCTGATATGAGAATTGTATTTGGTGAAATTTCCTTGTAGATATGTGATTTGCCTGTGCTTCTCGGCCCTAATTCACAGAGGTTATAGTTGTTTTCAGCAAGCGGAACAAGCCTCTCAAGGAGATGCCATTTGGCAGGATATTTTAATTTTGACGGTTCTATTCCGGTTGTTCTGAGAAGTATGTCTATCCATTCATCCTTTGTGAACTCTTTTCTTCTCCCGATGATCTCGTTTATATCCATATTTGGGATCTGAATGGGTTTTAAGCCGGAGATGACAAAGGGGGTTCTTGGTGAGGATTCCGGCATGTACTCCATCTTGACTATGCACCAGATGCCGCCGCCGAGAAGTTTGTCATATTTTTTAACAGTCTCGGAGTCGATCTCAATCTCTCTTATTCCAAGTGATGAGAATTCGGCTTCGTATATGTCCCTTCTCTCATTGAGCCTGACTGTTATTTTGTCTATTATTGTATAGTATCCGGTCTCTTTTATCCTTGATTTGATGAGTTCGGCTTCATCGGGGCGTACATAATTGTCTGAGAGTATCTTTTTTACTCTGCTTACACCCTTTTTAATGAGTTCTTCGTCATCGGTAGCACAGTTTGAACCAAGCAGGTATTCAAGAACATATACAGGAACGTTGTCACTGCCTTTCAGCTTCTTTGTAAGGTCTTTTCTGACTACTCTTCCGGAGAAATATTTATTCAGTTTGTTGTCTGTTTCCTTTGTTGATTCTGGCCCGGTCATTTGTTGCACCTCAGCTTTAAAAGTCGTCTGTTATCAGAAGATCTACCTCTACAGGGATGTCAAAGACATCGCCGTATAATTCATTTTTATCCTCTTTGAATGCCTTTAAATGATATATTCCGTTTTCAGTTGAGCTGCTCATTGTCAGTATCACCTCTGATATTCTCTCGTTTGGTTCATCTGAGCTTTTATCTGCTATCACTGTTTTTTCGTCACTGACTCTGTTTCCGGAATTATCGTACAGCCCTATTCTGCATGTTAATGGTTCACGCTTATCAGTCACATTTTCGGTCTGGAAGAGTCTGATCCTGAAAGGGTTGCCTGTGATCTTTCTGTTTTGTTCGATAACTGTAATTCCGACTGTTCCGTATTCAATTCCTTTTCTGTCAAGGTCTGATAACGATTTATTGTGGTTGTACAGCAGGACCGGAATTACAATCTCCTGGAGTGCAGCACCGCCGTGAACGAAGTTTCTGCCGCCTCCTGACAGTCTGAAACGCAGATCGGCATAGGGTGTGTAGATGTACAGCGGTTTTTCATGCCCGGAATTTATGGTCAGACTGAATCTGTGGGTGTTTGGCAGGTCTGTCTTCTCGCTGCTGATTATGAATCTCTTATTGGATGTGATCCATTTGTCCCTGTCAAAGGTGTCTGTATTGACAATGTCGGCACTCTCAAGCGAATCCCTGCTGTAGATGAAGCCGTGATCTGCTGTTATGATAATGTTGTTTATGTTTAAGTTCCGGCTGAGGCGGTTTACCATAGCGTCAATATCATTTATTGCCGATTCTGCGGCAGTGAAGACATCGTCCTGTGATGAGTGTTTATCTCCGGTTTCGTCTATGCTGTTGTGATAGATGTAAATAATTCTCTTTCCTCTGAGCTGTTCCCTTGCTTCATCGGTCTTCAGTTTCCAGAGGTCCCTGAAGCTGAAGGCGATGGATTCTCTCTCTTCTGCGAGCAGAATTTTTTCCCGGTTTGAGAGGCCGTCTGTGTTTATTCCGTCTGCGAATATCAGCTCGTCTCTGTACTCCAGATTGCTGTGGGGAAGCAGTGATGCCATTCCGAGTTTTGTATATGACGGGAGGCATCCGGCCATTGCACTCATCTCTATTGTGCCGTTTGTGCTGGTGTTTAGGACCTCTTTTAGTTCGGCTGCGACTTCGTATCTCAGCGCATCCGAAATTATGACTGCTGCTTTGTCTCTCTCGTTTCTGCTGATGATCTTTGATACGTGGTCTGTGAAGAAGTCGCTCTGGTTGTCAATGAGTTCTATGCCCCATTTTCCGTTCATCTCTGACTCTGTCAGGTCACTCCATTTCATCAGGATTTTTTCGTTTATGCGGCGGTATTCTCTCTCTATTATCTCGCGTATGCCGTTTCTGAGTATCTCTTTGTCACTATCCCTGTCATAGTGGAGATAGAATTTCCGGTAATAAAGATCATGAAGGTAATAGTTTTTTCTGTATTCTGTGAAGAGTCCGTTGAGGTTTTCCTGGTGTATTCCCTTCTTTTCTGTCTCTTCTGAGAGGCTGAGAAGCATTATTCCGTATTTTAAGGCGGAGTATATGTCATGGAATTTCTGATAGTAGTGTTTTGTCTTCCGTTCTTCTATCCAGCTTAAGTATCTGCTGTAGTCCCTGCCGCCTTCTGTGATTGTGCCGACTATGTTGCGGATGATGGTTTTATCAATAATGTCGGGTGATTCTGCACTGATGTAGCTTTCAGTCTTTGATTTTTTCAGTTCTGATGTGAGTGCCGCTTCAAGTCTGCTGTTATCTTCACGGAGAAGGTTTGTGCAGTATTCATCAAAGCGCCATGAGTCTTTTGAATTGTTCATCCAGCCGGAGATGAAGATCTCGCATTCATTGCTCTGTCTGTTGTGGTTGATGTAATTTTTAAGGGTTTTTAGGGGCAGTTCTGTATTGAGGTCTATGTGGGTTATCAGGAAGCTTAAGAAGAGTTTTTTCAGTGTTGGGTGTTCTGAATAATATCCGTAATGCCGCCCTGTTCTCTCCCAGAATTTATCTGAGAGGTTGTAGCGGAGGATCTCCTGCCAGACTGTGTTTTCATCTTCGTTTAGTGAATTCATCAGGAGGGTTCTGATGTTTTCATTCTCGTCTATGACGTTTGATCCTGTGAGTACGGCGAAAATTCCGGATATGAAATCCTCTTCATTCCATGTATTCCGGTAGAATTTTTTGAAGGCTGCGACTCTTCTTTTGTTTGCAAAGAATTTTTTCTGCTCTTCAAGGAAGCTGTCATGCCTGTATCCTTCGATTCCGATCTCTGTTTTCAGGTCGGAGATCCGGCTGTTTTCAAACCGGCCGGAGTAGAGCTGTATATCCAGAAGCCAGTTCTCTTTGTATGGTCTTTCTGCCTGTGGGGAGTATATCAGGAAGTCTGATTTTAGATCGTCATGTTCGAGGAGTTTTTTTGTTTCGTAGAAGTTGTTCTTAAGTATGTGCAGTTTTATCTTCTTCTGCCGGAGGGCCTCTGTTATGTATTCAAGATCTTTTTCTCCGGCTGTTGTGTCCCTGTCGTACCAGAATACTATTCTTCTTATCCCGTAGTCTGACGGTCTGCTGAACTTCTCAAGTATTGCGTCTGTTGTCTTTTCCAGGCTGAATATCGGCATGTTTTTTCTCTTCCCCTGACTGATATTTTTATATATTCATATATTCATATATTCTGATTCTGATTGTGCTTGTAATTCCGGTTCATATATTCTGATTTTGTCTGTTTCCCTGACTGATGTTTATATATTCTGATTCTGCTTGTTATTCTGATTCATATGTTCTGATTCTGTCTGTTTCCCCGATTGATGTTTTTATATATTCATATATTCTGATTTTGTTTATTTTCCTTATTCAGCGGAATTATATTTTTGTCCTGAATTTTCCGCCGGACGTTCAGATCTTCTGTACCAGTCCTTCAAATCCGGCGTAGTTTACTGCAACCCCGTCATCAAGGTCAATTTCAATCATTGCCAGTGCCCTGTTGTTCAGGAGTTCGTCATATTCTTTTATTTCAGCAATCTGTTTATTTATCTTATCTATTCTCTTCTTATTGCCTGCTGAAGTATCTGAAAGCATTCCTCTCTCTGAAATCAGTTTTGATTCAAGTTCAAGGAGATAGTCTGTCCTCATCTTTGCCAGAGTGGATTTATCATATCTGTGCATGTAAATGAGGGCATTGAATCCCTGACTCTTTCCGGATGAGAACATCCAGTATATCGGCCTCTTTTTGTATCTTTTGAGATGGTCTCTGTAAAAGTCTTTGATGAAGTAATTCCGGATAACACTCTCAGATGATGCTGATCCTGAACCGGAGCCATGAGCCTGATTAAGACTGCCCTTTCCGGACAGTCCTCCGGCAATGAAATCAAAATTCTGTGACAGATTTTCCGGTCCGAATGCAACTTTTAAGAATTCCTTAAACCTTGTCACAATGTCATCTGTGAAGTATTCATCATCCAGAACAGGGATGATATTGTCATCATCCGGCATGAATGACGGCACAGGGACTTTTTCAAGATAATCCTTTATGGCCTCTCCCTGATTTGCAAGAATAAGGCCCGGCTTATCGACAGAATACCGCCCGAACATGCACCCGACTGCATATGATATGAGTTCCTTCATCGTATCAGCAAGCAGCAGTGCCTCAAGTTCTTCTTCAGACTTATCTCCTTTGTACCTGTAGTATGGATTGCAGGTTAACGTAATCTCAGACAGAGGAACATCCGGAGTCAGTTCATCCTCAAGACCATATGCCTCAATAAAAATCCTGTTATTCTCCTCCTCAAGTTTCTGCATCTCATCAGTCATCTCCTGCCAGTGTGCACGAACCCGCGAATAAGATTCCTCAACAGTCAGACACTTAAATTCCGCTCTGAGCAAAGGCAAATTTTCAAAGTCCCATGACGTTTCATAGGAGTCCCAGTCGTTTTTTGCATAACAAATTAAGGATTGGGCATTTTCTTCAATTTTGCTATTTTCAATAAACGCTGATGGTAGAGAATTAAAGTTACCTGCTCCAAAACTAATTGTAGGATTTATAATTTTGATGATATGATTTGTGAATTTACAATTACCTAATACTAATATTTGCTCAATTGTACATTTTAAGTCAGGAAATGCACACATGCCTTTAATATTGAAAGTAAAACCATTGGGGTAATATCTAAAAGCTGTACTACTTGAGGTTATTTCTGACCAAGATACTGCTGGTTTGAAATATAATTTTTCAGAAGGTAAGTGGTTACCAATTCTTTTTAAAAGGTCTCTGCTTTTTTTATCATATGACAATAAATATTCTTGGTTGCCTGACCATTTACGAAATTGCCCTCCTTTATTATGTGGAACCCACTTTTTTTTACTTCTAAATACCTCTTCTTTATTTAGTGCATTAAAACAGATTGAATTTAAGGTGACTTCCCAAAAAAATCTCATGAATTTGTCATTATCCGAAGTCATCAGACCTACCCTTGTTGGAACGATATTCCCTAATGGTGGTTTTGCACAAAAAATATTTCTAATATTATTGCTCAAAGAGTATGCAATGGGACTCCCGGGAATTTTCCTGAAATCCTCGGCAGAGGCCCGGTAGAAGTTCGGGACAGGGTTGCTGGATCTGGATTTGGATTCCGATTCTGCTATTATTTTATTTTCAGATGTCATGATTGATTTCTCCGGCTGGCTTTATTTTATTCATATTTCCTTTGATTCTTTTTTCCTTGGATTCACTTTTTTCTTTGCCTGGTTATTCTTCGTTTGGTCCGTTTTCGTTTAATCTATCCTCAATCATCCGGCGCTTTCTCAGAATTTCGGCTGCAAGCTCTTCTTCTGTCGGGAGATAGAGCATATATTTTGAGGCAAAGATCTGTTTTCTCTCGCTCAGGACTGAGTACCTGGCTACTGCATCGTTTTTGCCGGTGCAGAGAATAAGGCCGATTGTTGGGTTGTCATCTTCTGCTATGCAGAGATCGTCAAACATCCTCACATAACCGTCCATCTGCCCGACATCCCTGTATGAGATATCTCCCATCTTGAGATCAATTAACAGGTAGCACTTCAGGATGCAGTTGTAAAAGACGAGATCGACATAGAGATCAGTATCATCAAACCTCATTCTCTTCTGTCTTCCGACAAATGCAAAACCTTTGCCAAGTTCCATTAAAAAAGACTGAAGGTGTGTAATGATTGCAGATTCCAGATGACTTTCACGGAGGTCCGGAGTTTCCGGCAGATCAAGAAATTCCAGGACATATGGATCTTTTAATGAATCTATGGCTATTGCTGTGGATATGGGCATAACTTCTGAGCTAAGTGCTGAAGATGCTCTGGATTTTGCTGTTGATTTTGAGATTTCACAGCCGGAATTACGCATATCTTCCTGCATCTTTTCCGGATGCTGACTTTTCAGCATACGCTCGTAATATTGTGAGTGAATATGCCGTTCCAGTGTTCGCTTATCCCAGGTACACTCTGCGGCTTCCTGTTTATAGAAGAGTCGTGCTTCAGGTTTTTTTACCCGCATTAATGCCCGGTAATGCGACCATCCAAGTTGTGGATTAAAACCCACATTTGAAGTATTTTTTTCTGTTTTGTCCTTATTTAATGGACTATCTGAATTCGCTACCCGTTGGGTAGCAAATTCATATGATTTAAATTTGTCGGTCCCATCATCTTCATCAGAATTACTAATTGAGGTTGTGGCAGAACTTTTGGAAGAAGATGCCAGGTTATTTTCATAATCATCATATTCCGGGTTATCCGGCATACGATCAGGATATGTCATATAGAACTGCCTGAATAACCTGAGATTTGCTTTTGAAAATCCTTTTCCGTACTGTCTGTTCAGGTTGTCTGAAAGTTCTTCAAGTACCTGTCTGCCGTATTCGGCCCTCTCCTTTCCTTCCTGTACCTCTTCGACAATCTCCCTGCCGATAAACCAGTAACAAAGAACCATATTGGAATTGACGGCCCGGACTGTGTTTGTTCTTGCCTGCTCAATTATGGAGGCAACACGGGAAAATAAAGTATTACTGCTGTTATTGTTCTCTTCAGAAGAGTTATCCCTGTTATTTCCTTCATACAAAGTCATTTGATCTTATCCCCTGTTTCTTCAGGTAATCATACATAAATGTAGGGCGGTGGTTCAGTCCAGGACAGCCCATTGCATCTTTAACGCTCGGTGATTTTTCCCTGAGGCAGATCATAAGCCTTCTTACTTGTTCGGTTACTTGTTCGGTTACTTGTTCGGTTACTTGTTCGGTTACTTGTTCGGTTACTTGTTCGGTTACTTGTTCGGTTACTTGTTCGGTTACTTGTTCGGTTACTTGTTCGGTTACTTGTTCGGTTACTTGTTCGGTTACTTGTTCGGTTACTTGTTCTTGTGACTCTGGCTGTGACTCTGGCCGTAACTCTGGCTGTGTCATCTCAACAAAACCACCTTTTATTGCCGGTTTCAGATAATCGTACATAAATGTAGGGCGGTGGTTCAGTCCAGGACAGTCCATTGCATCTTTTACACTCAGAGGTTTTTCATCAAGGCAGATCATAAGCCTTCTTACTTGTTCGGTAACCGAGTCGGTGACTGGGTCGGTAACCGAGTCGGTGACTGGGTCGGTGACTGGGTCGGTGACTGGGTCGGTGACTGGGTCGGTAACTGGGTCGAAATTAGTTTTGTATTGTCCAAATGTCTGGTTATAGGGTTTCATTCTTCCGGCAGTTTTGTCTCTTTCAGCATCCGGTCAGAGTCACTCTCATACAGCCTGTCCTGAACTATTCGGAATTTCCTAATAGTTGCCTCATGTTTCAGTTCCCCGCTCCGGTAGATATTTTTCAGGTGTTTATTTATTGTCGGAGTTGTCACATCAAAGAGTACAGCCATCATCTTCTGGCTGAGCCATATTGTTTCATCCTCATACCTGACCTCAATCGATTCTTCGCCACTCTCTGAAGTGAAGATCAGAAATTCGGCTTTGCTGTTTCTGATCGGTTTTCTGTCAGTATTGCTCATATTTCTGCCCCATATAATTCCGGGTGACAGAATCGGAGTTTGCAGAATGATTCCTGATAAGTCATAAGATCACCATATCTCTAAATTATTTTCCCGGACTGAACAACTGCCTCACGAAGAGATCTTTTTTTCTCGTCTTCATTTCTGCCATCAACAAGCCGTATGTATGCACCTTTATAATCCGGCTTATGATTATTCTCAATGACAAATGCAGTTGTTGAAACTACTTCTCCGCCAATACTGTCAAAAGCTCTCGGACCGAGATGCGCCATAGTAAGGATAGTTTCATTGTCTAAAATTCTGTCCCGCAGTTTTTCATATGACGATAAAAACATCCAGCTCTGCATGGTAATCATAGCAATAAGCCCTTTCTTCACGGAGAGATCAAGATTCCGTTCAATAAACATGGCAAAGAGATCTGATTTGCTCTCCGGATAATTGTCCTTTGCAAACTTTTTTAGGTCGCTATTCATGCCCTTATTGCCCATATATGGCGGATTGGCAACAACCACATGATACTTCCGGCTCAGATAATCAGCCTGCTCAAGTGCTCTTTTGACCTTTTTATGGGTGGCAAACAGAGTAAGAGAGGATGAGAGATTCTTCTCCTTAAGCATCCGGAGTGTTTCAGAGGGATCTGTTCCCGTTGCAGCCGGGCGGATGAGTGATCCGAAATTGTCAGTCTCCTTAAACTGAAGAAGAGTCTCTTTTAGTCCGGTGGAGAAGAGATTGTTTCCCACTGAAGCCATATAATCTTTAAGCTCTTCATCATCAAACTCAATATTTTCAAGGACACAGATATTTGGCTGAACCGGGCTGTCAAAGAACTTCTTATTCCTCTTCCTTGCCTTCATAACCAGGGCAAAAGCCGCAAGAGAACCTGCACGCCCGTCAATCTCAATGCCATAGAGATTATTCTTCAGGATAATCTCCGGAATTTCAGACTCTGAGTAACCCTCCTCCTCATATATGGAGCAGAGAAGATCAAAGGCATACACCAGCATATGCCCCGAACCACAGGCCGGATCACAGACCTTAATCTCCTCCGGAGAAAAGATCCGGAGAAAATCCTTCTCCTTCTCCTCCGGAATAATATAATACTCCATCTCTTCACAAAGCCCTGAATCCGGACGGTTAAGCATCCAGAGGCGGCCAAGCGAATTCTCAACCAGGTACTGCACAATCCACTTCGGAGTAAAAAGCTGTGTCACAGCCGGAATCTGATTCGGTGCATAAGCCTTCTTCGCCTTCATCAGCTCATCCTTCTTATCAGCAATATAATCCTGATAAATCCAGCCGATGATCTCAGCCTCCCTCCAGTCATCCTCACTGATGATATCATTCAGGCAGCCAAGCAGGGAATCGGTATGAAGCAGCCTTTCAGGAAACAGAAGCTCAGAATAATCCTCAATATTCTCAAACATAAAGGGCATTGTAATATGCAGGTAATTACACAGCCTCATTATCAGATACCTGTATAACTCCTCATCCTCACCTTCAGACTTCAGATCCAGCACATAATCCCGGTCAAGGTGCAGAAATTTAAGATTGAGGGCCTTCGTTAAAATTTCCGGTTCATTCCTCCCCTCATCCTTTGAAGAAAAAACCCTGACAGGCATATACCCGTTCGCCTCCATAAACCGGATGGCAACAAAACGGTTAAACCAGATATAAGTGATCTCCTCAATAACCTGCATATAGCCCTTCTGCCTGATCTCCCTGACTAAAACTTCCCTCTGCTTTTTAATCTTTACACTGAAGATCTTCCCGCCGATTATAACCGAATCCTCAAACTCCCTCTCAACCTCTAACGTCTCACCCGGAAAAATGCCAAAATGGGCGGCACGCTTCTTAGTCTCCTCTAAAAGACTATTCCGGAGTGTTCCGGAAAATGCCAGTACCTTAGCTTTATCCATGCTCAGATCACCTGAATGCTGTTCTTCTTCAGAATTTCCTTTAACTTACTCCGGACAGCAGAGAGATAATCTTCAAGGTCACCCTCAGTCTCAATTATCTTCTCAGTCCTGAAAACTGAAGTCTTATTAATGATCTCAACATCTCTCTTCTCAGACTCATATGTGAAATCCTCCTGCACAGATTTCAGACTCTTCCTCTTCTCCTCAGTCTCCCTGAAAGCCTTTTTATACAGTTCTGCAAGCCTTCCGGTTTCAAGCTTAATCAGAGAGCAGTCATCTGATCCCTCAACCTTATTCTGTGAATAAGAGAAGGCATCATTTACCGGATTACTGCCGCGGTCCGGATAATCCTCATATGTAAACTCCCCGTTCAGCTTACTCTTATAGGATTCAAGCTCTTCCCTGAATTCCTCTTTCAGATTCTCAACCGATTCAGCAAGCGATGATTCAATCCGGGCCTCAAGACCTGAAAGCCTCTTTATCTCCGGATAAGGCTCATCGAGAGATAATATCCTCTCCGTCTCTGAGAGGCTTCTTCTGGCATCCTCATCCAGAAACTGCTCATTCCTCCGGTAATTTTCATACTTCCCAAGAATTCTCCCGAATATTTCTGACTGCTTCCCCTCAAAAAACCGGATGACAGGCCCTGCTCTGCTATGCAGCTCCTCAATCTCACCCATCTCATCAGAAACTTTTCGCAGAAAGGTCTGCGGATCAGACACCCCGGAAAGTGAAGATAACAGATTGTTATAATCCTCAATCGCCTTTCTGCCCGGATATCTCTCTTCCACAGAATATTTCCCCATTATCTGTGACAACAGCCCCCTCTGCTCATCAAAGATCTCCTTTGCGGATTCAAAGAGATCATTTTCCTTATCCGAAACCACAGCTTTATCAAAGACATCCATCAGAACAGATTTAACATTGCTGACAGTCTCAGCTCCGGTCTTCTTCCGGATTTCCAGAATCACTTTGTCAGAGTACTCTTTTCTTGCAAGATATTTTGTCATCTCCGCAGTATCGGATGCGAGATATCTCTTCTGATGCCTCAGTTTGATATCCTCACTCATGAAAAGCACTGCAAGAAGTCCGGAGACAGTCATACTGCTCCAGCCGTACGGCTTTTTCATGAAATATTCCTTCAACTCACTCAGAAGGACAGAATTTTTCTTCTCATACTTTACGGCAATATAATTCAGCACCTCTTCAAGGGCAAGTTTATTTGTATCTGACCTCCCTGCACCGTACCGCTCAAGGTCATCAGACCGGAGAAGACTGAGGATTTCGTTCTCAGACTCAAAATTCCGTGTGACATAATCCGACTTGCTGTACACATTCTCAACAAGCTTCTCATAACCCTCTTTAATCATCTCCTTAGGATTTTTGGATTCAATGGTGGTTACTTCCCTGCCGTCAATAAAGATTCGTGACTCTCTCACACCGTCAGATATCCCGGTAAGAGACAGCTCTTTAAGTCTCTCTGCCTCGCGCCTCTTTGCAAAGAGAATCTCCTGAATCTGTTCGTCATCCCTGGTGGAGCTGCTCTGCTTTAAGTATTTCTGAATCTGAAGGTAACTTTCAATATGTGATATAAATCTGCTATCTTCCGGAAAAACAAAGAGCAGAGTATCCTTTGAATCAATATTGCTTAAATTTGAACCGTCAAGCGTATGCTGTCCGCTGCCCCTTGAAATTTCATCAGAGAGCGGAGTTAAGAATTTAACAGTCAGATCAGCCCCGGAAATATTTTTGACAATATCGTCCACAGTCCTGCTGAATTTATAATCGCCAATGGCTTTTGGGCATATATTTCCGGAACTGAAAATCTCTTCATAAATCTCATTGGTAATCTTGCGTTCCTCAATATGCACATCCTTTATCTCACGGCTTATCTCCTGCTCTTCATTTGTCAGAAAATGGAAAGTATCCCCGGATTTGCTTATCAGGGTCTCTCTTTCAAGCCGGTTGAGGGACTGCGCAACCTTCTCCCTCAGCTCTAATTTATCCTCATCAATATCTGTGAGTGAGAGCACCACTATATTGTCCAGATTCGGCTGCAATTCCTTAACATGCCGGATCATAAAGAGGGTCTTGATTATCCGGCAGTCAAACTCCTCAAGATTATCGTTCTCATCCGCCTGCCTGACCGTTTTTATAATAATCGGATCAAGAAAACTCTCTATGGTATCATAGAATGAATAAAAAGGAATCAGCGTTCCGACAGAATTGCTGCCGTATTTCTCAGCCGATTCTTTGTATGCGTTGAGCATTGAGCGCTCGCCCTTTGCAAGATGCTTGCCGGTAAAACCGGTGGTGCGTATCTTTTCAAATACCTTCTGCAGGACGCTGAACTGGTAGGGGACAAACGGGTACACTGAAATGAAGTCTTCTGCCTGCCTGTAATTTTTCATCTCAGCACTGCCCTGCGAGAAGGAGATCAGGTTTTTCAGGATTATCTTCTTCTCTTCATAATACAGGGAGAGCATCTCCTCATCTCCGGCCTTCTTCTTCAGAATCCTCTTCTTAATCACTTCATCGACATTTGCACTGGACAGGCTGAGCCGGGTATCAAAACGGGCCTGAATTTTTGAAAAGTCCTGCTTTTTGTCATTATCCTTTACTCTTTTAATAGTGGCTTCAATATTTACCTGGGATGTGACAATTATCCAGGCACGCCCTTTTAATATTGTTCCGAATTCCTCAGCAACGGACTGAAGATTGAGCATAAGCTGGCTGTCATCTCCGATATACTGCCCGATTTCATCAATGAGAAATATTATCTTATGATCTCTTCCTTTTGATTTACAGTATCTCTCAATATCCTTTGCAAAAGATTCCGGAGTAATCCTGTAATTCTGCCCGTCAGATTCAAACATTCTCTCACAGGCTTCCCTGCTCTGAAAACCGCAGTTTGTGAGTGCCTCAATAATATCGTCCTGTTCAAAGGCGTAACTTTTCCGTATCTCTTCCCAGCAATTCCCGTTAATTTTCAGAATTTCCTCTTTAAAGTTACCAAAAAGGCCTTTTTTGTCGAGATCTTCCTCAAGTTCCGCAATCCAGAATACATCTCCGAAATAACCCCTCTTTTCATTGAAGACTCTCATCATAATGTCAACAATTCTCTCAGAGGTCTCCCCGGATTTTGAATCAATATTGAATAATATTACATCTTTTGTTCCGGAATTTACAGCTTTATCAATTGTATTCAGTATCTCCGGGTCAGAAATTTTATCTTCAAAGAATTCAGGTGCGCTTTTACCTCGGACTGTCTTATTTTCAAGCAGGTAAGATAATGTCTTCAGAAAATGGGATTTTCCTGAACCAAAATCTCCGGAGATCCATGTCCCGATTTTGTCAGTCGGAGTTGTGACTGACTTTAAAAATCTATCAAAAAAGGTGTCAATATGTTTTAGTGACTCCTTTGTTACAACATACTCATTAAGTTCAGTATATACATTCTCTTCATCATCCTGATCAACCTTGATTACTCCGTTAATCTCCCTTTTAATATCGTTATAGAATAAATCCTCTATTTTTGTATCCATGACTGTAATCCCCGCAATCAGGCAGTATTTTCGTTTATCATTCTGAATGCCCGGTAGTAATTGGCATCCTTAAATCTTCCGAACAGGCTTAATTCATAATTTCTGTATTCCCCAGGATAAAATGCCACAAGAGGAATATTGCCTGTTACCGGCTGTAAGTTATTGAGAATTGAATGTGAACGTATCAGTGGCCAGGCCTTGCCGATTCCTGTCAGAAATATTATCTTCACATTGCCGTCAGATTCAATTCTTTCTTTTAGAATCTGTTTGACGGTATCGGGTTTCAGAATAATTTTAAGTTTTTTAAGCAGTTCATCAGAACCTTTCTTTGCTTCAAAATCAATCAGTTTTTCCGGTCTGATCTTTTTGTTTATCGTCTCAAGGCACATCTCATAGAGATCAATCTCAATATAGCCAATGGAATTGTTATCCAGTATATCTCCGATCTTCTCCATTGAATGCCGGATAAGCAGTTCACTCTCAGGCGGGTAATCAAAAATCCAGAAAGGAACTTCGTTGCCAAGTCCCCGCCCCTGTAGAAAATCATCCTTAATGATCTCTTTTTTCAGCAGTTCAATCCGGCTCTCAATATTCATGTTATATATATCCTGATAAATGTGGTAATATAATATTTTATTGAACGATCTACATTTAAAAAGAATCGGTTTTGATCCGGAAATGTGGTACAACTGATTTCTCCATCCACTGGCCGGAGTTTTATACTATCATGAAATTCCGGTAAAATTAATACCCGAATTACAGGTTCTGAAATCTGAAAATTCACAGAATACCTGCTGTTGGATTTTAGAAACTGTAAATCACAATTACAAAATAATTATATCAACCTTCCCGGAAAAACAGAATACTCATGAAAGTACTTGGCATCAGTGGCAGTCCGAGAAAAGGTGGCAATACTGATATAATCCTGAAAGAGATCCTCCGCGGTGCAGAAAATTCCGGCATGGAAACTGAAATCCTGTTCCTGCGTGACTATACCCTAAATTCATGCATTGGGTGCGAAAAATGCAGAAAATCATTGACCTGCTCACAGTTCAATGACGGAATGAATCTGATCTACCCCAAAGTAGAGGAAGCAGACATATTAATCACCGGTTCTCCGGTGTACAACTACAACATAACAAGCCTCATTAAGACATTTATTGACAGATTATATCCTTACTATACATTTCATGGCAAAAGGCCTGGCAGATACAGCTCACGGCTTCAGGATAAAAAGAGGGAAGCACTCGTCTTTTCAGTCTGTGAACAGATTGATCCAAAAGAGAATGATTTTGCAATAGATGCCATGTCAAGGCCGCTTGAGGCCCTTGGATACAATATTACTGATAAAATGGCAATACGCGGCTATTTTGAAAAAGGATCAGTGCTCCGTGATGATGATCTCATCCGGAAGGTGCACTCTGCCGGAATTAAGCTATCAGAGATGAAATGAATTCTCCGGATAAATACTTCTGATCGTTTAGAATACCCGGATCATCATATAAATTAATATAAACTGAATTAAAACTGAACTAATACAAAAAAACACGAGGATTAAAAATGTTAGGACTAATTATCGGCGGAGTCATCATACTGGTTGTAATAGTGCTCATACTGTGGTCAGTAAGCATCTACAACAGATACTTCAGCCTTAAAAACTCATCAGAGGCAACACTCGGACAGATCAAAGTCGCTATGAAAAAGCGTCTTGACATGATCTCACAGCTTCTCGGCTCAGTTAAAAGCTATGCAGAATTTGAGAAATCAACACTTGAATCTGTAACAAAGATGAGAAGCAGCGTAGGCAGCGCAGGTGCAGGAGATCTGAACAAAATCGAGGCTGAATCAAGATCAGTTCTCGGCAGGCTCTTTGCAGTGATGGAAAATTACCCTGATCTCAAGACATCACAGACAGTGCAGGAACTTATGTCATCAATAAAGGATATTGAAGATGAGATTGCAAGGCAGAGATATACGTACAACAACATCTCACAGCAGTTCAACACCATGCTTGAGACAATCCCGTCAAACATAATCGGAAACATGATCCACATGCAGAAGCTAGATTACCTTGAATTTGCGGACGAAAACCTTGAAAAAGCTCCGGAAATAAAATTCTGAATGGGTAAACCATAATGGATGAAAAGAAACAGATTGCAGTAATTATAACTGCAACCCTTTTAATCGGCCTATTTTCTATAATCATTGCAGGGGCATTCCAGTCACTGCCGGCAGACTTTGGAGGAGATCTCACAGCCGAATCCTATGAAGTCACCTGGAGTGAAGACGGTACCCTGACTGAAAAATATGTCTATAACGTACAGTCATCCGGAGAATACCGCATGCTGTACAGAGTCTGGGCAGCTCCGCTTACATGGTCAGAAAACCCGGATGAAATACAGAACAGCGGATATATAGAACTCACCGGAGTCAGAGCGCCGGATGGAACCGTTGGATATGTCAAAACAAAGTCCGGTGCAGTGTATATAATCGGCAAAGATTCTCAGGCAAAATCATTTGTAACAGACAAAGCGTACGAAAACGAGGCCGGAATCTTAAACCTCAATTACTTTGAGCCTGGAAAATATGAGGTTGAATATACATACAACATCTACCCTCCAATCGAATATGACGATGAAGCAGTCCATGTAAACCTGATGTTTGCAAGTGAGCATATTCCCTATAAAAATGTAAAAATTGTTCTTGAATCGGATGACATAACCGAAGTATTCACACATCCACCTTCATACAATATCGAAAAGGAAGATGGCAGGGTAGTCATCACCGGAAGTTCACCAGAGGATGAAATAATAGAGACTGAATTCCTGATGAATCCGGAGGCATTACAGTCACTTAAAGGATACAAGAGGCAGATCTCCGGAGTAAAAGAGAAGACAGAATCTGCAAATGACAGTTACAGCATTGGATTTTTCCTTGCAGATATTTTACTGCTAATCGGAAAGATACTCGTTATCCTGACGCCGTTTTTATTTGTACTGCTCTACCTTAAATCGGGGCGGGAAAAAAAGTTTACAGTCCCGGAATACCTGAGCACAATTCCGAACAAAAAACTTACTCCCTGGCAGGTAAACCTCGTATTCAGCAAAGATGCCTTTGAATCTGACGAGAACGGCTTTTATGCAACCCTACTCTCTCTCCATAAGCAGAAAAAACTCCGGATGAGTGAAAAGCCGGATAAGAAAGGCATCCTGATAGAACTTCTTGATCCTGAAAGTCCGGACAGATATGAACAGAATGTCTTAAACTTTGTCTCCCTTTATTCCGGAGATGACAATATTCTCGATACAGAATACTTTGAGAGCATTGCAAAGAGTGCAAAACATTCATCGGCCGATGAACATCTGGCCCTCGCAGTAAAGGAGAACCTCCAGTCACTCACCAGTGGTTCTGATCAGTCCATATCCGGAAAATATGCAACAGACGGAAGGGGCCTTCTTCTGCCCTTCATAATCGGAGGAATAATTTACATTCTGCTGGCAGTTGCCCTCTTTGTATTTGCCGAAGATGCGGCAGGAATGATCTTCATAGCAATATTCCTTGGAATAGTGATGATTGTCCAGGCAGTGGTGGCAATGGTATTTCCTTCCACAGTATTTGGAAACTGGAAAGAGGATTACTACAAAGAGAAGCTTGAATGGGACTCATTCAAAAATTTCCTCTCCGACTTAAGCCAGATAAAGAAATACAGTCCTGACGACATCAATATGTGGGGCGAATGGCTCATCTACGGCACTGCACTCGGCGCAGGCAAAAATGTCGAAAAGGCGATGAAGGAACTCAATATAAACATATCTGAGTCCGGGTACTTCTATCCCCACTATCTCTGGTATGCAGGATTTTACTCCATAAGCACATTCACGCCGCCTTCGCAGGGCGGAAGCGGAGGGGGATTTGGTGCCGGAGGAGGTTTTGGCGGTGGTGGCGCCGGCGGAAGATAATTATAATGTGTCTATTATATGAACTTCTGCGGGATTGACTAAAAATAATATTTTTAATCATATGTTTCTGCTCAGAATTTCTTTTTATTGAATACTATTTTTTTAATCCCGCCCGTAGGAAAGTCCGGTTTATCATAATAGCGAGGGATTATATGGATATGGCAGTGCATAACTGTCTGCTCAGCAGCCTCACCGACATTTGTGACAATATTGTATCCTCCGGGTGAAAACTTCTCATCAAGAATTTCTTTTGCCTGAATTATCATCTCAGGAAGTTTTTTTATCTCAGCACCAGTCAGTACAAAATAATCCACACAATGACGTAAGGGAATGATCAGAAGATGCCCCGGACTTGCGGGATAATCATCCCATCTTGCATACCACAGTGAATTTTTAAAAACAATATCTTTTTCTTCCGGTGAACAAAAAGGGCATATCAACTTACTCATAAAGAATACCTCATCCGGATTTGGAACTTTCCGGTTAGAATTTATCTCTGATTCATAAAATTTAGGGAATAAATTAACAATACCAAATCCGATATTATTTATTGAGATTAAGGCAGGATAATTATCACGATATTGTCTCATAAAGCAGTTCTCTGAATTAAGAATCAAATAAACAGAGATTATCTGAAAAAATAATAATTGCAGGCAGAAATATGGAGGAAGAAATTACCGGAAATTTAGACCGGAAAGCTGAGGACTCAATTGTCAGAAGGGTGGCATGGTATTCACTTATAGTCAATACAATGCTTGTAATTGTAAAACTGTACCTCTCATGGGTATCAGGCAGCCTTGCACTTGAAGCAGATGCTATACATTCATTCATAGACGTTCTTGCTTCAATTGCACTTATTGCCGGTATCTGGCTCTCATGTCTCAAGAGAGAAAATTATCCGTACGGACTGTACAAAATTGAAAATCTGGTCTCTGTGATTATTGCCTTCCTCGTATTCCTGACAGCCTGGGAGATACTTACTGAGGCTGTATCCGGAGGAGATACTACTGTATCATTCAGCGGTTGGGTGCTCTTTGCAGTTGCTGCGCTGATCTCCGTTCCATATATTCTTGGCAGATATGAAGTCCGGATGGGTAGAAAATACAACTCTCCTGGTCTGATAGCAGACGGAAAACAGCATATCGTTGATGTACTCTCAACATCAGTGGTATTCTCTGCACTCTTTGCCCAGTACTTTGGAATTCCGGTGGACAGCATTGCAGCTGCAATAGTGGCATTTTTCATTGCATATTCCGGGTGGGAGATACTAAAAGACAGTATGAGAACCCTGCTTGATGCGTCAATAGATTATGATACAAGGGACAGGATCAAATCTGCAATATTATCAGACCCAATGGTGACTGGAATAAAAGATCTAACTGCAAGAAATTCCGGGCGTTTCATCTTTGTTGAAGCAACTGTCAATATGAAGAGATTAGATCTTTCAGAGGCTCATAATGCAAGCGAAAGGATAGAATTAAAAATCAATGAAATTGTTCCAAATGTTGAGAGGGTTGTTATCCATTACGAACCAAAAGAGAAATTACACCTGAGATATGCCGTCCCGACAGAAAATCCGGAAGGGAAAATCTGTCCTCACTTTGGAGAAGCCCCGTATTTCACAATTCTGGAATTCAGTATCAAAGATGCAAAACTTATGCGAAAGGAGACAATATCCAATCCTGTGGTCGGCCTGGAAAGACAGAAAGGGATCCGTTCTGCGGAATTTCTCTTAACCTGCAAGCCGGATGTCATATATTCAAAACAGCCGCTTGCAGGAAAATCGGCTGAATATGTATTTGAGTCTGCCGGAATTCTGGTGAAACTGACAGGAGCCGATCATACTGGAGATCTGATTAAAGAGATTAAGAGTGAACTAATGATGGATAAGGGGAGTGATCCTGCCGCCCTCACCGGAGATAAAACAGACTGAATAATGGAGAATATATCTTATGAAAAATTACGCTCATTACCTGAATATCATATATATCGTCTGTGTGCAGACAGACTGCTGTAAAATTAGTGAATGCCTGTTGCAATGAAGGTACACTTTCCAAAATTCTCTCAGTTATACTCTGATAATTCCTGAAAGGGCGTCCGTGCATTAAAAGAATATGCTGTTTCGGTTCTTAATTGCAGGACTATTATTCCACAATCAGATCTTCAGCGTACCTGTTCTCATTTGCCAGGAGGAATTCATCTGACATATGCAGGCATTTTACCGGACATACATCATTGCACTGTCCGCAGAATATGCACTGAGTCACATAAATTCTGATGGTTCTTGTATCATCAATGAATTCTATTGCATGAGCGGGGCAGACTCTTGTGCATATTTTACAGCCTATGCAGATGTCATGGTCATATATAATTTTACCCCTGTAGTTATCCGGAGTATTAACTGCCGGATTTATTCGTGCCTTCCCTTCGGATACATCTGATAAAAATCCGTTAACTGACTTTGGCAGATATTTTGCGGGGAAAAGGTTTGTTGCCGGCTTTTTGATAACCTGTCTTAACACCTCTGCAACCGTGGGCATAAATTTCATACTTAAACACCCTCCAGAATAAAAGCATCAATTCCGACGAGGAACAGCGCAAAGAGACCGATTAGAGTGATGTATATCCAGTAAAACGAAACCAAATGGTTTATTCTGAATCTTGCCATGCTCACCCTGATTAAAGTTACTGAGAAAAAGAGAACCACAACCAGTTTTAGAAAGTAAAATAAAAGGTCAACAACCGGAGCAATCATCGTAGGCAGTGAAATAAACCATGACAGATTCCAGGGCAGAAACACTGCTACAATAAGGGCCAGCATTGCTAATGTCTTAACGCCCCCGGCAAGATAAAATAATGCAAGGTTTCTCCCGGAATATTCAACCAAAAGCCCTCCACATAGTTCAGTTTCAGCTTCCGGAGTATCACAGGGCACTCTTGAAAGTTCGGCCGGAGTTACAAATACAAGAATCAGCATAAAAAGTATACAGCCAACAATTCCCACAGGGCCGAGCACATCCCAGATTATAATTTTGGATGTTACTCCCGAAATCACACCCAGAGAGAAGGGATCAGATAATCCGGCAGCCGAGAGCCTCCAGGCAACTGTAATGACTACAATTATCAGGGGAAGTTCATATGCAATCATAGTTATCATTTCCCGCTGTGCTCCGATTGTCGCATATGGAGAACCGGATGAGAACCCACCGGCAATCATTGCAAGAGCAGGCACATTAAGCAGGTACATAACAAGAATGATATCTCCGAATTTACCAAGCAGAGGTGCAGTACTCCCCACCGGAATATAAAGTAAAATGGTTATTGAGGATGCCAGAGCTATAACAGGTGCAACATTGAATATTGACGGGACCGCACTCTCCGGGACGATGTTATCCTTGCAGAAAAGTTTTGCAACATCTATGAACGGTTGCCTTAATGGAGGGCCGACTCTTGCCTGCATGTGTGCGGCAAATTTTCTGTCAATTCCAAGGAGGAGCAGCCCGGCAACAATTCCAAAAACTGCAATGGCCACAGTGCCAAGAGCCGCAGTCAGGATTCCGGAGATAAAACTCATCCCAAAATCCTCCGTGTCTTTTCAACAGACATTTTATGAAGTTCTGATTTGGTGAGCATTTTACTTCCCATACCACAATCTGTATTCCTGACAACCGTAATTCTGTCTGTGCATGACATGCAGGGATCAATTGAGGCAATTATTATTGGAATATCTGCAATCTGTTCGCCACGGAGAATCTCAAGCCATGACATCTGATTGGAGTACGTTGAAGCCTTGACCTTCCACGAATATGGTGCGTCAGCCTTCTGCATCCGTACATAATGCAGGCATTCTCCTCTGGGTGCTTCAACCCTTCCAACCGCTTCTCCTTCTGCTTTTTTGCAGGCCGCAAGCAGTTTTGGCATTTTTTCTTCCCACAAAACCGACCCGTCCTCCATCTGTGAGATGCACTGCCGGATAATCGAAACAGACTGACCGACCTCAAGCAGCCGGACAACAATTCTGTCATACACATCCCCGGTTATTTTATCAGTGTACACATCCGGCAGTATAACATCAAATTTCACATCTCCATAGGCTGCATAAGGCGAATCGGCCCTGACATCCATACTGACACCGCTTGCACGGGCAGTCGGGCCTACGGTGCACAACTCAAGGGCTGCTTTGTATGTAAGAATCCCGCAGTGCCTGCACCTGACAGTGATAGACTTATCATGCAGAAATAATTTCAGCAGTTTGTCAAGCAGATTCTCATAATATGAAAGTCCTTCTTCAATTCTTTGATATTTGTGCGGTTCAATGTCCCTTCTGACGCCTCCTACCTGAACAATCCCGTAATTGATCCTGTTTCCGGTGATGAGTTCCAGAAGGTCCATAGACTCCTCCCTCACACGCCATGCCAGATTGAAGAGTGTGTCAAAGCCAAGTTCATGTGCAGCAACTCCGGCCCAGAGTATATGTGACTGTATCCTCTCAAACTCGGCAAGGATAGTCCTGATATAATGTGCCCTCTCCGGAACTTCAATGCCAGCGATCTGCTCGACTGCCTTTGCAAAAGAGAGGGTGTGCGACACTCCGCAGATCCCGCATATCCTGTCAGTCAGGTGAACGATCTGAACCGGATTTCTGCGCATGCCCATCCATTCGATACCCCTGTGCACCTTACCCGGCTCAAAATCCAGATCTTCAATAACCTCACCGTTCATCTTAAATGTGAAATGAACCGGTTCTTTCAGTGATGGGTGTGTCGGGCCAATCGGGATATTATATGTGGGTCTTTTTGAAGGGTCACTCATTTTTGTTCACCTGCTGTCTTTCAGATGAGTTATTATTTTCTCCGGATTTCTCACCTGCCGGCTTTGAGCCTTCAGTTTCATCTGCTTTTAACGGGGAATCATTTTCCTTTCCGGAATTATTTCCATCTTTTCCATCTCTCGTAGAACCCGTTTTTTTCTTCTCCTTTGGCTTTACAGGAGGATTTGGCCTGCCTGTGGGTCTCTCTGATTTCCAGAGGTTTTTTATCATTGAATCAGGAATGCCACATTCATCCTTTCTCCAGGGATATACATCTTCAGGAAAATCAGGGGGGAGAAAGAGCCTGCGTCTGTCAGGAATACCTTCAACTGTAATCCCGATCATCTCCTGCTTCTCTCTTTCTGTATATACCGCCCCGGGAATGAGATCTGAGATTGTGGGGATGACCGGATCCTTTTTGGGTACCGGTACAGTAAAGTAAATCGCTTTTTCAGACCCGTAAAGACCAAAAAATATGTAGAAATGGTAGATCAGTTCTATCTCATCTCCGGCGTCAACAGCAGAGATCACTCCAAGATGGGGAAAGTCAATGTCAATTACCTCTCTGACAGCATCATGTATTACTTCCCTTTCGATTTTCATCCAGAGGGATTCATTCCTCTTTCCTGCCCTTCCTTCGGCGTGAATCTTTACTTCAGAGGATATTACCTTTCTGCCAAGTGAACTCTTAAGTCTCTCTTCAACCTCTGAAATATCCAGAACTATCCTCTTAGCTGCAGTCATCTCTTCTCCCCCTCAAGCCTCTCAAGTTTTGATATCGCTTTCACAACACCGTCAATTATTGCTTCGGGCCGCGGTGCACATCCGGGCACATATATATCAACCGGAATAACATCACCGACAGGGCCGTCAAGGTTGTAGGAATCAAAAAAAACCCCTCCTGACTGCCCGCAGGAACCGATGCAGATTACAACCTTCGGATCAGCCATCTGAAGATAGACTCTTCTGAGCCGGTCTGCCATTGCATGAACTACCGGCCCTGTAACAAGAAGGACATCGGCATGCCTTGGTGACCCTACAAGCTTCATTCCAAACCTCTCTGGGTCATATCTGGGCATCAGGGTTGCAATTATCTCAATATCACAACCATTGCACGATCCGGAATTGAAGTGAAATAACCACAGTGACCTGTTAAACGATTCTGAAAGCCTCATAACAGATCGCCTCCAAGAATAATTACCATTATAAGGGCCATAGCTCCGAGAAACCAGAGAATATAATCAGTCAAAATTCCGGTATGAACCGGAATAAGAATATCATAATATCTTTTAAGTGCTTTTGTAAAACCCCAGTACATATTTCCGGCACGGATGTGTACATCACCTTTATCCGGTTCGGCATTGCCTGACAGATATGGTTTTACCTGTTCTGTATAACTCTTGTAGTCTGATTCACCCATCAAAAGGAAAATCCAGGATATTATAAGCGCGACTATAAATCCGATAATCCAGTATAACGGACTCCAGGCACCATATTCCGTATACAGTGTCTCGGGCAGGACCATTTCAGCTACCTCCAAGAACTGCCGATATGTATCCGTCCTGATTTACAAGGGCATTTGTTGCGGGTGTAATCAGAACATCTACCACTGCCTGCGGATATACTCCAAAGAAAAATATAAGTAATGCAAGAATACCCATTCCAATCAGCATAGGACGTGGAACTTCCCTGACATTTTCATACTCGGGAAGTTTAGGCCCCATAAAGATTGAATGAAATACCTTTACAAAGGACGCAAGTGTCAGAACCGACACTATCATTACAATTATAGATAGTACCGGATTAAACACGAAGATAGACTTATAAATCAGAAGTTTTGATGAAAAACCGTTTAAAGGCGGAATTCCGGCAATTGCCAGTGCACCTATAATAAAAAATAGCATGGTCCACTTCATATTGTGCCCAAGACCGCCGAGTTTATTCATATTTCTTGTCCTCGTCCTGTAAAAGACTGCACCTGCGGTTAGAAAGAGCAGACTCGCATAAATTGCATGGTTGATGATATGGAATATTCCTCCTTCTATAGCAGTTATCCCGATATTATTCATCATTATGTCATCACCAAGTACTGCAAGGCCAACACCAACTCCAAGGAGCATATATCCTGTTTGCGATACTGCATGGTAGGCCATAAGCCTCTTTACATCTTTCTGCGGGATAGCCATTGTGACACCTATAACCATTGATAAAATTCCGGTTATAATTATTATCCAGCCTAAAAGGGCCCAGTTGAGCGTTATATTATATATAGTAAAGATAACCCTGAAGAGTCCGTAAAGGCTTGCCTGGCTTGCAACAACCAGAAATGCAGTTGCAGATGAAGGTGCCATAGAATAGCCGTCAGGTGTCCAGAAGTGCATAGGCACTGCACCGGATTTCATCGCAAGTGCAGCAACCATCAGCACAAGTGCAATTTTATCCAGCATCCCGTACTGTATATTATCTGCAATTACTGCCATATTGAGTGCGTCATACTGCCCATAGAAAAGCCCGACAGCGAAGAGAATCATGAGGCAGCTCAGAGTTGATAATACTGCATATTTAAGTCCGGCCTCGACTGCAACCCCTTTATCAACCCTGCAGGCAACAAGGGCAGCTCCTGCAAGTGAGTTTATCTCCAGAAATACAAAGAAGTTAAACAGATCTCCAGTACAGACCATGCCTAAAATTCCGGCCTGCATCAGAAGAATAAGTGCAAAATAGTTATCTTTTATGGAAAGTCCCGAATCTGATACTATTGAATACAGAGCAACGGTAAAACCAACTATAGATGCAGATACTGCCATAAAGGCACTCATTGCATCAACAGTAAAAATAATCCTGAATGGAATTCCGCCTGAATCCTGAGGAACTGTAAGGGAAGGGCTGGATGCACCAAATGTATAGACTACAGTTCCAAAGGAGAGAACCTCGTATGTCAGGAGTAATGCTACAGCAAGAGTTGCAAGACTTATCAGAATAAACCAGAGAGATCTTAAAGAATCACTGAACCTGCCTGCAATGGGTACTGTAAATGCGCCAATCAGAGGCACTGCAATAAGAAGTGCAGGGAGATTGTCCATAATCACTGCCGGAATCATCCCCGAAGCCTCCTTACCTCATCGACATCGGCAGTGCCGTATTTTTTGTATATTATTATCACAAATGACAGAAGAAGAGCGGTTGTTGCAATCCCGATTACAATATTTGTAAGCGTCATCGCCTGGACAACCGGGTATGACATTGTGCCCGGTTCTGCATTGGTAAATATAGGTGCAGAAGATCCGTATATGTATCCCGTTGAAACCAGAAACAGATTAACACCCGCTTCCGCCAGTGCCAGCCCCATAATAATTTTTATCAGTTTTTTTTGAGTGACCATTATCACAATCCCGATAATGATAATAATTCCGGCTGCAAAATACGGAAAATTCTGAAGAATCATATCATGATTCCTCCTTAATCCCGTGAAGCATATAAAGAATAATCACACTCATAGCCCCAAAAACTTCAATACCTACTGCAATATTCATCACCGGAATGACACCCGCAGTATTCAGAAAACCAGGATTTGCCCCGTAAGTTACAGTATCTCCAAAAATTATCCCGCCATTGGCAAGCCAGTTGAAGAAGAATGCTGACCCTGAAAGGACTGCTGTGAATGCTGTGAATATGAAGAGCAGAAGGCCAAGATACTCTAAATTTTTCATCGTTTCAGACTTAAAAATCTCTGAAATTCTTTCGTACCGGTTTGCGGCAATCATGAGTACAATTCCGGTTGCGACAACAGCCCCGCCCTGAAAACCTCCTCCGGGTGTCAGATGACCATGGATTATTATGTAAAACCCGAATACAAGAATAAACGGCAGGATAATATTCGCCGATGTCCGGACAATTTTACTCATATTCATACTCTTCATCCTCCCCTCTTTTCCTGAAAATAAGAGTTACACCTATAACAGCAGTAAAAAGGACAGTTGCCTCACCGAGAGTGTCAAATCCCCTGAAATCAAAGACAACACCTGATACGATATTATTTGCTCCGGCCATCTCCTGACCGTTTTCTATAATGTAACTGTCCATATCTCCGTTAGCCGGACTGCCGAATTCAAGGGTAGCAGCCGGGAGAATAAATGCTCCTGCAATAATTATGATTATGACTGATGTCAGGATCTTTTTTGCATTCATCTTAAGGCCTCCCTCTCTTCATCATCCGCATCTGTCCCGCGAATAGCAATGACAAAAATTGCTGTTGTAAGGCCTGCACCGATTCCGGCTTCAGCAATTGCAACATCAGGCGCCTGGAGCAGGTAAAATTCAAGTGAGAGGAGAAAACTGAAAACTCCGAATGCAATCGCTGCCGAAAGGAGATTTTTAAGGTGATATATTGCTAAGGCAGAGATAACAAGCCCTGTAAGCAGAATGGCATGGAATATAAGTACTGGATCAACTGTCATCGGAAACCTCCGAAAGTCTGTCTACAACCGATGGATTGGGTTTCTGACCGGATTTATATGCAGCCCTTGCAATTGCATGTGACCCAACTGAATTTGTGAATGCAAGTGCTATAAGGACAATAATTATGTTCGCTGCAAGGTCAATAAACCGGTTGTCTGCCATAGTTAAGTATTCAGATATACAGTACACAATCCCTGCAAGGCAGATAAATATCGTTCCGAATGTGGTCATCTTTGTCTCTGCATGAAGCCTTGTATAGACATCCGGAAATCTCAGAATTCCGATTACCCCGAGTGCATTGAATGCCAGTCCTATGGCCAGAAAAACCGGTATAAGAATGCCGGAAATGTTCATATTTCTCCTCCAAGGTATTTGGATATGAACAAGGTCCCGACAAAGGACAGGAGGGCATAGACTATCGCAACCTCAACGAAGAAGAGCTCCCCAAAGAATATGCCTAAGATTACCATCAGTGCAACGGTCAGGGTGTTTATTGAATCAAAGGCTACAACCCTGTCAGGTGATGTAGGGCCGGCAAAAAGCCTGACCATTGCCAGGAGGATCAGCATGACAAGGAAAATCGCCGGAATTATCCAGATTCCTTTCATTCTGTAATTCTCCTGACCCACTCTTTAAGGTTAAAATAAGAGAAGAGGTATTTATCATCCGTTATTTTTCTGTCCTCCACACCCGTTGGGACATTTATCATATGGATAAAGAGGTCTCCGGACTCTTCATCTGTATCAACGGTCAGGGTTCCGGGAGTGAGAGTTATTGAATTTGCCAGGATTGTAATGCCCAGGTCACTCTTAAGCCCCGGTGAAATTCTGACAATTCCAGGGCGTATATTTCCGGTAATCACTCTTGCGGCAACGTCCAGGTTTGCCCTTGTCATCTCTGTGAAGAAAGGAATTATGTAGGCAATCAGTAAAATCCATCTTGCGGGATTTGCCATGCGGTAATTTTTGCTACCGCAGAAGAACCTCCCGGATATTAGACCAGTCAGCCCTGCAACAATAATTCCGGCTACAATTTCCCCATAAGACCAAATACCAGGTACATCATTTCCGGACCCTGCGGTGAGGAAGAGGTACAGAAGGAATGCAAACAGCGCAGTTATCAGAATAGGTCTCATATTATCACCAGAGAAATCCGGATTAGTCACAAATTTTAAAAATCTGAAACTTACACAATCAGATATGTAAGAATATATATTATGATAATTAATTATGATTTCGGTGACATGAATAAAAAAAGGTACTGCAAAAAACGACCTCTTTTATCCGGTTAAAACCAGATATTAAGGATAATGTCCAAAGCATTTCTTGGAAAACTTGTCCTGAACTGGTGCGATGCCTGTCATACTCCTGTTCTGGGGAAAAAATGCTCATGCGGTGCAGAGACCAGACAGGTCTCTGTTACACCACCCGGCGACATCAGGCCGGCATTTGAGAAGGATATTGAGCATATCAATAAAATATATTCTGAATATTTCGGCACCATACTCATTCCGGAAGGTCACCTTGTAATCCTCAATAAAGTTCCTGATAAGGATCGGATGGAGGAGGTTATCATGGGTGGAGCAGTCGTCTGTGCCATACGCTATCTTCCGGATGAGAAGAGATGGGAAGTTCTGCCGCGTGTCCATGCATCACAGTATTTCAGACCGGAGAAAGGCTATGTAATAGCTGACAATGGTGCAGTAGAACCTGTTAAATCCGGAACAAGTCTTTTAGCCCCCGGTCTTGTGAATATGCATCCGGATGTGAAAGCCGGAGATGAAGTATTCCTGGTTTCAAGAGATATGGAAGCTATAGCTGTCGGAAGGTCGAAGGTCGGATATGAAGAATCAAAGGAGATGGAGAGAGGGCAGATTGTCAGGACCAGAAAGCCAAAACCCTCGGTGTGCGTACCCGGCGCTGCAACCTGGGATGATGCAGTAAATTCCAATAAATATATTATGGACAGTCATGAGTCCGAAGCAGTAAGATTTACAAATTCTGTAGTTGAAAAAAACCCGAATATGCCTGCAACTGTCTCGTATTCCGGCGGAAAGGACAGCCTTGCAACACTTCTGATTGTTCTGAAGGCAATCGGCAAAGTTCCGCTGATATTTTCAGATACAGGACTTGAATTTCCTGAGACCTACAAAAATATAACTGATGTTTCTGAAAAATACGGACTTGAGATTATAAATACAAGTGGCGCTGAAGAATTTATTAATAAATTTGAAATTCATGGCCCGCCTGCGGTGGATGTCAGATGGTGCTGCGCCGTATGCAAACTTAACCCTGTAAAGTCCATCATCACCGAAAAATGGGGTGAATGCCTTTCATTTATCGGACAGAGAAAATATGAATCACTTGCAAGGATGAAAAGCCCCCGCATATGGCGTAATTTCAAGGTGCAGGTGCAGCTTTCTGCCGCACCGATACAGCACTGGACAGCAATGCATGTGTTTCTCTATCTCTTCAGGGAAGGGGCACCTTATAATGAACTTTATGAAGAGAGGATAGACAGAATCGGGTGTTTCATGTGTCCGTCAAGTGACCTTGCAACATTTGAGATTATTAAGGAAAATTACCCTGAACTCTGGAGTACATGGGAAGAGAAGCTGAATTCATGGAAGGAGAAGAACAATCTTTCTGAAGAATGGATTACAAAAGGAGAATGGAGAAAAAGAGGAGGACCGGATGACACAAGTAGCTATTCTTGATTACGGGCTTGGGAATATAAGGAGTGTAAAGAAAGGCCTTGAAAAGGCCGGAGCAAAAGCTGTTATTACATCTGACTGTGAGGAGATTATGGCATCTGACGGGGTTGTCCTTCCCGGAGTCGGGGCATTTTCGGAAGGGATGGAACAGTTGGATGATATGAAGGGCACTCTTTTTGAATTTGTTGAAAAACGCCCTGTTCTTGGCATATGTCTTGGAATGCAGATGCTTCTTGAAATAAGTGAGGAATATGGTATTCATGAGGGCCTTGGACTTGTACCCGGAAGAGTCAGGGGTTTTGAGAAGAAGGAGGGATTTAAAATTCCGCATATGGGCTGGAATAATCTGACTTTAACCGGCAGTGATCCTCTTTTTGAGGGCATAAAAGATCAGACATATGTGTACTTTGTCCATTCATACTATGCAGATACAGCTCCGGAATATACAATCGCAGAAACTGATTATATCTGTCCTTTTTCATCAGCTGTCAGGAATAAGAATGCCTGGGGGACACAGTTCCACCCGGAAAAAAGCGGTGACGCCGGGCTTAAAATTCTTGAGAATTTTATCGCGATTGCTGACTGAGGTCTATTTTAACCTGAATTTTTTCTTTTTTAAATTTTCAGGGCCGGCACAATTTGGGTTACATCCTAAAACCGGTTAATATATTATATTAGTAATATTGTTTTTTGGAAAATCATTGCATTGCCGGTATTGATTCCGGTCATTCCGGATTCTGCCGATATAAGTAATATCAAAAAAGTCACTCATGAGCCTGCGGGTTCACAGATGATGAATGAAACAGTGCGCTGTTTCATAGGATTATTTCAGAAAAATGGATAAGAACCTGAATTATTAATACATAAGATCGTCTTCATCACCTGAGATATGCCATTCCGCACGCCTCAAAAGCCCGTGAAGGGTGGATACTTCCCTTGTTGTAAGTTTTGTCCGGCCGAATATCCTTCTGATCATAGTTGATGTATTTTCCATCTTGTGATCCGGATGACCGATCACATCCAGAAAATGATCAAAATGGTCATAAAATGAGTCCATCTCAATCCTTGTAGCGAGAGGAAATTCTTCTTTTTTTATTTCGGCAAGTTCATAGGCAATAATCCCGACAGCATGTGATATATTAACAATCGGATATTTATAGGAACTTGGAATTGTACAGATCACGTCACAGCGCCTGATCTCCTCATTTGAAAGGCCCTGATCCTCCCTGCCAAATATTATTGAGACCCTGCCTTTTACGTCACCGATAATATCCCTGATCTCATCCGGTGAATAATAAGGCATCCTCATCGGGTTGGAGACTGACTTTGAAAGACCGCCTGTTGTGGCAATAAGCATATTGCTCTTCTCAATAATCTCATCAAGGCTCTCAGCATACCTTGCGTTATCCAAAACATCCCTGGCATGAGATGATCTTGCAATAGCCTCATCACCAATAGGCGGAGGGTTTATGAGAGTGAGGTTTAAAAACCCGAAATTTTTCATGACACGGGCTGCAAAGCCGATATTTCCCTCATATATCGGCTCTAAAAGAACAATCTCAATTTCCGGCATAAAAATTATTTGACAGCCTTAACTGTCTCAATAAGTGCCTTTGCACCCTCGTCATATACTGCATTTCCGACAACTATTGTATCGGCAAATTCTCCCATTTCAGCCGCTTTTTCACCACAGTTGATACCGCCGCCATAGTATAGTACTGAGTATTCCATAACTTCAGATACTGCCTTAACTACTTCGGGATTTCCGTATGTGCCGGAATATTCGATATATACAATTGGGAACTTAAAATAGCGGTCAGCAACAGTTGCATATGCGACAACCTCGTCAATGGAAATATTGCAGAGTGCCTTTGTAACTTTTCCTACTGAAGAGTCTGGATTTAATACAATATATGCCTCCGGAACAACCATATCCCAGTTAATATTTCGGTTTTTCTTTACCCAGTACTGGTGCTTGCCTACAACCCAGGTGATATCCGGAGTATTCAGAACACTTGGTACAAAAAGGCCCTGAATACCCTCGTACAGAACAGCTGAAGGATCAGCAGGTTCAACAACCATCGGTACACCATATTCCCTGACCTGCTCTCTCAGTAATGTCAGGTTTTCCTCTGTAATATTCAGTGTCCCTGAGAGCATCAGCGCGTCAGTGCCGCTTGTTGCAATATCTTCAATATCGGCCGGATTGAGGATCTTGTCAGGATCAAGTTTTGTGATATGTCTCCACTTCTTCCAGTCAATCATTGTTCTCACTTATTATTCTCCGCCTCTTTTTTAAAGTCCATAATTTTTTTCCTGGTAATTCCGGTAATCTTTGCAAGTCTGTCTGCATCTGCTTCAATAAGAGTCTTAAAGTTCAGCACTCCTGCATAATACATTTTTTCAAGCATCTCCTCTTCAAAGCTTTTCAGTGACATAAGTTCAGTTCTGCCTTTTTCAAAGGTCTTACGTGACATCCCTGCTGGCGGAGCTATACCGTTATTCTCACAGATAATGCTTACGTGCTTGTGAACAGTATCAATATTGATTCCGGACTTATAGCTTAAATACGCCGGATGAGTTGTAGATAAGTCATTAGGACCTATAAATCCGGCTTTGAAATACTTATTAACGCTGATCGCGGGAATTCCCACCTCCTTAAAAATTCCTTTGTTATGGATCAGTTTTGCCTCAAAGATTAATTTCTCTGCTTCTTCGTCATTTAATTTCAGGGACTTCAGTGAATCCTTATTGGCACAGCTGAGTCTTCCAAGATCAGTTATACCCAGAGAAAACAGCCCGTTTGAAACTTTGGAGTGGCTCCTTCCCTTCTTTGGAGGGATGGTTTTTCTGACAAATTTCTTAACCTCAGACCTCTTTCTCAGTTCTTCCAGAACGCCTTCTGCTTCTTTTTTAAATTCAAAAGCCTGTTTATCAGAAAAGTTCATTTTGGATGCAATTTCTGCAACAGGCAGCTTTGAGATCTCAAAAACAGAGTATATGTGATTTTCATGCATTCTTCTGATAATCTCGGGACTGACTGAATCCATCATCTCAAGAGCTTCAATGTTTGATCTTATGTGGTTGCAGAGCGGACATCCTATCTCCCATGGCCTTGCACCAGCCCTTATGAGCTTTACATGGTGCAGGTTGTGCTGATCACAGATGTTGTCATCGTCACGTATTGCCTTGCCCCACTGTACAGAAGGAAGATTCAGGTTGAATGAACAGTCAGGATAATTGGTACAGCCAACAAACTGTGCCATTCCCTTTGTGGTTCTAATCATGAGATTTGAGTTGCAGACCGGACATTTGCCGACAATCCTCTCCTCAGCAGTGCGGTCCATGATCTCCTCACCGATAGCCTCCTCATTCTTCTCAAGGTCATCGAAGATCTGGTTGAGCATACCTCTGGATTCATTCACCGCTTCCTCTTTAGAGCGGCTTGATCTCTTGATCTCCTCCATATGGTCTTCAATAGTTTTTGTCATGTCGGGCTTTGTAATCAGGGTCGCATGCTTTTCAAGTGACTCTGTGACTGCCATACCCACCTGGGTGGGTTTTAAGGGATTGTCCTCAACATAACGTCTTGAAATAAGTTTTCCGATTACTTCGTGCCTTGTTGATTTTGTACCAAGACCGAGTTCTTCCATCTGCTGGATTAATTTGCTTTGTGAATACCTGGGCGGAGGCTGTGTTTCCTTCTCCTCAAGTACTGTATCTACAAGCGGGAGTTTTTCACCTTCTGATAAATCGGGCAGCACCTGTTCTTTGGCCTGGCTGTAGGGGTACACCATTCTGTAGCCCTCATATTCAAGCCTCTGCCCGGTGGATGTGTACTCTTCCCCCCCGGCATTTAACAGATATTTTAGTGTCTTCCATCTTGCGTCAGGAGAGAGTGTTGCCAGAAATCTCCTGACAATTAATTCATAAACCTTCCATGATTTTTCATCAAGATCAGCGGGTTTTGCTGCTCCTGTCGGGTGAATTGGCGGGTGGTCAGTACTTGTCTTCTTGCCTTTTGTTGGGGTATCCCTTATATTGGCAATGACCCATTCCGTATCACGTCTGAAAGATTTCTTAATTTCATTTAAAATTCCTTTTATGTCAAGTGAGTCCGGATATACGGTATTGTCCGTTCTTGGATATGATATATATCCGTTCATATAGAGGTCTTCTGCAACCCTCATTGCATTTGATGCACTAAGGCCAAGCCTTGATGCTGCAACGATATATCCTGTGGTATCGAAAGGTGCAGGTGCCTTGTCGGTTCTTGAACCTTCCTTCTTTTCTGTGACCTCCACCGGCTCTTTTGTACCTGAGAGTGCGCTTTCGGCCTCTTCTTTCAGGTCGAATCTCCCATGTGTATGTCTTGCCTCAAACTGCTCTTTATCCTTTTCAGAGATGATACTGAGCATCCAGTATGGTACAGGTACAAATTCTCCAATCTCTTTCTCCCTGTCAACGATCATTGCCAGAGTAGGACTCTGCACCCTTCCTACAGAGAGAATATTTTTACCTCCCCTCTTTGCAGCTATCGATATAAACCGTGTAAGTGATGCCCCCCAGACGAGATCAATCTCCTGTCTGGCTTCACCGGCTGCGGCAAGGTCAAAATCGATCTCTGCCGGATTATCAAATGCGGCTGATATCTCCTGTTTTGTAATGGCTGAAAATCTTGCTCTGTTCACAGGAACTTTTTTATTGGCTTCCCGTACGATCTCATATGCCTCTTTACCGATCAACTCCCCCTCACGGTCATAATCAGTAGCTATTGTTACAAGATCTGCCTTTTTTGAGAGTTTTTTAATCAGTGCAACAATCTTCTTCTCGGTGGGTTTTCTTATAATTCCTGCATCGATGAGTGTTCTTGGTGTGTGTGTCTCGCTTCGCCAGTTTTTGTACCCTTCCTCAAAGTCTACTTCCACCACATGGCCGCGAAGCCCAAGAGCAACTTTATCATCGAATCTGTAAATACTGACATTATTGTCTTTCTCAGTTTTTGGTTTCCCGCTGCTGCTTAAAAAGCCTGCAATTCTCTGTGCTGCTATGTTTTTCTCTGCGATGATAAGATGCATATTAGGATTTTCACTCCTTTGGGGCAATCTTTTCTGCCATTATTTTATTGAGAGCCTTCGGGTCTGCACGCCCTCTCGTCTCTTTCATAACCTGCCCGACAAGGAAATTCAGGGCATTCTGCTTACCTTCGTGATAGTCGGCGACAGCCTGTGGATTTGCATCTACGATTCTGGCGATAATGTCATCAAATTCATTGTCTCCGGCTTTACCAAGTGAAAGCCTCTGCACAATATCAGATGGCATCTCTGCTTCCTTTCCTTCTTTTACTTCGTCAAGCATTATCCGGAGAACATCGACCCCAACTCTGTCGGTGATCTCATTCTGCTTCAGGAGAGCAATAAGGTCAACAAAGTTTTCAACCGGAACTGAGTCTATCTTCATCTCCCTGTAGTAAAGTTCTCCAAGGAGTGTATCTGCAACCCAGGTTGCTGCAAGGCCAGGATCACATCCTGGTTTTACAATTTCCTCATAGAAATCTGCAACCTTAATGTCACCGATGAGGGTTTTGGAATGGTTTGGAGAGAGGCTGTACTGGTCAATGAACCTCTGGCGGCGTGCGTCAGGCAGTTCGGGCAGTTCTATATCTGCAACCCATGAACTGACCCTCAGTGGTCTTAGGTCCGGTTCCGGGAAGTAACGGTAATCGCTCTCCTCCTCTTTGCTTCTTGAACCCTGGGTAATACCTCTTGCCTCCATGAAATGACGGGTCTCCATGGTTATCTCCTGCCCTCTTCTGATCATATTTCTCTGTCTTGTGATCTCAAAGTTGAGGGCTTTTTCCACACCTTTGTAGGAAGAGATGTTCTTGCACTCCACACGGCTGTGCCCTTCAAGTGATATATTTGCATCCACTCTGATCGAACCCTCGCGCTCACCGTCAAATACATCAAGATATTCGAGTGTTGATCTCAGTTTATTTAAGAAGCGGCGTGCCTCTTTTGGCGATGATATGTCCGGTTCGGTGACTATCTCAATGAGTGGTATTGAACTCCTGTTGTAATCTACAAGTGAGTAGCCTGCCCTGTCCCTCCCGGTCTTGTGAACCAGCCTTCCGGGATCTTCTTCCAGGTGAATTCTTGTTATTCTAATTGGTTTTTCATGACCCTCGTCATCTTCGACTGTGAGAATACCTCTTTCCGCAACCGGTTTGTCGTACTGGCTTACCTGATATCCCTTTGGAAGGTCGGGGTAGAAGTAGTTCTTCCTTGAAAACTCGGAATATTCCGGAATCTCAAGGTTGAGTGCCTTGGCAACTTTAAGTGCATATATTACTGCCTGTCTGTTCAGTTTTGGCAGGGCACCTGGGAGTCCGAGGCATATGGGACATACATGGGTGTTTGGTTCATCATCACGGTAGTCGGTTGAACATCCGCAGAAGAGTTTGGTTTTTGTGTTCAACTGGCAGTGGATCTCAAGACCAATAATGATTTTAAGATCTTTTGGATCCTTTTTCATCTCCGGAGATTTGACTGAATCTGCTTCAGACATTTTATGCCACCTCCTCTTCAAAGGCATATGCAGCATCAACCACACCCTCTTCATTGAAGTGTGTTCCAATTAACTGAAGCCCTACAGGCATTCCGGTAACTTTTCCACATGGCACTGATATAGCAGGCACTCCGGCAAGGTTTGCAGGGACTGTCAGAATGTCACTTAAGTACATCTCAAGCGGATCCTCAAGCTCTCCAATCTTTGGTGCTATATTGGGCATTGTCGGCCCCGCTATGAGATCTACATCTTTTAATACTCTTAGGAAGTCATTTTTGATATTGGCCCTTGCAGTGCATGCCTTTGCGTAGTATTTGCCGTAATATCCGGCCGAGAGTGCAAATGTTCCGAGCATGATCCTTCTCTGTACTTCCTCTCCGAACTTTTCGCCGCGTAAATCCCTGTATTCGGCATGCCACTGTTTCTTCTTTTCAACCCGTGGACCAAACCTTACGCCGTCAAATCTTGATAGGTTGGATGATGCCTCGCTTGTGCATGTGACATAGTAGGCTGCAAGTGCATATTCCATTGATGGTATCGTGCATTCAACAGTTTCAGCGCCGAGTGATTCAAGAACTGATATTGCATCCCTGACTGTCTCTGCAACTTTTTCGTTGACGCCTTCTCCGAAGTATTCCTTTGGAATCCCGATCTTTTTGCCTTTTATATCGGCATTAGGTGTGTGACTGTAAGGGCGATCATATGCAGTTGAATCCCTTCTGTCATATCCGGCAATAACACCCATGAGCTTTGAGACATCGGATACATTTTCTGCCATGGGGCCGATCTGCTCAAGTGAATTTGAGTATGCTATAAGACCATATCTTGATACACGCCCAAATGACGGTTTAAGTCCGACTATTCCGCAGTACGATGCAGGGCACCTGATTGAACCTCCTGTGTCTGTTCCAAGAGCCATTGGAACCATTCCGGATGCGACTGCCGCAGCACTTCCGCCTGACGATCCGCCGGGTACACGTTCGGGATCTATTGGATTTAATGTAGGTCCGAATGCTGAACTTTCCGTTGTTGTACCCATGCCGAATTCATCCATATTTGTCTTTCCGATAATTGCGGCACCGGCTTTTTTCAGGAGTGTAACTACGTGAGCGTCGTATGGCGATGTAAATCCCTTCAGTATTGCTGATCCTGCGGTTGTCTCTATCCCTCTTGTACATATATTGTCCTTTACCGCAACCGGAATTCCGGATAAGACTCCTTCTCCGTATTCTGCTTCATCAATTCTTGTGATAAATGCATTATACCTGTCCTCTTCCGTAAATGAAAAACTCTGCATTACATCACCTTTGGCGCTTTGATATAGCCGTCTTCGGTCTCACCGGCGTTTAATAGTGCCTCTTCCTGTGTTAATGACTCTTCAACTATATCATCCCTGAATACATTTTCAAGGTCAAAGCCTGTGTTTTCTTTCATCTCTACACGGTCCAGTATGTCAAAATATTCCAGAATATCATTGAAGCGTGTTGTGAACTGCTTCAGTTTATCTTTATCAATTGTTATGTCAGCAAGATTTGCTATGCTTTCAACTTCGTTATCAGAAACCATTATTCAAAGACCCTCTTTTATGTTATACTATTAAATGTTCCAGGTACTGTTGTACCGAATTTTTATAACCATATTGACGTGCCTGCCTTTGTATGTCTTTCCAGATGCCACTGCCATACTGCATCGCTTTTTTAGCGTAGAATGCGGCTTCTTTTGGCATATGGGCGGATGCAGTGACTCTCAGGGGATATTTCCGTATACCATTCACAATCAGTGTTTCAGGCGGCAGGGACTGTGCAGCGCGCACGACTCTCATATCCAGATATGGGCATGAGAGGTATGTACCGTTCATCTCAGCAACCGACTGATCACGCATCCCCTGCCGGGAAAGGCTTTTAAAATCCTGTTTTAGTGTTTCTCTGATGTCATCCGTTTCCAGGTACCTTGCGTACCCTCCGAAAAGTTCATCCGCGCCCTGTCCGGCAAGCACCCTCTCGTACCCGTTTTCGCCCGCCCATTTAGTTACGAAGTACATTGTTGCTGCGATAGATGCCTCAACAGGTGTCTTCTCCGGAATTACACCAAGTACCTTATGTAGTGCGGGTTTAATCTCATTTTTGTCAATCTCAATAAATTCGACATCTGAAATACCTGCCATGCAGGCAACCTCTTCAGCATGCTTCAGGTCATGTGAACCTTTAAGTCCGACTGTTACGCACGGCAGTCCGGCAAGCTTTGCAATCAGAGCGGAGTCAACGCCTCCTGAAAATGCCACAACAGCCTTTTTTCCGGGTGGGAGGCATTCTGCTCTCAGCCTGACAGATTCTGTGACCGCTTCTTCAACGGAAAGTTGAGGCAGATCAGGAACAATTCTTCTGTTTTCAGACTCATTGCAGAAAATTATTCCGGCATCTCCTCTGCCCGGAATGATACCCATATAATCCCTTGCATGGCACCCGTTCCATTCCAGATAAAACTCCCCGCCGCAGTCTGAGAGCCATTCCGGCACAACTTCGGGACAGTCCCGGATTAATTTCGCGAGGTCATCCCTGAAGAAAACTCTGCCTCCCTTCTCAATCCAGCCCCTTAATTTAATTTCATTATTTTCCCGGTTCATTTAATCACATTCCGAAATCAAAGAGAGTTGTTCTTGAAGGATCAACTTCGTCCCATGGAATCCCTATGGCTTCAATAATTCTTGATATCGGCTGTTTGATTGTTTTATCCAGCATCGTCTCCCAGTCAATTATAAATTCATTGGGTACCTGATCAGCATACTCAAAGCAGAGAACGTCGGTCTTTTGATATTTTGCAGTAACAGTTTTTATATAGACTCTTTTTGGCTTGCTGCCGCGTTTAAAGTCAGTACCGAGATTCTCATTTGAATAGATTGCACCTCTTATGTGTGCATCCTTATTTTCATAACTTAATAGTTCTTTTCCGATGCCACCGGGAATTCCGACATCGTCAAGAGTATATCCACCTTTTCTGTAGGTTTTAATTACAGCCCCCAGATAATTTTTAAGCTCTGATTTATCAGCTCCCTTAAGGATCAGGTCCATGACCTTCAGCTGAACTTCCTTCGTAATGTGGGGTGAGTCGCTTCTTTTCATCTCAAAACCGACAATATCAATCTGATCGACTTCTTTTCCCTCTTTCCAGACGAGATATCCGGCATATCTCTTCTTCTTTCCGGCCTGGAAGAACCTCTCATAGATCTTTTCAAATTTTATCGAGAAGTAGTGGCTTTCTGCATTAAGAACGTCTTGTGAAAATTCTGAATAACTCTCATTAAGGCGTTCTTCAATTTTACGGGCAGTTTTTATCGTCTCCTCTCTCTCCATTACAGGAAGGTTTACCATACAGGAATCGGTATCTCCATATATTACGGCATATCCCATCCCCTCAATTATTTTCCTTGTATGTTCAATTATGGCACGTCCTACTGATGTGACAGCTGATCCGATATCACGGTCATAGAGCCTGAACCGTGCATATCCGCTTACTCCGTAGTAAGTGTTCATGATGACTTTTAAGACATTCTGCTGTATGTCATATAGTTCGTATTCCGGACTGCCGTAGTCATAATTATTCCTCTCTGCCTTTCTCTCATCCCTCTCCTTTAAAAGATCGCTGATAATGCTTCTTGTAAGGCCATCAGGCTCTTTTCTGAACCGGATACCGTTGGGTGCCCTTAGCTCGCCGTTCTTATCTTTTGTTTCAGGTGAGGCATTAATAGTCATCATGCACATAGGATAGAGTGATTTTAAGTCAAGGACAATGACATTCTCCTTTACGCCCTTTGAAGGGTCAAAGACTGTTGCTCCCTCAAATTCCTCGGCATCTGCATAGCCTTTTGACGGAAGTATGTATTTGCCATAGGCTTTCCGGAGCACAAAAATATCAATTACATTTGAAGAGTTAAGCGTCCGGTCTAAAGGACAGCCGACATATCTTGCAATCTCTCTGTAAAATTCAACAATTTTATTTTTATTGTTTATGCCTACGCAGAGTTCAACGTCTTTTACATTGTACTCGATAAGCTTATTCGGGTCGTATTTCCAGAGATCAGATACTGTTCCTGTGTAGCGTATCTTGCCTTCGCCTATCTCCTCTTCGGCAATTGCATCAAGGCGGTATGACTCTTTTCTCCCGCCCTGCATCTTCTTATATCCGGTCAGAAGGTCAAAGACTGCCCTACCTCGGACAGGGTTTCTTGCTGACGGTCCTCCGGGCAGTCTTGAGAGTCCTTCGTCACTCACCCCAAGGACTTCTATTCTCTTCTGGATATAGGGCATATCAAAATCGGTGAAGTTCCACCCGGAGAGAACATCGGGATCCTTTTCTGCAATATATGCAATAAACCGTTTCAGGAGATCCTTCTCATTCCCACAGATTACAACTTTGTGGCAGTTGTTGCATGTTGAAACAGTCTCTGGCCCGTTTTCGTTTATAAGCCATACAAATGTCTGATATTCATTGTCATAGGAGTCCCAGCAGGTTATGCAGTTGATCCTCTCGCGGTTTGCATCCGGAAATCCTCTCTCATCCTCACACTCTATGTCGATTATGCAGACTCTTGCCGGAGAGTTTACTTCTGATGAAGTGATCTCTCTGTAATCTGTAATCTCAGTTTTTACAGAGACTCCTCCTGTAAGTCCGTTGTCTATCATAAACCTGGTTGCAAAGGGTATATCCGCCTCAAAATGTTTAAAGCCCTCACGGAATTCCCTGACATCTCCGGGTTTTGCGGTAATTATTCTTCCAAGTTTTTCACCCTGAATTGAGATGTAGTTCCCGGATAAATCCCGGTCATATCCTCCGGGAAGCCAGGCCTCCTGCACTGCCTCTTTGGGTGCATAAAAGTAGGGCCGAAAACCTGTAACCTGAATATGTCGGGCTTTACCTGATTCTTCCCTGCCAAATATATGGACGACAGATCCGTTAAATTCGTTTGAGTATTCAACCTGGTTTATAGCTATATTTATCTCATCCGGATTTTTCACTCCGGCATCTTCTGCTGTAAATTTTGGATTGTCGTTATTTAAGCCTTTTATTTCCTTTTTGTTTTCCGGACGGCTGTTGCTCCGGCCGTCCCTGTTTACGTCATTCTGTATTCTCTCTTCTATGCTGGTAAATAGGCTCTGCTGCATATTTCAGACCTTCCTGCACAGGCAGTTTAAGTGTTCTGAAGCCATTTTTATCTTTTCATATTCCCACTCGTCAAGTTCCCACTCGATTATTTCAATAATACCTTCACGACCGATTCTTGCCGGAACGCCCATCGAGCAGTCTTTAAGGCCATATTCACCGTCAAGCACTACCGAACAGGGCATTATCTCACGCCTGTCGGATATCACTACATCAAGTAATGATGATATGTGGTACGCCGGGCCGAAGACTGTTCCCCCTTTGCCTGATATAACCGGCATACTGGCCCTTTGCATCTCCGAGAGAATCTCTTCCCTTGTTATTACGTCAATTTTGCGGCCTGCCCCGTCTGTTTTTGAGAACAGCGGTACCTGGTGCTCACCATGCTCCCCGATAACAAATGCATCTCCGGCAAATCCCCTTTCTTTGAGGTACAGTGAAAAGCGTGCCGAGTCGAGCTGTCCGCCAAAACCGATGCACTGCTCTCTTTTCAGTCCAAGCGCCTTTTTGAAGAAGTAGTTGTTGGCATCCATCGGGTTTGTGACTGTGATCAGAATTCCGGAAAAACCTTTAAGATACTGTGCGCATTCACCTGCAACAGCAAGGTTTGCCTCAAGCAGGTCTGCTCTTGTTTTTATTGCAGGTGTCCTCGGAATTCCGGCTGCGAAAACTGCAATGTCAGAGTCCTTTATCTTCTCCGGATCTGTTGATATTTCAGTTTTAATTCCGGTATGGAGGAGATCCAGTTTCTGGGCATTTAAAAAGTCAGGTATATTGTCATAAAGAATTATCTCATCTGCGAGACCTCTTACAGCTGAAAGGAATGCCACTTCACTTCCAACTTTACCTGCACCGATTACTGAGAGGACTGTCATTAGTGTGTACACATTTTAAACACAATAATAATAAAATAACTCCAAATACTATCTCAGTTGTTATGGTGTCATTGTTAAAAGAGGAAAATATTGCTGTCGGTGGTGTCAGTCTTGACAACCACCTAATTCTTGCCGCAGGTGTGCTCGGTACTACAGGTGCTTCACTTAAGAGGATGCTCTCACTTGGTGCAGGCGGGGTTGTGACAAAATCAATAGGTCCTTATCCAAAAGGAGGACACAAAGGACCATGCGTTCAGGTATATGACGGTGCTGTAATGAATGCAATGGGGCTTCCAAACCCTTCTGAGGATTTTAAGGTTGAATTGTCGGGGCTTGAGGGCAGGCCGGTTATTGTCAGCATATTTGGAGGAGATCCGGATGAATTCTCTAAGGTTGCGTCCTGGTTTTCAGGTATGGCTTCGGTTCGAGGTTTTGAGCTGAATGTTTCATGCCCGCATGCTGAAGGTTATGGCGCACAGATCGGCAGTAATCCTGAACTTGTGCAGGAGTGCACAGAGGCTGTTGTGAAAACCGGAATTCCGGTATGGGTTAAACTCACTCCGAATGTTACTGATATAACTGAGTCAGGTCTTGCGGCAGAGGAGGGCGGTGCTTCTGCCGTAGTTGCAGTGAACACAGTCCGTGCGATGAGGATTTCCACTGCTATGAGACGGCCTGTGCTTGGAAACGGGTCAGGTGGCCTTTCAGGGCCGGCCATATTTCCGGTTGCCGTTAAATGCGTCTATGATCTGTATGAAGCATGCAGAATTCCGGTTGTCGGCTGCGGCGGCATATCGGATGCAGACAATGTCATTGAGATGATTATGGCAGGCGCATCTGCGGTTGAGATCGGCAGTGGGGTTCTGGATAATGTCGGGATCTTTTCTGAGATATGCGGCGATCTGTACTCTGAAGAAGGCGAAAATATTGAGGATTTAAGAGGTTGTGCACATGCATGAGATAGCATCGGTTCCGGTAAAAATTACTGAAATCAGGGATGAGACACCAACTATAAAGACGTTTGAATTTGACGGATGCTTCAGTTCAAAGGCAGGGCAGTTCTGTATGGTCTGGATTCCGGGCGTTGATGAGGTGCCAATGGGATTTTCATCACCTTCGTCAATTACTGTTCAGAAAGTCGGAGAGGCAACGGAGGCGCTATTCTCCCTTAATGTCGGGGATACAATCGGCATAAAAGGACCGCTTGGAAACGGATATACTCCAGAGGGGCGTGTTCTTGTGATTGCCGGAGGGGTTGGCGCTGCACCACTGCGCCCGCTTGCTCTTGAAGGTCTTGCAGATACTTTCATTCTTGGTGCAAGGACTGCTGATGAGATTGTTTATAAGGATGAACTTGGCAGTCTAACAGATCTTCGTATATCGACAGATGACGGAAGTTATGGTCATCATGGTTTTGTAACTGATCTTCTGGCAGGTGCCGGTCGGGGTGGATCCGGGGTTGATCCGGAAGACTACGATACAATCTGTGTCTGCGGTCCGGAGATCATGATGAAGAATGTCCTCAGGATTCTTAATGAGAAGGATCTCTCTGACCGGGCGCAGTTCTCGCTTGTGAGATACATGAAGTGCGGAGTCGGCATCTGCGGTTCATGCTGCCTTGATGACGCCGGGCTTCGGGTATGCAGGGACGGCCCTGTATTCAGTGGTACTGACCTCCTGAAAAGTTTTGAGTTTGGTAATTATTCCAGGGATGCCACAGGAAGAAGAGTGTCGGGTGGCGGGCACTGAAATTAATATAGTAAATTTTTGATTCTGATTCGAGCCCCAATCAAAATTTTAACTGTTTTTTCCAGGTTTTATAGTGCACTGCATAATGTTTTGCGATAATCGGAGTGTGACGGAGATTATTCCAAACCATGCACTTATACCGCACTTCATAGTAATAAGCAAACTTTCCGGACTATTCTGGAAAGTTCTGCATTATACTATAATTACCTGTGATATTTCTCTTTTCGTGATATTTTAAAAGCCCTGTATATCTGCTCTACAATAAGCAGCCGGACGAACTGGTGCGGGAATGTGAGGCTGGAGAGTTTCCATCTGATATCTGCACGGCTTTTTAGTGCATCCGATACCCCAAGGCTGCCCCCTATGCAGAATATAATTTTTCCACGGCAGGAGAGTTCCTGTTCACTGATTATCTCTGCAATGTTTTCAGAAGAGTACTCCTTTCCCCAAAGGTCAAGAAGGATTACAAAGTCTTCACAGCCTATATATTTTAAGACCTTATCTCCTTCCTTATTGAGAATAGATTTTTCTGTTGCAGGCGATGCTTTTTCCGGAATGCTCTCATCGGGCACCTGCATAATTTCAGTTCCGGCGTATGGTCGAAGCCTCTTTAAATATTCTTCAATGCCTTCACTGATATATCTCTCTTTTATTTTTCCTATTGCAATGATACGGACCTGTGCGGGCATGTCAGTGTATTTTATTTACTTCTTCAAGTTTTTCAAGTTCTTCCAATTTATTGATATTTGTGAATGTCCTGAGATTTGGATCAACATCTCTGAACTCTTCAACGCTGATGAATTTTGAGTTCAGTTCACGAATCATGGCCCTAAGGGAGAGTGATTTATGGGTTTTAAGATATTTCACAAGGGCGTCACGCCTGTAAATAGCGTGAAGCGGTTCTATCTTATCTTCATCCCATGCCGGAATTATGGCATCATGATCATTTATATGCTCAAAAAGCCAGTTAACGGCATCAGGATTTAAAAAAGGCATATCACAGGCAGATACAAATATTACTTCTCCTTTTGCTTCAGGTACACCTGCCTGAAGTCCTCCTATCGGCCCTCTCCCCTTAACGATATCACTTACAATATGGACGTTTTCAATACCATAAAAATGACTGCATTTCTCTTCGTTTTTGGCAACGATTATTATTTCATCAACGACATTTTCAAGACTTTCAATCAGCCTTTTTATAAATGTCTCTCCCCTGTAAGAAAAAAAGTATTTATCCCTGCCCCCGGCTCTTTTTCCCTCTCCGCCTGCAAGAATTATTGCTGTCCGGAATGCCGGTTTTGCAGGAGTTTTGTCAGGCATTTTTCAGATTTTCCCTGAATTTTATCAGATTTACAATTGTTCTGTTTACAGGTGTATCTATATTGTGTTTATTGCCAAGATCAGTTATTGCACCGTTGATAAAATCAATCTCGGTCTTTTTGCCCATTGATATATCCTGGTACATTGAAGAATGATGATCAGCAGTATCCGGAATCTGCTTTTCTTTAAGGTATTTCAGGTAGCTTTCTGCATTATCCCAGCCCGGATTAATGCCTTCTTCTTTAAGAACCAGAAAAGCTTCGTTTATGATCTCTTTTATGATATTAAATGCATTTTTATCCAGAAGTTCTTTGTAGGGCACCATCATAACTGCTCCAAGTGGATTTAGTGCAGAGTTGTACAGGGTTTTTCCCCACAGAGACCCCCTGACATTATCATCAGCAAGAGCGTTTATTCCGGAACTCTGAAGAAGCTTTACGATGGTTTCGACCCTTTCGTCTGTACCTCCCGGAAATCTGCCTAATTTTGCAGGAGCTGCCTCAACTGAGACATGGACTTTCCCGTCGCCACGCCATTCAAATCCGGTGATTATCATTGCACCAATAACCCTGTCAGTATAACCTGCAATGATTTCTTCATTGCCGATTCCGTTCTGAAGACTGATGACATCAGCATCTCCGAACCGGTCACTGAACTGTTCACATATATCCCTCGTTGCAATAGATTTTGATGTGATAAAGATGTAGTCAAAATCAGCACCCTCAGGCAGATTTTCTGAACATGGAAAGTGAAAAGTTTCACTGCCCCAGATTCCGGTCATGATAAGGCCGTCTTTATTTATTGCATCTGCATTCCTCCGGCGTGTAACTGCATGTACGTCACATACTTTAGAGAGCATTCCGGCAACGCACAGGCCGACAGCACCGGCACCAAGGACTGCAATTTTCATGTATTAATTTTAGCTTCCGGAATTCATAAATAGAGATCATTTAACACCGGACAATCAGGATATTTTTCAGAAGGTAATATGGCGATTAATTTGAATTATCAACTGAAAGATACTACATCTGCTCTGCCACGTCAATTCTTTCAGATTCATGCAGGAAATAATTCTCACTGTTTTATTTATGACCGTCAGGGTGTTTTTCCGTGGTGGAAATAATATTGTGGTTTAATATTTTAACTCCTTCCATCCGGAGGAGTGCCTCTTTAATCTCAACAGAAGGATTAAACCCTCCGATTCCGGATTTGGCAACAACACGGTGACATGGAACAATCAGCGGTGTCGGATTTCTCTTCATTGCAGTGCCGACAACTCTCGCATTTGTCCCTGCTTTCTCTGCAACCTCACCATAAGCCATTGTCTCTCCGTACGGGATCTCTTTCACAATGCTGTAAATTCCGCAGTATGGATGTCCTTCTTCTGTTGCAGCTGATTTAAACATTGAAAGATTCCGGTTTTTACCGTTGAGGTACAGCATTATCTCCGGCGGGATCTCACCACCTGTCACATCCTGCTTCCTGGAAAAACTGACTCTGATTATTCTCTCATCACTCCACCATACATTGACATACCAGTAATTAAATGGGTATCTCCCGGAATTAATCTTCATTATTCCTCAGATGTATCTGAATACCATTTATTTTTCATCTCCACCTGGTCATATCCTTTGAAAACTGTGATATATCACAGACAACCATCTCGTCCTGCATCCATGGCGGAAGTCCTTTCTTCACCCCGGATTCAAGGAAACGTGCCTCACCAATAAGCAGAACACCTGTATCATCCGGAGTCCTGAGTACTCTTCCAAGAGCCTGAAGGGCTTTGTTTATTGCCGGAAGTGTGTATGATATAAACTCACCCTCAGGACCGAATTTACTTCTGAAATAGTCAATGACCATCTTTCTGACATCATTATATGGTGCAAGAGGCAGCCCTATCACTATTGCCCCGTTTAATAGATCACCTCTGTAGTCAAGCCCCTCACTCCATTTTCCTCCACATACGCCAAATATTATTCCGGATTTGCCAGTCTCCGGAAGTGACAGAAATTTCCTTAAATCGCGGTTGGCAACCTGTGCTTCCGGTGATTCTATGAATACCTCCTTTCCGTTTATTTTTTGTGGAATGTCAACTGCAATATTGTTGAGCATATCATATGACGGGAAGTACACCGCAAGGTTTCCTTTTACTTTTGCAAATTCCTGAATGTACCTGTGAATTCTCTCAAGGTTATCTCTGTCCTTTCTCTTTGAAAATGTGGAAGTAACATCTTTTGAGCAGTAAATCGCCCGGTTTTTTTTAGGGAATGAATTTGGCAGTGAGAGTGTCACCGCCGGAGTGTCCTCAAAATAGAGCTTTTTAAAGCTCTCAACCGGAGAAAGAGTGCCGCTTATCATTATACATGATGAATGGTTTTTAGCAATTTCTTTTAGGGTTGATGCCGGATCAATATTTCTGACCTCAAGTGAGATCATATTATCATTTTTTTTGTATATTGTGAGAAATGCCGGATCTTTTGTTGCCTGAATAATTCTGAAGAAAAATTCCATCACTCTCTCAAGCGGTATTTCTTTAAAATCTCCCTCCTGGATCTTCTTCTCTTTTATTGCTTCATAGATGCGGTTGAGGTCATCATATATATCCTCCATTTTGCTGTAGAGGGATTCATTGAGTATGAATCTTGAGAACATTGCCGGATCGAAATAGTCCTCTTTTTTAACTGATCTTCTAAGTCCATCCATAAATTTCCTGACCCTTGGAAGCATTCCCTGTACTGCCTCAACTCCCTTTATTCTGCTCTTCATGTGGGTCAGTTCATTCTGGGCATGATCAAGGGTCTTTTCGCTTATGCTTATAGTCTGAATGCTCTGCACAGTGTCAGAGCAGTTGTGAGCCTCATCAATAAGGAGCATGGTATTGTTCTCTTCAATCCCGATTGAGAGATACATCTGCTCCCTTATTGTCTCGTTGAAGAGATGATGGAAGTTGAGAAGTATAATGTCTGCATCCCTGGCTGCCTGAAGCATCACCTCATAAGGGCAGATCTCATTACAGAGGGTTTTGATCCTGTCAGGGTTTACAAGGCTTTTTGATACTTCCTCACCTTTTGCCCTCAGACCGTTTGATGGTATCATCTTCATGCCGTCATTTTCAACAAATACTTTGGATTTGATATAATACGGGCATAAGAGCGGGCGATCCGGATCCTGCCTTTTGATCTGATTTTTTATAACCGCATCATTGGCCGGAACGAGAGATCCCTTCTGCGCACGGTCTCTCATTATAGATGATGAGAAGGATTTAAGTCCTTCACAAAGGTGATATATGTCTCCTTCTCCGGTCATAGGGCACATATTCCGTTTGCCTATGAGATAGGCTGCTTTAACTCTTTTCTTCCTTTTAATAAGTTCAATCTCCCGGATAAAAATATTCAGCTGACTCACTGTCCTTACTGCGACTACAATTTTCCTTCCGTTTGCGTTTGCAAGCATTGCCGAGATTATGCTTGACTTTCCGCTCCCTGTAGGTGCATCAATAAGGCAGATTTTATTCTCCCGTGCCGCTTCTGCGGCTGTATTTAACATCGTCTCCTGGTTTGGCCTGAAACTCTCGTAAGGAAACCAGTCTTCAATATTACCCATTACTTACATATTTGGTGTTGCCACATTTTGTATTATTGTGCTGTGCCTGTGCAGGCACCGCAGAGGTGAATTTAATGAATAAGATATACAGAAGTAAAGATGACAGGATTTTAGCTGGTGTATGCAGTGGAATAGGCAGAGGACTGGACATTGACCCGAATATTGTAAGGATAGTATTTGTTGTTATGGCTCTTGCATACGGCGCAGGCATTATTGCATATGTCGCCGGATGGGTACTGCTGCCGGATGAGGAAGATAAGGACGTTATTGATGCTGAATTTAAAATTAAATCTTAATTTCTCTTTGAATCCTGATAATATTTACAGTTTTTATGAGATATTTATCTGAATGTCCGGAACATGACTGAAAACCAATTTTATAAACGAGTTACATACCAGTAATTACTATGGCAATACATCCCATTGATTTCAGATACGGTACACCTGAGATGAAGAAGATCTGGGGCGAAGAAAATCGTTTTGCTGCTGTTGTTCAGGCAGAAGTTGCGCTTGCAAAGGCAGAAGCAGATCACGGTATGATTCCTGAAAAAGCAGCGGATGAGATCGTTAAACTGGCAAAGAATGCATCACTAACACGCGCCAAAGAGATCGAGGATGAGATCAGCCATGACATGATGGCAATAGTCAAAGCTGTAACTGAAGTCTGCGGTGAGTCCGGAAGATGGATTCACTATGGCGCGACATCAAATGATATCCTTGATACTGCTACGGGTATTCAGCTCAAAGAGAGCATGTTTCTGATAGAGGGAAAACTCAGAAAACTTTTAAGTGTACTTCTTGAAAGGGCAACGGAGACAAAAACGCTTGTCTGCGCCGGAAGAACGCATGGACAGATTGGAGTTCCGACAACGTATGGCCTCAGGTTTGCTATCTGGGCGAGTGAGGTTGCAAGGCATATAGAAAGGCTTGAGCAGATGAGGCCGCGTGTCGCAGTAGGACAGATGACCGGTGCTGTCGGAACCCAGGCAGCAATGGGAAAATCCGGTCATGAAATTATGGTCTCGATGATGGCATATCTTGGACTTCATCCGGTAGATGTCTCAAACCAGATTATTCAGCGTGACAGGTATGCAGAATATGTCATGTTTCTGGCAAATGTCTCAACCACACTTGACAAAATAGGGGTTGAGGTCAGAATGATGCAGAGATCTGAGATCGGTGAGATGGAAGAGGCATTCGGCAAAAAACAGGTCGGATCATCCACCATGCCCCATAAGAGAAATCCTATAAAATCAGAACAGGTCTGCGGGCTTGCACGTATTGTAAGGGCGATGGTTGAACCTGCACTTATGAACAATACTCTGTGGGATGAAAGGGATCTTACCAATTCATCATGCGAAAGGGTAACATTCCCGGAATCATCAATTCTGACAGACCATATCTTAAATCTCATGATCGGAGTAATTTCCGGTTTGAAACTCAATGAAGATAACATCCGGAAGAATCTGAATATTCTTAATGGTGTCAATATGGCAGAATCTGTTATGATTGAACTTACAAAGAGAGGAATGGACAGGCAGGAGGCCCATGAAATTATAAGAATGAGCAGCATGACTGCACTTGAACTGCACAGGCCGCTTGCTGCAATTCTTGCCGAAAATCCGGGTGTTTCAAAGTATCTGACATTTGAAGAGATTGAAGAGCTTTTACTCCCGGACAATTATATTGGGACGGCAATATCCCAGGTTGAAAGCCTCGCTGAAAAACTGACACCCTTTGTTCTGTAAATTATTTCCGGCCAAATTTTCTTTTTTTAGCTGGTAATGACCGGTGAATATTGGCAGTGTCCTGATAATTATATCCGTAAAATAGTATTTGTACCGCCATAATCTATTTTTTACAATTTTTTTATCTACCCTTACTTTCAGTTCAAATTCCCGGAAATTTAAGCACATAGATTTAAAATCAGCCTGAAACTGAATAATGCTGACATATTCTCCGAAATTTATAATATGATGTGCTTATGAATCAGACACATAATTTGAGCTGTTATATTTAATTTTCATGTTCTATAAGGCATTTAATCCTAATAAATGAGTCATAAATTAGACATTTCTTAAGATACTGTGCCTAACAATGGCGTGAAGTCAGGTTTCAGTCGATTTAATTTTAGTTCTTAATAAATTTGATAAACATAAATTATAAGTCTGATCTGGATGATTATAGCATGTGATGGGAGATGGAAAAAAACACCCTTACAACAAATCAGGGAGTGCCGGTTAGTGACAACCAGAATTCCCTTACAGCAGGAGAAAGAGGCGGTGTTCTGCTGCAGGACGTACACCTGATTGAGAAACTTGCACACTTTGACCGTGAGCGTATTCCTGAACGCGTTGTTCACGCAAATGGAGCGGGTGCTCATGGATATTTTCAGGTTTACAGGAGCATGGCTCCCTATACAAAAGCAAAATTCCTTCAGGATCCGGATGTCAGAACCCCTGTTTTTGTACGTTTTTCAACAGTAGTAGGATCAAAAGGTTCTGCTGATTCAGTGCGTGATCCACGTGGCTTTGCTGTAAAGTTTTATACTGAAGACGGCAATTATGACCTTGTCGGAAATCATCTTCCTGTATTTTTTATCAGGGATGCTATCAAATTTCCTGACATGGTGCATTCATTTAAACCTGCACCTGATACAAATTACCCTACAAGTTCGGCTGCAAACAGTCGTTTTTGGGATTTTATATCACTTTCACCCGAATCAACCCATATGATAACCTGGCTTTTCTCTGATCGAGGTACGATTAAAAGCTACAGGAAAATGGAAGGTTTTGGTGTCAACACATACATCTGGGTAAACGAAGAAGGAAAAGGAATTTATATCAAATATCACTGGAAACCTTCCGCCGGCATAGAAACGATTGACCGTTTTGAGTCAACCCGCCTTGCAGGAGAGGATCCGGACTGCGCAACCCGTGATCTCTACGAATGGATAGCATCCGGAAAAGATGTTGAGTATGAACTATGTGTTCAGATGATGGAATTTGAAGACGAAGAGAAGCTTGAATTTGACCCTCTTGATGCAACAAAAACATGGCCTGAAGATAAATATCCACTAATGCCGGTCGGAAGGATGATCCTGAATAAAAATCCTGAAAATTATTTTGCAGAGATCGAACAGGCTGCATTCTGTCCGGCTTCAATTGTTCCCGGGATAGAACCTTCTGCTGACAGACTTCTTCAGGGGAGGATGTTTTCATATGCTGATACACAGCGGCATCGTCTCGGCCCAAATTACCTCCAGATTCCGGTCAACCGCCCCAAAGTTCCGGTCACCAACCACCAGCAGGACGGCAATATGCAGATGTCACCACAGTTTACCGGAACTGTTAATTTTGAACCAAACAGCCTTGAAGGCGGATTTCCACGTGAGACTGGCGGGCCAACCTTTCCTGGACGCTCTCTTCATGGTGTAATGACCAGAAAGAAGATAACCCGTATGAATGATTTTCAGCAGGCCGGTGAGAGGTACAGATCTTTATCGGAATCTGAGCAGGATCACCTTGTGGGTAATATTGCCGATGCACTGATGCATGCAGATGAAGAAATTCAGAAGAGAATGATTATTAATTTATCAGAGGCTGATCATGAACTGGGGGAGCGTGTGGCCGAGGGAATGAATAATTGAACGCCGGATATAATCCTCCGCGCCTGATTTCGTGGAATATTACTCTCAGATGTCCTCTGAAGTGCGCACACTGCTATGTGGATGCCGGAAACATGGATCCTGACGATATACTCTCAACAAATGAGGCAAAGGCCGTCATTGATGGGATAAAAGAGACAGGAGACCCTGTTTTGATCCTGAGCGGGGGAGAACCTCTGCTCAGGGAGGATATATTTGATATTGTAGAGTACGGGAATGAATGCGGACTTACAATGGCTATTGGAACTTCAGGTTTTCTCCTTGATAAAAAAATAGCTGTTAAACTTAAAAATTGCGGTTTGAAAGCAGCTGCTATCAGTATTGATTCTGTGAATCCTGAGGTTCATGATGAATTCCGGGGGGTTAGGGGAGCATGGGATAAGGCAGTGGCAGCAGTTGGGCATTGTCATGATGCCGGAATAAGGGTCAAAATTAATATGACTGTGATGCAGCCTGAGATTGAATATATTGAAGATGTGATAGATATGGGTACTTCAATGGATGTTTCTGACTATCATCTCTTCTTTCCGGTTCATACAGGAAGAGGAGGTAAAATGGGACTGCAGAACCCCGATGATTATGAATCCCTTATTCAAAAAGTTCTGTTCAGGTACAGAGATGGCGATATTTCTGTAAGACCAACCTGTGCCCCGCAGTTTCGCCGTATTGCTGATGAGTCCGGGCTTAAAGATAAAGGATGGGGACGTGGCTGTATTGCCGGAATATCATACTGCCGTATATTTGCAACCGGAGAAGTGACTCCGTGCCCTTACCTTCCTGTTAGTGCAGGCAGTCTTCGTGAAACTTCTTTTAAAGATATATGGGAACATTCAGTTCTGTTTAATTCCTTAAGGGATCAGAGTCAGCTTAAGGGGAAATGTGGACAGTGTGGCTATAAAACGGTCTGCGGTGGATGTCGTGCACGGGCGTATGCCAGAATGCAGAATCCGGGTGCAGGGTGGTGTGACGGTCTTAAAATGCCGGATTATGACGATACAGAAATACTTGGAGAAGATCCCTGGTGCCCGTACGAACCGGATGGGGTGATACTATAGATTCTGATATTTGCATTGACAGGACTGATCTCATCCTTCTTGATGCCCTTCAGGATGATTTTCCTCTTGTTGCAAAGCCATGGGATCTGATTGCCACAAGAATCGGGATTTCAGTCGGTGAACTGCTCAGCAGGCTCCTGTCACTTCAGGAGTGCGGCATAATCAGGGGGATTATTCCGGCTCTTGAGTCACGGAAGTTTGGGCTTAAAGCCGGAACCCTTGTTGCGATTCATATGCCCGATAACCGGCATCATGAGATTACGGAGATTATAAACAGTTATTCAGAAGTATCTCACAATTATCTACGTGAGCATTACTACTCTGTCTGGTTTACCATTTCTGCACCGACAGAAGAGAGAATTTCTGAGATATTATCTGATATTATGCAGAGAACCGGCGTAATGGCTGAAGACATTATTAACCTCCCAACAATCTGTAAATATAAAATTGACGTTCGTTTCACCTGTTTTACCGGAGATGAAAATTTTGGACAGGATTGATTACATGCTGATTAAGGAACTTGAGAGGGGTCTGCCTTCTGAGGAGGAACCTTTTAACGCAGTAGGGAGAAAAATTGGAATCAGTGGTGAAGAGGTAATTTTCCGTATTAAAAATCTTAAGGATGAGGGCGCTATAAGAAAAATCAGTGCCAGGATTAATCAGAGGAAAATTGGTATAATGGCGAATGCCCTGGTTGCCTGGAGTGTCCCACCGGACTGGGATGGTTATGATGAACTTGCTTCGCATGCAGGTGTTTCCCATTGTTATCTCCGGAAATCTGTCCCAGATAAATGGAATTATACGGTTTATACCGTTCACCACAGGTTCAGCAGGGAAGAAGTACATGAGGAGGTCAAAAAAATTGCAGAAAGTATACCTGTCAGGGATTATGTTGTAATGTTCAGTTCAGAGGAGCTCAAGCGTGTCCCGGCAGTCAGGATTGATGAAAACGGAGATGGTCTGAGATGAACAGAATAACGCAGTGTCTGCATGGAAGGGGAACTGTCAGTGAGATGTCCCGCCACCTTCATGGTTCCAGAAATCAGTCATCAGGGAGAAATATTGCATTTTCAGGGACTGATAAGCCAGTAATATTCTGGAATGTCACAAACAGATGTAATCTGTTCTGTAAACACTGCTACAGCAGTTCAGGGTCAGATTCAGGGAATGAAGATTTGTCAAATTCACAGGCTCTTTCTTTAATTGATGATCTCTCGGGTATGGGTATTCCGCTGATTATATTTACCGGCGGTGAACCTCTGCTCCGTGAGGATATATTTGAACTGGCAGGTTATGCTCGCAGTAAGGGAATTGCTACTGCATTAAGCTCTAACGGAACTCTGATTACTGCTAAATCTGCATTTGATATAAAAAACAGCGGTATTGACTATGTTGGTATTTCCCTTGACGGAGCCAGTGCCGAAACCCATAACCGGTTTCGTGGTTCTTCTGATGCTTTTGAACTCACAACTACTGCATTTAAACATTGCCGGAATGCCGGTTTAAGAAGCGGAGTTCGTGTAACTATTAACAAAGAAAATTATGGCGAACTTGAGGATTTGATTGATCTTGCTGTAAATCTTGGTGCATCAAGGTTCTGCCTGTACTGGCTTGTTCCAAGTGGCAGAGGAGCTGAAGCCTACAATAATTTTCAGCTTGAGGAAAACGAAGTTAATGGTGTGTTAAGTCTTCTGTACAGAAAAGCAAAAGAGATCAGTCCTGCTGTTATGGAGTTTTTAACCGTTGATGCGCCGCAGGATGCAATTCATCTTCTGGCTTCTATGAACCGTGACGGTTCAGAGGATCTTGCTGCTGCAAAACATCTTGTTGCATCATTGAATGGCGGGTGCAGTGCCGGAACCAGGGTGGCAAATATCAGTCACAGGGGGTATGTTTATCCATGTCAGTTTGCACAGTCTGATGAATTTTGTATAGGTGACATAAATGAAATACCTTTCAGCAGTCTCTGGGGTGACGGTAATAATCCTGTAATAGCACTTTTCCGAAAGAAAACACTCTTGCTTGAAGGGAAATGTAAAAACTGTCAGCATAAAATGCTATGTGGTGGCGGATGCAGAGTCCGCGCTAATTACATGAATAATGACTTTTATTCAGAAGATCCTTTCTGTTTCATCAGGGAAGAACTGAATATTAATGACTTATTTTCAGATCGGAAATAGTATTCAGGTGTTAAATTAAATTTGAGATAAATATCATATATATTCTTTAAGGCTGTCTGCCCACTCCCCGATAAGCCGCCAGTCTCTGTAGTCTCCGGGAATTTTACCCTCTCTGAATAGTGAGCTGATCTTTTCTTTTACAGGTATATTTTTTGCATCCAGTTTTCCACCAAAGTAACCGGTTGTTACAAGATCAACATGCCGGGCTAATTTTTCTGCAAGCTTTTCAGCTTTTTGTATTCCGGCAGGACTTTTATTTCTGAGTGAGTATCCGGTTATGAAAAGTGCAGTATTTTTTTTGTTTAGATAATTTCTGTGAAGTTTTACGAATTCTTCAGTTTCAGGCATTAATTTACCCTCATAAATAGGAGTTCCGATAATAATGAGTGAATACTGCCTTATATCTTCTGCATCCTGAATTTTTTTGACATCTGCCTTATATCCGGCATCGAAGAAACTATTTCTTATAGTCCAGGCTATATCTGCGGTTGAGCCGTGTTTTGTAACGTAAGTTATCAGGATTGCCGGCTTATTTTCTTTTTTATCAATATTTTTATCCTTTATACTTGTGTTTTTTTTAGCCGGTTCTTTCTTGTTTTCAGTTAATAATCTCTTAGCCTTGCTTTCTGTAACAGATTTTGATTCTTTTAACTTGTTTTCTTTTAATTTGTGGTCATTATTACTGCTGATCTGTCTCCTGCGGATTGCAATAGCTCTGAATTTATCTCCTTTTGGGGTTTTTGCCCATCCATATGATGCAATGCCTGAGAGAACTACGAGGTCAGATATGTACAGAAGTGTTTTTTTATTTTTACCGCTTTTGGTTTCATCTTCTTCTTTATCTGTTGCAATTTCTTCAATATATGCTGGGATTTCTTCATTCTCTATTGTATCTAGTGCTACAACCGGATTTGTGAGCAGGAGTTCTATCACCTGTTTCGCATTGGTTATTGATAGAACAAATTCTTCTCCATCTTCTGTTTTTAATATTATACTGCCTGTTTCTCTGCACAATTCTGTTATTCCAAATAATTTTTCATCACCTGTTCCAAACAGCGACCTTGGCGAAGATAACGGTTTGCCTGTATTTGACTCTATGAAATCAAGCAAAATGTCTGTTTTTATCATTTTAAAGAATTCTCCGGTTTATTCTTCACTATAATTATAAAATTTATCTTTAACATTTCGGTTTTTTATCCCCTGTTCTGTGCAATATAGTTATTGAATTATATGAATCTTTCCTGCTGTAAATATTGCCCGAATTGTCCCTGGCACAATTCGGCGGAATAAATAATATATAGAGTTTTAATTCCGGACAAATATTTCTGCATCTCTGTCAAAAGGATTTGTCCTTATAGCAAGTGAGAAAAGATACGGGAAATTGTCTTTCAGATGTTTTAGGTATGACAGCCATTCTGTAACAAGCAGAGGATATACCCGGTTTATGTCCCCTTCAAGATGTCTAATGTCAGTTTCCGGACAGAGGGAGATATCTGTCCTTTTATGAAGTTCTTCTGCCAGGTGAAATGTGGCCTGCAGGAGATCAGTAAATGACTCATGTTCAAGGAGAACCGGGTTTTCAAGCATTTTTATCAGAAAATCTTCTTTTTCTTTCATGAAATTTTTAAGATAACAGATGTCAACTCCTGATTCACTTATTTTAAATGAATATCTCTTTATCCTCTCTGTTACCTCTCTGAATTTACTGTCTGTCCATTCTCCTGATATTTTAAGTTCTTTCCCGGCATCTTCGATATTAGGGTTATCCTTTGAGAAAATCTCAAGCAGTTCAGTCCCAATGACGCTGAAGAATGTTCCAATGACCATATTCATCTTATCGAGTCTCTTTTTTTTCTCACGGCTCTCAAGCATCCTGTGAATTACAAGTGTAACTATTAATACTTCTATTGGCAGGAATGCAAGTTCATGCAGTGCAAAAATTTCAATATGGTGAAGATCATGAAATATCAGGAAATGCAGGAAGTAAAGAAGGAAAGAGACAAATATCAGCATACCTGCAAGCGATATGAACCATTTTTTGTCTTCCATTTATTATACACCCAAAATATATTGAATTATCATCTCTGAATTATTCATCTACAAAATATTTATCTGCGATATCTTTTGTCCATATTATGACAGATACAGTATCTGTGAAATCTCCTTCGCCAACTCCTGCAAGGCGGACAATCTGGCTGTCAGATTCATTTAGATCTGAAACTGTCAGTTTTCCGGGGAAAAATCCCTTTTCATCTATCTTTATGTATTCTGAGAATTCATATATTGCAAATTCAGCTTTTTTCAGAATATGCTCTGTCTTATCTTTGATTGTAATTCCGCATGTAAAAATAAAAACCGGTTTTTTATTCAGGATGTCTCTTCGGAACTGCATGAATTCCTTTGCTTCCGGAAGCCATTTTCCAAGGTGAAGCGGACTTCCGACAAAAAAGGCATCATAATCAGAGAGGTTTTCAGGGTTGATTGAATTGATATCCATACAGTCCGTTTCAATGCCCATTTCTCTGATTGTTTTTGAGACTGCTTCGGCTATATCTTTGGTTGAACCGTATCGTGTAGCATATGCCACGAGCACTTTTCCGGGTATCATATATCCCGGTATTTATGCAGTTTAAACTGTTTATAGTCTGCTATCGTCAGATTGATCTCTTCATGAAATGTCTGTATCGATTATCATAATGTTTCATCTTTTATCTTTGTACAGGCTGAATTACCAGTACAGGGATGACTATTATAAACTAAGGTTGTTCCCGCAGATTTGTAAAGGGATTCGCCTGCTTATTGTTCCTGAATTATTTCAGGCGAAGGTTATTTGGTATTTAAGATCCAATTCAGAATTACATGAATTATTCCGGTTTGAATAAAAATTCTGTTTTTAGAGTTGCCTCTGTCATATTTATTATTATATGTCTGATATTTATTTCTCCTTCGTCAGCAGAAGATTTCTATGCCGGAGATGTCATCAGTCTTGGGGGCAGTTCACCTTCAGATTATGTATATCTCTTTGTTGCAGGGCCAAATCTTCCATCCGGCGGTGCAAACCCTGAAGACATTCAGTCTGCGGTTGTTACTGATGATCCCGGCAGTTTTGTAAGGGTTACAGTAAACAGTGGCAGGTGGAATTATAAATGGGATACTTCCACGGCTTCAGGCACGCCTGATCCGGGATTATACAGGGTTTATGCTGCAAGCAGACCTGTAGGTCTGAATGATATTTCATCCGCCGACTATTCCATGACGGTTGTAAAGATTGTACGGCCATATGTGACTGCCGGAGCAGAAGGCGGAATGATTACGGCTAAAACGGGGGTGGTTGCAGGAACCGGGGGTGAAAAAACTGAAGATGCTATCTCTGTGATGAAAACTGAATCTGAATCTGAATCCGGTGCCGTTTCTGTCAGCAGTATGGAAAATATCAGTGATGCGGATGCAGTGGTTACTGGAACCGAAGAAAGCGCCGGAGATGTACAGCCTTCATCTTCTGAAAAATCTGCTCTTCCGGCAGGTGTTCCTGTACTTGCAATTGGAATTTTATTTCTGGTATTTTTTGTCCTGCGCAAAAAGGACTGACTTTACTACATTTTATGGATTATCCAACTATCTGCCACAGTTATCCGAATGATTGCATTTTTGCTGATTCAAAATGAGAATTATTAATTAATTATTCTGACTATAGGGTACATTTAATAAAATATGTCTTACTACGTCTCCTTTTTTATTATTCTGGAATATTTAATCAAAGCTGTCGTTCTTATTAGTATTGGAATAATATTTGTGAATATACTGAATGAAACCGGTCTGATTAGGAAATTTGAGATAATAAGCAGACCTTTAAGCAGGATATCGGGTCTTTCATATGCATCTTCATTATCAATAGTGTCAATGGCCATTAATTCCACAGCCGGAAAATCAATTCTTGCCGAATATTATCGCGAAGGTAAAATCAGTCAGAAGGAGATTGTTCCGTCTTTGTTAATCGGAACATTTCCAACAGTGCTTGGTGAATCTCTTTTAAGGGTTCAGTTTCCAACCGCAATAGTTCTTCTTGGCCCTGTTACCGGAATAATATATACTTTGTTGAATCTGTTTTCATCCTTTATTCAGGCTGCCGGGGCAGTGATATACAGCCATATGTTTGTTGAAAAAAATACTGAGCCTGTAGGTTCAAAATCCATCGTTCGTGATGCAGATTCCGGTTTGAAAAAAATAAACCGCGTGACTTTAAAAGCAGGGGTTCAGAAATCTCTACCGAGGCTTAAAAAGATAATTCCTATAACTGCGGGTGCAATAATGATATTTTATCTTTTATCCCTTGCCGGATTTATGGATATGATAGCTTCCATCTTTGGTCCTGTATTAAATCTTATCGGACTTCCCGGTGAGAGTACAGCGGCTCTTGTTGCTCAGTTTATGCATTTTTCTGCCGGATATGCAATTGTTGGTACCCTGATGGAAACCGGGGTTCTGAATATGGAACAGGCATTGGTTACTCTCGTTATGGGTAGTATGGTGGTAATTACAATAATATATCTTAAATATTCTTTCCCACTGTACCTTTCACTTTTTGGCAAAGATGGATTTATTATTACATGTAAGACATATGCTGTAAGCATGTTGGCAAAAATAATAACTATTGTTCTGGTTTTTGTCCTCTTTTAAGATCAGTTTATGTACGATTATTTATATTTGTATATCTATGGGCGGATATGATTTACTCCTATGAAACAGTTCACTGTTTCATGAATGACTTTTTTGAGATTATTTAAAAAATTATATTTGGTATTAATAACTACATGATTGTATTCATGATGTGTTAAAATGATTGAAAAAAATATTACTTTGTGTGGGTTAAAAAAAATATCTGTTGATCCCGATATCTCCGGGAACTCATTATTTTTAAGTAAATTGTTGATATTTCTTATTATTATTGGATTTATCTCAATTTGTGGGGTGGTTTCGGCAGACAGTTATGTCGGAGGAATTGAGCTTTCAGATGTTAAAACAGGAACTGTTTCCGGCGGAATCTGGTTTGATTCTTACCACGCGATGGAAACTTCAGCAGAGAAGGAATTTACACTCCCGGAAACCACGGATATAAAATGGGCAAGACTCTATGCCGTTGTTTACTGTGGAAATATGGAAGATAACAGAAGAGGCAATCTTACGGTTGAATTCGACGGTGACGGAGATGACAGCTATGATCTGCTGGGCATACAGGAGTTTAATGTACCATATTCTTTCCCTGGTGAAGGTGGCACAGGGCCGGTTGAAGTAAATGACCACTGTAACCGTGTTACAAGTGATTATCTTGTCTGGTATGATGTAAAAGATCAGATCTCTTCTGAAAATGTTGGAGTTAAGGCATGGACATCCAAGGTTGACAGCACTTTTGACGGAAGAATAAAAGCAGTTGTTCTTTTGATTGCCTATGATGACGGAGACGGGGAAGAAGTCATGTACTGGATTAAGCAGGGCCACGATGTTGTTTCACATTATGATGAATCATACACAGGTTCAGTAACATATGATTTATCATCTGCTGACGATGGTTTTGCAGGCGCAAATCTTTCGTCAATTTATCTGGTAAGTGAAGACGGGACATATTCATTTAACAGTGATGTTCTCACTTCCGGAACGCCTGTAGGTGCTTTTTTTGGTAATAATACCTGGGATATTGGTGGAGTAATTAGCGCAGGTGAATCCAATGCCTTTGAGTATGACAGGACAGGCTCGTATTATAAAATTATTATTTCCGCAATGTGTGTAAGCTATCCGGAATCTGATGTAAATCTTGAAGTATTGAGCCTTAAGAGCAATGCAAATGAGGTTTTCGCAAGTGAACCGAATACAATTATAGCTGAGATTAAAAACAATGGCACAGATGCTTCAGGGCCATTTGAAGTTTCCTTTAATATTGCTGGAAGTGTCACAAAAATTGAAGCAGAAAGCCTTGGCGCCGGAAATTCAACAACAGTGGAAATTCTTGATGAGTCAATATTTTCAGACGGGCAGAGTGTCAATATCTCAGTTTTTGCTGATTCCGGTGAAGCAATCTTGGAAACTGATGAATCAGACAATTATCTTGAAATAACTGAAACTGCGGTTTACAACGGTTATAAGGGCAAGAGATACACCGGAGGCGGCGATCTGAATACCACAGCATATTTTGAAGGATATGTTGATGTTTTGTACTCATCCGGAAATACTGCCTACAATGGCGCTTACTGGACTGAAAAGACCTATTCCTGGAGTAATGAAGATCTTATGGTTCCGGATAATGCTGAAATTGCTGGTGCTTACCTTTATCAGGGATATTCCTGGAACAGCATGGAAAGTGATCCTTCCTTTACACTTGAATTTAACAGTGTGAAATATGATCCTGAATCAGAGTATATGGACAGGAAATATTTTGGCTATTATGATGTTCCTTCCGGTATGTATGTATATAATGTGACAGATTCTTTTGTTAAATCCGGGAACTGTGTCACACTGACTCCTGAAGCGGAGAATAATTATGCAATCTGGGGCAGTTTCCTTGTTGTGGTCTATCAGCAGGATAATTCCGGACCTTACCAGAAGATCTGGATAAATGAGGAATTTGACAATCTTTATTCGTATGCAAAATATGCTGCATCAAGTGAGGAAGCAACCGCTTATTCTAATTTTGAAGATGTTGACTCAGAAAATGTTGATGGAGCAACTACTATAGCAGTACTTGCAAATGCCGATGAAACCGGTAAAAGTAAATTTTTCTTCAATGGGGATGAATATGCCGGATTCTGGAGTGATTACGACAGTACTTCACAGATTGGTTTTTCAGTATATGATGTAAAGGATGCTCTTAAGGACGGTGCAAACACCGTAGCAATGCAGAGCTATGACCTGGTAAAGGGTGATAACATGTATGCAATGGCATCAATCCTGAAGATTGAGTATTCATCTGCACCATCTGTTGACCTTGAAATTGTGAGCTTATCTTCAAATGCAAATGAGGTTTTTGCAAATGAACCAAATACAGTTACTGCCGTAGTTAGGAACAATGGTACAACTGCATCAGACTCCTTTAGTGTCTTATTTACAGTAAACGGAAATATGACTACAGTCCCTGTTTCAGGACTTGGTGCCGGCAACAGCACAACTATCAGTATAATCGATCCTGAGATCCGTTCCTTTGGAGAGTCTGTAAATATCACTGCACTTGCTGACTCGGGTTCATCAGTCACAGAAACAGATGAGACCAACAACCGGATGACTATTTCAGAGACTGTTGTTTACAACGGATATAAAGGCAAGAGCTATACTGGCGGAAGTGACCTTGAGACGGTATCTTCATTTGAAGGACATTATGATCTTCTGTATTCTACGGGAGATACTGCCTACAGCGGTTCTTTCTGGTCCGAGATGCAGTTCAACTGGACTTACGACGATCTTCCTGTTCCGGAAGGTGCAACTGTAACTGAAGCACGCCTTTATCAGCCGTACACCTACAACAAGAAAGGCAGTGACCCGGCTTACACCCTGGCGTTTAATGGCGAGACTGTCTCTCCGGTTGCGAAATATTCTGACCAGAAGAGCTTTGGAAGTTATGACTATCCGTACGGCCTGTATGTCTTTGACGTGACAGATGAATTTGACACAACCGGCAACAGTATGGTCATAACCAATGATACGGACAACAACTACGGCATCTACGGAGCCAGTCTTGTTTTAGTCTATGAATCTGCCTCAGAACCGGTGAGAAGCATTATCATAAACGAAGAATTTGACATGATCTATGCCTATTCAAATTATGCTGTTACAAGTGAGGAGGCTACAGCCTTTGCTGAATATACCCATGTTGAGTCATCCGGTGTTTCTTCAGCTATATCTGTTGCACTCCTCGCAAGTGCCGGCGATGTGAATAAGAGCAGATTCTTCTTCAATGATATGGAATATGAAGGCTTCTGGCCCGAATATGAGAGTAAACCTCAGGTTGGATTTTCAGCATATGATGTAAAGGATGCTCTTAAGGACGGTGCAAACACCGCAGCAATGCAGAGCTATGACCCTGTAAAGGGTGACAACATGTATGCAATGGCATCAATCCTGAAGATTGAGTATATTGACAGTTCAGAGCCGTCATTTGTAGTTCCGGATATGAGTATATATGATAATGGAAGTGTTACTATTCCGGTCTTTGTAAGAAATATTACAGATGCAGCAGGAGTTGCTGCAACAATAACCTGGGATACTTCAATTGCCAGTATAACTGATATAGTTGTAAATGAATCAGTGATTACAAATTCCTCATTGTATGCAAATCTCACTTCAGGTTATGCGGAATTTGCTGTTACAAACACAGCGGGAATTACAGCTGCCGGTGATGTACCTGTAATTGACCTTATAGTTAAAGCTGCGGCAGACAAAGCCGGTAAAACCTGTGTATTTGAAGGCAAAAATGCATCATGGAGTGACAAATCATTTATTTATCATAATATGGGCTTTAAGGATGGGACATTCACTGTAACGCAGAGAGGAGATTTCAATAAAAACGGATATGTTGATATTGGTGACGTTTCCAATGTTGCTTATATGGTAGCCGGGAAAACCACTGAGATACTGCCGGAAGCTGATTTCAATGACAACGGATATGTCGATACGGGAGATGCAGCAAAGATAGCCTGGTACTTCATTGGCAGGATAAACCAGCTATAATCAATATTTTTTAAAAATAAATTTATTGCCTTCATTTTAGTGCCTTTACTATCAGGAATATTGCTTATGTTGTTATGTCCGTAAGATTCTGATTCATACGTATTTGATTTTCTCGGTTCTTCCGGCAGTATATTGTGCGTGATTTAATCCTGAGAGGTTTTCTGAGAACAAAATATGATCTAATAATTGGCTATTGTCTAATTTAAGCTCAAATTATGCTTTATTTTCATCTTATTTGATGAACTGCATTGACGATTCCCCCTGGTCAAATAGTCTCTCCTTTCTATATTTAAGCCACGTAGCTGCATAAAAACTAATATATTTATATGCTGCTGATATGCAGGAATTTCTTTTGAAATGCTGTTAATTTTGATCTTTGCTCCTATAAACCAGTGTACTTTTTCATTCATTATCTGTGAACCAGCTGGTAATTAATGACTTTTTATGAGATACAATTTCACCCTGAAAGGGTGACATTACATCTTGTAAGAGAATAAGGTTCAATAATAACATCCTCTCTAAGAACTGCATTATTGTCTCCGACAATCCGGATGTCAATCGCACCAAGATCCATATATCTGAATATCTGCGGAGTTACCTCACCTGTATTTTTACCATAAAGATAAATTTTAGCGCCGGGAGGTGTGCTTGTCACTTCAAGTGAACCGTACAGATATGGCTTAAGGATAAATTTAACTGATTTATCAATATCTGAAATATCCGGTGCGAAGAGAATCTCCTTCTCTTCATCAATGTAGCCCGGTCTGGATACAGAAATAATATGCCTGCCGTCAGAGATGTTATCTATTGAATAGGGCGTACTGTATCCGGTGGCGAATCCGTCAACATAGATTTCAGCACCTGCTGGTACTGAATCGACAAAAACTTTTCCAAACCTGTAATCCCTTGGATTTATCTTTTCGGTTTCATCATCGCTGAATACATTAATGCTGTGTGAGAGATATGTTCCGTTATTCAGAATTGTAATGAATGAGTATCCAAGGTTTACTTCGGCCGTCTTTGGAATTTCATATTCAGGAGGCCTACCGTTTACTGTAAATGGCAGGTCTTCATAACTATCTGAGACAACCTCTGCATTTAGATAGTAATGGTTTGCATTGTCAAACTGAACTCTTGTAATTCGGTTCTTCACAACCTGAATTTTGATTTTGTCATTATTGAACTCAATCTTTCCTTTTTTGATTTTAACTGTATGTTTTCCAGAACCAAGCCCATTGAAAACCGCAGGTGTAGTCATGCCGGTATTATAGCCGTCAATATAAACATCAGCACCTTCTATGGATGATGTCACATATATTCCGCCAACATCAGGAAGGTCATTATATGTTGCAATGGATTCATCTTTTTTTTCTTCAAGAAGGTGATTGTTTCCGGAATCAAGGTCAAAAGTCAGTTCAGAATCTCCGGTCAGGAAAATCTTCTCTACAAGTGTTTTATATCCTGATGATATAAGGGATATACTGTGCTTTCCCCCGGCAAGGTCATTGATAACTACAGGAGTTGTCTTTCCGGTATAGTCACCATCAACATAGATCCCGGCACCTGAAGGATTGGAATAAACCGAGAGATTAAAGAGCTGTGCAGAGAGATCCAGTCTTTCTCTGACAACAGCTTTTTCATATAAGCAGGATATATTTTCCCGCGTCTGTATGAGAGCTTTATTTCCCTTCTCTTTTGATTTGTTATATAATATTTCAGTTGCTGAATGATTGCCAATAACATCTTTATTAAACAGATAATTAATTCCATTAAGGAATAAATTTTTGTAAAACTGACTGCTTTCAGGCGTAGCGTCCTCTTTTTCATCACTTTGATTTATCAGGCTTTTGCTCCGGATCAGTTCATAAGTGCCGAAATTATTAATTAAAGCTGAAAAACTTCCGTCTATAAATGTGGCACTTATCTCCTCTGTTTCTTCTTCTGAGGAATGCCTCAGAAGAGAATATTTATACTCATATTCTCCTGAATCTGATTCATAATCTGTTCCGGAATTGCTGGCTCTGAAAGCTCCATTCAGCCTTATAGGAATGTCAGAACCGGATCCTATAGGTCCGATTGTGTATTTCCATAGGGTTTCGTTTTTGATTGTTTCCTCTCTTATCAGAACCTGATTTACAGTATACCCAAAACTGTCTTCTATCCTGCTTCCCTGACTTATAATCAGAGTCAGGGTGCCATTGTCGTGAGTTATCTGCACAGGTTCTGAATAACCGTTTTTAGTCGTGATTAGATATTTTGCGGGGTAACTTCCTGGAGATGAAGAGGGTGAAAATTCTGTGGATTCGTAATTATACAGATCTTCATATTCATTTTTTATTTCTTCTTCAATACTCTCTGCCGTTTTTGAGTTATCATATTCAACAACTAAAAATGCATTCCTGTTTTCAAGGTAATCCCCATTTTCTGTTGCTATGTAGCTCTGAATTTCAGCCAGGTTTTCGGTATTTTTAATAAGTGCTTTTGCGTCAAGGGTGGCCTGTGATATCGAGGAGGCCCCACCTTTAAGATAATTCTGCCATTCCCAGCCATTGAATATAATTTTATTGTCTTCATCATTTTCCCCTGTTGCAGCAGTGCTTATTATAATCAGGCTTGACTGATTTATGGAATTCTGTATTATATTGCCACTGAATTTTGCAGTGGTTGTGCATTGCTCGCTTGTTGTTTCAAATTGATCTGATGCTAAAACTGCATCACACCCCTCATCAATCCAGTACGTAATAAGCGGAGCATCAGGATCTTCATATACTACTGCCAGAAGTGCCCCGTACACAGCAAAGGCTGTATCCTCTCCTCCCTGATTTTTAACCGAAATCAGGTTTCCGTTTTCGGGGTCAAATTTTTCAGTAACGTCAAAACACTCAGTCTGAACCAGATAATCATATACTCCTTCCCCTTTTCTGTCAGAATATGAAGCATCTTTCAGCAGCAGTGAACCATCAAAGAGAACTTCAGCAGAAGGTTTAAGGCCGGTTCTCTTATCCGTATCATGTGACCAGGTATAATAGATGTAAAGCCTTGCTTCCTTTAATGAAGCATTTTCTGGAATACTGGCTTTAATTTGATAATCTTTTGAATCACCATTATCCAGAAGTCCACTGTAGCTGCCTGAATCTGCTATAATCAGTCCGCCGTTAAGAGTCTCTGTCTTCCATTCATTCAGTTTTTTTCCGGAATATCCGTATGTACCATCTTCGTTTCCGTTTGTTATTGGCGTGAGAGTAAAGGAAACATCTGTGGTTTCATCTTCATCAACTGTAATCTCTTTTGATGAAGGTTCATACCCTCCAAGACTTACTGAGACAGTATGCTCACCAACTAATATCTCTTCTAATTCCGAATCTGTTATTTTTCCGGTGTCAGTACCGTCAAGATATATTTTTGCTCCGGAAGGTTCTGAAGAGACGCTGACTGAACCGGTCAGGGGCACCAGTTTAAATACGGATACGCTCTCTTCTCCTCTCTGAACGTTAACTGTTCTCTCATCTGGTTCTTTATAACCTTCAAGACTTACCGACACTTTGTGTTCGCCGGTTTCAACTGATTTTATTGTGAAGTTTGTATTAAATCCGGTCTTATCTCCGTCAAGAATAATTTCAGCTCCGGAAGGAATAGACTGTACAGTTATATCCCCTGCATCTTCTCCGGGATAGCGTACAGAAAGCATTGCAAGAATTATCTTATAAAATGCCCCCTCGTCAACATCTCTTGAATAGGTCATTACGCTGTTTCTGAAATCAGTTACAGAATCCGTAACATCCCATGTCTGAGAACCGCTGTAACCTCCCTGTGATGGATTGGAATCAAGGTAACCGTTGTTGAATGTATATATCCCGTTTTCGCTTGCAAGATGGACTGCTGAAAGATATGCTGCCGGATCTTCACTGAATTCTTCAGGAAGATCTGTTGTATCAAAGGAGGTTTTGCCTTCGTATGTCTTTCCATCATCTTCAACATAATAGGAATGAACATCATGTCCCTGATTAACCCAGTAATACACCTCGTCATTATCTCCGTCATTGTATGCCACAACAAGCGTCAGGATTTTAATTCTCCCGTCAAATGTACCAGTATATCCCGGAGCCTTATCAGTGCTTACGTATGCTGTTACATCTCCTGATTTAATTGCATCTGCAACATCATACCACATCAGATAGTCACTTGAAACGCGGTTACAGTGTCCGTTTACTTCTACAGGGGTTGTTCCGCCATCCATCTCAAATACATATTCCCTGTCCAGTATTTCAGTACCCAGGATTCTGGTCCCTTCTCCGCCGTTGAAGCTGACCTCGGCAATACCCTCATAATTCTTCTGCATATTGCCGCAGTAAACTACAACATAGAGGCGGGCCCATTCAATGTTATCAAATTCCGGAATGCTGAACTCTTTTTCTATGCTGTTTGGCTGCCCGGATGAGCCTGCGGGACCATGCAGGGAATCAAACCATAGTCCGCCGGAAACAACACCGTCATGTATTGTTTCAGGAGGTTTACCGCCCACATAACTGTCAGCAGAGACTGCCTGAGGGAATAAGAGAAGTGTGGCAAAAAAAACAGAAAATAATAAAATTATTTTTGAATTCTGTATCTCACGTGAATTTCCGAATTTGTGGGAATGACTTGTTTTTTCACTTTCTGCTTTGATATCCCGGGTCATATTACACACATCACCTTACAGAGCGGATTGCTTCAACGGGGTTTAGCCTTGATGCCTTTATTGCAGGATAAATGCCTGAGGCAATTGCAAGGAAGACGGCTATTATTATTCCGGCAGCGAGCAGCTCAGGAGTTATCAGGGTGATGTCAGTTTCTGCAAACCCTGAAAAACCCTCACCCATCTGTGAGATGACAAATGGTTTTCCAATTGTGTTAATTCCGGCAGATAGAATAATTCCGGCAACATCTCCGAGAATTCCGCCTATTATTCCGATGTACAGGCACTCAAGGAGAATGAGTAATATGACATCCCTGTGCGAAGCTCCGACTGCCATAGTTATCCCAATCTCCCGTGTTCTCTCAAATACTGATATAACCATTGTGTTGATGATCATAAGGGCACCAATAATCAGTGAAATTCCTGTAAAAAACGAGAGGACAAGAATAACCGTATCCATCAGCCTGTTTACCGATTCAATCTCTTCAAATGAACCTGTGACTCCAAGGCCCATCTCTTTTATACTGTCTGCAACAGGGAATACATCTTCAGGTGAAACGGCTCTTGCATAGACAGAATCATAATAATCACCGGACTCTATAATCTCATGGAGAGTATTCCTGTCCATAATAACCAGATTGTCAGTATCATCACCTCTCTCCCGAAGTATTCCTGCAACAGTCAGCTCTTCTTTTAGATCTTCAGGCATTCCTGATTCATCATATCCTCTTATAAGAACAGTGAAAGTATCCCCATATCTTATTCCTTCGTACCGCCTTAACTTTTCAGCAATATCACTTCCAAGAATAACTTCATAACTATTCTCTTTATAAATCTCCCCACTCTGGAATTCCGGTGAAAAAAGTTCTTTAAAGCCTCCCGGATCTATGCCGGTCACACTCAGATATGTCTGCCTTTCAGATGCAAAGGACCCTTTCAGAACCGGTTCTGAATATGAAATTCCCGGAACTGATGATATGGCACTTAGTTTTGAATCTGTAAGCGGTATTATAGTTCCTCCACGCATATCTCCGGTGATTTCAATGAATGTAAGATCTGACTGGTCCTTGATCATCTCGACAGACTGGTATCTTATTCCCTCTCCGAGTGACACAATACCGATTACAGCCGCAACTCCTATGGCAATACCCAGTGCGGTAAGGAAAAGCCTTGCCCGTTTTCTTAACACCTGCCTTGCAGATATTACTGCAAAGTCAGCAATTCGGGACATTAAGCACCTCCATCCGGTTCACGGCTGAAAGGATGTTCTTTATTGTCATTCTCTCTTTTTTCATCTGAGATCATTTTTCCGTCTGCAAGGGTGATCACCCGGTCAGTATAGGAAGCACAGTCTTTGTCATGTGTAACCAGAAGAAATGTAGTATTCTGCGTCCTGTTTATCTCACGCATCAGCCCGAGTATTTCCTGTCCGGTTCTAAGGTCCAGATTTCCGGTTGGCTCATCGGCAAGCACAATTAACGGGTTATTAATTAGTGCTCTTGCGATAGCGACCCTCTGCTGTTCTCCTCCGGAGAGTTCTGACGGATAATGCTTTGCCCTGTCTGAAAGTCCGACTCTTTCAAGAAGAACTGTTGACCTTTTAGATCTGCTCTTTTTGTCATGGTAGTTAAAGAGCAGCGGATATTCGATATTCTCTTTTGCAGTAAGATTTGGTATCAGGTTAAACTGCTGAAAAATAAATCCAAAAACTGTTCTTCTGAGATGTACAAGTTTTCCTGTATCTGAATAATTCACAGTTTCTGAATTAATATATATACTGCCGGATGTGGGCCTGTCAAGGCAGCCAAGAATATTCATTAATGTACTTTTCCCGCTTCCACTCCGTCCGGAAATTGCCGTAAATTCACCTTTTTCAAGTGTAAAACTAACTTCTGAGAGGGCATTCAGGGAATTGTTATAGGTTTTTGATATTTTTTCAGTTTTTAAGAGCTGCATCTCTTTATGTCTCCTCTTCAGTAAACAGTATCGCGTTTGTGAAAAGCATGTAATCTCCCTGATCACGGACTTTTACAAAATTCCCGCTCTCCTTTAACCACGGCGTCACATCACGGGTGTCAATGCCTATCTGCTGTATTTCATCTGAATCAAATGCATCAGTCCAGGTTTTTCCGTTGTATCCCGGAAAGAGCATGAGTAAAATTGATTCAAAGAAACCGGGCATCTTATTTTCATCTTTCCTGTTGAAATAAACAGCATTTTTTTCAGGAGTGTCAGTTCTGGTATATCCGCCGGAAGGTGCAATAAGATGCATCTTTGCAGAATTTACCCTGCTTTTCTCAATGTTTCCCTCAAAGAATGCAGTTCCGGTTGCCATCTCCGGAGTAATCCCATATGTTGCAGAGAGCATATCGCACCCTTCATTTATCCATATAGTCCCGGTTTTCCCGGAAGGATCTTCATATACAGCCAGGATGCCAATTCCCTGTATTACAAATGTACTCTCATTATCGCCGGTGTTTTCTGCTGTCAGGATAAATTTATTTATACCTGGAGTAATGTCTCCTGTTTCAAAGGCATAAACACCTGAGAAGAAATCATTTGAGCTGACAAATCCTTTGCTGTCTGTATATTCAGATACTTTGTTCAGTTCTGCTGCGATATCTCCGGAATTATCAGTGCTGATATCTCCCGTTATTTCATCTGTTCTTGATAGTGAGATGTCCGGATAAACTGCTGACTGTCCGTTTTTGCTCCATCCCCAGTACACATATGCCCTGCTGAATTTCACTTCGGAATTTTCCGGAAGTGCTGTATCAAATGATACAGAGTAACTGTCATCCGGGTTCAACTGTCCGCTGTAAGTGCTGTTTCCGGTTGAGAAGATATAACCTCCGTTGATCTTTTCATTATATACGGTAGTTATAGGATTGTCACCGGCATATGTTGCTGATGATGCAGCTGCAAAAGAGATTAGAATTAAAATTACTGCCTCATATTTAATCAAATTCAAAATATCCCTCAAAGATGTTATTTGAAGTGTCAGATTCTTTCATGGAACTGTCTTCATTAATTATTGCCTTAAGTTTATGATTTCCCGGAACAGTAAATACGAAGAGATCTACTTTCGTGCTCTCACCCGGCTGAATCGGTTCTGAAACTATCTTAAATGCAGCTTTTTCATCGTCCATATACAGGGTTATGGTATATTCATCAACACTGCTTCCTCCACTGTTGGTAATCTCTATAGGAAGTGTATATTCAGAATATGTCTGACTTTCAGCTGAAACAGGCAGTGCTATTGCAGCAAATGATATAACAACCAGTAATGCCATAATCAGTGCTGTTTTTTTCCGGCCATTATTCCGGAGCATAAAAAATCCAATAAGTCCGCCTATCAGAGGCAGAGGCGATAATGGAGTTTTCTCGGTTTCTTCATTATCTTCACCTTTTTTGTATGGCTTCTGTATTTTTACAGAAAGGTCCGGAAGTGTGCCAATGGTAATCTGTTTTTCAGAGATATGGTTTTTAGAATTATCTCCGGCTAATACATCAGTACCTCTAATCTCAGCCGTCAGTTTATGATCACCTTTTTTTGCATTCCATCCGGTTTGTGCATTAAATATGCCTGTCTTTTCAGGAGTTATGGTTTCACTGCCTATTTCAACTCCATTTATACTGAATATAACAGTGACAGGTTCTGCTGAATAAAATCCATAATTTCGTATTTCTGCTTTGATTACTGCATCTTCTCCATCGTAGGCATTCTCTGTAGTAACAGAATCTATTCTATAATCCGGAAATTTTGGTGATAAATCGTCTTTTGTTTTTATAGCCAGGATGGCGCTGCATGCATGGATATAGTCTTCTCCTTCAGGTATTGTACCTGATGTATCCATCTTACCATCACCATCTGAGTCTCTTCCCCTCTCAAAAATAACGGTATTATCTCCACTGATAAGTCCGGTTACATCGAATATTTCAGCATCGACATATCTGCTTTCAGTTCCGGTACCACCATTGGCATCCATTGATATTTCATTTCCTATGTCTCTAGCACCTGCCGGATAAGCATCTGCATTATTTGGTTCAATGCCAAGATCCTGCCCGTTAAAAATTATATAATCCGGTTGCCCTTTATTTGTTGCAAGCATAACCGCAGTAAGTTCTGCCGATTCAAGACCATTCAGATTTGCTCCATCAAATACATATTCTGTGAAATCATGTCTTGTGGGATTAGTTCCGGACCATCCTTCTCCATGAAGGTTTTCATTCCCTTCGGCAATCCAGTACTGGGTGATATAACCGCTGTTATCCTCAACTGCCGCAACCACAAATACACAGTACAGTCTGCCATCAAGTTTATTTCCCTCTTCACCACGGCTTGTATTAATATATATGTGATTTTCTCCGGGATGGAGCGATTCTGAAATGTCATCTGCAATCCAGTAAACTCCATGGCCGGAAACATAGATATTTCCGGTTTTATCGCGTTCACCAAAGAGTCTGTATGTTATCTTTTCGAGATTATTGACATTAATCTCTGCGCTGCCGGTATATTTTTCAGTCCCACCCCATACTCCTACATAAATTCTGGCCATTTCCGGATTGGACGGGAGGTTAAAAGACAATTCTGCCGGAGGTTCTCTCACTCCATAATCTCCGAACGTAAGAATTTCACCGCTGACTTTGCCCTGAGCTGATATCTCCAGCGGTATGCCTTCAAATTCAAATACCGCAGCCACAGGGACAGTAAATAATAACAGGCACAAACATAATAATATTGTTGTTGTTATGGCAAAGTTAGCAACTATCTTTTTTTCCCTCATATTAAGTATCATTATTGTAAGTTTTATGGTATTAATTTATACGGTTTAAGCTACATTTATCAGTTATAATCTAATCAGATGATACAATCTGAAATTTACATTCTTCTGTTTAAATCATGTTATTCATATACGAAGAGATTTCCAGAAAATATAAATATTCTATGGTTTTTTGTTTTTTGCAATATGAATTATCCATAATATAATTAATGATAACACTTGATTTTAAAAAAATCTATTTATGTTTAATCTGTAACACTTTTAAAAAATTTATTAATAGTTAAAATCATATCAGATATTGTCATAATGAGATTCAGATATTTTGAACTTTTAATACTGCTGACTTTCTGTATTGCAGGAGTTTCGGCAGGTACTGGGGCTGATGATATTAAATATTCAATATATCCCGTTTCCGGTGGGGAAGATGAATATGAAATTACAGTTACAGGTTCCAATGATTTTTTGTCTGCTCTTGCAGTCTGTTTTCCCGGAAATTTTGAACTTATCAGGTCCGGTATGCCGGATGATATGTACCGAATTACAGGAAATAGTCTGTTAATCACTCTTCCCGGAGACGAAATATTCTCTTTTAATGTAAAATGTCCTGATATTTGTGATAATCCGGTTACAGTTATAGTGGAAGATATTGAAAATTCCAGAGCATTTACTGCAATTTATGATAAATCAGGAAATTGTATGTCAGGTGATAATTCTAATTTTGTAAATGATATTAATTCTGACAAACCAGCAGAGGCAGAAAAGAGTCCTCTGAATATTTCGCTCTTATCATTTCTGATCATTCCGGGTTTAATTGCATTTATTGTAAGAAGAGGTGGTAAATAATGAACTGTATCCGGGCAATATTAATAACTGCATTTATTACACTGATTATGTCATGCTCTGTCCACGGAGTTATGGCTGTAGCATCTGTTCTTCCGGAAGATACGGACAATAACGGAGTAATAAGCGAAAATGAGATAAGCAGGGCCATATTAAATTACCTGTCAGATAAATATTCTGTAAATAACGGAACCGGTTCTCCTGATTATTCACTTGCAGATGGGGTATATATCTATAATCACTGGGACGGGATGCCAAAGACAGTCGCAGATACATCCGGGCAGGAAATTACCCTGTACAAGCCGATAAGAAAGGCTGTTATAATGAATTCTGAAATTCTTGAGACCCTCCGGTCACTTGATTATGATGATGAAAAGATAGCGGGAGTCGGGAAGTATATTCTTGAAGATGATATCTTTTTCCCAGAATATGCAGATCTTCCAAATGTCGGGAGCGTATGGTCTTCCGATACTGAGAAAATAATATCTTTGGAACCTGACTCGGTATTTATATATGCAGATTTTATGAAGGATAAATCTGATGAAATTCAGGAGAATATACAATCCCTTAACCCTGATATACGGGTTTTCCGTTTTGATTTATTCAATCCGGAAAATTATGCAGATGAGGTCAGGTTATTATCTGTCATTGCTGACCGTGAGGAGGAAGGCGAAGAATTTGCAGAATTTTATGAAAAACAGATGAACACAGTACAGGATATTGCAGATTTAATTCCTGAAGATGAGAAAGTCAGGGTTTATTTTGAAAGCTGGGATGATTATAAAAGCTGTGCCGAAGGGTCCGGTTATGATGAAAAGATAACAATTGCCGGTGGTAAAAATATTTTCAGTAATGCGACACCTGAATATCCGGTGGTTAACCCTGAGTCCATATTATTTGGCAGTCCGGAAATAATAGTAAAACTTACAGGCTCAGGAAAGCTTGCTTTTGGAGGTTATGCTGATGATGACAATTCTAAAACCCTTCAGGTGTATAATGATCTTAAAAGCAGAACCGGATGGAGCACACTTCCGGCAGTAAAGGATAACCGCTTTCATATAATCAATAATGACATATTTGGGGGGCCTGAGCATTTTATCGGTATTCTTTATCTTGCAAAATGGTTCTACCCGGAGAAATTCTCAGATATAGATCCGCAGGAGATTCACCAGAAATATCTTTCTGATTTTCAGGGCCTTGACTATGACTTAAATGAGCACGGGGTTTTTGTCTCTCCTTAAAATATCGGCAAATCTGTTATCATGACGACCAATGAAGACCAATTCAACCAGAAATGCCGGGAGTTAAAAGCAAAAAAGAAGATATTTTTTTTAGTTGCTATTGCTCTGATAATATTCCTTGCCGGATATGGCATAACTATAGGCTCAGGTGATCTCTCAATTATTGATTCATACAGGGCATTTTTAAACGGTCTTTCTGAAAGATTATCCTCTTTGATTTCCGGAACTGTTACGGGACAGCAGGGTACAGCAGAGATAGTGGTGTGGGATATCAGGCTTCATCGAATCCTTTTTGCAATAGCTGCCGGGTTTGGCCTTGCAATTGCCGGAACTGTTATGCAGGGAATACTGAGAAACCCGCTTGCAAGCCCTTTTACGCTTGGTATAGCATCTGCTGCATCATGTGGTGCTTCTGTTGCCATTGTTCTTTTTGGTAGTATTGCATTCCTGTCAGGCAGCATGTTTGTTGTAATTCTTGCCTTTCTCTTCTCAATGCTCGCATCATTTGGAATTTATGCAATGGCAAGGCAGAAAGGGCTTGATTCATCTTCAATGATACTTGCCGGAATTGCCATTATGTATCTCTTTTCTGCTGTAACTTCACTTCTTCAGTATTTTGGAACATCTGATCAGGCTGCGGCTGTTGTTTACTGGATGTTTGGGTCGCTTGACCAGACGACATGGATGAAATTAGGCATTGTCTCGGTTGTTCTTCTGATCCTTACACCGTATGTTATCTATAGAGCATGGGACCTGAATGCCCTTGCGGAAGGTGATGAAATTGCAAAGAGCATTGGTGTTCCTGTTGAGAGGTCAATGACTGTATTTATGTTCATTGCATCAGTAATTACAGCTGTAATTATTGCTTTTACCGGAACAATCGGCTTTATAGGACTTGTTGCACCGCATATTACCAGAATGATCACCGGAAGTGATCACAGGGTACTTATCCCTGCTTCAGGACTTGTAGGATCAGTAATTCTCCTGGGTGCCGACAATTTAAGCAGGATAATTATATATCCTTCTGTAATTCCGGTTGGGATAATGACAGCATTTCTCGGTGTCCCGTTCTTCCTTTATCTCTTTCTTAGAAGGAGTGATTCCGGATGGTAGCACTAGCTGTAAGAGATCTGTCCTTCTCATACCGGGAAAAACCTGTATTTTCCGGAATATCTTTTGAAGCGGAAAAAGGAGAGGTTTTAGGTCTTGTAGGGCCCAATGGTTCGGGTAAAACCACTCTGATTAAGTGCATTGACGGGATATTAAAACCTGAGGGTGAGATCAGCATTTTTGGCTCTCCCATATCATCCATGGACAGAACAGATATTGCAAGACAGATTGCATATGTCCCGCAGTCACTCCCCGACGGTCTTTCATCAAGAGTTTTTGAGACCATTCTTATGGGCAGAAAGCCTCATCTGAACTGGAATATAAGTCCGGAAGATTCTGAGAAAGTTTACAGAGGGATGAAACTGCTGGGAGTTGAGGATTATGCATTCAGAAAAGTTAAGGAACTCTCCGGCGGTGAACGGCAGAGGGTTATGATTGCAAGGTCGATTGTGCAGGAGACACCTGTAATTCTGATGGATGAACCTACGAGCAATCTTGATATCCGGCACCAGATGGAAGTTATGGATACTGTAAGCAGGCTGGCAGATGAAAAGGGCCTGACCGTCATTGTCTCGGTGCATGATTTAAATCTTGCTGCACGCTACTGTGACAAAATAGTCATGCTCTCCGAAGGGTCAATGAAATGTTTCGGAACACCTGCTGATCTTTTAAAGGATGATATTATCAGAGATGTGTACGGAATTGAGGTTAAAATAAATATGGAATTTGACAGGCCGTATATTATTCCTGTAAAGCCTGTTTTAAAATAATATCCGGATAATTCAGACATGGTTAATATTACATTAATTTCATGGGGGAGTGAGATATCACTCCTGAAGAAGGCTGCTGAGAGAATAGACTTTAATCTGACTTCATGGAATGTTTATGAATTAAAGGCGGATGATAGTAAGGTTAGAGCGTGTATTGAATCATTTGCTGATTCTGATCTTGTTCTCATCCACCCCTCTCATGATTCTTACTGGGATGATATTATTGAAGGATTTCCAAAAGATCTTCCCGTGATCTCCTATGGTTTTTCTGACCTTTTCTGGTCGGCGTCTACAGTTCCCCTTTCTGTTGTATCTGCGGTGAGCACATATTTTCTCTACGGCGGGCTTGAGAATCTGTACAATATGCTTGCATTCTGTGCAGTAAAAGTTCTTGGGATGGATCTGCATTATGATGAACCCACAGTCACACGCTGGGAAGGCATATATCACCCCGACAGCCCTTTTATTTTTGACAGTTCTGATGAATATTTTATGTACAGGGGAAAGGTGCATGAATATAATGTCGGAATTATTTTCCTGAGGTCCCAGTGGATCTGCGGAGATTTAAGAAGTGTGGATGCCCTAATCAGGGAGTTTGAAAAGTTCTCAAATGTTACTGCTGTCTTCTGCTTTAGCAGCAGTGATGATGATCTCGGTGCTCTTTCAGGAGAGGAATGTATAAAAAGGTATATGCCTGAAAAGCTTGACGCTTTAATTGATCTGAGATCTTTCATCCAGAGCCGGGATCGGGATGCTCTTATCAGATGCTATAAAGAGCTTAGTATTCCGGTATTTCATCCACTCACATTTTATCATGACACTGAGGAAGAATGGCACAGTTCCAGATCCGGCATGTCAGGTTCGGAGGCGGCATGGACAGTTGCCCTTCCTGAGTTTTCAGGGATGACAGAGATGATCCCTGTATCATTTGCCGAGAAAGATGCTGAATCCGGAGCTGAGACAAATCTTCGCCTCCCTTCAGAAGAGCGAATAGTCCGGTTTTCAAAACGCATTTTCAGGTGGATGAGGTTATCGAAAAAATCAAATGCAGAGAGAAAAATTGCAATTATTCTGCATAACAAACCCTGTGCATCATCTGAAGGGACTGTTGGATCAGGTGCAAATCTTGATACCCTTGAGAGTGTATCCAATGTTCTCAGGGCACTGAAGAGGGAAGGCTATAATGTAAGAGCGCCTGAATCAGGTGAAGATCTGATAAATGAAATTATGTCAAAGAAGGCAGTATCAGAATTCCGGTGGACATCAGTGGATGAGATCGTCAAAAAAGGTGGTGCTCTGGCCCTTATAGCTCCTGATGATTACATGCAGTTTTTTTCTGCCCTTCCTGAGAAAGTCCGGTCAGATATGATTAAAACCTGGGGCAATCCTCCGGGTGAGGAGATAGATGGTGTCCCGCCTGCAATGGTTTACAATGGAAAAATTGTTGTGAGCGGGTTGAATTTTGAAAATGCCATAGTGTGTGTTCAGCCCAAAAGAGGGTGTGCCGGTTCGCGTTGTGATGGGAAGGCCTGCAAATTACTCCATGACCCGGAGATTCCCCCGACCCACCAGTATCTTGCAACTTACAATTACATTGGTGAAACCTTTGATGCAGATGTTATAATCCATGTCGGCACTCATGGAAATCTTGAGTTCCTTCCCGGAAAAAGCATAGGTCTTTCCGGTTCGTGCTATCCGGACATAGCAATCGGCAATATCCCGCATTTATATATCTACAATTCTGACAATCCTCCGGAAGGAACAACGGCAAAGAGGCGTGCCTGTGCAACAATTGTCAATCATATGCAGACTGTCATGGCAAACAGCGAATTATATGGCAGTTTAAAGGAGCTTGAAGATCAGATCTCCGAATATCGCCGGGCTGCTGTGACTGACAAGGCACGTGCACATGCCCTGACACATACTATAGAAGATCTCCTTGAAGAGACGGGAATCGGGTTATCCATCAATTTAAGAGGTCTGAAGTACATGGAAGCTTCCTTTGATGAGATCATTGAGGCTGCCCACAAGGTGGTATCTGAGACATATGAGACTAAAATTCCGGATGGCATGCATATATTTGGGCATCTTCCTGAAGGTGACAGAAGGACGGAGATGATTTACTCCATACTTGAATATGAAGGAGAACTGCTGGAGTTTATATATAAGGCAAAAGCGGAGACTGGTGCTCCGGGAAATGATAATCCTGCTTCTGCCGTGGATCCTGAGATTAAAAAGGAATCTGAAGGGATTGCAAAATCTTTTATTTCATATACAATATCCAGGGAAATACCTGAAATAATTTCCAGAAATCTCTTTGGAGTTGCTCTTTCTCCGGGACTTGAACCTGAATTCAGGCTGCTTTATGAGAAAATAAATGACATAAATCAGAGAATTGAGAATACTGACGAGATTGGTTCGCTTCTGAACGGAATTTCCGGTGGTTTTATTGAGCCTGGTCCTTCAGGACTTGTCACAAGAGGAAATCCGGAAATTCTCCCGACAGGCAGGAATATGTACTCTCTTGATCCATACAGGGTTCCGACAAAGGCAGCCTGGAGAATAGGCAGCCGTCTTGCTGAAGAGGTCATTAACAGGTACATTAATGATAATGGGAAATATCCAGAAAATATTGCATTTTACTGGGTTTCAACTGATGTTATGTGGGGTGACGGTGAGGTATTTTCACAGATTCTGAAACTTATAGGTGCTGAGCCGGTGTGGAAATCCGGCAAGGTAGTCTCTTTCAGGATCATTCCATATGATGAGTTGAACAGACCAAGAATTGATGTAACAATTAAGATCAGCGGAATAATGCGGGATAATTTCTACAACTGCATTGAATTTATGGATGATGCTGTAAAAGCAGTTTTAAACCTTGATGAGCCGGATGAGATTAATTTCCTGAGAAAACATGGCAGGGAAAATCCCTCCACATCAAGGATATTCGGCAACCGCCCGGGGACCTATGGAAACGGAGTAAATCTGGCTGTTTATTCTTCCGCCTGGAAAGAAGAGGCGGACCTTGCAGATATTTTCCTTGAGTGGAACAGCTATTCTTACGGGAGGGATAATTTTGGAACTCCGGCAGGAGATGATATGGTTTTAAGCCTGAAATCCGTAGATATGACTTTCAATGTTGCAATGACGGATGAATATGATCTGCTTGGGTGCTGCTGTTATTTCGGCAATCACGGCGGGCTTACAATTGCAGCAAGGTCAGTATCACATAAGGATGTTCCTGTTTATTATGGAGATACGCGGCACCGGGATGAGGTTGAGGTGAGAACAATTGCCGATGAAATCCGGCGTGTTGTCAGGACAAAACTGTTAAATCCAAAATGGATTGACGGAATGAAGAGACATGGATATAAAGGTGCCGGGGATATTTCAAAGAGAGTAACACATGTTTACGGATGGGAAGCAACAACCGGAGAAGTGGATGATTCAATATTTGATAATATTACAGAGACATTTGTTCTTGATGAGGATAACAGGAGTTTTTTCTCGGAAAAAAATCCATGGGCACTTGAGGAGATCTCAAGAAGACTTTTAGAGGCAGAAGCAAGAAATTTATGGAATGCAGATCCCGATGTTCTGGACCGGTTAAAAGAGGCATACATGGATATTGAAGGCGATATTGAAGACCGGATGGATGATTCCGGGGGTAATATTCAGGGTGGTTCCATAGATGTATATTCATTGAAGGAGCTTAACATCCACAGAGAAAGGTAGTACTTATTCATGCTCCAGTTAGCAAAATTTAAAACAATTTTTGTGCGTAGCCATTATTTTTTATTTGTGCTAATGATTAACAAATAATAACATATTTTTATTAACTCGTGTGCCAAAACTGAATTGATGTCTTATCCGATAAAACGGAGAATATTACCTTTTTCAGCAATTGTGGGGCAGGAATATATGAAAAAAGCCCTGCTGTTAAATGCTGTTAATCCGGCAATAGGTGGAGTTCTTATAAGGGGAGACAAGGGAACAGCAAAATCAACGGCTGTACGTGCATTATCAGAAGTGCTTCCGGAAATTTCTGTGATGAAAAACTGCCCTTTTAACTGTAATCCGGAAAATGAAGAAGAGATGTGTGAGTCATGCCGGAAGAGGGATGGCAGAGATGATTATACCATAAGGCAGGTTAAGATTGTTAATCTCCCTCTCGGCGCTACGGAAGACCGGGTAGTTGGTACAATAGATATCGAGAAGGCAATTAAAGAAGGTACAAAAGCTGTAGAACCTGGCATTCTTGCGGAAGTAAATCGTGGCATACTGTATATAGATGAGGTTAACCTCTTGGATGATCATGTTGCAGACATTCTTCTGGACTCTGCTGCAATGGGAGTTAATGTTGTTGAAAGGGAGGGCATTTCGCTCTCACATCCCTCCAAATTCATTCTTATAGGGACCATGAACCCTGAGGAGGGTGAATTAAGGCCACAGCTTCTTGACCGCTTTGGTCTTCAGGTAACTGTTGAGGGAATACTCAATCCAGATCTCAGGATGAACATTGTAAGGGCTGCGGAGCTTTTTGAAAGAGATCCTGAAGGATATTGTGCTTTATTCTCTGAAATGCAGGACAAACTCCGGGAAATAATAGTTTCTGCAAAAAAGATCCTCCCTGTTACTGAAATTTCGGATGAAAAAATCAGACTTATCGTTGATACCTGTATAAGTCTTGGAATCAAGACACACAGGGCAGAGATCACTATTATGAGAACTGCAAAGACAGTAGCCGCTCTTGACGGAAGGAAGACTGTATCTGATGAGGATATCAGAGAAGCCATGAAGCTTGCCCTTCCTCACAGGATGAGGAGAAAGCCATTTGAAGAGCCTGAGCTGGATGAGGAGATGCTTGATGATCTTTTTAATAACCGGAATGATGACCATCCGGATGATGAAAAAGCCCCTCCTGAAAGCAGAACTTCCGGTTCAGAACCGGAAAAATCCGTAAATAGTGGTGATAACCGGAAAAGCGGAACAGAAGAAAAATCTGAAAATTCGGGCAATAGTGGCGGTGCTGATTCCAATAACGGGAATTCCGGGAACTCGGGAAGGGAACCTTCTGAAAATAGCTGTGGTGACATAAGTGGTGAGGCAAACTCTTCTGAAAAAATACATCTGGCGGGAGAACCTGTGGATTCGGATAAGATTAAATATATTTCAGTAAGAGACCGGTTAAAAAGAAGAAATTCCGGCGGTAAAAGAAGTGAGTCTTTATCTTCAACAGGCCATTACAGGTCATCAAAAAGTTCTTCTTCTGGTCTGGACCTAGCCTTTGACGCTACATTAAGGGCTGCTGCGCCATATCAGAACCAGCGCAGTAGTGCTGGTATTGCGGTGAGTATCAATAAATCGGATCTGATGGAAAAAGTCAGGGTTGGAAAAGTATCTGCTGCATGTGTTTTTGTTGTGGATGCAAGCGGATCTATGGGTGCAATGAACCGGATGGAATCTGCAAAAGGTGCTGTAATGTCAATGCTTGGTGATTCCTACATAAACAGGGACAGGGTTGGTCTTGTGGCGTTTAAGGGCGATAAGGCAGACCTTCTTCTTCCGCTCTGTTCAAGTGTCGATCTTGCAAAAAAATCTCTTGAAGAACTCCCAACCGGGGGGAGGACGCCCCTGTCTGCCGGACTTTTTAAAGGTCTTGAAACTTTATTAAGGGAAAAAAGGAAGAACAGCAGAATAATGCCAATGCTTGTATGTATTACTGACGGCAGGTCAAACAGGTCACTCTCCGGAAATATAAAAGAGGAACTTGTAAAAGTTTCAGAAGAGATCAGAAGCAATGGCATTCACGCTGTATTTATTGACACTGAAAATTCAGAGAATAATTTTTTAAAGATGCAGATTGGTTACTGCAAAATGCTGGCCGAGCATTCGGGTGGCAGCTACTATTCACTTGCAGAACTTAGTAGGGACAGTCTGTATGATATTGCCTCTTCGGAGATAGACCTTCTTAACTGAAGAGAAGCCGGTCAGAATTAGAAATTATTGACAGCACATAATTGTCCTACAATATTTCATTCGGAAGTGTTGTGAATAAAATGATTTGTCTTCAGATCAACTTACAGATACAAAATAATTTTACTTAACACAACATAATATTTTACAATTGTAATGAAGAAAAAAAATATTCTGATAATCCTGATTCTTCTGATAATATCAATAGTCAGTATTATCTTCTCAATAACCCTCGGGCCGACAGAGGTAGAACTGTCCACCCTTCTGGGCATTTTTCTAAATCCTTCAGGTGCAGATCAGACTGCAAATCTGATAATACTGGACATCCGGCTGCCAAGAATACTCTCTGCATTTCTTGTAGGCTGCGGTCTGGCTGTTGCCGGTGCTGTGATGCAGGGGCTGTTTAAAAATTCAATGGCTGACCCTTATATTATAGGTACATCCTCAGGCGGTGCGCTTGGTGCTGCGATTTCAATAGTAATCTTTGCAGGTGCCGGTCTTCCGTTCTTTGCATTCGCAGGTGCAACCGGGGCGACACTTATGGTTTATGTACTTGCAACAAAAAAAGGGCGGGCTCCTGTTGAGACTCTTCTTCTCTCCGGAGTTGCATTATCTATGTTTTTCTCGGCCATACTCTCATTTCTTATGTATAATGCCGGGAAAAGTCTTCACCAGATAGTCTTCTGGCTGATGGGTGGATTCTGGAATGTGGGGTGGACAGATGCACTTACCGGCCTGATAATTATCCTTGCATCAGTATTTCTGCTCTTCTTCTCAAGGGATTTGAATATCCTTTCCCTCGGTGAGGATGATGCCGGCACTCTTGGAGTTGATGTTGAACTGCTGAAGAAAGTTCTTCTTATTGCAAGTTCACTTGTTGCCGGAATTGCGGTTGCGATTGCGGGTGCGATAGGTTTTATCGGCCTTATTACACCACATGTTATGCGCCTCATTGTCGGGCCTGATCACCGGGTGCTTATACCTTCATCACTGTTTGCCGGAGGATTATTCCTGCTGTGGGCTGATAATATGACAAGAACATTTTTCAATGAAATGCCGGTCGGAGTAATTACTGCATTCGTTGGAGCGCCATTCTTCCTGCTCCTGCTCAGAAAGAGGATGAAAGCATGATAATTGTAGATGATATCTCTTCTGGATACGGTGGTGAGGAGGATATAATCCATGACATCTCTTTTTCATCGGGAGAAGGGGAATTTGTAGGGATTATTGGACCAAATGGTTCGGGTAAGAGTACTCTTCTTAAATCCATTGCAGGTATTTTAAACCTCTCCAAAGGAATTGTGAATATTAATGATCTTAATATATCAAAGGTTTCGCCAAAAGAGATGGCAAAAACCCTTGGTGTTGTCCCACAGGAGACTGCAGTATCCTTTGATTATTCAGTCTTTGATATTGTGATGATGGGCCGTCATGCCTACATAGGCAGATTCAGCCAGGAATCTGCCACTGATACTGAAATTGTGAATCAGGCAATAGATAAATGCAATATCAGACATCTTGCAGAGAGATCTGTAAAAGAGATAAGCGGTGGTGAGAGGCAGAGGGTGATTATAGCAAGGGCGCTTGCGCAGCAGCCAAAAGTGCTTCTGCTGGATGAGGCGACATCACACCTTGATATCAATCACCAGATGGAGATACTGAACCTGATAAAGGGTCTTTCCGGTGTGACAAAGATAGGAGTATTTCATGATTTAAATCTTGCATCCCAGTACTGTGACAGGTTAATTTTATTGAATAAAGGAAAAATATGCTTGTCCGGTCTGCCAAATGAAGTCATTACACAGAAAAATCTCTCGGAATTTTATGACATTAATGCAGTTGTAGCTGTAAATCCTATAACAAAGAAACCAAGGATAGTGTCCTTAATTGAATCAGGTGAAAAATCAGCTAAAAAACTTAAAATTCATATCATCTCCGGCGGAGGTTCGGGCTGTGAGATAATGTATGCCCTTTATGAATGCGGACATGAACTGACTGCCGGAATTCTCTCAATTGATGATTCGGATTATTCTGCAGCCAGATCAGTTGGGATCGAAGTGCTGTCGGTTATGCCTTTCTCTCCTCCCGATGGTGCAATACTGGCTAAACTCTCTGAAGTTATTTCACAGTCCGATGCGGTCATAGTTGCCGGCATGTGTGTCGGCGACAGTAATATTGTAAATATTGAAGCTTTATCGATGAATAATAATATTCCTGTATATCTCTTCGGTGAATTTTCTGATTTTACTTCAGAAAAGAAACTGCCTGATACACTGGGAGCCATAGCTAACGGAATATATTATTCCGGAGATATCTCGGGGTTGTGCGCAAAAATATCATGCAAATGAACCAAACTTATTTTTAGTTATCTAAAATTAGGGTGAATTATATATCTTCTGAATTCCAATATTATGAAATTAATTCCGGAGTTTATTTTATGATATTTGGTACGAATACACGGACATTTAATTCAGTAATAGTATTTTTTTTAATTATTACACTATTGTCAGGGACAGTTTCAGCGTCAGACACTGATTATATGAACTCTTCTTTATGCATACAGGATACTGAATCAGTAATTTGTCCGGAAGATTTTACAGGTGATATCCTGAATAACACCGGTGAAGAAGAGTTATATTCTGCAAATTCAGGTATTTTTGAATCTTTCAGTCCGGATTCTTCAGATACTAATCAGGTTATAAATCCGGTTGTACAGTCTGAACCAGAGAGCGATAATCTCTTTTATAATTATGAGGATAATACAGCAGATGAATGCGCCGGACCTGTAAGTGGAGAACTTTTGTGGAATACAACCCCTGTCTCCGGCGATGTTGAAACTCCGCCTGTAATTGCGGATGGCAAAGTCTTCTTCTCCACCTGGTGGACGACAAACAAAAAGGATGACTATTACCTCTACTGCTATAACCAGAGTGACGGTATGTATCTCTGGAAGAACACACTTGCCAGCGGAGTCGGCTCTTACCTGGCAGCCGCTGCAACAGGTGGGGGCAGAGTATTTGTCAGAGGCATAAACGGAGTATTGTATGCTGTTGATATGGATACAGGGGTGACAGAATGGACAAAAACCCTTGATAATTCGCCTCAGTGGTGGAGCCAGGCAACTTCTTCTCCTGTAGTTTCAGGAGACTGTATTCTTGCAGTCTCCCAGACAACGGGAATACTAAAAAAGTTTGATTTTGAAGGAAATGAGATTCAGACCTACAGCGGCGGAGGAACTCTTGAACACAGGAGTTCTCCGGTTGTATCCGGAGGAAATGTTTATTTCGCTGCCGGAGATTCTCAGAAACTTTACTCTTTAAATTATGAGACCTTTGATGAGAACTGGAATTTTGTATCACCTGAAAAGATACTCTCGTCCCCTGTTATGGGCACTGATGCAGTTTATTTCACCACTTCATCGTACCTTTATGCAGTAAATAAGAGTTCAGGTGAAGAACTCTGGAAAACTGACATCAGTTCACCAAACGGTGCAGGCACGCCTGCATTCATGGACGGGTATCTCTATGCCGGCGAGAAAGACGGTCTGCACAAATACAATTCGGCAGACGGATCTGAGGAATGGTCTTATTCATCAGCAAGCGTTGCAGCATCTCCTGCTGTTGCAGAGAACGGTGTATATTTTGCCACCAATGAGAAAGGCGGAAAAGTAATCTGTCTGAATCCCGGTGACGGCACTTTGATCTGGGAATATGCACAGGCAGCACCTGCCGGTGGTTACTTCGCAGCATTCTGGGGTTCATCTCCGGTGATTAATGATGAAAAGCTCTATATTGGTGGTGCATATTACAATACTCTTTACTGCTTCGGTAAAGATAATTTCAGCTGGAACGGTGCAGTTACACTTGAGGAAGGGCCGGATTTCAGATATTCACCTAAAAACAACCCTTCAGCAGAGTATGAAGTAAATGCGACGTCTGATCTTGCAGCACTGAAACAAGCATCAGAGACAGGAGGGTTTGAATTTTATACAGATGATTCGTCATACCTTCTGCATAAGACTTTTGAGCTTACCGGAATTCAGGGGATAAACCGGACAGATGATCTTTCTTACTGCTGGTCTGAATACATCAACGGTGAGAGAAAAACAGAAGGGCTTGCCGGTAATGTTTTAAAAGACGGGGACAATCTCCAGTTTGTCTATGGGTTCTGTGATTCAGGGAAAGGAATATATCCGGCACCGGGAGACTCAGAAAATTCAGTCAATATTACGGTTTCTGTTCTAAAAAAACAGATCAAAGGTCCACAAACCTCCAACATCCGCTGGAGTACAGCTCCTGTCTCCGGCGATGTTGAAACTCCGCCTGTAATTGCGGATGGCAAAGTCTTCTTCTCCACTTGGTGGACGACAAACAAAAAGGATGACTATTACCTCTACTGCTATAACCAGAGTGACGGTATGTATCTCTGGAAGAACACACTTGCCAGCGGAGTCGGTTCTTACCTGGCAGCCGCTGCAACAGGTGGGGGCAGAGTATTTGTCAGAGGCATAAACGGAGTATTGTATGCCATTGATATGGGTACCGGAAAAACCAACTGGACAAAAACACTTGATAACTCACCCCGGTGGTGGAGTCAGGCAACCTCATCTCCCGTAGTCTCAGGAAATTATCTTCTTGCAGTTTCCCAGACTACGGGAATACTGAGGAAATTTGATTTTGATGGCAATGAGGTTAAGACCTACAACGGCGGAGGAACACTGGAATACAGGAGTTCTCCTGTTGTGTCCGGCGGAAATGTCTATTTCGCTGCCGGAGATTCTCAGAAACTTTACTCTTTAAATTATGAGACCTTTGATGAGAACTGGAATTTTGTATCACCTGAAAAGATACTCTCGTCCCCTGTTATGGGCACTGATGCAGTTTATTTCACCACTTCATCGTACCTTTATGCAGTAAACAAGAGTTCAGGTGAAGAAATCTGGAAAACTGACATCAGTTCACCAAACGGTGCAGGCACGCCTGCATTCATTGACGGATATTTGTATGTCGGTGAAAAGGACGGTCTTCATAAGTACAGTTCAGAAGACGGGACTGAAGAATGGTCCTATTCATCTGCCGGCGTTGCAGCATCTCCTGCTGCTGCAGAGAACAGTGTATATTTTGCCACCAATGAAAAATCCGGCAGGGTGATCTGTTTAAGTCCTGTCAACGGAAGCAGGATATGGGAATATGCACAGGCAGAACCTGCCGGTGGTTACTTTGCGGCATTCTGGGGTTCATCTCCGGTAATTGACAATGAGATGCTCTATATCGGCGGTGCATATTACGATTCTCTCTACTGTTTCGGCCCGGAAATGCCACTTGGAGAACCACATCTGTATGCATCCCCTGAAGGCGGAAAATCACCACTTAATGTAAGTTTTTCTGCAACAGGGTGCGAAAATGTAAAGAAGTTTGTCCTTGATTTTGGAGATGGTTCCGGCAATCATATCTCCGGCAGTCTTTCAGGTGTTTCCGTACTGCATACGTACACAAATGTCAGTGAATATACTGCAAAACTTACAGTATATAACAGTGATGAAACTGAATCACGCTCTGTTAGTCTTAAAATAAACGTAATCACTGCACCGGTGAATAAAACAGCCGAAAATTCTGTTTCGGCTGATGTTCCCGGTGTAAAAATTTCAGGTTCACAGTCCGGGAAACAGGATATAAAGATTAATCTCTCTGGCTGGAATGAGTCAGGCGGACTTGCAGAATATACAAAACCCGACGGGACAGGGGTGATGATTCAGACCGGAAATTATACCAGATCAGGTGATGTACTTTCAGGTGAAGTTACTTCAGTGATAATATCTTCTCCGGGAATAAACGGCAGTGAAATTAGTCCTGATGTTGGCAATGCCTCAGTGAACTTTAATTTTACAATGAGTGACTACCAGGGGAATGCCACAGTTGAGACTAACATCTCTCCGGATGTGATGCCCGATGCAGAGAATGCTTTCTCTGTTGCATGCACAGATTCAAATCTTGTGTGTGACAGTATTGCATATACTGTCTATTTCACAAAAACAGGATTTACAAATGAATCATCAATTTCGGGAGTAAACCTCACATTTACTGTAAAAAATACCTGGATTGACAGTCAGGGCGGGATTTCAAAGGTCAGGATAATAAGGTGGAAGGATGACGGAGAGAGTGAGATTCTGTCACCTTCTTCATATGCGACTGCCGGAAATTATACCAGAATATATGTCCGTTCCACTGGATTTTCAGTTTATGGTCTTATTTCAGCCCACGCAAAATCCAGCGGAGGCGGCGGCAGTGGAGGAGGAAGTGGCGGTGGAAGTTCGCTCACATATACTCCTGTAACTCTGACATCAGGTACATTTAATGTAACTGCTGTTAACAGCGGAAAAGTCTATGCTGTAGAAACAGGTACTGCTCTTGGTATCCTCCACGTGCAGGGAATTCCGTTTGTCGTTGATGATGACTGGTTTTCCGAATATGGTACGCTCTTTGTTAAATCAGTGCAGGGCAGGGATAATGAAGGAAGTTCCGGCTGGATGTATCAGGTAAACGGGAATTCTCCAAGTGTTGGTGCCAATGTCTATAAATTAAGCAACGGGGATGAAGTATTATGGTATTACAGCGAGAGCATGGAGACTGTACCTGAAGAATCGGCTCAGAAGATTGCACTTAAAGCCAGTATTTCCTCATCTTCTTCCGGCGGATCAGGCTCTTTCAGCGGAGGTAGTGCAGCTGCAACTACATCCGGGGGAAAAGTTTCTGAAGGAACCGGTTCAGTCGATGTGGTAATCGGACTGCCGGAGGATTCCTCCCTTACTCTTGAAGGCAGCAGGATCTATTTATCAATAGATATCATTTCTGCAATATCCTCCGGAGAGGATATTGTACAGGATAAAAATACGCTGATAATTACGCGGGGCGATTTAACTCTAAAAATAAGGTTTAAGGATTATAATGTCCGTGATGGTGTAACTTCCGGTGAGATAGAATCCATACTAATGTCTACATCTCCGGTGGTCAAAGATTCCATAACCGGAGCTGAAGCTTACCTTGATATGGAGATGAACAGCATACCTGTTGACGGCCAGCTTGTTCTGTCAATACCTGATAAAATAGACTCTGAAAATATTAACCGGATGCTGAAGAACTCAGGAACAGGAAAAATCATCGGCAATGCGGTCTATGAGCTTGATGCTGAAAAAGAGAATATTGAAAACGGTGTGGATATTGAATCTGCGACTGTATACATGACAGTGTCAGAAGAACTTCTGAACAGTAAAGGCAGCATCTCTGAATTCAGAATAATTCATATACTGAATGATGGCAGTACCGAGATAATTACACCCGAAATCCTCAATGATGATGAGAGAGGTATGGTGACATTTAAGGGTACATCCAAAAAGGGTGTATCTTCATTCATTCTTGCAACGATCTCATCAGAGAGTGACTCTTCTGCAATTTCCGCAGCAGAGAAAGATAATCTGCCCGGGGAAAATCAGAATCCGGAAAAATCCGGTTCATCTGTAATGCCGGTATTTGCTTTAATGTCAGTTCTTTCTGCTGCAATTATTCTGAAATATAAAAGAGGACATCATAAATGAGAAAAAAATTATTATCAATATTTTTAACCGTACTTTTGTTAGTACTGGTCTGCCCGGCAGACAGTTACCCTATGGGTCTTTCAGACCAGGAGATAACAGGATCGATAAATTACATGAAGTCATGCCAGAAATCTGACGGCGGCTTTGGTGAATCAGACCGAGATTCAAACCCAGGTACTTCAACATGGGTTATGTTGGCTCTTTCTGCTGCCGGAGATGACCTGTCTGAATGTAAGTCCGGAGGTGTTTCTGCTATAGATTACCTGAAGTCAATTGCACCTGAGACTGTTGCGCTGGATGGTACATCAGAGACATCAAAGATGATTCTGACTCTGATTGCTGCCGGTGAAGATCCACGCAGTTTTGAAGGAGCGGATTTTGTCTCTCTCCTGAAAAGTAAAGAGAAAGATTCCGGGCAGTACGGTGATCATATCTATACTACCAACTGGGCTGTTATGGCACTTTCAGCTGCCGGAGAAGACGTTTCAAAGTCAATACAGTGGCTTGAATCACAGCAGAATGATGACGGAGGCTTTGGGTGGACAATTGATGCTGAAAGTGACAATGATGATACATCCTCTGCTGTTATGGCCCTTTGCTCAGCAGGCAGGAGTTCATCTGATTCATCAGTCAAATCAGCGATGAAATTCTTCAGGAACAGTCAGGGTGAAGACGGTGGTTTTAATTACGGCGGATCGAGTTCATCAAATACTGCATCTGATTCATGGGTTATACAGGCACTTATCGCCGCCGGGGAAGATCCAACCAGTTTTATAAAGAACGGCAAATCTCCGGTGGACAACCTCCTGACATACAGAACAGATGATGGTTATTTCATGTGGACATCACTCTTAACTGACAATCCGTGCAGAATGACCTCAGCCGCAGTCCCGGCACTCCTTGGACTTCCATATCCGATAAAACATGATGACCACCTCTCAGTTGCAAAAACATCAACAGGCAGCCAGTCGGGAAGTACTCCGGCGGCTCTTTCATCAGATTCAGATTCTGCATCCGGTTCAGGACCTGCTGTATCTCCGGAGGACAGTGACAGGGTAGTGACTGTAATTGACGACTTTGGAAAGGAGATTGAAATTAAAGGTTATCCACAGAGAATAATCTCTCTTGCTCCGGCCAACACTGAGATACTGTATGCACTTGGCCTTGGAGATAAAATTGTAGGTGTCACTGACTACTGCAATTACCCGGCAGAAGCGGTAAATGTTGAAAAAGTCGGTGGATATTCCACGCCAAATGTTGAAAAAATAGTGGCTGCAAAACCAGATCTTATTGTTGCATCGTTTGGGAATACTGAAGAGGTGGCAAATAAACTCAGGAATATGGGCTTTGTTGTGATCTCAACCAATCCTACCGATATTTCAGATGTCTTAAATGATATTACAATTATCGGAGAGGCAACCGGAACTGAATCAAAAGCTAAAGAAATCGTAAGTGATATGGAAAGCCGCATTAATTCCATACGGACAAAGGCCGCCGGAGCAGATGAACATCCGACAGTTGCGCATATAGTCTGGTATGATCCTGTCTGGGTAAGCGGAAGCGACACCTTCCAGAACGAGATGTTTGAGATAATCAGTGCAAAGAACGCATTCCCTGAAGTTAAAGGATGGGGTACTGTAAGCCTTGAAGAGTTTGTTGTCACAAATCCGGATGTGATTGTCGTAAGTTCAGGTACCGGCATGGGTGAAGAAGGAAGGGATGTAATCTATAATTACCTCATGGAAGAATCACGATTCAAAAATATGAATGCGGTGAAGAATAACCGTGTATATGTTGTTGATGCAGATATTATTGACCGGGGCGGGCCAAGAATTGTTGAAGGACTTGAGGAGGTTGCAGCTGATGTTTATCCTGACCTCTTCACATATACAGAAAAAAGTGAAAATAATACCTCTGAATCGGCACCTCTTGGTATATCGGTTGTAATGTCATTAATTGCAGGTCTGTCCGTTGTTTTCCTGCGGAGAAGGGAGAAAGCCTGATGGAAAAATATTCAGTTCTTTTTTTTTCTCTCCTTTTCATACTGACAATCCCTTCTGTTGCTTCTGCCGTAAATAATGCAGTCAGTGCCGATGAAATATCCTTTGAAAAGCTCTGGGAGATCATTACTGTCCCCGGCACAGCAGAAGTTTCAATATCCGGAGACGGCGGAACAGTCGCAGGTGGAGGCACGGGCGGTTTTTTCTGCTGTGACAATAAAGGCAGTATATTATGGACAAAAGAACTTGGACTGTCAGATAATGCCGCTGTCTCAGATGATGGCAGGAAGATACTCTCCGGCGGTGTTTCACTCGACCTCTTTGACCATGACGGAAGTTCATTATTCAGGAAAAATTACGGGTATGTCATAAGATCCACTGCAATATCTCATGACGGTAATCTTCTCTATTTTGCAACAGATAATCAGGATTTGAATATTTATAATACAACAGATAAAACAGCGGTCAGTTTTGATGCAGGATATGACCTTGATTCGGTTGCTGTATCAGAAGACGGCAGTTATATTGCAGGCGGATCCTCAATTGGTGATCTGATATTCATGGACGATGGTGGCAGTATCATCTGGACGAGGAAATCCCATTCAGTGAAACCTGTAATTGACCTTGCTCTCTCTTCAAAGGGTGATTTTATTGTTTATACCGTTGATGACACCTTAAACGCCCTGTCACGTACAGGGAATATCCGCTGGGAGAAGTTAATTGCAGGTGCAAAAGGAGTTGCACTCTCTGCCGATGGTTCCTGCACAGCAGTTGCACATGATAACCGGATATCTGTATTTAACCGGAATGGTGATCTGATTGCAGATATCCCGGATGTTAATGGTGTAAAGGATCTCTCATTTTCTGATGACGGTGAATATCTTGCATTCTGCACTGATGATACTTCCGGATTATTTCAGATGGTAACCAAAAGTTCATCCGGTGATATGGGTAATAATTTCAGTTTAAAAGGTTCTGAACCATCTGATAATCTTTCAGAAGATAAGAATAAATCCGGTTTGCCGGATGGAAATAATAGCAATGAAGAAGTGACAGATAACATCAGGCAGTCGGGGAGCCCTGTAACTGCCCTGACAGGAATATTTTTATTATTGCTTATTATCGGTTACATCTCCGGCAGAAAAGATTAGATCAGTATAGTTTAATATATTTTTTTACCCGGATTAAATAATCCGGAAACTAAAATAATAAAAAAAAGTGTTATTCTTTTTTTAAGCACTGTCATATATGAGGCATATATAACGTGAAGAAAATATTGCAACTGCCGGCATGAGTATGAAAATTAAAAGCCATCCGATTACAGGGATCATTTCAAGTATAGTATAAAATACTGCTATTGCAATCCAGAGAATAAAGAGCATTATGAAATATTTTGCCCATCCGATTTTTCCGATTTTTGCCATAATCTCAGAAAAATTAAATGCCTCAGTAAATTTGCCTTCTCTTGCAAACCGGATGATTCCTGCAATGGCTATAAGTTCGATAATTACTGCAAGAATTAATACTATGATGAGTCCTATTCCAAATGCACCAATCAGGGCAACGGGGCTTGTTATATCACCTGCACCCAGCGCCATAAATGATCCGCCAATAATTATAAATCCGACAATCATCACCGGAATCATGTAAATTATTGAAATGATAAGATATACAATTCCGTCAACAAACATTTTTACCCAGTTGTCTGCTTCAGGTGCAGGTTTTTCACCCCTCATAATTCTTAACTGGTATCCCATAATCAGCGGAAAAATAACAGATGCAATAATAAGCAGAATCCACTTTGTCCATTTACCCATCAGTCCTTCCTTTGTATATTCAAAGGAATCATTAAACATATCTCCAATATCCATAGAATGTACCTCCTTTTAAAGTAACAATTCACATATAGAGACTGGGTTCTATTTAATACCTCCCGGAGAATTACGAAAATCCGGGCCGCATATCAACCGGAAAAGGTATGAAATTAATAATGAAATCAGCAACAGATGCAAATAAAAAAAGTATGTTTATTATGGATTAAAACCGTCATAAGCAGGTGTTAATCACTCAGTCGCCATTAACTTTATTTTTAATTGAAAGCCCGTTTAGATCGCATGAACCTTTGCAGGTCTCTTCTCCTGAATCAATAACCCTGTATGCATCAGCAAGAACCGATGCCTGAGCAAGAGAACCGGCAATAAGAACAACCTCAAGAATTTCATCCTTTGTTGCACCTTTTTTCAATGCAGCCCTCATATGATATTCAGTGCAGTGCTTGCAGTTGAGTGCAGCACCGACTGCAAGTGAAATTAATTCCACATATTTTGGATCAAGGGTGCTGGTATCAGTTACAGCACCTTTGTAGAGCAGATGAGAGAGGAGAACTTCAGGTCTTTTAGACATTCTCTGAAATATCAGAGGAACTTTGCCATATTCCTTTTCAATCTCATCCAGCCACCCTTCTGCAAATTCTTCCTTACCGATCTCTGCAATGTCCTTTAACAGCTTTTCAAATTCCACAGCTAAAAACACCTGTCATAGTTAAATTATATTGTATTATATTCAAAATATTTGGTTTGTGGATAATATCAAACCATAATATTCGTATCTGAAAAAGGTTTGATCTTTACCCATATGTAATTGCGCATACGGGAAGGGGCAATATCACAGATATCACCGATTTTAACTCCGTCTTCGATCTCTACCGCACTGACCTCATCTGCATATTCTCCGTATGGGATTTTCACTCTCAGTCCTGCTGTCTGCACAGTGATAGGAGTCGGGTGGGTTGAACCTTTTGTAATCTGCATCTCTTCATCTAGTGTGGACATTAACTTCGCCGGTGATATAGAGAGGGGATCCTTTGCTATCTCCTCCCTTTTTTCATCAAGAACTCCGGATATGACATCCACAAGATCATCAAGATATTCAATCTCACCCTCCTGTTTTTTCATCCTGTGCCCAATCCTGCCGATATTGCCGACATATCCTTCAAGAGGCGGATCTGCAAGGACGGAGAGTGATTCAGTGTCAGGACCACCGGTTAGAATAATCGGTACTTTAATGCCACGCCTCAGCGCCGGAAGTTTATGCCGGATACATGATTCAAAATTGCCAAGCATTAGAACCGCACAGTCATGCTCGTTGATGATATCCCTCTCCTCAATATTGAGGTTTGCAATTCTCTTCCCAAAACCTCTTGCAAGGCCAATCATATTGGTCTTGGCACCGGCACTTCTGAGATATTCCGCCACATCGCAGGATGTATGCGGGAGATGATGTATCTCAAGGCTTGGCGAAATTACTGCGATCTCTGTGCCTACCAGTGGTGACTCAAAAACTTCACTTCCAAAAGGCCTGCCAGTCTCTTTTATCAGTGGAATGTCTTCTTTAGGTACAAGACACTGTAGTACAACATCCTGTGCAATCATATGCTTCTGAACAATATGCCCGCCGAGATCATCTATCAGGTCAAGTATAATGTCATGCTTATATACTCCTCCTTTGTATGTAATCGGAACAAATGTCATATATTAACCCTCCAGTTTCTGAAAAGCCTTTGATATCTCCTTTTCAACAAGCTCATCGGTCAGAATATTCTCAGTTGCAATATAATAGAAACGGTTGCCTTTTGTGCATTCTCTTCGCACTTTAAAACCTTCAGGGGCTATCCACTGCATAGCATATATGATGTCTTTATATACCCCTGTCCCGGCATCAAAGACAACAAGGTTTTCTATCTCTTTCACTTTTGCAATGCCGGCATCAATGGTTATTGTAAAACGGTCAGGCTGAATGATATTGTCACGGCCGTAGAGATCCCAGAGTTTTCTGAGAAGGAATGACAGATAAGTTTCATCCCCAATCTCTATTGTAATCTTACCTTCGTCATTCAATATTCCTGTAAAATCCCCGGCACGTATTTTCCCCGGCATCTTCCTGATCTCTCCCGCAGCAACAAAGAACGGAAACTCCGGATCAATTTTGATGTAAAATCTGCTGATAATCTGCAGCAGATTTAGGTCCATCAGAATATCTCCGGCTATCTCTTCATAGGCTTTTCTGCCTTTCTTCTCTGTGCATTCAACCTGAAAATAATCAAGAGCCATTGTCTCATCTGTCCTTATTTTCTATGAATCCGGATGCAAGAAGTGCAGATCCAACTGAACCGATATACTGTGAATGATGCGGAACGACAATATCTGTCTGTAGAAGTTTGCCCATCTCATGTACAAGGCCCTGAATAAGTGACGTACCTCCGACCATTATCACCGGTTCTTTAATGTCAACTTCCTGGAGCTGCTGTTCAAATACCTGCTCGGCAACACTCCGGCATGCGGCTGCGGCAACGTCCTGTTTTGTGTGACCTTCCGCAAGGGCGTTTACAAGGCTCTGGGTTCCAAAGACAATACAGTAGCTGTTCATTGGAACTTCACCTGACTGTCCCCCCATCGCAAGCGGACCGAGTTCTGTAATATCAACTCCAAGCCTCTTTGAAGTCATCTCAAGGAACCTTCCGGAAGCTCCGGCGCATATTCCTCCCATTGTAAAAGTGCCAGGAATTCCGTCCTGAACAGAGATTGCCTTATTATCCATCCCTCCAATATCAATGACAGTTGCTTCACCTTTCTGCCGGTCAGCAAGATATACAGCACCTTTTGAATTTACAGTTAGCTCTTCCTGAATCAGGTCTGCTTTAAGCTTATTGCCTATAAGATACCTGCCATATCCTGTTGTGCCGATTGCATCGACATCAGAGAGCTTAATTCCTGCTTCTTCAAGGGCATTTTCCATAACAGTTTTTGCACTGCCTAATACCTCAGTTGTAGCTGTCCACCCTGTGCCGACAATCTCATTGTCTTTCATAACAACAGCTTTTGTCGTTGAAGAACCGGAATCAATGCCAAGAGTTATTCCTTCCTGAACTTCCCTTGCTAAAAGTGCCCTTCTTCTTGCAATTGTTGTTAAAGCTTCCATTCTTGTCAGGAGTGTTCCGGAAGTTGTCCTTTCAGTAAATGAATAACTTACCACCGGAAGACTGGAGTTATTGTGGATATACCTTCTCAGTTCATTTCTGACGATTGCAGCTTCTGAGCATCTGAAGCATGTGGCAATGAATACCGCATCTGCTTCCACGGATCCTTCCACAAGAGCCTTTGCCCTTGCAATTGCAAGTTTTAAGTCCCCGGACTTTGCCTCAAGACCGAATTCCTCATATGCCTCTCTGATATCCTTTAATGTGACATCCGGAAAGAACATCTCTGCATTGACCATCTCGGCTGCATCATAGATCTCCTTCTGCACTCCGCTGTGTTCAGGGCCGCATGACAACTGCGCCACTCTTACAGGTTGATCATTCACTTATTCTTCACCTCTGGAATTTTCCTTACCGGCTGATTTCTCACCGGGCACCTCCAGGCTGTCAAGGAAGCCCTTAATATCTGCAACAAACTGTATCCCTTCCTCTTCATTCGACGGATAATTGAGGTCAAGCACAGGGATGTCTTCCCTTGTCCGTACCAGGTATTTTACAAGTTCATTTGTTCTGGCACATCCCATACAGCCAAAAGACAGGTCTGCGTCATTGATAATTATCGCAGCCTCTGCCTCATCAATCATCGGGCCAAAGAGAGCCATTCTTCCCCTGACTCCGGCAGGAACTTCAACTGCTGCATATTTCAGGCCTTTTTTTGGGTCTTCCGGAGTCATCTGCATAGGGGGTGAATCAAGTCCCGGAGTCTGTATCTTTTCCCTTACTGCAACTGCTGCTCCAAGGGGCTGATGTCCGAATCTCTCGACCATATCTGATAATATAAGGCTTGTTGATGGGTATATGAAAACTTTTGCCATTGTCAGGGCACCTCTGAATTAATAATATTTACAAGTTCTTCTGCCGGAAGCTTCTTCTTTTCAGTCAGAGTTTTTTCAGGATTATAATGATACTGATTACCATCTCTGCCGAGTTCCTCAAGACCTTTTGATATATATCTGACCAGACCGATTTCAAACTCATGGCCATAATATCCAGGTCTTGCACCTCCAAGATTTGCCCTGCATCTTCTTTTGTCTCCGGGCGGGTAGCCACGATCCTTGACAAAAATATGTGCCGGATCTTTTTTTCTTATTTCAGTTATAATCCTGGATACTTTGTTCTGCGGCCCTGTAATCTGAAGACCAAAGCATGTTTCTTTAATCATAACTCCTTCTGAGATTTCATATGCAGCTGTTACAAGCATCTGGGGAGTCACATCCGGAGATTCAACAAATACATACTTTGTAACAGTACCTACAAATTCCGGGGTGTAATGTTTATCAGGAGGCATCTGATTTTTCCTCCATAATGTAAATCCGACTGCCTTCTTCAATAAATTTTAATTTATCTGTGTCAATCAGGCGGCCGATGACGTTTGTGGCATTGAACGGCTCTGATGTAGGGCCAAAATCGCTGTTCGGTGCGGTTCTTATCCCAACAAGACCGCTGTTTTTCCTTGAGTCGTTTGTCATGGCAAGGGTATAAGCCGGAATTTCACCTGACGGGTTGTTCTCGATATTAATCTTAGTGGTTTTGGGTATCTTTGGACTGAATAGATAAACATCTTCAAAATTGAGTGTTACGGGCAGTTTTCCAATGCGGTACCACTTCAGCCCGGTCACTTCACGGAATATTTCGCATGTTTTTGGTGCATTCTCATCCCAGAGTTCAATTTTAAGAACCGATGACAAAGGAACGGTTTTAACTTCCACTGACCCTTCCTTTAACACCTCAAGTGTTGTAGCAGGGTTCTGGTCTGTTACAGCCCTCTCTTCATCTTCAGAATCAGAACTGAATGATATGCCGTATTTCAGTGCAGTCTCTTTTGCTTCTGTAAGGTTCATTCCGCGAAGGTCAATCTGGTCAGGGATGACTTTTACTGAAAACTGTTCATCCATGCCGGCAAGTTTTGCAATTTCAATACCATGTTCAACCTCTCCTACATGGGTATGTGACGGGCTGCTTGCAACACTTTTTTTATAGATATATATACTGCCCTTCTGTTTTCCAGCTGTTCTGACAGTCACAGAACCTTCAAGTCTTGTTTTTTTAAACTCAAACGGGACGATGCTCTTCTTCATTCTCTCGTCCCTTATGAATGCACCTGCACTGAGGTTATTGACAAATCTGCCATCAGAATATGTCAGAAGGAGATGTTCAACACTGTTTGCTGATCTTGTGTCGATATTGTCATCAGAATACCCGGACGCACGTATGACTATTCTGGAAATTATCTCCATACCGTCTTCCAGTATCAGGTCCATATCCTGTGTGGTAAAAGAAGAAGACCTGTCAACCCTGCTGATTATCCTTTCAGCATTAATAATTCTGTCATTGACAGTCAGTTTTTCAACAACTGCCTTTCCGCTGACAATTTTTCCGATAACTCCACCGGAGACATCTGATCCATGATCTGCAAAGTGAGGTATTTTTGAGAGAATAAGGAAGGATTTTTTCGGGTCATAGCCGGCACATCCCAGTATTACATCATTATGGGCATATCTGTGATGCTTTTTATCCGGAATTATTCCGGCTGAAAAATTTCCGGCTGAAACACCATATCTGTCAGACCATCTGACAGGGTGAACATTTTCCGGTTCTGAAAAAAGATTTATAAAGCCTGCATCACCTGTGAGTTTATCAGCAGTCTCATTTAACTCAACTACTATCTCTCCGGCGGTAGTCAGAAGTCTGATACTTGCTGTTTCACTTTCATGAATGCCTGCTGGTTTAATTATGGCTACAGAAAACCCTTCCCTGAAATCAGGAAGTAAATCCCTGAGCCTGGATCCTTCTTTTATTTCTCTTATCTCACCGTCAAGGTGAATTTTCATTTAATTTACACCTCATACTTCAGAACGGGACATAATTTCGCGTTCTTCATTGGTAAGGTATTCCAGAACTTCTTCCGTTTTTCCGATAGTTACTATCTTACCATGTCTCATCAACATCGCCCTGTCACATATATCCCTTACAAATTCCATATCGTGGGAAACAACAATAAATGTCTCGTCCATCTCTTCACGTGCGTGCATTATGGAATGTTTGACATCTATCTTTGTAATTGGATCCATTGTTCCGGTTGGCTCATCAAGAAGAATAATTCTTGGTTCACGGATAAGCACCTGTGCAAGTGCAACACGGTGTTTCTCTCCTTCACTCAGCTGACTTGGGAGACGGTTCAGAATGTCCCTGCTCTTATCCTCGGTAAAACCGGCCATTTTAAGAGTGATTATTGCCTTTCTCATGGCAAGTTCTTTCGGGAATTCAAGGCCGATTGAATCTGTCAGGTTATCCAGAATATTCCTGTGCGGGTAAAGATCATATTCCTGGTGAAGCAGACCAATGTAGCATTTTGCCCGACCGCGGAATTCTATTCCGGGCTTTGTCATATCTATCCACTGATCACCGATTCTGACATCCATGTTTCCGCCGGTAGGCTCAATAATCCCCGATATTATTCTTGACAGTGTAGTTTTTCCTGCGCCGCTTGTTCCTATTATACCAAAGATTTCTCTTTCGGCAACCTCAAAAGACACCCCGTCAACGGCTTTAATCATACCCCTGTCAACAGTAATATAGCGTTTGGTAACATCTTTTGCTTTAAGCAGATCTTTGCCGATATCAGGTTTATCAAAGCTCTCTTCATCGTTTGCATCTTTCAGAAACTCCCTGACAATTTCTTTGGAGTCGCCGATTCTTTTGATCTTACCATCTTCAAGAAATATTGCGCGTTTGCAGATGTCTTCAATTATCTCAGAGAAGTGAGAAGATACCACCATACTCATACCGTTATTTACGGATGCCTCATGAAGCATCTCATGGACGATATTGGCAGTTCTGGGGTCAAGAGTTCCGGTAGGTTCATCTGCACATAATAAGAGTGGCTCTTTTGCAAGCTGCCTTGCAAGAACCACACGCTGTTTTTCTCCACCGGAGAGATCGCGGGCAATGTGCATCATCCTATGCGAGAGTCTTACTTCATCAAGAAGATCTGCAGCTCTTGAAACCTGTTTTTCTGAAGGATAATTTACATCACTTAATGCGTGCATGACATTTTCTATTACCCTGTCATCACCATAAAGTGCAAATGACCTCTGAAACATTATCGCACTGCGGCGCATAATCCTTCTCTTCATCCCTGCGTTATTTTCATCCCAGAGATCAAAATCGCCTGAAATTAATTTACTACCACATTTTGGGCATTTACTCCCTGCTTTGCTTTGCAGATCTGTATGTGGACATTTTTCACAGTATGATATATGGAAAATAATTCTGCCGGAAGTCGGCGGTGTGTCTACGCCCCTTATAAGATGCATCAGCACTGTTTTGCCTGCACCGCTTCTGCCTATTATTCCGACAATTTCCCCTTCTTCTATATCAAAATTTATATTGTCCAGAACCCTATGTCCATCAAAGTCCTTGCAAAGATTCTCAACCGTAACAAATGGTGCCATAAGATTAATCCTCTAAATAATAACTGTTTTATGATAATAATAATACTACTCCTTCTGGATTGTCTGTTAACATCAGTCTGATGTGTCAGTGTATCAAAATAATTCCGGAGAGTATCAACTTATCTTTTGTAGATGAAAAATTGTCTTTAAAATTTAAAATAGTTTATATTGGACTCTGAAGAATTCAATTTTTTTTGAAATCCCGCCCATTGATTGCATTTTCTGCGATATTTTTAATTTCACTCACATCATTTATAATAATGTCTGCTGCTTCAATAAGTTTATTTGGCTTATTCTTATTTTGCTGACATGTAAGAACTGAAATATCTGCTTCTCTTAGTGCTGGAATATCATTTACTCCGTCCCCAACCATAATTACAGTATCATATTCACATTTCAGATCTTTTATGACCTGTGCTTTTATTGACGGCGTAGCAACACCGTGTATATTGTCATGGGCAATACCAAGATAGTCAGCCATTCTGACCAGTTTGTCTGTTCTGTCTCCTGATGCTACATATGTTGCAACTCCCATCTTATGTAAATCGGAGACTGCCTCTTTTGCATTTGAAAAAGGCCGCCCTCCGGAAGTTATAGTAAATTCAATTCCCTTAAGGTTCCGGTTAACGATAACACCACTGTTCATAGCAACAATCGGTAGTTTTTTGCAACAGTTCCAGACTTTTTTTATACATACCTGGAGATCTGAAATTCTGGCGAATTCATCATTCAGAAGATATTCTGAGACTTCTTCATGCGTAACTATACCGTTTGAACAGGCAATTCCAAATTTTATACCTTCTTTTTTCATATAATCAGAGAGAAGTGTATCAGACGGCGTCTCAAATATATTCAGCGAGTGTGCGTAAAGAAGAATCAGTGATCGTCCCTCTTTGGAACATGTGAGCATTGTACTTTCTACACCCGTCTTCATTTTCCTGGACCTTACATCCATCGCTACACGGTAAGTATATAATAGAGTGCCTGCACTGTCAAAAACAATAGCGACTTTCATAAAAATTCCTGTAATATTAAAGAGTCTGTTGGAATACTAATCATTCTTTTCATTATTCCGCGTGAATTTATACGCATCAGTAATCTAAGGTGTTTTGTATTTTCAGGAAGTGATATTTTTGCAGAACCTCAATAATATTTTAATACCTTGCCGGTAATGGTAAATTACTATGTCTGATCTATTCTCATATTATTACTTCAGGCCACGCAGCGATACAAAACCTGAGGATGCGGCAATAGCAATTGCTGAAGAAGAGACAACAGGTACATGGACTGATCTTAAAACAAGAAAGGATTATGTAAAAGCTCTTGACGGGAGCGTTGAGGAACTTCATGCAGAGGGAGACGGGTATGTCGCAAAAATACGCTATCCTGCTGAGATTTTTGAACCTGGAAATATACCTCAGTATCTAAGTGTTTTTGCCGGAAATCTTTTTGGACTTGGAAGACTTGACGCTGTGCGTCTTCTGGATATTGACATTCCTGAAAAACTTGCCTGCTTTGAAGGACCTCTTTTTGGTATGAAAGGTGTCAGGAGGCTTATCGGTACAGATAAATCCGGAAGACCGCATGTCGGAACTATTATTAAACCAAAGGTTGGCCTGACTCCAAAAGATACTGCTGAAGTTGCATATAATGCCGCTGTTGGTGGTGTAGATTTCATTAAAGATGATGAAACACTGACAGACCAGGCATTTTGTCCAATGGATGAGAGAATTGAGGCAGTTATGGGGAAAATTGACAGGGCACAGGGTGAAACAGGCAGGAAAATCCTTTATGCTGTCAATATCTCTGACCGTGCTGACAGAATAGTAGAGCGTGCTGAAAGAGCACTTGAGCATGGTGCAAACACACTTATGGTTGATGTAATCACCTGCGGTTATTCGGCGCTTCAGGCACTATCAGAAGAGATGAAAATAAATGTACCGGTTCATGTTCACCGGACAATGCATGGTGCAATGACCAGAATGCCAGAACACGGTATTGCAATGAGGCCGCTTGCAAGACTTGTCCGCCTTTCAGGCGGGGACCAGCTGCATACCGGAACTATAAGTGGAAAGATGGGCCATTCACCCGAAGAGCTTAAAAGGGACAACGAAATATTGAAAGAAGATTATTTCGGGCTGAAACCTGTTTTTCCGGTGGCAAGCGGCGGGTTGCATCCGGGAAAGGTTCACGCTGAAATATCAGGACTTGGCTGTGATATTGTTCTGCAGGCCGGAGGTGGTATTCACGGGCACCCTGATGGGACTGAATCAGGTGCGCGTGCAATGAGGCAGGCAGTGGATGCATATATGGAGGGTTTAACGGCACAGGAATATGCAAAAGACCACACAGAACTTAGAAAGGCTCTGGAGAAGTGGGGTGTTCGTTAATTCAGAACCACAGAACATTATCATAATCTACATTATTATTTTACGACATTATATTCTTGCTTTAGTATTTTGGCGGCACCTGTATGTTTTTTTCTGTATTGACAAGTGTCCATCTGTGGATGCCGGCACTATAAATACTGAAAAAAAAGTATGTAAATAAATTGATTAATTTTAGGGACAAATACGTAAACAGGGTTTTTTAAATGGAGATATTCTTTACAAAACTGCAGGGTAACGGTAATGATTTCATTTTAATTGATGAGATGAAAGAGAATATAATTCCGGATCTGATGAAGGGGCAGTTTGCCGGATTATACTGCGACCGCAGGTATGGTATAGGTGCAGACGGAGTCTTATTTGTATCCGGATCTGAAGTTGCAGATGTAAGAATGAGACTTTTTCAGCCCGATGAAAGTGAGGCCGAGATGTGCGGCAATGGCATCCGCTGCCTTGCAAAATATGCCTTCGATATGGAATATGTTAAGGCTAACTGCACAATTGAGACTGAGTCCGGAGTTCTCTCTGTTGATATGGAGTATGATTCCGAAGGTGAATTTTCGGCAGTTATAGACATGGGTGAAATTATCTTTGAGAGAACACGGATACCGGCAGCAGGATCAGGAAACTATTGCGAGGAGATTGACGGCAGGACCGTGTATGCTGTGAATACAGGAGTGCCCCATGCCGTAGTCTTCACCGGGGACCTTAACATTCTGCCCGTGTGTGAAATAGCACCAAAGATAAGACACCATGAATCATTTCCAAAAGGGGCAAATGTAAATTTTGTAGAGATCACAGGCAAAGATGAAATTGCCATCCGGACATTTGAAAGAGGCGTTGAGGACGAAACATTCAGCTGCGGTACAGGATCAACAGCCTCTGCCGCAGTTGCAAATTATCTTAACAAAACCGGGAATGTGGTCAGTGTCACAACAAAAGGCGGTCCGCTGACGATATTTATAGATGACGGAAGGGCAAGAATGAAGGGGCCTGCTGTTACAGTATTTAAGGGTTCGATATCTTTTTAATCCCTTTTTCTGTTATTTCAAACCGAAAAGATTCTCCCTCCGGTTTTGAGCGGTGTTTTTCAAGAACAGCTTTTCTTGAGTTATTATCCCTTTCTATTCTGACGATCACCTTTGAAATATGTCTTAGTGATGTCCCTCCAAGGCCTGACAGCCTGTCTGTATCAATGTCAGTATAGACCTGATTTGTTACAATTACGGGGATATCATATCTTCTTGAATAAGCCAGAAGTTTAATCAGCTGCTGCGACAGCTGCCTCTGCACATCTCCGGAACCTGCGGCATTCACCCTGTACAGTGCCGTAATAGAATCAAGAATAATCAGCCCGGTGCTTTTTTTCTCCAGGATTTCCCTGCACTGGTCGATCATAATACTCTGCTCCCTGAAGTCACATGGTTCAAATAAAATGATATTAGCAGCCATTTCAGTGGCATTTTCTCCGGCAATCTGCCTGTACCGCTCTGCTGAAAAACCTTCCGAGTCTATGTATATAACTGAACCCCCGGACTTAAGGACACTTACAGCACTCATGAGACAGAAGGTGCTTTTACCTCCTGCAGGTTCGCCATAATATTGTGTAATTACTCTTTTCTCCAGACCTCCGCCTATAAGTTCGTCAAGTACGTCTGAGCCTGTATGTATCTTTGAAATATCCATGGTTTACTTTCCGTTAAAAAAATATATTATTCATTTAGTTCAGTTCTGTACTGCTGAATCTCTGCTTCAATGTCTGATAACCTTTCTCTGTGGCAATTCTTCTGACTTCCTGCAGTGGAATTCCGGTATTTTCAGCAATGATTTTAATATCATCATATTCAGGTTTAAGTGAAATAATTCTGTTCTCCTTTATGCCGGCTTTTATGGTTACAGAATATTTATTTTCCCCGGAATTTAACTCAATCTTTTCAAACATCCTCTTTATAGCAGTCCTGTGAACAGACTTAAAGTGCCTTATACCCAGTGTGCCTAGTTCATCACATAAAATCCCTACAAACTTTTCAGAGTCTTTTGGGCTGCATATTACTTTTAACAGGTGTCCGGGCCTGCCTTTCTTCATTATTGCCGGAATTGCGGATACATCCCTTGCCCCGGAATTCATGAGTTTCCGGATAAGATATGCAATATTTTCACCGGTTGTATCATCCACATTTGTCTCCAGAATGTCCACAACATTCTCTTCATTTTGCTCAGATTCAACTGTATATAATCTGAGCACATTTGGTATATCTTCTGTATCAGCAGTTCCTGCACCATATCCTGTTGATAATATCCTGCCCTCAGGTGGGTGGTCAGTTCCGGCATATGAACTGAATTCTGATAATAATGCCGCACCGGTAGGTGTAAGCAGTTCACATTTTTCATCGGAATGTAAATACCTGAGTTTACCTCTGCACATTATCTCCATAGTTGCGGGCGCAGGCACCGGAATTATGCCGTGTGCTGACCTTACAAATCCGGTTCCTGTCCTTACAGGCATTACAAAAACCAGATCAGGATTAACAGAGAGAAACGCTGTGCATGCGCCAATAACATCTGCAATGGCATCATCCGCGCCGACTTCGTGGAAATGTGGGCAGTGGCCGTGTATCTTCTCTTCAGCCTCCGCTATTCTTCTGAATACCGATAATGCCATCGTTATAGCATTTTTTGGCGCTGATGCGGTTTTAACAATTGAATATACCTCTTCCGGGGTTCTGGAGATCTTCTCTGCATGTGTATTGATGTATAAAGCTGAAATTCCACACCTATTTACTCTTTTAAGAGAGGGTCTGGTCACGACTGACTCCATTGCAGTCATAACCTCTTCTTCATCTGCCCCCAGGTCAAGCAGTGAGGATATTATCATATCTCCCGCAGCACCATGGAATGGATCAAATACGATAGTGAGCATATATGACAATTACTTATATCCATTAGCATATATTTGTCTTAAGGTGTAATCATGATAAATCTCAGAACTGATAGCGCTTATCCTGAAGATCAGGGAAGCGGAAGGGCAAGACTTGATCCTGAAACGATGCTTCAGCTTCATATCTCCCCCGGAGATCTTGTCTATCTCGAAGGGAAAAGAAAGACTGTTGCAAAGGTATGGAGGATGATGGTCAATGACTGGAATCAGGAAAAAATTAAAATTGATAACTTTACCCGGATGAATGCCGGAATCAGTATCGGTGACAGGGTTTCAGTAACGCCTGTAAAGGAGGTTGTAACTGCAAAGAGAGTTGTTCTGGCTCCGCCGGAGGACCTCCCGCGTCAGCTGCCGATAAATTACAACAGTGCAATGTCAAGACTTATTGATTATCCTGTGCTGCATGATGACAGTGTTCCGGTTCTGGCCGGAATGCCGTTTGTTCAGCCTCAGCCGGTAGCATTTAAGGTAATTCATCTGGAACCAGAAAATGCAGTGATTATTTCAAGAGATACTGAAATAGAATTTTCAGATAAACCTGCCGCAGGCTTTGAAGGCCTGAAAATGATATCATATGAAGACATCGGCGGCCTTAAAACTGAGCTTCAGAATGTAAGGGAAACTATTGAACTCCCGATGCGGCACCCGGAATTATTCAGTAAACTTGGAATCGATCCCCCAAAAGGTGTTTTACTATACGGCCCTCCGGGAACAGGAAAAACCCTCATTGCAAAGGCAGTCGCAAATGAGAGCGGCGCACACTTCATATCAATCGCCGGACCTGAAATAATCTCCAAATATTACGGCGAGAGTGAACAAAGACTGAGGGAAATTTTTGACGAGGCTGAGGAAAATGCTCCCTCCATCATATTCATAGATGAACTGGACTCCATTGCACCAAAAAGAGAGGATGTAACAGGCGAAGTTGAGAGGAGGGTTGTTGCTCAGCTTCTGACCATGATGGACGGTCTTGACGAGAGGGGGCAGGTAGTTGTAATAGGTGCTACCAACCGGCTTGATGCAATTGACCAGGCTCTTAGAAGGCCGGGACGTTTTGACCGTGAGATTGAGATTGGAGTGCCGGGAGAGGAAGATCGTATGGAGATACTCCGAATCCATACCAGAGGTATGCCTATTGAGGGAGAGAACAGAATTATAGCCAAGAAAAAAGAGCTTAAAGCCGCAGAACCCAGTGACAGGGGAGATCTTGAAGAAGAACTCCGGATGATAAAAGATGAAGTCGGCAAAACAAGGGAGATGCTCTTAAAAGAACTTGCAGGAAAAACTACAGGTTTTGTTGGTGCTGATCTAGCGGCACTCGGCCGTGAAGCTGCCATGAGGGCACTCCGCAGGTATCTCCCGCATATTGATCTTGAATCAGACGAAATATCTCCTGAAATTCTTGAATCAATTGAAATATTAATAAGAGATTTCAGGCTGGCATTAAGAGAGATCAGCCCAAGTGCAATGCGTGAAGTTTTCCTTGAAGTATCTCATATAAACTGGCGGGATATAGGAGGTCTTGACGCTGAAAAGGAGGAAGTCCGTGAGACTGTTGAATATCCGCTCACCAAAAGGGAAAGGTTTGAAAATCTTGGCATTGAACCTCCAAGAGGTGTTCTGCTTTACGGCCCTCCCGGGACAGGTAAAACACTGATAGCAAAAGCAGTGGCAAATGAGAGCGGAGCAAATTTCATTCCGGTAAGGGGGCCACAGCTTCTCTCTAAATGGGTAGGGGAGAGTGAAAAGGCTGTCAGGGAAGTATTCAGGAAAGCGCGTCAGGTGGCACCCTCGATAATATTTTTTGATGAACTTGACGCGCTTGCACCCGCAAGGGGGCGTGGATCAGATTCTCATGTTATTGAAAGCGTGGTCAACCAGATTCTGACTGAATTTGACGGTCTTGAAGATCTCACCGGTGTTTCAGTTCTTGCCGCAACCAACAGGCCGGATATCATTGACCAGGCACTCCTGCGTGCCGGAAGGTTTGACAGGCTGGTATATATTGGAGAACCGGACGCAAAATCACGAGAGAAGATACTGCATATTCACTCCAGATTTTTACCTATAGAATATTCTGTCATAGAGGATATTCTTGAGATTACAAAAGATTTTGATGAATTAATATTTGAGGAAATTTTTGTTGACATAAGAAAAAAACGAGACATTATGCCAAACAGGATAATTACGGTGGATGAAATAAGAAAGGCATGTGAACTATGCAGTAAGAAAGCTGAAAAGAGGTTATCTTCAGGTAAAAGAAGGAAAATTATAATTGATCTTCTGAATAAAAATGCGCTTAAACTTGACGATCCTGTAAGGGACTCCCTCATTGTTAAGATTGCAGGTAAGACAGAAGGTTATGTCGGTTCGGATCTTGAACTTCTCTGCCGTGAATCTGCCATGTTTGCAATGAGGGAAGGAAGAAGCATGGTTCTGGAGGATGATTTTAAAAAAGCTCTTGAGAAAGTTCATCCTATGATAAACGACAGCTTAAGAGAGCAGTATCAGAACATGAAGAATCATTTCAAGGGTGGAAGACCTAAAGATATCCAGCCTGTTGAGTACCAGTGATGAACACAGATATATTATACTCTTCAGGATGGCAGAATTCCGGAAAATACATAAATATGATCTTCTTTTTTTCTCTCCTTCCCTGGTAATATTTAAACAATCTTTTAAAAATCAGAGATGAATATATATGCAGGAGATAATCCGGAATTTACCGGAGGATTAAAATTGCCAAACTGCACAACTTTTATTGATAATAACGCCAGACTTGGTGAAAAAAAGGCCTTATTTTCCCCTGCAAATAATTATGGTTATTCATACAGGGAACTTTATGACAAAATAAACAACTGGTCTTATGTTTTAACAGAACTGGGTATCCTAAAAGGTGACCGTGTTGGAATATATCTGCCATCAATTCCTGAATATGTAATATTATATTTTGCAATATGGCGGGTCGGTGCAGTTGCAGTACCGATGAATATTGTTTTAAAACCTGCAGAAATAAGATATCTTCTGGAAGATTCCGGTGCAAAACTCCTTGTAACCGATACTTTGGGTGAGCATAATGCCAGGAAAGGGTCATTGTCCTGTACGGATATATCTCCTGTCAGTTATATATCTATAGAAGGTGAAGAATGGAAACTGCTTGAAGAAAACTCAGAAGGTTTTTTCAGGCCGGCAGACTGCCGAATGGATGATCTCTGTCAGCTCCAGTACACTTCCGGAACAACAGGGCGGCAGAAAGGCGCAATGCTTACTCACGGAAACTGGATTGCAGCACTTGATACTGAAAGGGAGGTTTTAGCACTTACGACAGATGATGTATTCCTCGGAATATATCCTATGGCACATGTCGGGGTTTCGTGGGGCATATCAGCACTGAAAGCCGGCGCGACCTGGATAATAATTGAAAGATTTGATCTTGATGAATATATAAGCCTTGCAGAGCGGTTCAGTGTGACTGTTCTCGCCGGAATGCCGCCTGTAATTCATTCACTCATGAAAACACCTGATGGCACTGAGAAGAAATTATCATCTGCAAAGGAGATGATAAGCGGCGGAGGGCCCCTTCATCCAGGTGTATGGAAAGAGTTTCATTCAAGATTTGGCATTCCGATAGTCAATGCCTATGGACTTTCCGAGACAATTGTTGTCGGAACAGGCACTGCCATCATTCCCGGGGATTATGAGTCTGCGGATCGTTACAGAAGCGTTGGAAAACCGGTAGGATATTCAGAGGTGAAGATAGTCTCTCCTGAAGATCCTGCAACTGAACTTCCGGCGGAAGAGACTGGTGAAATTGCTCTTCGTGGGCCGGGAGTTGCAAAAGGCTACTGGAATATGCCTGAAGAGACAGCTGCTGTTTTTATTGATGACGGGTGGTTCTTAACCGGAGATATGGGCTTTATTGACCCTGACGGAAGGGTTTCGATAACCGACAGAAAGAAGGATATGATTGTAATGTCAGGCTGGAAGATATATCCAACTGAGATAGAAAAAGCTATGATTGAACATCCTGATATTGATGATATTGCATTATTTGGCTGTCCTGATGTTCATCGTGGTGAAATTCCTGTTGCTGCAGTTGTCCCTGCGGATGGCAGAGTCCTGGATACCGGAGCACTTGAGGATTTTGCAAAATCAAGGCTTGCGGGTTATAAAGTACCAAGGCGCTATATAATTATAGATGAGCTTCCCAGAGTTAACGGCTGGAAACTCTTAAGAAAGAAACTCAGATCTCAGTATTGCAGTAACTGTGACGGGAAAGAAGGGAATGTTTAATTATGCCTGATAAAGGAATTAGAACCAATATTGGTGTAGGCAAAAGGTCCACCGGAATTTCCGGTCTTGACTTTCAGCTTGGCGGCGGGATCATAAAAGGCAAATCCATTCTTCTCTGTGCGGGTCCTGTATCAGGTGCTGAGATGATAGCAGAACAGTTTTTCCGCTCCTCAGAGAATGTTGAAAGTTCTTATATTATGATTGACGGATCTGTCACCGAAGGTATGACTGATGCCTCCAAAATGACACCTGAAGAGATTTCAGATTATATTACCGGTGAAAAAATAGTCATTGATTCAATATCATCGGTAATAATGAATTTTGGAATAGATAGTGCACTGACACTTATGAAAAAAGCATCTGCCATGGATAATAGTTCAGATGTGAATATATTATACCTTATGTACAATAATATCCACAGCCTTTATGATGAAATAAAATTAATAAGAAATTCTGATATCGTCATTTCACTCAATGAATTTATGCATGGAAATGAGATTGAGAGAAACCTTACAATAAATAAAATCCCCGGAACAGATGTTCCCGGAAGGGTGTTCCCATATAACATAAAAGAAGGCGGAATTGAGCTTTCAACCACAGCCCGGGTTGTATAATCTTACATCTGCCTTTATCTTTAATAATTCCGGCCTGAAATTATCATATGAAAAAAATTATCCGGATGACCTGTTTAGTGGATTTATTCCGGGAAAATCTATTCCAAAATGACTATTTCAGGGAAAGTGCTTTTTTCTCAATTAAATGCCATGATGCATATGCCATTGGAATCACAACTGCAAATGTAAGTCCTATCAACTGACTGACTGCTATTGCCGGAATAAAATGAATTATGGTCTGCTGAATCGGGTAAGAGTAGATGTACATACCATACGAAGGGTCACCCGCTATTCCGAATTTGTGAAGATGTCTTACCGGGAGGTATGCAATGCAGAGAACAAAATATGGTATTGCAATAAGCGCAAAGACGAACATAAATGGCGTTTTGAAAAAAATTACCACCGGTATGAACAGCAGTGCCGAAAGCCACAGTTTATACTCTATTTTTTCCCGGTTAACATAAAGATACGAACCAATCAGGAAATAAGCGGCAAATCTGATCTTATTGAGTGCAGGATTGTCATACCACACAGCCCACATCAGAACAGTCATAAATATTACCGGCAGTAGGGCGTTTTTTCGCAATAATATTGCCGTTATTCCAAGAAATGCCACCAGAGTGTATAACATAAATTCAAATGGTATTGTCCATAACGGAGCATTGACATATGTTACAGGATTTTCAGTAAATATTCCGATTGCCCAGCCATTGACATAAAACGGAATTGCCACCCATGTCTGCGGATCTGCAAGTCTTAGAAAATATTCCTTTAAAGTATATGATGTATTAACCGGACCTATAACCAAAATTATGAAGATAATGGATGCTATCATTCCGGGAAATAGTCTGAGTGCCCTTTTTTTAAAATATATTTTTAATTCCGGTCGTTTTTCCCAGCTTTTTGTTATGAGATAGCCGCTTATTACAAGAAGTACTGCAAGTCCGAACTGGCCGACAAGGAGGTGCCAGTCAAAGAGATGAACATTGGCATAGCCAAGAGAAAGGGCAAAACAATGTGAGAAAATAATAGACGCTGCCGCTAAAAATCTCAGCAGATCAAAATTATTGCTGAATCTTTCATCCATGTTAAAAAAATTTATAATTCATTTCTGACCATATCGGCAGCAGAGACCATATTTTTCAGTTTTGCAAATGCAGTCTCTCTCGTATGCATCCTAAGGCCACAGTCTGGGTCGATTAATATTTTTGCAGGATCAAAGAGATCAGTTGCCTTTAATATTCTGGAATAAATCTCTTCTACAGAATCAATCTTTTCAGATGATGAATCAACAACCCCAAAACCAATCATTTTATTTTTGAGGTCTTTTCCGGAGATATACTCCAGATTTTCAGGATTACACGCAAATTCAAAATCGAGGATCTCAACCGGCATTTTGATGATGTCATCAAAGACACTTCCAATATTGCCGCATACATGCAGGCATGCCGGAACCCTTACAGCTCCTGTAATCGCACTTATCGCCTCATGTGCAGTTGCCATATCGGCAGCACCGGTTGAAAGTATTGGTTCATCTATCTGAAGGATTGTGATGCCGGCATTTTCAAGATTCTTTGCCTCATGAGCAAGTGCCTGCGCAAGATCAAGAACAAGTTCATTCTTGTTGCGGTAAACAGGCGTATCGATCTTCAGCGCATGTGCAATCGTTGAAGGACCGGCAAACATTGCCTTAACCCTTTCATGCTTTGAAACTGCATATTTTGTATCATGAACAGTTATCGGCTTTGAAGGAGCCTGGACCATGCCTGTAACATTATTACCTCGGATTCCGGGCAGAAGAGAAATAATCTGTGAGATCATATCCCCCCTCACCTGCCCGGATGAGATAATATCAATGCCGGCTTTAATCTGGTCATTTACAGCGGTTTCAAGCGCAGGCTGAAAAGGGTCAAGAATAGATTTTAATCCTTTTCCCTGTATAGCCGGATAGCTGCCGACTACAGTTGTCGGCAGAAGTTTCTGCATTAGTGTCATGGAGTAAGCCTATGTCTGTCCCTTGGGAATAATACTGCTTCTCTGATATTTGGCAGGTCAAGCATTGTCATAATGAGACGCTCCATACCCATTCCCCATCCAGAGTGCGGAGGCATACCATACTTAAAGGGTTTCAGGTAGAATTCAAAGCTTTCAGGCGAAAGTCCTTTGTTTATAATCTGCTCTACCAGAAGATCATGCTGGTGAATACGCTGCGCACCGCTTGAAAGTTCCATTCTGGGATGCATCATGTCAAAAGCCTTGCAGACTTCCGGATTGTCTTCAAAAGGCATCGCATAATATGGTTTTATCTCTGTAGGCCAGTCAGTGATGAAATAATGCTGCCCCATCTCCTCGCCGATTGCGCGCTCAGCAGCGGTTGAAAGGTCATCGCCGTACCCAATACCCTCATCAATTGATATGGCCGCGATGTCAATTGCCTGCGCATATGTAATCTTTGGGAACGGTGACTTAGGAACAGTGAAATCAATATCAAAGAGTTCAAGTTCATCGCTGCACGTTTTTTCAACATTGGCATATGCTGCAACGACTGCCCTTTCAAGGAGATCCATTACATCATTGTGGTCAGCGAATGAAACTTCAACATCAATCGACGTCGCTTCGTTGAGATGCCTTGTTGTATTATGTTCTTCAGCCCTGAAGATCGGCCCGATCTCAAATACCTTCTCAAATCCGGCAGACATCATCATCTGTTTGTAAAGCTGCGGACTCTGATTTAAAAATGCTTCTTTTTCAAAGTATGCAAGAGGGAAAAGCTCAGTACCGCCTTCGGTTGCTGCGGCGACTACCTTTGGTGAATGGATGTTTATGAATCCTTCACTGAAGAAGAGATCATAGAGCGCATGCGTAACAGCACTTCTGATCTTAAAGATTGCACCGACTTTCGGCCTTCTTGCATCAAGATAACGGTTATCAATCCTTGTATCTACTTCTGCAAGAACCTTTTCTGAAACATCAAGCGGTAATGGGGTTTCTGCCCGGCTGATTAATTCCATTGTCTCCGGAATAATCTCTCTTCCACCCGGAGCTTTTTCAGTTGCTTTTACTGCCCCTGTAATTCTTACCACAGATTCGCGTGATATACTCTTTGCGCACTCAATTACCGTTTCAGGTGCCTTCTTTTTAACTACGGTTGCCTGTAAAAATCCTGTTCTGTCCCTTAGAATATAGAAGGAAAGTCCTCCAAGGTCCCTTACTTCATGAACCCATCCGATTACTTCTGCCCTTTCTGTATCCTTTGTAACGTCCTTTAACTGTGTTCGCATAAAATATCTGAATTATATTTGTTTTTAGGTTTTATTTTGCTTTCACTATCTGTCCATGAAAACGGACGGCAGATATCTTCATCAGAATAGATATTTTATAAAAAGCGCACTGTGTCTTCAGCGATATCTGCATCCATCTTTCAAAAAAAAGGTATATTTTATCATTTAAAAGGATGATAACATCAGAATAACCAATTACTTAGTCCGGAAGAAATGAACTCTGAAGATTAGGGAGTTTTATCTCTCTGCAGTCAATGTTTCACATAATTCTGCCGGACCGGAATTTATACCGGAGATGAAGAATAAATGTTCAGAAAAATTATTGTCGCGCTTGACGGTTCAATTGATTCAAAGAAGGCACTGTCTGTAGCTATACAGGAGGCAAAACTCAGAAAAGCAGAACTACATCCTGTTTTTGTAATTCAGTATGTTGTCGGGGGCGGGGTGCCTTTTGACCCTGTATCCGCACTGCCCGACGGCAGTTCTGAGATAATGAACGAAGTTATGGAGAATGAAGCTGAAAGAGTCCTTAATGATGCATCTGAAGACTGTGCAGATGCAGGAGTAAATGCCATTGCCCACACGCTCTTTGGCGATCCCAGGGATGCAATTCTGGATCTTGCAGATGAGATATCTGCAGATATGATTATCCTTGGCTCATCTGGAAAAACAGGACTCGAACGGATGATTATGGGCAGTGTAAGTTCTGCGGTTGTTCAGCACAGCAAAATTACAACTATGATAGTCAAAGGCAGAAATGAAGATATTTTATAGAGAAATCAGATCTTAATATGTTTAAAATCCCAACTTTAATGAGATACAGCATTTTATCCGGAATTCTGATAATTTTACTCATTATTCCGGGTGTAATGGCAGATGACGGAATTGATATGTGGGGTTACACAGTTCCTGAATTCAGCGCGGGACCCGGAGAAGAAGTATATGCACATTATACAATCGAATATAACTTTGACTCCGATGCTGAATCAATTGAATTTTATACCGATCTTCTCGAACCAAAATGGCAGTTCTGCATTGTAATTGACGGTGTCAGGCATGATCTTCCTGTACGGCACGGACGTTATGAAACTATAACCGGTTTTGAACTCTACTACCCAAAGACATACAATAATTATATTGAGGCTGAGTTAAAAGGCACTGTACCTGATGTCTTAAGTTCGGGAGAGCATGATCTTCTTACTGTTTCATATTATGACGGCGGCGGGAATCCTGATGATGAAGAGGTCATCAGAATTAATTTTGTAAATCCTTCAGATGTGTTATCCGGGATTTCAGATGCAGAATATGAACTTTCGGTTCTGAAGACAGCCATCGATACTGACAGAATTTCCGGAGTGAATACAACAACGGCATATGAAAAATATATCTCTGCCTTCTCTTCTGTTGAGGCGGCAAAGGTTTCTGATGCAGGTGCAGCGTCTCAGCTGATATCATCAGCAAAGTCAGATATCACTGATGCTCATGCACTCCTTGAAAGACATGGTGCACTCCACTGCATTCAGACTACAGAAGAAAAGACGGCTTCACTGGATAAAATAATTTCATCAGTGTCAGCTGGTAGCTCCGGCTCAGATGACAAAATTCTGATGATAAAATCATATAATGATAATGCAAAAACTCTGCTCATTCTCGCTCAGGACAAGTACAGTTCCGGGCTCTATGCTGAAGCGGAAAATTATGCCCTTCAGGCAGAAGAAAGGGCAGATGAGGCATACAGCTATGCAGGTGATTCTCTCGCGTTCAGTCCATCAGGTACCGATGATATTATATGGCAGGAAATGACCGGCATCCCGGTTACTGAGATCACAGAACCGGTTTCTGAAACATCATCTGCAATTAATTCAGTCTTAGGTGGCATATCAGGGAATCTGTCGGAGTCAGGAGATATTGATGAACTTATCCACTCAGAAGTAAGTATTGACAGTTTCCTTCAGCTCTCCGGAAAATTTATTGAACTATTGAAAAGTATGGCGGACTTTCTCTTTGGAATATCTTCCTATGCCTCTTCCAATTGACATTATATCCCATGCAAGGGATTCATTTTTCCCTTTGGAACCAGTACTGGCATGAATTTTCATTGTGCCGGGAATATCGGTCTCCTCTTTTATATCCTGAATAATTATATCTGAAAATCTACGGCAGAGGGCCACAGTATTATCATACATGGTTGATTCTCTGCAATTTGGATAATTTACAGGCATACGCGGCAGAAGAGAGATAACTTTGGCTGATTTAAGTGCCGTAACAATCCCCCTGCATGCGAGAACGGGAAGAACTGAAGTGGCATAATCACCCGGACCAATGATTACAAAGTCTGAAGAAATAAGGGCTTTTATAGCCTCAGGCGCCGCATAGGGTACGCCACCGGACTGAATCATAACTGATTCGGCTGAGCAGGGGTTCAATTCTCCGGTGTTAATGTGGTTTCTGTATTCCACAGGAGAATATGATATCTCTCCGGTTTTTATAACTGCAGAAATATTTCTGTCTGTTGCAGGAATTATTGTGGCTGTGATACCCAAATCCTGGCAAAACTCCCCTGTGATCTCCGTCATTTTCAGGCCCAAACTTATCATCTCAGCTCTTGCAATCTGAAGTCCCCTTTCACGGTCACCTGTCTCATAATATTCCGGATGGTTTAACCGTTCCAGGAATTTATTTGTGGAGTAAGTGTCCCCCGCAATTCCGGTCCATGTGTTTGTATTTAATATTCCGGAGAAGAGAAAAAGGAGGTTGTCAATATCATGGGATACAATTCCGCCGCTCATCTTAAAGGAATCAGATGTATTTGAGATTACTGCTATTTCATTGTCATTGAGAAAAGATCGCAGACCTGATATGAGTCTTAAGGAGTATTTTCCACCGGAAATTATTGTGATCATCTGGGTGGAGATAATTAGTCTGCCTTTTAAAAAAAGTATGCAGATTATTCTTCAGAATGATCTGTTGCTGCAATAATTTCATCCGGGTAATCTGTCATTGAATATTCAGGTGCCATTGCGCCGAGCACTTCAAGTGAATACATTCTGATATATGTCACAAACGGGACACTGATAATCAGGACAACCGGTATTAGTATGATAATATAGGCAATCAGGAGAATAACTGCCAGCGGAGAAAGCAATGCACCTGAGGATAATCCGATTGTCGCTATGAATGCAAGAAGGAACGGCACTCCGATGATTATAGCTGCAATCACTGCTATAATTACCATTATTATCATAATAACAACTGACAGGATAAATTTCATAATTATGTAAATTATAACCTGAAGCCATCCCCTTTTCATCACATTCCAGCATTCTTTCCATCCTTCAATAACTCCACAGTCCTTTGCTATCATAATAGGAACTACAAAATCAATGGTAAGCATGAATAAAAGAGCTACTGGAATTGCAATGATAATTATCGCAAGCATCATGGTAAAGAAGAACATGATATTCATTGCACCACCGCCTGCACCCATAAAGCCGGCAATCAGTGCTATCATTGCCACAGCAACCAGCAGTATCAAAATTAAACTTACTGCAAGGTCAAATCCAAATAGCCTTGCACCTTTTCCTACTCTTTCACTGAAGTACTGCCTTATTCTGAATTCCTTTGTTCTCAGGCAGTCCACAAAAATAAACTGGAATACGGATGACAGATAGCCAAATATCAGGAACAGGATAACAAGTGCAAGTATTATAAGTAATACCACTGTCAGGTCAGGAAATCCACCCATGGCTGGCATTACAGTATTGAAATCACTCATATCTGAAGAACCGCCTGTAAACTGGAATGGATTTATTGCCGTAATTCCGCCTGCAAATAAGGAAATTAATGCCAGCCTGAGCCATATGCCCAGGTTAAATGGCCATAATACTGCCTTTGTTTTGTCAAGTGCAGAATCTATCTTTGAAAATGCGAAATATTCAGTCATAGATGGTAAAAAAATGTATTAACCCTCATATAAATTGATGGGTCATTTTTTTTCCCTGATGATTTCAATAAGGGAACCGGCAAGTTCTCTGCTGATCTCTTCATTCAGCATAAGAGTATCAAATCTACGGGATTTTTCAACCGGGATTTCATCCCTTATATCCTGGACAAATACATCTGTAAATTCTTTATACAGGGCAGAGGTGGCGGCTGAATCAGGGGCCAGCCCCCAGGCTTCCATAAGCTCCTTTGCAGGCCCGCTTATCGGTGCATCCCCTATAAACGGGCTGACTGCGATTACAAACTTATTTACTAAGGCTTCTCTTATTCCTGCACACTCCAGAATAGGAGATATACTTGTAACAGGATTGGAAGGGCCAAGAATTACAGCATCTGCGTTTTTGATAGAATCCAGTGCTTCTGTGGTTGCAGATGCACCGGAATAATCCCTTACAACCTCTTCAATTTTAACCTTACCTTTATGACGGACCCAGAACTCCTGGAAATGAATCAGTCCTTCTTCTGATTTGATATATGTAGTTACCTCCGAATCTGTCATCGGGAGAACCTTTGCTTTTACGCCAAGCTTTTTAGAGAGGATTTCTGTGGACTTTGTGAGAGAATATCCTTCATTTAGCATCCTCCCTCTTGCTATATTCACTGCACGGTCACGGTCACCAAGTGTCAGGTAGATATCCTCGCCGAGATCTTTTAAATAATCATTTGTAACTGTTGTATCCCCTTTAATGCCCCACCATAAATCAGTGTTTAAAATTCCGGCAAAGAGGTACATAACAGTGTCAATATCGGGTGACAGGTGGCTTCCGTAAATCCACATATCCTCGGCTGTATTTACAATAACCGAGATATTTTCATCATCAACGTGATTTCTAAAACCCCTGATCAGTTTTGGAGTGCCTGTACCTCCGGACAGGAAACAGATCTTCATTGAGCTAAGGTTATCATTGCACTTATTCATTGAAATGATTGTTTGTAGTCTGTACTATCTTTAAATTATCATATTGTGACGGGAAAATGAAGGCTGATGAAGAGATGACTGAAGGTTCAGATTCAGGATATTATTTCTCTGAACCTGATTAATCAAAATAATAGCAGAATTTTTAATCAGACTCAAATGCATATACTGCCTACAATTAAAATAGTCACACATGAGTCTGCGGATTCACAGAGGATGGATGAAAAATCAAAGTTTTTCATAGGAGGATTTTTAATTAATTTATCGTTGAATCCGGTTATATTCACCAAATTTCAAAAAAATATTACCTGAATTTTCCGCAGGTATTATATGTCTCTGTAATTCACTCTTAAACTGAATCTGGAATATGAAATTTATTAAAGATCCTGTTCATGGTTATGTTGAAGTCCCCGGCGAAATTCTCCCTTTCCTGGATTCATCTGCCGTTCAGAGGCTCAGATATGTAAAACAACTTGGATTTTCTCATCTCGTTTACCCAGGTGCAAACCACACCCGTTTTGAACATTCACTCGGCACCATGCATCTTGCAGGTGTTATGGCAAAGAATCTTATGCTCTCTGCGCATGACACAACTCTTGTATCCCTTGCCGGGCTCCTGCACGACATTGGGCACGGTCCTTTCTCCCATGCTACAGAATCACTGATGGAAAAGTATATCGGAAGGCAGCACCACGAAATCAGGTCACATCTGAAAAAGGGTGAACTTGCGGTTCTTTTTGAACAGTCGGAGATATCTCCGGATGAGTTATACTCAATAATCGGCGGTGAGCATAATTACGCCGGAATTATCCATGGTGAACTTGATGTTGACCGAATGGACTATCTCCTGAGGGACGCCCATTACTCCGGAGTGCCTTACGGGACAGTTGATGCACAGCGGCTTATTCACAGTACTATTATCTCTGAAAAAGGGCTTGTACTGAAAAAGAGCGGTATTAATGCAGCAGAATCCCTTCTCATTGCAAGAACTCTAATGAGGCCTGCTGTATATTACCATCATGTGAGCAGAATTGCCGAAGCAATGGTAAAGGCGGCGGCAGAAGCACACCTTCTGAACATAGGAACTTCTGAAGCAGAGAGGCTCTTTTCGTTAAATGATCCTGCATTTATGATGGAAGTCTCCACTTCAGATTCTGATTTTGCAAGGGAACTTATGGAAAGACTCTCAGTCAGGCGACTGTACAAAAGATCAATCTATGCAGGGATAGAACAGCTAAGATATTCATCAGTGACTAAAATGATAGAACTTGGTGATGAATCCGGTATAAAAAAAGCGATCTGTGAGGCCTGCGGACTTGATGATGATAAAATACTGGTCGATATTCCGTCAAGACCATCGTTTATGAATATTGATGTCAATGTGGGTGAAGGTGCAGCATTAACTTCACTGGAAGACTTATCTCCCCTTGTAAATACATTAAATGAAACAAGAAAAAGCCAGTGGAGAATAGGAATATATACTCCGGAAGAATACAGAAAAAGTGTAGAAGATGCAGCCTGCGATGTCCTTGATATACGCAAACCAACCCGGCAGGATAAACTCAATCTCTGACAGAAAATTTAGGGGCGGTCATGAGGAATAACAGGTATTAACTATAACAGCCTGCCAACAAGGCAGATTTGCACACGCTGATAATATCATTCATTAAATCCAGATATTTTAATAATATTTTAAATCGATATAATAACCAACCCGGACTTAAAGGAGAATTATGAAAAAATATGTTGTCGCTGTCACAGGTGCAAGCGGAATAATTTATGCAAGACGGCTTCTTGAGGTGCTCACGCCTCTGGCGGAAGTGCATATTATAATATCAGATATGGCAAAGAAGATTGCTGATTATGAAGAAGTTGATCTATCCGGATTTGACGGCATATATGTAGCTGAAAAGGATATGTTTGCAGATATCGCAAGCGGTTCTTTCAGGTACGATGCAATGGTTATCATACCATGCAGCATGAAGACACTTGCAGCAATAAATTCAGGTTTTAGTGACAACCTGATCACAAGAGCGGCAGATGTATGCTTAAAGGAAGGCAGAAAGTGCATCCTTATGCCAAGGGAGATGCCCCTTTCAGGAATACACCTCAGAAATATGGCTGAGCTTGACGGTGCCGGAGCAACAATAATGGTTATAAGTCCGGGTTTTTACTTAAAACCAAAAACAATTGATGACCTTATAGATATGGTTGTTGCCAGAGTTCTCGATCACCTCGGTGTAAAACACAGTATTTCAGAGAGATGGAGTGGTAATTAATGCGAAATTTTATAGAAAAGATGAGGGAAAACGACCTTGTTATAGATATTGAAGAGGAAGTCTCCTCTGTATATGAGGCTCCTAAAATTGCTGCCGGCACAGACAAGCTGGTTTTTTTCCATAAACTTGACGGCAGCTACAGAAGTGTAATGAATGTTACGGCATCAAGAAAAGCAATAGCCCTGGCACTCGGATATAATGAGGATGAACTTGTAGAAAATCTCTCAAAAGCAGAATATTCCGGAGAAGTTAATTATAAGGGAAGACACTACATGCACCCCCCAAATTTATTCTCAATTCCGATAATGAAGCATTTTCCTCTCGATGCAGGCCGATATCTCACATCAGCAGTTGTATTCTCCGAATATGGCGGTGTCAGGAACGCATCTATTCACAGAATGCTGGTCCTTGATGAAAAACATCTTGCAGCAAGACTTGTCGAAGGCAGGCATACCCATACACTTCTTAAAAAGGCTCTTGAAAACGGAGAAAAACTTCCCATTGCAATAACAATAGGTACACATCCGGCAGTCACATTTGCATCCTGCACAAGGGTTCCGGAGAATAAGGAACTTAATTTCGCAGCTGAACTTATGGGAGGCAGTCTGGATGTCTATGAGTGCTCAAACGGGGTTTTAGTCCCTGATGCCGAGATTGTCCTTGAGGGATTTATAGGGAAAGATATGACAGACGAGGGGCCTTTTGTTGACATAACAGGAACATACGATCCTGTAAGGTCTGCGCCTGTAATTGAAATAACCGGAATGCATGTTAAAAACGATCCAATTTATCATGGCATACTTCCGGCAGGAAACGAGCATAAACTCCTTATGGGAATGCCATATGAACCTAAGATCTACAGGACGGTTGCAGGAGTCACAACTGTCAGGGATGTGCTGCTCACAACCGGAGGATGCGGTTACCTTCACGGGGTTGTGAAGATACGCAAAAATACCGAAGGAGACGGCAAAAATGCAGTTATGGCTGCATTTGCAGCACATACCTCCCTTAAGCATGTTGTGGTTGTTGATGAGGATATTGATATCCGGAATATGGAGGATGTTGAATATGCAATTGCAACCCGTGTCAGGGGAGACCGTGACCTGATGATAATCCCAGGCGTCAGAGGTTCTTCACTTGATCCGTCAAGGATTGGCGACGGTCTGAATGTGAAGATTGGAGTGGATGCTACAATGGAGATGGGAAAGAAAGACGAATTTATACGGGCAGAGTGGGACTGAATAAAATGTATCTTGACAGTGAAGATGAGAAAGTTCTTACCGGAGAGTATGGTGAGACAAGACAGAAGATGATGGAGATTCTTGTGGCTTTGGGCAAGGTCTTCAATGCAGAGAATTTAATACCAATATCAAGTGCTCAGGTCAGCGGGGCATCATATAAGACAATAGGGAAATGGGGGCTTGAATGGCTTAACAATCTTGATGCACGTGTAGTTGTCCCTTCGGTCTTAAACCCTATCGGCATGCCCAGAGAGGGCTGGCAGAATATAGATATTCCGCGTGAATTTGCTGATAACCAGAATAAAGTAATTAATGCCTACAAAAGGCTTGGAATTAAGATGGAGTGTACATGTACACCATATTATCTTAATATCACAAATTACGGTGACCATCTTGCATGGTCTGAGTCATCAGCCGTATCTTATGCAAACTCAGTCATTGGTGCAAGGACAAACAGGGAAGGCGGACCCTCCGCCCTTGCGGCGGCGATGATAGGCAAAACTCCAAATTACGGCCTCCATATATTCAAAAACAGGATGCCCGAGATTGCAGTTGAGGTTGAAGGCGGAGACAATATCCATGCACACCACTATGGTGCTATCGGATACCTCACCGGAAGTAAGGTAGGCAAAAAAATACCATTATTCACAAATATCCGGCCATCAAGGGACCAGCTAAAGGCGCTTGGCGCTGCAATGGCTGCAAGCGGTGCTGTTGCCCTTTATCATGTAAAAGGCATAACTCCTGAGACAAAACTGCCGACTTTTGCTGAAGAACCACCTGAAAAAATTATCATTGAACAGAGTGAGATCGAAGCCCTGTTTAATGATGAAGGAGTCGATGCGGTTGCAGTTGGCTGCCCGCACTGCTCTCCTGACGAACTTATGAAACTTTCAGATCTTCTGGACGGCAAAACTGTTAAAAAACCGTTCTACATCTTTGTTGCAGAAGGAGTAATGGATTCGAACCGGAAATATGTCTCAAAAATTGAGAAGAGCGGCGCAAAGGTGATAAGTGACACCTGCATAGTTGTTTCACCTGCAATGGACAAATTTGAGAGGATAATGGTTGATTCCGGAAAAGCATTCGCATATGTTCCGAATATGTGCGGAGCAACTGCAAAAATAGGATCTGTTGAAGAGTGCGTTTCAGAGGCACTCAGGGAATAGATTACTATAAATCTATAACTTTTATCAGATCCTCTGCTTTTACATAATGTACTTCTGCAAAGCTGCAGGGGTGATAACGTATCTTGGCATCTCTAAGTCCGGACAGTCCAAGGTCTGATTCACGGTTGATAAATTCATATCTGTCTGACAGCACTTTTGCAGTTTCATTGTTGATGCCTTTGTAATTACCCTGACAGTCGGGAAGTCCTTTTTCAAAATGAACGATAGCTGTATCCGTATTAAGTTCTTCAAATATGGATATGGCCGAGATATTATCTTCAACTCTTATTATCAGGCCCGAAAGACCAAGTTTTACAAAATTCTTAACCGAAGAAACGGCTGCGTCTTTCTCGTAGCCAAAAACCTTTGTCTTGCTACACTCCTTCCATTCACACCACCTGATAAGAAAATCCTCCACTTCGTAGAGGTTCTCTTCCGTTATACTCTCAATTGTATATCTGCATTTATTTCTGAATTTATTAAGGTGCTTTCTGATTGTGAGATATTTTTTTCCGGGAAGATCTTTTAGATCCGATGTTTTGTATATATAATCGAAAAAATCCCTGTCAGGGTTCATTTTTGCATCCGGAAATATTCTTGAGAATTTCTCCCTGGTTTTGACATCAAAAATCTGGTAGGCATATTCCCCGCCGATTTCAGCGGCCAGATTTACGGTTTTCAAAAAAAGATCAGTATTCTCAGATCCGAATGGCCCTCTTACGGAATGCACGCCCTCGATTGTACTAATAATGATTAAAGAATCTTCCACCATCAGATATCTGTAAGCAGCATAATCATTCCAGCAGAACATATTTGTAAATGAATTATCACTGTGAACAGGAGGGTAATTTATCTGGTGTTCTTTAATTATCCCAATGTCATTTAGAGTTATAGGTTTAAAATCTTCAAATTTAAGCATATTATTTATCATCCTGTGTATATCATCGGAAGATGCCCTTTCATTATTTCAAACCCTTCCGTACGGTAAAAATCTTCTGTCTCCGGTTCTGCAATCAGACCAATCCATGAAAGGCCTCTTTTAACCGATTCATCAACAAGAGATTTCAGGATTTTTTTTCCAAGTCCCATACCCCTGTATTCTTTCAGGATTACAAGGTCCTGGATATATCCGTCTGAAGCACCATCTGAAATAACTCTTCCCATGCCTACAGCCTTATCAAGTTTTACAGAGTACGCAACTGCAAATATAAAACTTCCCGAGATAAGTGGTGCAATACCTTCTTTGTTCCATTCTTCATTCCACCAGTTTCCCTGTCTGTATAGTTCTATTATTTCAGATGTATTCCATTCCTTTACAAATATTATATCAATCCGTTCATCTTCAGACATTTAGTTTAGTTATTTCCTCATTACAAATATTAATCTGGTCATCAATATTCCAGGAATTATTTGCAATGATATTTGTAATATAATGAATATCTATGTACTTACTCCGGTGTAACAATGATTGAGATAAGAGACCATCAAAAAGCATTGCTTGTGCTTGGGTGTCCGCAGGTGCCCACACAGACTGCCGCCGCAATGTATCTTGCGTATAAACTGAGAAATGCTGGCATTAGACCTGTAATTGCAGCAAATCCTGCTGCAAGAATGCTGATGAAATATGCTGATCCTGAAAAGCACTATATTGATGAACTGCATGATCTGGACAAAATGATTGGCGATCTTGTTGAAAAGAGGCAGGAGTTCTCTTTATGCTTTGTATTTGTCCATAATGATTCAGGTCTTTCTTACGCAGCTTCTATGAATATAATACTGAATGGAGGGGTAGTAATTCCTGTAATATTCGGAAAAGAGATTGAATCACTTAAGGAAGGAATTAATTTTGAATGTTCTGTCATATCCGGAAGAGCAGAACATAACCCAAAACCGCTGATAAATGCAATGGAGAGTGGAATAAAATGGGATGCTTAGAGAAACTTCCATATGAAGTTATACAGAGGAATTCCAGTTTTAAGGAAGCGCGTGAATATGTTGAAAAAAATATAAAGGAATATTACGAAGTTCCTCCCGGTTACAAAATATTTGATGTTTATATCATAGGAGTTCCTCCAATAAAAATTGGAATTGACGGGGATGCTGTAATCTTTCCATATACAAAACCCTGTCACGGGACATTCCTGGTAAGGGTAAAAGAGGCCCGTGATGAGATAAATAAACTCAGGAAAAAATAATATTTTTAGCTATTTTTATGAACTTAATTTCCGTATTACTTATTGCAACCGGACTTGCAATGGACGCCTTTGCAGTTTCCATCTCAGCCGGTGTAAAAGTTCCGAAGGAATCCAAAATAAGGACAGCCCTTATTATGGCATTGGTTTTTGGATTATTCCAGGCTTTAATGCCGGTTATCGGGTGGACTTTGGGGACAGGTTTTGCTGATTTGGTTGACGCATGGGACCACTGGATTGCTTTTATTCTGCTGTCAGCAATTGGTCTGAAGATGATTTATGAAGGTTTATCAGAATCTGAGGAAGATGAAGAGAGAGATGTTACAAATGGCACAATTCTCTTAATATTAGGTATTGCAACAAGTATTGACGCCCTTGCAGTAGGGTTTACGTTTGCATTTCTGAATGAACCGATTCTGATTCCGATTGTTATAATAGGTGTTGTGACCTTACTGTTTTCATTTACCGGTGTTGTTTTTGGTGAAAAATTCCGTGATCTTATAGGGAAAAAGGCAGAAATTATCGGCGGGCTTGTTCTTATAGGAATTGGAGCCAAAATATTTGCTGAAGGTTTTTTTTGAGCTCATATTGGGAATTGGCAAGAAATTATCCCCTCAAACTTCAAAAATTTGATTTATCAGTTTAGTACAAAATATGTGACTGCCGGAATTAATACCACAATGAGCAATGAACCTGCCACAAGGAGCAATTCGGTCTTTTTCAGGCTCTTCTTTTTTAAATGGACATATGTATCCTTTGAATATCCTCTGCAAAGCATACTCAGGTAGGTTCTTTCTCCCTGTTCATATGATCTTAATAATAATGTCCCGATTGCATAAGAAAGAACTCTGAGCCTGTATTTGTGTGGCAGATTCCAGTCAAAGGCATTGAAACATCTTGTTTCAAAGACATTTTTAATTTTATTATAGATTTCAGCAAAAACAAAGAGATATCTTATCATAAGACCTATTACAAGGGCAAATTCCGGAGGAAGGCCAAGCCTCCTGGCACCTTTTAAAATATCCTGCATAGTTGTTGTTGATGAGAGAAGAATTATAAATGATATGCATATCAGAAATTTAACAAGAAGTATTGATGCGAATTCTATTGATTCTGCATATATATAGATGCCTAAGGGAAGATCTATGACCGGCGTAAATGTCCCGTAATAACTGTTCTTAAAAAAGATCTGGAATACTATGATGAATATCCCAAACGGAAGTACCATTATAAGTCTTTTTAAGTAGGATTTGACCGTAAGTCCTGAAATAAACCATAATGATATGAATATAAGGAAAAAAGCAATTCCCGGGTAGAAAACATCCCTGCTGTAAGGATAGGCAACCATAGCAATTATTACAGAGAATGCAAGAATTATTTTAACTCTTGAGTCAAGTCTGTGCACAGGACTTGTTCCGGCGGCCATCTTCTCGATATTAAATAATTCTTCGATCATTTTATTCTCTCAAAGGCCTCTGTCAGGACTTTTTCACATTCCTTATATGAAAATGCCATATCAATATCAATTCCTTTTTTCTGCAGTGAATTGATAAGTTTTGGGATTACGGGGACATCAAGTCCGATTTCAGTAAGGAGTTCCTGCTTTAGAAAGATCTCTTCAACAGTTCCTTCTGCAACAATTCTGCCATCATCCATTACATATATGTAATCCGCAATTTCAGCTACAAGATCAACATGGTGAGTTGAGAAGATAACAGTCATGCCGTATTTTTCAGGCAGGATATTAAGAAATTCAAGGAGATCATTTACACCTTTTGGATCAAGCCCTGCTGTTGGTTCATCAAGTATCAGAACCTGTGGTTCCATAGCTAAAATTCCTGCAATAGCAACCCTTTTTTTCTCACCGCCGCTCAGTTGATGCGGCGGCCTCTCTCTTAAATGTTCAATTGATAATATTCTCAGTGCCTCATCAACACGGTGGCTTACAGTATCATCATCAAGACCAAGATTTGTAGGCCCAAATGCAACATCTTCCTCAACCGTTGGTGAAAAGACCTGATCATCTGAATTCTGAAAAACGATTCCTACTAATTTTCTGATCTCTTTTATATTTGATTTGGAGATATGTTCTCCCCTGATAAGTACTTCTCCGGACTCAGGTTTTAATATACCATTAAAATGCCTGAACAAAGTACTTTTTCCCGCTCCGTTTGAACCAATGATACCAATCTTCTGTTTTCTTCCGGCAATGAAATTAATATTATTAAGTGCCTTTATTGAAGAGTTATAAGAATATGACAGATCCCTTGTTTCAAGAATATGCATTTTTAAAAAATGGGCTTTTTAAGGCTTTGAGCCTTTTGATGTTATGATGTACGATGCGCCTCCGACAATAAGCAGGGTAAAAACTATTCCTATAATTACAGCGAATAATTCTCCAGGTTTCTCAGCGCCAACGACTGAATAATCCGGAAGTGGTGCGTCATACGAAAATGTGCCTAAACCTATAGCTTCTGCATCACCTTCTTCCGGTGAAGGGCCTGTCAGAGTTTTTTCACCCTGAACTACAAGTGCTGTACTTTCAAGACCATCCGGGTCCCCTGAGGCCATAAATACTGCAACAACACCTATTAATATTGCAATTATCAGCCCCGCAGCCAGAAATTTATTGTTGTTCATCATGCTGGCACCCCGGGTTCTGATTCCATCAGATCAGATCTTGAAGTTACTATCAGATATATTGCTCCGGCAGTGATAATTCCTTCAATAATCCCTATAAGCGCATGATATGTGCCCATTGCAATAATTCCCGGAACAAGCGGAAATGTTCCTGCTATTGCCATCATTACTGCACAGGCAATGGATGATATAAAGCATGCGAGCCATGCACCAACTGCTGCTGAGAGGTACATATTTTTTGTAGCTGATTTTAATCCTTTGTATGAATAAAATCCAACAAATCCACCAATTACCCCCATGTTAATAATATTGGCACCCATTGTGGTAATTCCTCCGTCTCCAAAGATTACACCCTGAATAATAAGAACAATTGTCAGGATGAATACTGCGGCATATGGAGAACCCAGAACAATAGCTGCGAGTGCACCTCCAACAAGATGACCGGATGTACCCATACCCACTGGCAGGTTAAATGCCTGAATGGCAAAGATGCCGGCTGCAAGAACAGCAATTAATGGAATTTTTTCTTCACTCAGTTCATTTCTGGCCCACTTTAATGCTAGTGCAATAAAAATCAGGGCAATTAACCAGTAAACCGCTGCCTGTGGCAGAGGTATAAATGCGTCAGGTATATGCATTATACTTCACAACCATAGTATTACATTAGTACATATATGTGTTACTATTTTCAACTATTTTTGAAATAACCATTATGATGACTTAACTCAGAGGATATAATATTATAATTATGACTGTAAACTAATAATGTAGTATAAATGACTGATATCTGTACAATTAATCTCAATTCTGAAACACCATTTAATCTGGATATTACATTATCCTGCGGGCAGGCGCCGAGGTGGGAATATTCTGATGGATGGTGGACAGGAGTTGTTACTGAAAATGTAATTAAAATCAGACAGAAACAGAATATTATTGAATATATCGGTTGTAATGAGAAATTTATCTTTAATTATTTCTGCCTGGATTATGATCTGAATGAATTTTATAAAAAGTTCAGGGGTGATTATTTACTAAAAAATTCCTTTGAAAAACTGAGAGGTTTAAGAATTATTAACCAGGATCCCTGGGAATGCCTCTTATTCCAGATGACTGTCAATAAAATACGGACAAGGGGTGACGATGACAGAATAACCAGAATTGCAAAAGGTATTGGGAAAGAAATAACTTTCGAAGGCAGGAAATATTACTCAGTTCCAAGACCGGAGATAATATCTGAATCTGGGTTAAGGATCTTAAAAACCTGTAATATTGGCTATTATGCCACAAATATATTTAACACAGCCGAAAAAATCATTGAGGATAAAAACTGGGCAGATAAAGTCTCTGCTATGAATTATGAAGAGGCAGTTGCATATCTTTCAGAATTTAAAGGAGTTAAAAGAAGCGTTGCAGAATGGGTTCTTTTACTTTCACTAAAGCGTTATGATATTTTTCCGGTGGATACCCACATAAGAGATTTTTTCATTAAAAATTATATGAAAGATTATCATTTCAGTAAAACAGGAAGCAGCGCCATAAACAGCACTATCAGAGATGTAGCAGGTAAAAAATTTGGCAGTTATGCCGGTTATGCTATGGAGTACCTGTTTAATATAAATAATGAATTTATTAAGGATTATGTCAAACCTTAATTTTCAGCTGCATTGATAATTTCATCGTAAAATTTATCAGATTCCTCTTCTGTTTTTGCTTCAACAAATAATCTCATAAATGGTTCTGTTCCTGAGGGTCTTAGAAGTGCCCATGAGTTATCCCTGTTTACTCTGATACCATCTGTCAGATCCAGATTATCATTTTTAAATGCCACCTGAATATTATTAATTACTGCATTTGGATCTTCAGTATAAACTTTCCCACGCTTCATATGTCTCGGAGGTAGTTCAGATCTTAACTCTGAAAGTTTCTTCCCGGAAGATGATATCAGATATGTCATAGCTGCGGCAGTCATGCCACCGTCACGACAGTGCTGGTGTCCCGGAAAGATTAGCCCGCCGTTGCCTTCCCCTCCGAAGAGAACATTTTCGCCAGACTGTGTCAGTTCAAGCATCTTTCTTGCAACATAAATGCTGCCTACTTTTGTATAAACCACCCGGCAGTCTTCTTCAGAGGCAATTTCTTCTGCAATCTTTGATGTGCTCACCGGAGTAACAACCACTCCCGGCCCTTTTTCTTTACAGATTAATCTCTGCATTAATGCAAATTCCTCATTTTCTTCTACATATTCACCCTTGTCATCAACGAATACTGCCCGGTCTGCATCTCCGTCATGTGCTACTCCAAATGATGCTCCGGTTGCGACAGTAAGTTCAGACAGTCCCCTCAGGCCTTCCGGAGATGGTTCAGGAAGTCTTCCGGGAAATGTACCATCCGTTTTCCCGTTAATTGTATGAACCCTGCATCCCATCTTTGAGAGGATCTGAGGTGTTGTCCTGCATGCCGGGCCAGATCCTGGATCAACCGCCACTATTAGTTCTTTACCTGTCTCTGGAAAATAACCGGCAATTGCATCTATGTATTCTGTTAACATCTCCGGCGAGTGCCTCTCCTCACCAGTCTCTCTCCAGTCTTTTACATCAAAGTCTCCTGAAAACAGTATCTCTTCAAGTGCTATTGTATTGTCATCATCCATCTCCGTTCCATCGGTATCAATTAATTTTATACCGTTGTATTCCGGAGGATTATGTGAGGCAGTTACAACAGCTCCACCATCAAAATATTTTCTGACAAGATACTGAAGTGCAGGTGTAGGAAGTACGCCCAGATCAACCACATTGCAACCACCGGAGAGAATTCCGGCTTTAAGTGCATTTATTAGTGCCGGCCCGGAAGTTCTTGTGTCCATCCCTACAGCAAGTGTTCCCTTTCTCATTTTGCTGAGTGAAAGACCTATATTCATCGCAAGCTCAGGGTTCATGGCCTCCCCGACAATTCCTCTTACACCATTTGTACCAAAAAGCTGCTTCTTTTTTAATTCTGTCATATATTGCCTCTTATTAACTCTGCTTTAATATTGGATTTTTAAAAGCTATAGCTTTTACATTAAGATTATGTACAGATATCCCGACCGGCAATTTTTTGGGAAATTACTTATGTCCAGACATTCTGTCCACACCAGATAATGGATAAACCTTCAGATAATTTAAATGCAAATTTTTCATTTGATAATGTATAGCATCCGGCAGTTTATAACCGACGGTAGAACTGCAATGATAACCTGAAATCATGAAATATTCCTGAAATCTCATGGAGAATCAGTATTTAGGAGTATGTAGTTTTGAAAAGGAGATGACCGGATTATATCCGGAGTGAAGCAACTGTCCGCAGCTATATATCCTGCACGGTAAATGCCGGAGGAATATTAGTTCAGAATATCCGGGCCCGCTATTAGTCTTAATTATCTGAAAACAAATTTATTCATCTTTAATGTCTGAATCTTCTGCTATTCCCTCAATTTCCGAATAACACTCCTCATGAATCTTCTCTTCCGGAATATCCTCATACTCAAAATTATCTTCCGGTTCATCACTGACTGTTTTTGGCGCCCTTATCATCGATGATGCTTCTGCAACACTCCTCATTACATCCGTAATTTTATCCTCAATATCAATTTCATCGTCAAGATCTACTGAGGTGCCTTCAATTTCAAGAAGAAATCTTGCAACCTCACTTGATTCAAATAATATATCATCAAGTTCATCAGCGGTAAAAAAACCACACAATGCACCGTAAAAAAATGTAGCTCCGGATTTCTTTACCTTCTTTTTAAATGAGCTTCTCGCCTGATTTACAGCCTGGGGCGAGTATGTATCTGTCATGAAAGGAATGAGTTCAGGCAGATTTTCACCGATAAATGTCATCTCGGCCCCACCTCTTGTTGAGAAATCTGCACATAAACGGGCTATTGCCCACTCTCTCGCAGTAATATATGTATGCTTTCTTAAAAACTGGTTTACCCTTCGGTATGTTGAGCCATCAACCTTCTTGAATTTTTTATATTTGTTTATTCTATCTTTTTCCTCAGGAGTAAGTTTATCTGCGGCCCCAAAATCCTCCTTTATGTCATATTCAGATTCTGACTGACCATCAGCATTTCCTTGATTTGATTCTTCCAAACTATCCGGTAAAGGCAGCTCCTCTATTATACCCATATCTTCCGATGAATCATATTCTTCCGGTTTGTCAATAGTATCTGAAACCTCATCTGTTTTGGATATTTCTCTTTCAGAAATATCATATTCTTCCGGCACCCCCGTATATTCTGCCTCATCATTATTTTCTTTGCCTTTAAGACCTGACAGTTCTTCCGGCATTAGGGATTCATTATAGTCTGCCCTTTCTCCGGATGTGACATCAGCATTGCTTTCATTTTCCTCCGGATTGATGACAGGATCTATATCATTATCCGGTTTATCATTCTGTGCATCTTTAGGATTCATATTTTCATCAGTATTTATCATTTTATTATTCTCTTCCTTGGCAATATTATATCAAAATTAATCAGCATTCTTTTCTCTCAGTCAGCCATTTACCATAATTTAATTTACTAAGCAAGGAAAAATTTTTTATTGGCAAAATTTTGATTTAATTCTTCACCTGAATTCTGCCGGTTTTTGCCGTGAATATCCATACAATAAATTAAAACCACTGCCTCTTCCGGTATAGCATAAACCATTTTTTTAGCCCCTTTCTTCATGATATTATATGTCACATCAGGATAAATGAACAGATTCTCCGGATATAGCAACATATGGTTTATCAGATTTGTGAACAATATTATTCACAACAACTATATTTAATATTGCCGCAATTAATTCCATTATATGGAAATCCTACCATTTTAAAGAGACCTACAATAAAGAAACAAATTTTGCACAAAACCTTAATTATTCTATAAATATTTAGGATACTGATTAATCACGAAATTACCCGGCACATATAAAAAATTAAAAAACCAAATAGACATCCGGATAAAACATAAGAATATGTACTGGATTGTCCTGTTTAGGCAAATTAAAACATTATTTGTCCGAGAGAGGGAAATATTTCCTGTACACATCCCTTCTTTCATCAACATCAGTATGCAGATAAACTTCAGTTGTTTTTATCGATGAATGTCCCAGGTTCTCCTGCACAACCCTCAGATTTTTAGATCTCCTATATAATTCACTTGCGTAGCTGTGCCTGATCTTATGAGGAGTTATTCCCGCAGGAGCATATTTATTGAAGATATACTGCACAGTTCTTGGCGAGATATGCTTTCCCATCTGCCCGACAAATACAGGCCCGGAGATCTTTCCGGCTGTAAATCTGTCTATCTGCTCAAGTGTCTCATCATCTACAAAAACTGTTCGTATTTTTCCCCCTTTACCTTTTACTTTAATAGTATGATCTTCAAAATCAATGTCATCAATATCTATGGAACATAGTTCAGATACACGGACTCCGGTTGAATATATTGTTCTGATTATCAGCCTGTCCCTTTCATCCTGAATAGTATCGAGAAGCCTGACTACCTGATTATGCTTCAGATATTTCAGTTCCTGCTCTTTTATTTTGGGCCTGTCAACTCCGGTCATTGGGTTTGCCTCAATGATTCCCTGTTTAAAGCAATACCTGTAAAATGAACTTAAAGAGGAGATTATTCTGTGAAGGGTAGCCGGTTTGTATTCTCTCAATGCCATAATGTAAGCCAGAAAATCGTTTATCATTACTGGAGTTGTATCCACTTCAGTATCAAGTCTGGCTTTACTAAAGTCAGACCAGTACATATGAAGTTTATCTTCACCTTCATTTCTTCTTATCCAGAGGTAATATCCAAATTTTTTTACAGAACCTTCATAACTTTTTATTGTTCTATATGAGTAATTTCGCATTCTGAGGTGGTGTGAGAAGCGTTTTAGCCAATCTGAAAAATAATCTCCTTTCATCATTTATTTAGTTAAATCTCCAATATAATAAGGATTTCGTAGAATACCTATTCTGCGCAAAAACTTCGAATCATATATGGGGGATATTTTCGGTAATAATTATCGGTTGGATGGCGATATGTTGCCGGAAGAATTCTGATAAAAGGATGATTTATCTGTGTACTGGCTCTGATTGAATTACTGAATTAATCTCAGCTGATTTTTCAGTAATACTGTTTTTTTGATACTTATTTGGGTTCTTTTTAGTAATAATCTGTGAAATCAAAATTAAGCCCCATATATTGCCATCAATCCCAAATAGGATGTTTGGGATGGATATTAATCCAAAAGTCCAACACAATGGATATATGTGAATGTTTATTTGGAGAACATTTTCTAAATTCTAAATTTTTCATTTGATTGAAATAATTATCAAGTAATTTTTTTCTTTGCTGCAAAATATTATTGATGTATTCTCCGGATATTTTCCACTTCAGGAACTGCAAATTAAAAGATCAAAACAGACAGCAATGATCTGACGAACAAATCAGGTAACACTATGTAACTCAAATATTTATCCGCTAAAAATCAGATTTATCTTCAAATTTAAGGACATATACCACCACAATATCTTTAAAGCCATCCAGATGCTCAGCTACAGATCTCCCTTCTCCAGCCCCCATTATGTTTCAATCCAAAATCCCGGTTGCCGGATCCAGGATTTATTGATGTTCAAACAGACAGCAATGATCTGACGAACAAATCAGGTAACATTATGTAACTCAAATATTTATCCGCTAAAATCAGATTTATCTTCAAATTTAAGGACATATACCACCACAATATCTTTAAAGCCATCCAGATGCTCAGCTACAGATCTCCCTTCTCCAGCCCCCATTATGTTTCAATCCAAAATCCCGGTTGCCGGATCCAGGATTTATTGATGTTCAAACAGACAGCAATGATCTGACGAACAAATCAGGTAGCATTATGTAACTCAAATATTTATCCGCTAAAATCAGATTTATCTTCAAATTTAAGGACATATACCACCACAATATCTTTAAAGCCATGCAGATGCTCAGCTACAGATCTCCCTTCTCCAGCCCCCATTATGTTTCAATCCAAAATCCCGGTTGCCGGATCCAGGATTTATTGATGTTCAAACAGACAGCAATGATCTGACGAACAAATCAGGTAACACTATGTAACTCAAATATTTATCCGCTAAAATCAGATTTATCTTCAAATTTAAGGACATATACCACCACAATACTGTTGCAGCCATACGGATGTTCAGCTATAGATCTCCTTTCTCCAGCCCCCATTATGTTTCAATCCAAAATCCCGGTTGCCGGATTCAGGATTTATTGATGTTCAAACAGACAGCAATGATCTGACGAACAAATCAGGTAACATTATGTAACTCAAATATTTATCCGCTAAAATCAGATTTATCTGCAAATTTAAGGACATATACCACCACAATATCTTTAAAGCCATGCAGATGCTCAGCTACAGGTTCTGCTTTAAAAACAAAATAAAAATCATATTTCCAGGCAGATTAAAAAAAAGTATTCTTTTCAACCCAAATCAAAATCTGACAAAAATAATTCAGAATCCCGACATATACCTAAGATAATTTGCACCACAAAATTACGCCTGCATCAGACTATTATTAAGGCACCTCTATGAGAGAACATATCCTTATGTTTTCGGAAATAATGCTGGATACTCAATGAAATATTGCATCTGAATTAACAGCACTTAAGCCTCACATGAATCATAAACCATATGATGCTATATGCTAACCATCCGCCAGAGAAATCATATCTCCGGACACTTAATCTAAAGAAATATTGCATAACCTGCACACTTTCAAATCCTGATAGCAAAATACGGTTTATTGGCCTCCTTTGTACCCCCCCGAATATGTCACCCTCAAAACACTCATTAGTCTATAAAAAAGATCTTTATGGTAGGATGAGTAAGGGACCAACACCTGCAATGAAGCAGTTTTATGACTTAAAGGAGAAATATCCCGGAACAATCCTCTTTTTCCAGATGGGAGACTTCTATGAAACTTTTGGAGAAGATGCCGAGGTTGTTGCCCATGAACTGGATATAACTCTGACCTCCCGCGGCAGAGATAAAGACGGAGAAAAGATGGCTCTTGCCGGAGTTCCGATCCACGCAGGAGAGACATACATCTCAAGAATGGTTCAGAAGGGCTACCGGGTTGCCGTCTGCGACCAGATTGAGGACCCAAAAAAAGCAAAAGGCCTGGTCAAAAGAGATGTTGTCAGAGTAATCACTCCGGGAACTGTAATTGATTCCTCAATGATTGGGACTTCAGGTTCATGCTACCTGATGTCACTGGACTATAACTCCAAAAAGAATGAGTTTGGAATGGCCTTTCTTGATGTCTCAACCGGAGAATTCTTCATATCTGAATGCAGGGACAAAAACGGCTATACATCACTGAACTCAGAAATTGTGCGTTACAGTCCGTCCGAGTGCATAATATCCAATAAAGTTCCTGAATCGGCAGTAAGACAACTGGAGGATAAAAATATTCTTGTCACTCCATACAACACGAGAGCATTTGACTACGAAACCGCAAAGGATTTTCTTCAGGATTACTTTAGCATCTCCTCGCTTGAAGGATTCGGATGCATGGGCATGGACCTTGCAGTTTGCTCTGCCGGTGCCTGCCTCTCATATGCCTGCTATACCCAGAAGAAAGATCTGGGGCATATAAGAAAATTATCTGTCAGAATTCCGGAGAACAACATGGTTCTTGACGCAATTACGCTTAGAAACCTTGAAATTCTGGAAAACATAAGAAACCGCGGGAAAGATACATCACTCTTTGGAGTATTAAACGATACAAAAACATCAATGGGAACAAGAATACTGAAAAAATTCCTGACATCACCATTAATAGACAAAGAAGAGATTGAGAGGAGACATGACGCAGTTGAATATTTCCTGACAAACTCCGCTGTAAGATACCAACTACGCGGACTTCTGCATAAATTTCCTGACATAGAAAGAATTGCCGGAAGAATATCATACGGAAATGCAGGGCCGCGTGATCTCATCACACTCAAAAATGCACTAATTAAAATCCCGGAGATAAAATTCCTCATAAACCCGCCATCTGAAAAACTTCCTGCATTAATCAGCGAGTCGGTTTCCGGTGCAGAGGCACTCACTGAGGTAACAGAACTTATTGAATCTGCAATTAATGATGAACCGCCAGTACTTGCAAGAACAGGCGGCGTAATCAGAGACAGTTACAACAGTGAACTCGATGAGTTAAGAGAGACTGCATATTCCGGAAAAAACTGGATTGCAGAATTTCAGCAGAGTGAAAGAGAGAGAACCGGAATTAAATCCTTAAAAGTAGGATATAACAAAGTATTTGGGTATTATATTGAAGTTACAAAGTCAAATATCGGACTTGTACCTCCTGAATACTTACGAAAACAGACGATGTCAAACGGTGAGAGATATACCCTTCCGGTTTTACAGGAGAAAGAATCACTAATATCAAACGCCGAAGAGAAATTGCTTGCTCTCGAACTTGAATTATTTAATAACTTAATATTATCACTTACAAAAGCCGTCCCTGCAATACAGAAAACATCCGGACATATAGGGCTTCTTGACGTATATGCAGCATTTGGCAATGTATCTGATCTGTATAACTATAAACGACCAGTTATTGAAAACTCCGGAAGGCTCATAATATCAGACGGACGTCATCCTGTTGTTGAAAGAAATATGGACAGCAGCTTTGTGCCAAATGATTCCGGGCTTGAAAGTGATGGTGACCAGATACTAATAATCACCGGAGCAAATATGGCTGGAAAATCAACTTATATGCGCCAGGTTGCCCTGATAACAGTTATGGCACAGGCAGGATGCTTTGTTCCCGCGGCCGGTGCCGTTATAGGAATTGTTGACCGGATATTTACCCGCGTTGGTGCATTTGACGACCTTTCAAGCGGCCAGAGCACATTTATGGTTGAGATGCTTGAACTTGCCAATATTCTGAATAATATAACAGACAAAAGCCTTGTTATTCTTGATGAGATAGGCAGAGGAACAAGCACACTTGACGGATACTCCATTGCAAAAGCAGTTCTTGAATACCTGCACAGCAGGTCAAAGAGCGGACCGAGAACACTCTTCGCAACCCATTTCCATGAAATGGTCGGAATGGAAGGAGAACTTAAAAGAGTAAAAAATTATCATTTCGCCGTAAACGAGACCGGCAGAGATGTTGTATTCTTAAGAAAAATTATTCCGGGTGCGACAGATCGTAGTTATGGTATCCATGTTGTAAAACTGGCAGGAATACCAAATAGAGTACTTGAGAGAGCATCTGAAATTCTGAAGTCGGAACAGGAGAGAGAATATTCAATACCAGGAAGAGTACAGCCCAGATATACTCAGATGCTTCTTATTGACCAGGGTAACTGCCCGTCGGTCCATGATTACGGAAACGATAACAGACTTGCAAAGAGAATAAGAGAGATAGATACAGACTCACTAACTCCAAGAGAGGCGCTTACACTGATATATGCCCTGAAAGAAGAAACCGGAGATGATATAAATTGAATACTGATATACCTGGTAAAATTCATCTCCTTGATGATGACACAATAAACAAAATTGCAGCCGGAGAGGTTGTTGAAAGACCTGCATCTGTTGTTAAGGAACTTGTGGAGAATTCAATAGACTCCGGTGCAAAAAATATAAAAATTGACATTGGATCAGACTCACATGAAATATTCAGAATAAGAGTCTCTGATGACGGATGCGGCATGGATCGGGATTCAGCTGTACTCTCTGTCAGAAGACATGCAACAAGTAAATTATCATCCGCAGGCGATCTGATAACAATCGGAACAATGGGTTTTCGTGGTGAGGCACTTGCAAGTATAGCCTCAGTATCCAGGTTTACACTAATAACGAAAGAAAACACCAGAGACTCCATTCAGGGCACAAAAATTGTAATTGAAGGTGGAAAAGATAGAGAAGTCAGTGAGACCGGTGCACCGTCCGGAACCTCAGTTCTTGTAGAGAATCTCTTCTTCAACACACCCGCAAGGAAAAAATTTCTTAAATCAAGACAGACTGAATTCTCCCATATATTAAAATCAACAGAGCAGATAGCTCTGGCAAACCCTTCTGTATCAGTACTTCTGACACATAACGGCAAAGACAAGTTGTTCTCCGGCACATCAGGTGATTTTAAGGAGAAGATCGGGCACATCTATGGCAGTGAATCAGTTAATGATCTTATAGAGATTAAAAAAACATTCCCATTTATGAAGGTGGATGGTTTTTGTGCAAAACCTTCTGTAAATTCTTCAACACAGCAGTCAGTACATATATCGGTAAACAACCGTCCGATCTCTTCTGTCCCGCTTTCAAGGGCCATTAAAGAGGGATACGGAACACTTCTGCCTAAGAACAGGTACCCGGTTGCTTACCTTAATCTCATAATTGACAGAAATATAGTTGACGTAAATGTCCACCCGACAAAGAGAGAAGTCAGGTTTTCAAGAGAGACAGAGATCAGAAGTGCATTAAGAGAGTCAGTATCTGAAGCACTTAAAGGGGAGTCTCTGATTTATAAAAAAAATCCTTCCGTTTTCTCTTTTGAAAACAGAACATCATACGGAACAAAAGATAACGAAAAGAAACACAACAACTCAGAATCCGGTAAACCTTCAGATCAGGACTTTGACAAATACGGATATTTTCCTTCCGGTATGAAAGAAGAACTGAATTCCGCACAGGAAAAAGAAACATCCGGTGTGAGAAGCCAAAAACCGGATCTCTTCTCATCATATCTCAAAAAAGAGCAGGAACCTGTGTATGTCAGAGATTCATCTGTTGTAAAAAGCAGAGATTCAGGTATTTTTTCTTCCTGCACAACAGAAGAACAAAGATCCTCAGCAGTCAGTGAAGCATATGGGAAGATTATAAGCAGAGATCCCGGTCAGAAAAAATCACCCTTTGCAGGATTTATTGATACCAGTCCAGATAAAGATCAGCGCTACCATCCTAAATTTTCTGCAACAGACAGACAACTCAGACTCACAGAAAATTTCTCATATAAATATAATGGGGAGTCCAGATTTCCGGATATGAAAATTGCCGGCCAGTTCAATTCTTCATATATTGTTGCATTCATGTCAGGTAGTGAAGGTGAAGAACTTGTACTTATTGACCAGCATGCTGCACATGAAAGAATAATCTACGATCAGATCCAGGCCAATAAAATGTCCGGAAAGAATTCACAGGAACTATTAGTTCCTGTTATACTAAACCTGAGAGCATCAGAATCCATGATATTAATATCCGGACTGAAAGAACTTGAAGAAGAAGGATTTAAGATTGAAGAGTTCGGCAGAGATAGTTTTGCAATACGGTCGGTACCTCTCGTCCTTGGCAAGAGAATCGGGACTGAAATTATAAAAGATATAATCTCCGATATAATGGATGATGGCACAAGTACCTTTGAAGAGAGAAAAGAAAAGATTGCCTCAACAGTATCGTGTAAGGCCGCAATTAAAGCCGGAACTGAACTTTCCTTCGAACAGATGAAGAAACTTGTAAAACAGTTATCTGCAACTGAAAATCCATATACCTGCCCACACGGCCGGCCGGCAATAATTACAATATCATCAAAAAAACTTTCAAAAATGTTTCTGAGGACCTAAAAAAGGGTATTATCCCTTAATTTTTGCCTGAATAATAAATCCGGTAATAAGACTTACAATACCCATCGCTACGGCAAATATACCAAGCACCTGAACAATAACTGCTGTGCCGGCCATCGGGAATACCATCATCATAATTCCGAGCATCAATGCAATAATTCCTGAAATTACAAGCAATGCCCTGTACCACCCATTTTCACGCTCAGCAGTAAATCCAATCCAGAGATCTCCAAATCCGGTAATAAATGCCCACAGAGCAATAAGAACTGCTATGGTTACCCAGAGGACTGCAAGGTTCATAATTGCAAGAAGACCAATAATAATTCCAATAATTCCAAGAATTATCAGGAGTATTCTTGAAGTGCCCTTATCCTGCCCGGCTAAACCTTTTATAATAGTTGAAATACTGTAAATAATAATCAATGCACCAATAAAGAATGCAATGAGATCGACAATTAAAGGTGCCCACAGAATCGCTGCTGCACCGAATATGATTCCAATAAGTCCCTGAAGCAGAAAAATCCACCACGCAAGAGGTGTAAAATCTGCTTCAATAATTTCTACTTCATCCATTTTAATACTCCAGCACTAATTATTACTCATAATTATTTATTGTTTTGTTATTTTTGTAAACCATTTCTGTTTAATTTGCTATTGTGGACAGGATCACAGTTATTGCGACAATAATATCCAGATTAGCCCACCGGATATACCATTATTATACCAAAATAATTTATACTTTCAATTCAGCTATATAAGTGATCACAACAGATATCATGCACTATTCTCAGAATATAGAGAGTCTCATCTTCACACTTCTCACTTAAAATAACAAACGAAAGCATTTTTTTTCTGGAAAAAATATCCCTTACCTTTTCAGCTCCGGTAAGTGATGATACAAGGAGAAGGCATCTGCCGTTTTTATCCATAATTCCCGGCAGCGCCTCTGCAAACTTTTCTATAGTTTCCCTGCCGGAAATTCCACCGTCAAGTGCATACTCAAGCCAGTCATCAATTTTCTCCTCTTCTCCGGTTGGCAGATAAGGAGGGTTAAAAATGACAAGATCAAATCCGGAGCATATCCCGGCTGCGATATCAGTCCTGATAACCTCCGGACCTAATGCTGCTGCTGATCTGCATGCATGCGGATTTATATCAGTAGCTGTCACATTTTTAGAGATTTTATATACCTCCCCTGCGATCTTTCCGCTCCCGGTTCCGATTTCGATAACCCTGTCGTCACATCTAATCTCTGCCATTACTGCCTTTAACAGCAGATAAGTATCAGCTTCCGGCTGGTAAACCTGTTCATGATATTCCGGTATAATTTCCTTATCATTCATAAAATCACAATTTTTCAGATTATAGTATGGCGTTCCAATACGGAATTAATATATGCTGAATTTAACATTGTTAAAGTTAATAGTTATTAAGTCTTAAATATCGATAAGGATTTCATATGCAGCTTAAAATTGGCAAAGCCCAGGGACGTGATTTTTCAATTGATGCACAGGAACTGGTTACCGGAAGAACCTGTATTATTGCACAGTCTGGAGCCGGAAAAAGCTGGAGCATTGCGGTTTTATGTGAAACAATGTGCAGGGCAAAGATCGGATTCTGCCTTATTGACACAGAGGGCGAATATTACTCTTTAAAAGAAAAATTTCCGGATATACTGTGGATTGGCGCAGAAGGCGCTGATGCTGATGTTGATGACATCAGTCTGGATTATGATATCGAGAAGATAAATATCAAACAACTGGTCTCTAAGGCCGTTTCCGAGAGCAGACCGATAATATTTGATGTTTCAGAAGTTGATATGGTTCCAAGGGTAACAAGGCTTGCGCATGTTTTGTATGATGTGGCATCAGAACAGAAGAAACCATATCTTCTCATAGTTGAAGAGGCAGACAAATTCATTCCCCAGTCCCGTGATTCAATTAAAAAAATTGAGGAGATCTCACGCAGGGGCAGAAAACGTGGACTTGGTCTTCTTGTTGCTACACAGAGACCGGCTATAGTCACAAAAAATGTGCTATCTCAGTGCAACAATCAGATCATAGGAAAACTCTCAATAGATAATGATCTAAAGGCAGTAGGGATATTCTTCAGTTCTAAACAGGAGGTTGAGGAGCTTACAACTTTAAACCCCGGAGATTTCTTTGTAATGGGTTCCCTTGCCCATGAAAAGACAAAAATTCAGTTTGGGAAACGCCAGACAAAACACAGAGGAGTAACTCCCCTCCTTGAAGAGAGGGAAATTGTCGAGTACTTTGAAGAAGAGGAGGAAGAGGAAGAAGAAGATATGTCAATTTATGAAGACGCCGGAAGAATAACCAGGCCTGATAAACCTGAAGATGATGAAGAAGATGAAAACATATCTAAACTGCCCGAAATTTTACTGACAGACCATCCGGAAGAAGAACAGGAAAAAAATGATTTTCAGACAGAAGAGGAAAATCCTAAAACTCCCGGGATAAAAGAAGAAGATAAACCCAAACCAAAACCTGCACAAAAAAAAGCTGCAAGAAAGAAGATCACCAGATCAACTACAAAAAGCCCTGAAGAGGCAGTCATAAACCTGATTGAAAGGGATGAAGCCTTTGAGATTGCCGGAACAAAACTCCGCAGGAAAAGATTTGGTTTTGGATCGGGTGAAAGGCTCATATCCGGAAATATGATCTATATACCACTATTTCATGTATCTGTAAAATACATACGCGGCAGGTTCAGAAAGACTACACAGCATACATCATTTGTCATTGACGGCGTTAAGGGGCGATGTGTCGATACTGCCGGAGGGCTTAAATTCAGGCCATGCTTTTCCGATTACATCGGACTTGATGAAAACTCCATAAAGGTTCTTAACGTCATGTCATTTTCCGGAGAGACAGTTGCAGATCTCGAAGGTATGACCCGGCTTAAGCAGTCTCCGGTTAAGTCTGCATTATCCAGACTTGAAGAGAGAAAGATGGTTACAATATCAGATACAGTTGGAGAGTCCGATGAACCTGTATATGTTCCGCTTATAACAAGCACTCTTCCCAAACTTGGCACCCGGCAAAGGAATTTTGATTTCAGAACCGGAACTTTAAACGGTGAAAAATGGGATATTAACATCAAAGAGGGAGATATCAGAACTATATTAAAAGCCCTCGAACCGACCTCGGAGATAATAGAGTTCAGGCTTTATTATTATCCACTTTTTGAGATAAAAGCAGGTTCGGATCTTGAGGAAAGAACATTATATATAGATGCATTGTCCGGAAGAGAAGTAATAATTAATATATAAATCCGGAAAAAGACTTAATTTTTCTTTTAATCTGATGAATATCAGAAATTAACCTGAAGCAGTATTTGATAATTCTGCAAACTCTTTGAGGGTCAGTTCCTGAGGCCTTTTTTTAAGTATATCTTCAGAAACACAGGACAATATTCTCTCTGATTCATCTATTCCGATATTATTCTTTGAGATATTAACAGCCTTTCTGATAGTTTTTCTCCTATGTGAGAAAAGTTCCCTGACTATAATGGCATATAGTTCTCTGTTATTTATCGGATATGTAAGTTCATCTTTTAATGTAAGTCTTACAACATATGATTTTACCTTTGGCTTTGGGGAGAAGGACGAAGGCAACAGTTCAAGCAGGGGCATGACCTTTGCATAAGTCTGAACCATGACAGATAATCTCCCACATTCAGAAGTGCCAGGAAGAGCCATCATTTTCATTGCAAATTCTTTCTGGTACATCAGTACGGCCTCTTCAAAGCCCATACCTATCAGTCTGAAAGTTATCTTTGATGAAGCTGAATACGGAAGGTTTGCAACGACAAGATCAAAATCCGGAATTTCGCACCTTATTGCATCGCCATGAACAATGGTCAGATTTCCGGATTTAACTTCCCCTGAAAAACGCTTCTCCAGATAGGGTACCAATTTACCGTCAAGTTCGACAGCAATTACCCTGGCGCCTTTTCTGAGTAGAGATTCTGTCAGTATTCCTTTACCAGGACCTATCTCAAGAACATTTCTTCCGGATACATCTGCATATCCGGATATCCTCTCCACAGCCTCTGTATCAACAAGGAAATGCTGATCATGCGGCGCTCTCATTTTGATGTAAAGAGATGATATTTAATATTCGGATCCTGCATCTCTTCAATGATTCTCTTAATAATCATCTGTTCGGGATGAGGAATTGATTTGATTCTTTCACTTATATCAGCGAAACTTGCAAAGGGTTTTTTCTCTCTCTCGTCAAGAATTTCCCACAGAAGTTTTTTACCGATTCCGGGAAGCAGATGAAGCATATGCTGTTTAGATGTAATCGGAACCGCTTTGTTGAAGAAATCAACATAACTCGATTCTTTCTTCATGACAATACTTTTAATTGCATAAGGAACTTCAAGTTTTGCAGTCTGGGTAAGATCGTCATAACTGATTCTCTTTTTTACCCTTTCAATTTTATCTCTCTGCTTCTCACCAATATATACAATATCTCCCGTTGTGATATCAGCGTCTTTTGGCACAAGCTCAAGCAGTTTGAACTGTTCAGTACCCATAGCCTGAACAAGAGGCTCCTTTTTGTACTGTGGCCGTCTTACATCACCATGTCCCATCGGGAGGACGTCAATTACTACAGCATAAAGTTCTTTTTTATCAGATCTCATAGAAGAATTCCTTCCGAAAAAAATCAGAGGTGGGCCTTAACAAGGTCCAGGATTTCATCAAGCTCTTCACCTGTGAGGTTGAAGCGCTCCTTAGCATAGATTGCCCTTAATTCATCCCTTGACTGTGGCATAACACCGACAATTCTGAATGCAATCTCCGGCTTCATCTTTTCAAATTCAAGAAGTTTCTCAACAAGTTCTCTTGAACTTTCTGCGCTTGTTTTTGAGAGATGATTGGCATGCTCAATGCTTCTCCGAAGCTCATATGACATCTCTTTTCCAGCCTCAAGGCGCACTGCCTCAACCTTCAGTAATTCCTCACGTAATTCCTGAAGAGTAATTTTCTCCTCATTGATAATGCCTTTTACTTTCATGCCAATCCCTGTTATAAAAAAAGATTATTGTTTCTGTGGTCTTAGGTGTTGTGGTCTTGAAATCACTGTCTTGAGTGAATTTCCATCCTTAACTTCCAGAACCCATGCGCGTCCCTGTCTGCCAGTTACTGTTCCGGTTCTTCCATGGAATCTCCTGTGGGGCATTCCGGTCTGTACACTTGGATCAATTACAATGTGTACCTTCTGTCCGTTCTCAAATTCCTGAATAAGTCTTGTTACAGGACCTAATCCACGCTGTCTTAGATCTTTTTTGAACTTATAGCGTGTCTTTTTTCTCTGACCATTATGATGTGCCATTTTAATACTCCTAAATTTTAATTGTATAAGGTTTAGTCGAACTTCCTTGATTCAGGTACTACGCCTTCGACCATAATTACATCAAGGGCGGTAACTTTGGCATCAGCACCGAGATTTAATGATAAATTCGGCTCTGTTCTGCCTTCATCACCTGATATAAGTTCTTTGATGTAAAGTCCGGCATCTCCGAGAACCTCAATTCTGAATTTACCGTCCTCTACACCAAGGCACTCTATATCTATGACCTTGCGTTTTCTCACTAAATCAGCCCTGCGGTGTGAAACCCTGTCCGGGGTGCGCTGGTCTATAGTCGCACCTTTTAGACAATTCAGAGCAGATTTAACATCTTCCGATGAGAAATCGCCGTCTACTTCAACCAGAATACTGTATTTTTTATGAGCTTTTCCGGATTTAAGGGTTTCTACCTCATGCCGGTCGCTCACGTGATCAAACACAGCTTCCACACTTCCTTTGGCATAATCGCCTATGGCAGACTCCATATCTTCAAAAGAGATATCTCTGAGACGGGGTTTTACAATTTCAATTACAAAAGGCCTTCCGGTTCCAATCATAAGGGCATCAATATCTTCCCTGCCGGAACCGTGTAATATTGCATCCTCTGCTTCAAAAAGTTCAATAAGGGGTCTTCCGATCAGTTCTTCAACAGAATCCTGATACATCTTTCCTGTGAAACCACATCTCTCACAGCCACTGCCTCTGCATTCGCGGCAGTGCCATCTTGTCTGTGGTATGCCCCTTATATTTTTACGATATCTACCATAGATATAAACCGGATTTACTTCCACTTCTACAGAATCTCCGGCAATATTACAGACTGCAACAACATCAGGTCTTTTGAAATTGACCTCACAGCCAAGCTGTGAAATAATTCTCTTGCCCGTTTCACGGTTGAATTCTGCCTTTACAGGTTCTGGTGATTTTAAAGATAAATCGCTCCAGACCATCTCCTCGCTCTCAGAGATCATAGGAGGGATCTTACAACCCAAAAGAAGGGTTTTAAATTCCAGGCCCTCCAGAGATTCTTTTACTTTCTCTGCCCAGGAATCAACGGTATCAAAGAGATTTCCGCATATCCAGCAGGTTTCCTCTTCGGGGCGAAAGGGTATGTCCTCTTCAATACAGGAATATATCCTTAATGCCCTTCCTCTTTCATCATTACCAAGCCCGTGTGTTCTCTTCCCGAAAAATCTTCCGAGGCAGTGATCACATATAGGCCCGTAATTAAGAATTTCCTTAATCTGCTCTGATAATTCCGACATTACTCTCTCCTGTCTGATTCGTTGAGAATCGTTATTATTGTGTGATCTGCATGGAGAACTTTTGGTCCGGCTGAGATTTTGGGCAGATCTTTTATGAGTGACTCTTCATCCTCTGTAAAGTTCATGTGATCTGATAATATGTAATTATCAGGCATATCAGTAATATCTCTGATATCAGTCCCGTTTTCATCAAGAACCACAAACTCATATTCATCAAGAAGCTCTTTTAATCCGCCTTTCCTGACATATATTCCCTTTGTGGATTCGGTAAATTTATCTCCGCAGGGGATACTTAGTGCCTTTTTTATCAGCGAACCTGCGCTTCTCTCATCCGGATTTAAATATCTGACTTCTTCTCCGCTGATCATTATCGTCTTTGGGGGGTTTGGCTCTCCAAGAAGGAGAAGAAAACACTCAACATCTCTTCTAAACTCATGTGAGAGGAAAAAACATGAATTAACAGATCTGCAAAGCACATCAAGCCTTCCGGCACTGCCGGGTAGATCATTTAAAGAGAATTCTCCGGCAGTAGGAGCTTTATGCCCGATTATAAGAAATCTTCTCATAATATTACATTCCGCCAAATTTCTTCATCATGCGCTGCATGTTAAATTTTCCGCCGGCACCGCGAAATCCTTTGATCGCGCGCTGCATGGTTTTGTAGTATTTCAATAATTCCCGGACTTCTTCAGGGGTTGCACCGGCACCGAGAGATATTCTATGAACTCTTGAACCGCTTATGACAGAAGGATTTTCAAGTTCATCATTAGTCATAGAGTCCATAATTATCTTATAGCGCTCCATTTTGACACTGGTGGTATCAAAGACATCTTCAGGAATTTTTGCCCCTCCCATTGGGAGCATTGACATCACCTGTTTTAAAGGACCCATCTTCTTAAGGGATTCAAGTTGTTTGTACATGTCCCTCAGAGTGAATTTGCCCTTCATCATGGCATTGACATCAAATTCCTCATCTGCCATGACCTCTTCTGCCTTTTCAATGAGTGATTTTAAGTCACCCATACCAAGAAGCCTTGAAATAAAGCTGTCAGGATCAAAGCGTTCAAGATCTTCAATAGTCTCTCCACTTCCGGTAAAGACAATTCCTGAGCCGGTCTCTGCAACGGCAGAAAGGGCACCACCTCCCTTTGCTGTTCCGTCCATCTTTGTGATGATAACGCCGTCTATGCTTATGGCTTCATGAAATCTTGCAGCCTGCTCTTTTGCCTGCTGTCCAAGCGCAGCATCTATTACAAGCCATCTGTGCGTGGCTTTTGTAAGATTATTGAGATCGATTATCTCACTGATGAGATCATCCTCGAGCGCGTGACGTCCCTGAGTATCAATAATCAGAACTTCTGTATTTTTTAATTCACGAATACCATTTTCAACAATTTTAACTGCGTCAGTAACACCCGGTTCACCATAGCAGGGGACATTAACTTTATTACAAAGATTTTTCAGCTGATCGTAAGCTCCGGGCCTGAAGACATCAGCACAGATAACTCCAACCCTCAGACCTTTTCTCTGGAAATATCTTGCAAGTTTTCCGGTTGTGGTTGTCTTACCGCTTCCCTGAAGACCCGCCATCAGAATTATCTGCGGACCAAGAGTCACTGTAACTTCATCGCCCATAAGGTTCACGAGTTCCTGATATACAATTCTCAGGACGTGCTCACGTACACTCATTCCCTTAGGTGGTTCTTCCTCAAGTGAACGCTTCTTTATGGCCTTTGAAAGATTCATTACAAGTTTGACGTTTACATCCGCCTGCAACAGCACTCTCTGGAGATCTTTTACAAGTTCTTCCACTGCGGCCCTGTCAATAACTGTCTTTCCGGCAAGCTTCTTTACTGCATCTTTCAGACCTGTACCCAGACGATCAAGCATTGTTATTTATTCCCCTAAAAGATCATTTACTACTTTTTCCGGCTCAAAAGGAGTTATATCACTATAAGACTGCCCGGTTCCAAGAAACATTACAGGCTTTCCTATAGTGTGCGCAATTGAGATTGCAGCGCCCCCTTTTACATCCATATCGGCTTTTGTCAAAACTACAACATCTGTGCCTACGGAATTATTGAATTCCTCTGCTCTGATAACAGCATCATTCCCGGCTACTGCTTCATCTACATATGAAATGATATCCGGAGATATAACTCTTTTAATCTTATCGAGCTGCTTCATCAGATTTGTTTTGTTGTGAAATCGTCCTGCCGTATCGCCAAGTACAACATCAATGTCATGTGCCTTTGCATATGACACTGCATCAAAGAGGACAGCAGAAGGATCTGCACCTTCCTGGTGGTTAATTACCTTAACACCGACTCTCTCAGCATGAGTCTTCATCTGCTCATTGGCACCTGCCCTGAATGTATCCCCTGAGCCGATTACAACCGAATATCCGTTATTTTTCAGGTAATAGGCAACCTTCGCAATAGAAGTTGTTTTTCCTGCTCCGTTAACTCCTGTAAAAAGAATTTTTACCGGTTTTTCATGCGAATCAATATAATCCTTCAGTGAAAATCCTTCACCAAGAACATCCAGAAGAGCATTTTTCAGGGCTTCAAGAACAAAATCCTCTGCAGAGGTTTTTATCTTTCTCTTCTGGCCGACAAGATTCCTGCGCATACTTTCGATAATTGCCTCTGTTGCATCATATGCAACATCGTTTTCCAGAAGAATAAGTTCAAGTTCTTCCAGAGGTTCCTGTATATCCTTTTCGGACAGAAGAATTTCTCTTTCAGTGATTAAAACCTTAAACTTCTGGGCAAAACCGGTTTTTACAGGACGCTGCTTTTCAGCAGAGATATTCTTTGGTTCAGATACCGGCGAGGGCGAACGATCATTATCTAAAACCGTAATATTCTGAGAATCTGGCTTAAATTCATTTTTATCGCCAGAAGTAGGAGTTGTTTTTTCCGGCTGAGAAACAGATTTCTCTTCATCTGCCGGTTTATTTACATCCTCTCTCTCAATTACCTCATCTATATTTGAACCAAACTTTCTGGTAACGCCTTTGAGCTTTTCCTTAAGCGATTTAAACATGGATGATCAGGATTCTGCGTTTTCAGACTGAAGCTGTTTATATGATGCTTCTATCTTTTTGGCAATATCGCCGGCCTGCTTGTTGAGCTGCCCGATTGTTGCAGAGATCTTCTGTTCCAGAACTTCAAGTTCCTTAACACGATCTTTGAGATATGCGCCGGAGTCCTGACAATTTTTCTCTACAAAAACATCCGATCCAATGTTTAAGAGTACCTTTTCGGGTTCTTCAATTTTCACTCTGACTGAAGCCCCTCCACCAATCTGGAGAAGAATTGTATTGTCAGGAGACTCTGAAAATGAATTCAGGGTCTCAATTGCGGAAATTGATTCAAGCCTGCGTGATTCAAGAATCTGTAGCTGTGAAGAATATGCTTCAGCCTCTTTGCTGATTTCATTCAGGTACTGCTGCAGCATCTGTACTTCACGAGGGTCAACATCTCCCAATTTACTCACCGTTAATCAGTCTGATGCCATTAATTTTAATATAACTTCTCTTTAAGCGGTGTTTGCTGCCGATAATCGTGTAAATCTTTTCTGTAGCCAGGGACTCATTATAAGCTGAGATCTCCTTTGTAAAAGGCTGCCAGTCGTTACCGTTTTTATAGGTGCCATTTACCTCAAAGTTCTGTATTTCCATTTGTTTTCAACTCCTTTTAATAACCGAAAACTTCATCAATTCTGCTAAGCTCAAATCCACTTGTAGATGATCCAACAAGAAAACCTGTAGTGTTGGCAATAAGGCCTGTGCCTATGAGCCCATTACCCATATTTACAGTTCCTGTTCCAACAGGAAGATCCGTTATCTCTTCAATATCCCGGATTTCATGTTTTGTGAGACCTGGATTTAATAGCAGACCCTTATTGGTTGCAACCCCGGCCATTCCAACAGTAGGAATGTTTCCTATTGTTGACATTAATACGGGCACGTCAAGAAAGGCTGAAATCTTCTCTGCCACTCTGTCAGTAATTCCCGGATGCACAATGGCCAGTTCATCATTTGCAAGTATTACATTCCCCGCAGCATTCATAGAAGCACCAAGGAACATGACATCTCCATGCCCCTTAAGAACTGCTACTTCACTGGAAGTTGCAAGGCTGCTTACGATGAATCCATTGCTGTTTCCTGCAAGTAGTGAGCCTATGATCGAACTTCCCTGAATTGTGGTGTTTATAACTTCAACACCAAGTCTTTTTTCTACTACACTAATATACTCTTCCGGGGCATCCAGCGGAACAACTGCCAGATCCTCAAATACACGAGTATATACTCCGATATTTTCATCGCCTGCGAAGTCGATCGTCTCAATCATATTCACTCTTCGGCAAGTTCAGCCTGAACCTGACCGTCCTCAAATTTCATTGCACGAACACGAATTTTCCTTGGAGGTTTTTCGCATCCGCGTTCCCAGATTTTTTCATTAATGCTGGAATCGATTTTAATGTCTTCACTTTTCATGTGCTTTGTAAGGTATGCGCGTATTACCTTCATTGCTCTTGGACTGCGCTTCCAGCGTGGTGCCCTTTTCACCTCACGAAGAGGTATGATATAAATCTGTTCTTTAAGAATATCTGCCATATTATTCACACCCTAAGTGTGCTGCGTCTCCAGCTGCGCCTTTTTGGGTGTGTAGCCACATTGCGCTTTGTTTTAATCATAACCCATGCAGGCACACGGCGATTCTGTTCGCATGCTTTTGCCAATCTTATTTTTCTGGCCTTTGTAACTTTACTCATTTATCTTTCACCACTTTTTTTCTGATTTCATTCCGGTGACAAGGGACTGCTCGTGGTGGTCTGGAAATATTTTGTCTGGATTATGACCTTTTGCAGTGAATGCTGACCTGATTTCATTTTCATAGTCTCCATTCATAATCTGACCTGTTTCACCATATGCTACGGTGAAATAACGTTCTGTCAGATAATTGACTTCACGTCTTGTAAAACCAAGCAGAGGTCGCACGAGGGCGCTTTTGTACTTAGATTCAATCCTCTGGATTTCTGAGTATTTAAGCATAGGTACACGATCATTCAGGCGTGTACCATCCCCTATAACATCATATTCATCTGTAAGTGAATAGACGGCTTTCCTGTGCACAAGGTTGATGGCATCATTCGGATATCCATCCTTTACCATCATCTCCACGACAATATCGAGCAATCCTTCTTCAAATACTCTCTTTCTGAGTGGCAGGCCAAGAACATTTGCCGCTGCTTTCACACCGGATATGTCATAATTTTCATCAAAGACAAAAGTGTTTAGCTCGGCTTCATAATCTCTTGACAGCATTAATGCCGCAAGTGAACTGTCCTTGCCCCCACTAAAGAGTATTCCGGCTTTCATTATCTTCTTGTGATGTTGAAATCTTTTTTCTGTGGAACAAGCTGACTTAAGAGCTGTTTTAACTGTGCATCAGAAATTCTTGACTGAATTCTTCCACTTTGAGCAAGCATTACCAGCTGCTGCTCAACAGCTCTTGCAAATTCCGGTTTTGTCATTTTGATGGTATTTAAACGTTCACGAGCTTCAGGCTCGAGGATCTGTGTCAGAATGGTCCGGATTTGAGCTTCAGCTTCTTTTCTCCTTTCCATCTCAGCTTCAGCAGCGCCTGGTTCCATCTGCTGACGCCTCATCTCTTCCATTCTTCTCCTTCTAAGTTCTGCAAGTTCGTCGTCACCCATCTTCTACTCCTCCTTAGTACTTTGCCATTGCCGGTACTGATTCAGTTACTGACGCCATTGCATCATTTGCAACTTTGTCCATAAATGATCTCCCGGCAGGGGATACTTTTCTTCCTTCCGGAGTGTTTATGATAAATCCTGCTGCTTCAAGCTGCTGGAGTATCTTTCTGATAACAGAGCCTGAGCCCTTCCTGAAACTGGAAGGTTTTGATCCACGGTTCTGTTTACCTCCGTAAACTGACCTGAGTCTCTGTACTCCTACAGGCCCGTCCATATAAATGCGGCGCATAACTGATGCTGCACGAATATACCACCAATCTGAATCTTTTGGAGGCATTTCCTTGTGTACTCCTGTCTTCGCAAATTTTGCCCATTCCGGAGCCTCAATCGAATCGAGCGCTTTAAGCTCGCCAGCCACCTTTTCGATTAAGACATCCGGTGGAATATCATATACTGTTGTCATTTTCTAACCACTCTTGAATGCTAAAATTAGCAGTCTCTATATATTGGTCAGATATGTTATTATATATTTCTGGATCACTGCGCTGCAATGAACAGAAAAATACACATATCCTTAAAAAAAGCTATCTGTAATTATCAAAAAAATAATTTACGGAATTATTTTTTCCTTTTCTGAAGAACCATAGTTCTACCTCTTGTCTGAACAAGTGTAGATCCTGTTTTGTCAGCAATATCTTCAGGGTTTACATCCGTGCTTCTCAGCCATTTGATCTTTATCGTTCCGGAATCCTTGATCTGTCTTTTTATTTCCTCTACTGTACTTTCACCAATTCCGTTTTTTCCAATCCAGACTGTTGCTTTTAGTTCATTTAACTCTTTGTTCAGTTCTCTTCTGCTCATTTCCGATCTCCATTATTTATAGGTATTCTCCGGATGTATCCACACTGACTGCATCTGTATATCACTTTTCCCCTGTGAATTCTGACTGACATATTTTCACCCGGAACTGCATAGGAGTGGCAGTTCCTGCAGAACTTTCGCTTATATTCTGTAGGTATCCTGACCCTCTGACGCATTGCAATTCTTCTGGCAATATCTACATACCTGTTGCTCAGTTCAGGATTGTTGCTAAATTCTCTTCCGGCATTTTTGAATAGAATATCAATTCTTTCCATTGCAATTTTTTTAAATGCCGTTTTACTGGATTTTTTTGCAGCCATATTTTACAATTAAGAACAATATATTTATTTTTAAAAGGAATTTAACCCTGTTTATCCAATAATTATTCCTTTATTATTACTCTTCTCTTACTTATTGAAATTTTGTCTTCACAGAAGAGTTTCACTGCTTCAGGAAGTGCCTCATGTTCTTCTTTCAATATTCTCTCTGCAAGTAAGTTCTCGTCATCATCATCAAAAACAGGAACGGAGTGCTGAAGTATAATTGCTCCGGAATCCATCCCCTCATCAACAAAATGGACAGTACATCCGGAAATTCTGACTCCATATTCAATTGCCTGTTTCTGCGCGTTAAGCCCTTTGAAGGAAGGTAAAAGGGCCGGGTGGATATTTATCATTCTGCCGGGAAAACATCCCGCAGTCCTTTGGTCCAATAAGCGCATATAACCAGCAAGTACATAGAGATCAGCATTGACCTCCTCCATTACCCTAAGAAGTTCCGCATCGTAATCGGCCCTTGAATCAAAAGATTTGAAATCAATGGCAAAAACAGGTACATTGTTTTTACATGCCCTTTCAACTGCATATGCATCCGGTCTGTCTGTAATCAGTGCAATAATTTCTGCGTCTATTGTGCCATCGTTTACCTTATCAATGACAGCCTGGAAATTAGAACCTCTTCCGGAAGCGAGAAAGGCTATCTTTTTCATCATAATATATTGGCTTTTAAAATGATATTTTTATTCTTATTTTATGCTGTTTTTGCTGTTCTGCATCGTCAGCCTGATATCAACAATTCTTCTTCCTCTCATTTTCATAACCTTAAGTTTTATTCCGGTATCATCTATTTCCATTAACTCTCCTTTTTTAGGAATGTAACCAAGCCTGTCAATCAGCAGACCGCCCATTGTTTCATAGGATTCATCCATCGGGAGATTTATATTCAGTTTTTCATTAACACGATCAACCCAGGCTCCGGCATCCACAATAAAAACATTTTCATCTATCTTTTTTATATCAGGTTCTTCAACATCAAATTCATCAAGAATTTCACCCACAAGTTCTTCAAGAATATCTTCAATAGTTATAATTCCTGCATATGTGCCATATTCATCAACAACAATTGCAAGATGGGTCTTTTGTTTTTGAATTTCATTTAGCAGTTCATCGATCTTTTTACTCTCAGGAACAAAAATTGGGTCATAGATAAGCCTGGTTATTCCACCTTCTGTATTTTTATTATATACTGCCGCAAATACATCTTTTACATTCAGTGTTCCTGTTATGTTGTCCATTTGATCATGATATACAGGAATTCTGGAAAAACCCGTTTTATTGAAGAGTTCCATTGCTTCCTCAAGGGAATTTTCATCACTGATCATCACAACATCCCCTCTGGAAGTCATTATTTCCCTCGCAATGGTGTCTGTGAACCTGAACACTCTGTAAAGCATTTCATGTTCATCCTCTTCAATGGTTCCGCTCTCTTCACCCACATCAATCCACTGCTTAATCTCCTCTTCGGTTACCACCGGACTTCCAAGTTCTCCTTTTATTCTGAATACTTTCTTAAATCCATCGTAAAACCATAGTACAGGCGTGAGTATATAAGAGAGAAAAAGAATTCCTTTGGCTGAGAACAGGGCAAATTTTTCTGCTTCCCTTGCAGCATATGTCTTAGGCCCGATTTCACCAAATATAAGCATGAGTACTGTTACAATACCTGTGGCTATTCCGACTCCAACACTCCCAAACTGTTCTATTGCAATAGCAGTTGCTATTGATGCAGCGCCGATATTGACCAGATTATTACCTATCAGAATTGTTATAAGGAGATGATCTGTATTCTTTTTTAATTTTTCAAGTGCTTTTGCTCCGTTTTTGTTTTCTTCAATCAGATGCCTTACCTTTGCATGATTCAATGATATAAGGGCAACTTCAGATCCTGAAAAAAAAGCGGATAATATTAGACATAATATGAAAAGTGCAGTTGCAACATTTACTTCGATCAATTCAACCACGCCGCATCTGCGGCAAAAATAAATTCTATATTCATATACTATTTATCCGATTCTTTTTTTGTCCTGAGATATTATATTTTTTTTGTTAACTGCTTTTTTCCTCACCGGAAAAATGATGATACATAATTAATTTCGCCACTGATAATTTCTTTTTTTTCTTCAGCAGATAATTTGTCAGGGAAATTTAAATCTTCTATTTCAAGAGTTATATGGCCATCATAGCCAAATCCAGATATTTTTTCCAGAAAATTGGATATCCTCACATCTCCGCTTACCGGAAGATGTCTTCCTGAATTATTCACTGTACTCAGATGAATATTTGCAATTCTGTCAAAATTTAGATCTATAAATTTATTCAGTCTTTCTTCTCCTGATACAAGCGCATGCGCCGTATCAAGAGTGAAGTACAGCCATTCTTCTTCATTCAGAAGTTTATGGACCATTTCAGGCTGATAGAAGAGAGAATTAACTTTCTGCTCCATATTTTCAATGCATACTTTCACTTTCAGATGTTCGCTCTCTTCTTTTATGATATTTATATAATTTTCAAACCTTTTGTAGTCCCTTTTGCCTGCCGGTCTTTTAGCGGTTCTTCTTCCCGGGTGGATGGTAATAATTTCTGCTTTACATTTTTCTGCGGTCTTTAGCGCCAGAACAGTTGATCTTACTGATGCTTCAACAACGAACGGATTAATTGAACAGGGGTTTAAGTCCAGCACAGGCGCATGCATTGTTACAGGAAGAAGACCAGGAAAATTTTCCATAATACGGAGAAGCTTATCAGTATCCATTCCATTAAGCCAGAAATCCGGTGTTTCAAGCCAGAATTCAACGGATGTGCAGCCCGCATCCCAGGCATATTTAAAAATCTCATCTACTCTGAATTCATGAAAAAACATACTGGACACAGAATATTTTGGCATTATTATAGATGATCCGTAATTATATATGATAATTTTGTCTGTAGGTCCGAAATATAAACCGGTATTCCAATCCTGAGGCTCTGAAAAACGGCATAATTTCCTTTTAGATTAAATATTGATTAATTCATACGACATCTCTGTAAAATGCATCATTGCATATATGCTCAGAAACATGAGAACTACCATCACAATCAGGGGGATCATGACCATAAGAATGAGATCTGCTGTTTTTACAGGTTTATATTCATAAAGTCCCGAATTAACTCCGGCGGCTTTCTTCCATCCGTCATACAGACCATAAATCCATACAATTAACCCTGGAATCAGGAATATAAAGAAGCCAAATGTCGTTCCAAAAAATATCAGAAGTCCTTTTAGGAGAGAATCGCCATTATAAACCTGCCCAAGTCCCGGAAAAAGTCCTGAAAGGATAACTGATATTGCCGGAACTTTAAGCTGAACTCCGTATTTATCTGAGAATGACAGGATTTCACTATTCTGCTGAATATAATTATTCTGACTGAAACCCGGATTATCAATATTATTCCGGTTAGATTTCTCTTTGGAAAATATCTCTTCATTACCGCTGGATTTTTTGCCGGACATATAACCAAATCAGATTTTTGCTGCCGGACCAATATAAATTGCGGTGAAACACTTTTGTCGGATATTTCAGCTGTATGACAGCAGAGGGAATAATACCATTATGGCCGAAATAATTCCGCTGATTCAGAGATTATATCTGTCACTCCGGGTAAATCTTAACTGATGACTAACCAAAACCGAAACAGACAGATTTCGGATTATTGGCAGGATGATGATCATAAGATAAGGGTTGGCAGTTACTCAGAAAATAATCTCAGTACAAAGGAGAATAACGGCGAAACAGAGAAGGTAAAAAAGGTCTCGGAGATATCAGCTATTATAAAAAAACTGCTTGACAATGAGCAGTTATGCAGCGTCTGGATGGAAGGTGAAATTACAAACTTAAGGGCGCATGCATCAGGTCATCTCTATTATTCCCTCATTGAAATCAGGAATAACAGGACATATACAATAAACTGTGTGATGTGGAGAACAGCTGCTTCGGAGTTGCCTTTTAAACCTGTTAACGGTGATCTTGTCCGTGTTTTTGGTTCTGTTGATGTATATGAACCACATGGCAAGTACCAGTTTGTATCCAGATTAATGCAGACCTCCGGAACAGGAGATAAATATCTGCTTATCCTGAAATGGAAGGAAGAGTTGTCAAAGGAAGGCCTTTTTTCAGAAATAAGAAAAAAACCTCTGCCGCGCTTTCCAGCAAAAATCGGTCTTGTAACATCAGCCGGAGGTGCTGCACGGCGCGATATTGAAAATGTAATCAGCAGAAGATTTCCGGTAGAAATTATCCTCAGCCACGCATCAGTCCAGGGAGATAAGGCACACCTTGAAATAGCCAGCGCATTACACGCCATAGACGGGATGACAGATGTAATTATTATAGGAAGAGGCGGAGGCAGCTTCGAGGACCTCTTTGCTTTTAATCATCCCGATGTTGTACGCGCCATAACCAGATGCAAAACTCCGGTTGTGAGTGCAGTCGGGCATGAGATTGATTATACTCTCTCAGACTTTGCTGCTGACGTACGTGCACCAACGCCGTCAGCTGCAGCTGAACTGGTTGTGCCGGATATGGAAGAACTCAGAAAAGAGCTTGGGTATTTCAGAAATCTGATAGAAAAAAGCCTTCTTTCAGGACTTGAAAATGAGAGAGAAAGACTGGAGAGCATTAAGCTTGGATTTCATCCCGGAAGACTTGAGAGACGTCTGAATTTTGAGAATGAAAAGACAGATGAGATGACAACACGCCTGAAACGCGGGATCGAATCATCACTCAGAAACCGGAGAATTTTCCTGGAGGCACTGAATTCCAGACTATCATCATCAAATCCAAAAAATCCAATGAAAAACGGTTTTTGTTTAATTGAATCCGGAGGAAAAATATACTCGTCTGTAAATGATCTCTCCCTGGGAGAATCAGTAATTATTAATTTTAATGATGGTTATGCAGACGCAAAAATTGAGGCGGTTTACAATGAAAAAAAGTTATGAAGAATTACTGGCTGAACTGAAAGATATTATTGAGAAAATTGAATCCGGAGAAGCGTCCCTTGAAGAGAGTATTACTCTTTATGAGAAGGGCACCGGCATCCTTCGACAGTGTGAAAAAATCCTTCTGGAAGCAGAACTGAAGGTGACTGAACTTCAGGGTTAAATGACACCTCGAGATCAACAATCATCTCGGCCCCATCTTTTAAGAGTGAGATAATCCCGTCCGGAATTTTATTCGCAACGGTATCTGAATAAATACCAATTGTTCTGGGGCAGACAAATGTACTTCTCCTCCATACAAGATCAGTCGGATGGCTGAGAGTAAATGCGCCCGATCCATCTGACAAAATAGTATGTGTCATATTTCCGACAGATAATCTTGTTTTTAAAACTGCCCCGTCATTGCATAATGTTTTTCTGAAAATATCCGATAGACCTGCCGCCCCCTTGTCAGCTGAAACCCCGATAATACAGGTTCCTTTTACTGACAGGTTTTCTTCGCATGTAATTTCAAATGTGGATTTATGCTCTGCCCTGACATTTGGATGCCCATAGCATATGACCCTCTCTTCTGCCCTGATTATTCCCATTTATCCAATATTTATTAGATTTATTTAGATGAAACCCTTTCTGATGCTGCAAATGCCATGTAACCGGATCAGAAAATTATTGTTATCTCCTGAAAGGATATATCTGCTGTCCGGTTTACTAATATTGCAATGAATGAAGAATTTTTTTGTCCTGCCTGTAACTGTGAATGTGAACATGAGATCCTGAAAGAGTCGGGAGACCTCCTTGTAAAGTGCAGTACATGTGGAAATATTCACCATGTTAAAAGACCCGCAGAGCCGGAACTGCTGAAAGTAAAGGCAATAGTCAGTTCAGAAGGAATTTCCGAAAAAGGAATTATTGAACTTTTTGAAGATGAGATTATTCAGAAAGGGGACCTCCTGGTTGCAGAGATCGGCGACGACGCGGCGGGAGTAGAGGTCACAGATATAGAGATGGGAGAAAAAAGGCGGCACAAAGCAAAAGCTTCTGATATTTCAGCACTGTGGACAAGAAAGATCGACAGGGTTGTAGTAAAGGTTTCATTTCATGATGACAGAAAAACAATCCCTCTTTATGCCGAAGTTGAGGGCGAAGATGATTTTGTCATAGGTGACATCTACAGTACTGACGGGCACCGCTACAAAGTTACACACATAAAACTGAGAAACGGTTCTATGATGAGAAAAGAGGGATGGAAAGCATATGCACGTAAAATAAAGAGAGTTTATGGAGTTAAACCCTGAAACTATCTTATTTCCTGAACAGTCAAATCAATAACTGAATAACCATACTGAAGAACTATTCCGTCATCTGTTTTTTCGATAATTACTGAAGGCCTTTCAAGAGTCATTGTTGAATTTTCTGCATCCTCATCCGGAGTGTAACCAAATGCAAGCGGCACAACCATACCTGCCTGTGCAGATGAGAAATTGCCCCCTATCATATTGTATTCCTCAGCAGTCATATTCCTGGTTAATGTGGAGGCAAAGTCAAGATTAACCTTTTTAACGTCACCTGAACCCATTCCTTCCACCCCGCTGCTGACGGCATCCATTTCAAGATCAAAGATTGCATACTGTGCAATGCCCTCAGGATAGACATAGGCATCCACCGGAAACAGTTTCTGATCTGCCAGTGCTCCGGCCTGTATAATCAGAGACTCTGATAAGGCTACAGGAAATCCTTTTTCATAATAACTCTGAACAAGGTTTCTGTCTGAAGAGATAATTGGTATTCCATCCTGATAACTGAGCGTATAATCTACTGCTACATAATCTCCCTTTTCAACTTTCTTAAATACCGAAAAGAAAGAAAAAGTGAGTGAAAAACCTACAACACATGAAATAAGAATGAATACTATAAAAGCTCTTGACAGGGTCTTCTGCCAGTCCGTATCATTCTTCTTCCCTTTTTTTTGAGACATCTTAAAATATATTTGAATTTAAAGGATAAAAAGTTGTATAATAACACCCCGCCTTTAAGCATCAGATAATATTAATAATGCCAATGTGCTAAATGAGATTTAATTTCAGAAGATTTTCTGAAAGAAAAAAATGTTTGGAGATATAAAAAATGATCAGAAGAAGACTCTATCCATTTCACTCCCTTTGGAATGAAATTGATTCAATGATGGCAGAGATGGAAACAAGGCTTGGAGAATCCATTGTACCTGCAAATCTATTCAGCAACCAGATAATGCCGGCAATAAAGGGTGAGTGCCGCGTTGATGTGATGGATCATCAGGACGAGGCTGTTGTAGTTGCAGATCTTCCGGGTGTGGAGAAAGAGGACGTAAAAATACGCCTGATTAACCCCTCTACACTTGAGATCGCATGTAACCGCGAGAAATCAGTTGAAGAAGGAGACAAGGACTCTGATTATTATATGCGTGAGCGTATCTATGGCAGTATGAAGAGGATCGTCTCCCTTCCTTATGATGTTGAGGAAAAGGATACCAGTGCAACATTTAAGAATGGTGTACTGGAAATTCATTTTAAAAAATCAGAACATGAAACAGGGGGAATTATCCCCATTGAATAATTCAATATCAATTAATACCGAATAATAACAGTTAATCTTTAGTTATTTCCCTGAATTAACTGCTTTTCTTTTTTTTATTCATAGATTTTTAAGCATATTTTATGTCTGAACTCCGGAGAAATGATCCATACTACCGAATCCTTCAAGTCTTTCTATAACTACTTAATCTGGTAATGGAAAGAAAAAAAGTCCACGACTATATGACATACGATGTTGTAACAATTACCGGAGACGGTACAGTTAAGGACGTTATTGAAGCTATAAAAGAGACAGGACACGATGGTTTTCCGGTCACAAAAGAGAGAAAAGTAGTAGGATATATTTCTGCAAGGGATCTGCTTTTCGCCCATCCTTCAACTCCTGTTGAGAGAATTATGTCAAAACATCTCATTGTAGCAGATCCGGACATGGGTATAAATGATGCCGCAAGAGTAATTTTCAGATCAGGAATTCAAAAACTCCCAGTTGTGGATGAAAACGGGGATCTCCTTGGAATTATTTCAAATACAGATGTTATAAGATCACAGATCGAGCATGTTTCTCCCGAAAAAGTATATAAATTCATTGAAACATTAAAAATGCTTCATGATATTAAACCAGGACTTGAAAGAGAAGTAGTTCCGGTTAAAAACCTCTTACCAACCCAGTCAAAAATATATCAGGATGAACTTGAAGGTAGAATCTATGAAATAAAAAAAGGTCTTGCAGAACCAATAATTGTGGTCCGAAGACCTGGTAAACTGATTCTTGTTGACGGCCACCACCGTGCGGTTGCAGCAAACAGACTTGGAATTATAAATCTCGATGCCTACGTAATCGACATTCAGGAGGATGTGGAACTGGGTCTTGAGAAAACGGCGAGAGAGATGAATCTTGAGACACTTGACGATGTCAAGGTTCTGGATTACGCAAGGCACCCCCTTGTTGCAATAACCCACAGACTTGTCCGGCATGGCTGATTATCCAGGAATATAATAAATATAAAATATATTATAATAACACACCTAAGACAATACGCCGGCATACCGGGAAAATAAGAAAAATTTAAGAGCCTGTATGAGATGTTTCAAACTCTTCATTCAGGAGATATTCTTTTACTGTTTCATCCTCCTCGGTTGTAACCTCTGGCCAGATTCTTGTTCCGGAATGGACAACTGTCCTGTTTTTAAGAACTGTTCTCGGACCGATAACAGTATTATTTTCAATATTTACTGACACTCCAATTTTGGCATCATTGTCAATTATACTGCCGCTTATTGTTGAATTATTACCGATGTCCACATGATTATAAACTGAAGATGAAAATATTTTTGAGTCATGCCCTATCATACAGTGCTCACCTATGCTGGTATAAGGACCTATAATTACATTTTCCTCAATTTCAGTACCGGAACCGATTGAAACCGGACCGATTATCCTTGAATTTTCACCAATTGTTACTGCATCACCCAAGAGAACCGGACCAAGGACTTTAGCACCTTTGACTGTGACATTTCCGTTAATATTTGTATAATTCATCTCCTGAAGTTTCCATCTTTCTGCCTCCCGGAGTGAACTGGGACTGCCGACATCTGTCCAGTTTCCACGCGCAAGACTTCCTTTTATCACAATTCCCTTACCCATTAAAAGCGGGAAGAGATCTTTTGCAAAATCAAATTTTGTGTCTTCCGGAATAAAATCAAATATTGACGGGTTGCAGACATATATTCCCGTACTTGCAAGGTTTGAAAAAATTTCACCAGGTGACGGTTTTTCATGAAAACGTTTGATGTGATAATTTACATCAATTTCAGCAATTCCATAATCACATGGGTTGTCAATGCTGACAAGAGCAATTGAAACGGCGCTTTCGCCTTTTATATGATCCCTGTAAAATGAGAGAAGGTCAATATCGGTAATATGGTCCCCGCCCACAATCAGAAAAGGAGAATCACTCAGATATCTCTCAGCATTTTTTACACTTCCGGCGGTACCGAGTTTTACATCTTCCCTGACATATGTTATATTTACCCCAAATAGAGACCCGTCTCCAAGTGCATTCTGAATGTCATCCCCTTTATACCCGATTGTGATAATAATATCATTGAATCCGAGATTTGAGAGATGAGCAACAAGATGCTGTATGGATGGTTTATTCACTATCGGAATGCAGGGTTTTGGTCTTTCAAAGGTAAGGGGGCGTAATCTTGTCCCTTCACCCCCGCACATTATACAGACTTTCATTTTATCACTCTCCGGTTTAATTTTATATGATATAATTGATGAAGATTAGTATTTTTAAAAATATGCCGCATGTGGAATTTCCGCCAATGAGCTTTAAGAAAATGTTTCGGAATTTATTTCATAGAATCTTTTTAAATCAAAGCCTGACATAATCAGTAATTATGACTGATTTTTACTGTGATCTCTGTGGCAGATGCTGCATGGGTATGGGTAAATATGTGAAAATTACCGGCATGATGGGGCCGGGAAATTATGCTGTAGTGCATAAAATCTCAGGAGAAAATCTTTTTGCAAGAATTGAAAAGGATTTCAGGGACGATTATGATCCATTTACTGACAGCCATGAGGACTGGTGCCCTTTTTTAAGTGAACCTGATGAAAAAGGGCAGCACCACTGTGTGATATATTCTACAAGACCTTCCTTCTGTAAAGATTTTATCTGCTGTCAGGGCAGAATTTATGACAGTTACGGGCAGAATTCCGGCAGAATCCGTGATGAGAAGACACTCCTCTCCGAGGATGCAGAGCTGAAGGAAATCTGGAAATGTATCGAAAGTTCAGATCATTCCGGAGATTTACTTAAAGCGAAGATAACTGAAATTATGACAAAAGCAGGTTACAGGGCAGATTTTTATGAGTGATGGAAATTACCGCAGAATTAAGGTTATTTCAGGTTTTGTTGAATGCCTTCCGGATAAAAAAGAAAATACTGAAAGATGCCGCTTCTGTGTTCATTCAAGAAAGTTTATGGTTAATGGTATATGGTATGATTCACCTGCAAGGACATACTGTATGTCGTGCAGAACAACGGAGATGCCGGATTACAAAAATGCAGATGCTGTAATGTGTGATGACCTTAAAAAAGAAGGTTTCAGAAGTTTTCTGAATATCATAAGCTGAGGATTTATCTGCCGGAATTTTTGTTATTGCATGCGATCTTTCTTATGAATTCAAAATCAGCATTTTTCTCAAAGTGACTGGCAAGATCGTTGAAGCTTTTATCAAGGGAAAAATGTGACTCATCAATACCTGAAAACAAAACGCCCCTCTTTGAATGCAGATATTTAAGAAGTGATTCTGTAAACTTAACATTTGAAAAAAGCCCGTGCATATATGTACCAATAACAAGACCGTCATCAGTTACGGCACCTTCACCCTCGAAGGCATTTTGGATGCCCTCTGATGATGTCACACCCATATGAATTTCATACCCTATGACCTCTCCGGCAGAGGTGAGAATAGGGCCAACAGGATTTGATCTTCTTGACACCTGAACCGTAGTCTTTTTGTAGCCCTCAAATCTTGTGCTGATGTTAAGAAGACCTATACCCTCATAAATTTCATCAGAATCTGATTCTACCGACATATCTGTTATTGTATTTCCAAGCATCTGATATCCGCCGCAGATCCCGATAATAGGTATTTTCTTATCTCTTGCCTCCTTTAATCTCTCATAAAAACCGTTTTCCCTTAAATATTTTAGATCTTCGATTGTGTTTTTTGTGCCCGGAATAATGATCAGATCGTAATCTCCGGGTATCCTGTCAGGATGAACATATTCAACCCCTGTATAATTCTCAAGTATCTCAAAATCACTGAAATTGGAAATTCTCGGAAGTCTTATAATAGCAATTTTTACAGGCCTCTTCTCCGAAGTTTTATCCTGAATAGAGAGAGAATCCTCACTAGGAATATTTATATCTATATATGGTATAACCCCGATAACCGGTTTTCCGGTGCGTTTCTCAATCTCACGAACACCTTCCCGGAACAGTTCCGGATCCCCCCTGAACTTGTTTATTATAAATCCCGCAACATTGGGCGCGACATCAGCCGGGAGAAGATTGTATGTTCCGATTAGCTGTGCAAAAATCCCCCCCCTTTCAATATCGCCTACGATAATTATTGGAATCTGTAGCTTTTTTGCAAGCTGAATATTTGCTATATCACGCTTATAGAGATTAATTTCGGCTGCTCCACCGGCCCCTTCAACAATAACAGTGCCGTATTTTTCTTCAAGTGAATAAAATGAATCCAGGGATATTTTCAGCAGTTCTTCAAACTCCATGTAATAATCGCCGATATATACATCTCTGAACGGTTTTCCCAGAAGAACAATCTGAGATGTCTTATCACCTTTTGGCTTCAGTAAAACCGGATTCATCTCTTTTTGTGGATTTACTCCTGCGGCAAATGCCTGCATGGCCTGTGCTATTCCAATTTCATCGCCTTCAGATGTTATATATGAATTGAGGCTCATATTCTGCGATTTAAAAGGGGAATTTACAATACCGCTGTTTTTAAGGGATCTGCATATTGCAGCAACGACTGTACTTTTTCCCGCATGAGAAGAAGTTCCAAGGATCATGAGAGACATATTCAGTAATTTATATGTTCTGCTCTTAATTTGAGTATTTGCCTTTTGTTTTCCGGAAAAATCCTGAGCAACTAAACTGGAAAATTCAGGTTACAGCCCCATCTTAAATAGTAACCGGGAGGGTTTGAGACGGTTTGATTTTGCGCGGATGCTAATTAAAAGAGAATTGAAGGATATTTTATATGATTATTTTATTGTATTACCTTTCTGTACAGGAAATGCTGTGATTTGCATGCCAACAAATATATAACCCGAATATTAACGTATCAGGTAATGACTGGTGGTATTTGTCCGAAATGCGGACTGCCAAAAGAACTGTGTATCTGTGAAGAAGTTGCCAAGGAGCAGCAGCAGATCAGTGTAAAGATCAATAAAAGACGTTATGGTAAAGAAGTTACCGTTATAGACGGACTGGACCCTTACGACATAGATCTTGAAGAGCTTCAGAAATTCCTGAAGGGAAAACTTGCCTGCGGTGGCACAATTAAAGGCAATTCTATAGAACTTCAGGGTAACCACCGTGAAAGGGTCAAGAATCTGCTTCTTGATAAGGGATATAAACTTGACAATATAAATTGATCTTTTTTTGAATCAAAACAGGTATTTTTAGCTGAATACTTTGATAATTATCAAAATAATTGAGAAGTAAAGATTTTAAAAATGCCTGTACCCTTAGCAGGCAGTAATCTTTCAGGCGCAGGGCAATCCCGTGTGCAGTGAAAGATTAAATTCAGTTTTTTAGAGCGGATAGCAAAGATAAAGCTATCATCATAACGTCCGGCATTATACTCTCTCTTAGCCGAAAATATGGCAGATTTTTAGTTATCAAACTTATACTCAAAATATATTGAATCTACGATATAAAGCATCATAAAATTACAATATCATATAAAGAACCTAAATGAAACCCAGGCAATAAGAAGCATTATCAGTGAATATTTCAGACCGGAAAGAGCGCTCCCTTCACCCATCTGCCCTGCAACAAGTCCGGAGAAGAAACCCTGAATCATTGCAGCATGAGAAAATATTCTCCTGTACAGCCCCATATCAACAGAACCTCCAAAAGACATTCCAGGCGTATCCCCTCCTGAAGACGCTGAAGCTGCCTCACCAGCTTCAGCCATTGTATCAAGAAATGTACCTGTCATAATTGCAATAACAAAAAGAAATACAAGAAATGATACAAGAACTATCACCACATATATCATCATATTATTTCTCCTCTCGGTAGCAAGGTTTACAAATTCATAGGAGTCATTTGCTGCCGCATTTAAAACTTCACTGACGTCCCCACCGGCTTTACTGGCCTTTGCAATAAGATCAACACTTCTTCTTGCAAGTGGGGTGCCGAGATTCTCACCAAATCTGTATATCGCCTCAACAAAAGGAACATTCCAGGAGATTTCATTGTCCAGTTTTTTTATGTGCTTTGTTAGACTCCCATAATCTCCACCGGAAACAGAATGTATTGCAGTAGGCAGTGTCATACCACTTTCGTTCATTCCTGCAACGTCCCTGAAAAAGTTCGGAAGCGCAACCTCGATATTTTTTATTCTCATTCCTTCTTTGGTATAAAAAAATGCAAGTGGTGTAAGTGCAACAACAAGCGTGATTACAAAGATATCATCTATAAAAGTTGATGTAATAAGTGATTTTATGCCGTAATCTCTTATTGTTGTTATAAATCCGGTAAAGAAGATAATTAGTGCCGCAGGTACTGAAACAACTAAAATATTGAGTGGATTTTCGGTAAGGAATTTCAGAGGATTATGAAATATTCTGTTGATACCTGTATTTGACCTGCGCCTGTTTTCTATTTTGGCCAGAATTTCTTCCTGTTTTGGATCCGTATCTGAAATCTGATCATTTTTTGCCTTACTCTTAAACAGTTTCATTTCAGACCTCCGGAGTCATGGAATCTATAAGAATTACAAACATTATACTTCCCATAGGAATTATTCCGTATATTACAGCATAGAGAAACAATGGACTTGAAGAACCGCTTATAGTTGACATTATTGACTGAAGGATAATCAGGAATAATGTGCCTGCAACAAGTGCAGTAACATATGATTCTGATATCAGGCCAAGTGTTTCTAGAAAAGTCTTCTGTTCCTGCCTGTTTTCCCTCGTGTACTGTGAGGCTTTATTTCTGAAATAATCAGAGAGATTACTGCCGCTTGATATGCTTGCAACAGCGCCCTGATAAAAATCCTTCATTCTGTCGCTCGGTGTATATTGGCCGGCCACCCTTAAAGCCTCAACAAGATCCTTTCCAAATATGTCAACATCGCGTGCAACAAATCTTGCTTCCACTGAACTTTCGCCATATATCGGACTTTCTCCAAGAAGCCTGAATACTTCTGCCGGAGTGATTCCTGCTGTGGACATTGCAGTAATATAATTTATTGCATATGGGAGAGTAGAATCAATATTCCTCTTTCTTTCCCCTGCCAGTATTCCGGGATAAATTAAAAACAGAGAATAAGTAATCCCCCCGAATATCAAAAGAGAGAGTATCACAACCAGAACTGTACCTATTATAAGATTATACTGGCTAAGGGTTATGATTATGTCAGGAACCTGTCCGCGGTAAACTACCAGGTTTGGGAGTTTTAAGATATATGTTATGATTCCTATGATAAATGCCATAAGAAGTCCCGCAATTATTGCTGACACATACGCTGTTGCAAGATATGCCTCAAACGGCGTTTTCATTCTGGCCTTAATCATATCAGTTCTAAGAGACAGATAATCATCTCTCTTTCTTCTGGCGCGTTCACCCATTAGGTTGAAGCAGAATCTCTCAAGACTATTCATAGAGATCAGCCCTTACAAGATTCATAATTGCGTCAGGATCTCTGTAATATGACATCAGAACCTTTCCAACATCCTTATAATTCCTGAGTTTCTTAATTCTCATCCATTCAAGAATTTCCTGTCTCCTCTTTAATTCTTCACGAATTCTCTCCTCGTTCCAGCCACGTTCTTCCATTATTTCTTCAAGAATGTATGATTTTCCGGAATAACGTATTTCATCCGTTGCAGCATACCATTTAAAGACATCATTTGTGATCAATTCACGTGTTCTTGGGTCAATGTCGAGAATCTCAATAAGTTGTTTGTTTCTCCTTATCCTCTGCCCGCCAACCCTTGACTGAACCTGAACACTGACAAGGTGAAGTGCGTTCAGCATATTTCTTGGAACATTGAGGGGTGGATTTTCAAGCCTGTGCACAACACTTGCAACTGAATCTGCATGCATTGTTGCATACGTAATGTGGCCGGTACTCATTGCCTGAAAAAGGGTAAGGGCCTCATTTCCTCTTACCTCACCTACTATGATATATTCAGGCCTCTGTCTGAGTGCAGCCCTCAGGAGCTCATACATATCGATTGAACCCTTCCCGTCAGAGTCAAATGACTCTCTGGTAATGCTTGGAATCCAGTTTTTATGTGGAAGTTTTAGTTCCCTTGTATCCTCAAGAGTTACAATTTTTGCAAGAGGAGGTATGAAGAGTGATATCGCATTCAGTGATGTGGTCTTTCCGGAAGCAGTTCCGCCTGCAAAAATACATGATTTTCCGCTTTCAACAGCAAGCCAGATGTAAGCAATTGAAAGTGGCGTGAATGTTCCCCATTCTATGAGATCAGTCGGCGTAATAGGTTCTTCTTTGAATTTTCTTATTGTAAATGTGGAACCGTGTGCCGTAACTTCAGTTCCAAGAGTCATCTGAATTCTTGAACCGTCAGACATTGTGGCATCGAGCATGGGTTCTGCGATTGATATATATTTCCCGGCTCTTTGTGCAAGTCTTGTAACAAATGAATCCAGATTTGTACTTTTTTCATAAGAAAGGGTTGTCTGCATAGACTCATAATTAGAATGATAGACAAATATTGGAACATTAAGGCCATCACATGATATGTCCTCAATGAACTTATCGTGCATAATTGGATCAATGAGACCGTCACCAAGGAATTCCTTATAAATCATATACAATATTTTTGCCTTTGAAGGAGGATCTATTTTAATGCCATAATCCTGTATTATTTCAGAGACTGATATTTTTAAAATATCATACGATTCTTCTTTAGTGACATCTTTTGTATTTACATCAAGAGTTTCAAATAGTCTCTGTTTGATCTCCTGTAATAACTCCTCTTCTGCCTTATTCAGGGACGGTTCAATAACATTGTATATGTGCTCATTAGTATTTTTGTCATATATTATCCTGACGTATGCATAAGGCTCATTCACAGGATATAATTCAACCTCCTCAAGACCTTCCACGTTTTCCGGATTAAATGTGAGATCAACAATTGAACCATGAACTGAAGGATTATATTCTGCCTGATATACTTTTTCAGGTTTTTTAAACCCGGAAAAAAACTTCTTAGCCGGTTTGGTTTCTCCAAAGATCTTTCCCTTCTTCTTTCTTTTAAAATCCGTTAATCTGCCGGATATAACCGTCTTTTCATCAGGGAAATTCTTACTGAATATCGAATCAATCCTGGATAATATTTCATCCTTTTCCTCAGGTAAAAATGCCTTATCTTTTGATTTAAGTTTAAAATCCTCAAGTTCAATAGTTGCACCTTTCGGGAGAATAAGATCTGAAAATTCCTCGTTTGAAGAATATGAAATCTCTCTGTCTCCATAACCTCCTTCATCAGACCACCTTGTCTTTTTTGCAGCCGGATATATTTTAATTTCTGTATCTACCGCCTTTATTTTATCCTCAAAGTCCTGCAATTTATATTCTTTAGCAATTTCTGCTGCATAATCAGTTATTTTATCTTCCGGTTTTTTTCCTTTCCGGAAATCTTTCGTTATTATATCTTCCTCTGCTCCGGATTCTTCTTTCTGCTCAGAATCATCAGTCTCACTCTCCTTTCCGGTGCCTCTTTCGGTTTCTGACTTAACCCCGGAATACCCCATATTTCCGGATTCGCTCTTTTCATTGACTTCAATCTCAGTTTTCTTCTCATTCCCCTCTTCACTTTCAGTTAATCTCTCATATTCTTCCGGATATTCAGACTGCCCATCACTATCATCATCAATGAATATTTTTTTTGCAGCAGCCGCAATCTGCGGACCTGCCGGACCATCTGCGGTAGTATCAGCTGCATTTATTGCGGATTTATTTTCCTGCCTTAAACCGTATCTTCCGGCAGTTTCCTCTGACTCATCCGGACTTCCGGCAGGCACACGCAATTCATCAGGAGAAATACCAAAAGTGGCCTCTGAAGGCTTTGATCCTGAATTATCTTCCTTTTTTGTTAAATCTGGTAATAATTCAGCAGATTCTCCGGGAAATGATTCATAGTTTTCTTTATCTGATGAACCGCTGTATTCTTCAGATTCTTCATAAACACCTGTTGCTCCAGGACCATCTCCCGGCCCTTCATTATACGTCCCCTCTTTTTTACCGGTATTTCCGGAAGGTACTTTATTTGTGATTTGGAGTTCTTCATTGCCTGCGGTTTGAAAATCAATTAAATTATCTGAATTATCTGAACTTTCTTTTTTACCTTCAGCAGTTCTGATCTTTTTTAAGATTTCTTCAAGGCTTTTTCCGGCCTTATAACTATCAGGTTTCTCTTCCGGACTATCACCAGATGAATTATTATTTAACAGTTCATATGGGTCAAATCTGCTTTTAGCAGGATCATCTTTCTCAGAACTGTCTGGTATAGGATTATTCAGATAAGATCTATCATTATTATTGCCGGAGAGAAGATCTTTATTGCTTTTATCAATACTCTCTTCAGTATTGCTTTTGTTATCAGCCGGAATATTTATTGAAATGTCCTGCTGATCAACTTTATCTGCTGATTTCCTTTTAAAAAATGATTTAAATCCCTTCTTTTTCTCTTCATCAGACATATTTTCTCCGGTTATAAATCTATTCTGAAAGACTCATCCGGACCGGTTACTGCCAGTTTTGTCTTAAAATCAGTACGATATTTAATCATAACAGTACATAAATAATCACCTTTTGGAATCAGAAATGAAGCAATTCCTGAAGAAGACGTTGTTGCATGATTATATGAGGATCTGCCTTTTCTTTTCATAATTACTCTGGCACCTTCAGCCGGATTATTGTTTAAATATACATATATGATGACCTTTGATGCTTCAACACCAAAATTGCCCACATGAGGTATTGCACTTTCATCGATGTGCTCTTTTAAAATGCTGTCCTTATATATTCTTGCCCGGGAAATTACAGCTGAAGCCAGCCTGTCCTCAATAACAAATACTCTGAAATTAAGGGATTTATCAAGTTTGTACAGGGCTTTATCCCCATAAAGGACACCAAATTTATCAACAAATACTGCCCCTTCTATCTCTCCGCCATCTGAAATTAAAAGTAATCCGGTATCGTTTATTTCTGACAGGATTATGGCGGATAAATTATTATCAAAAACATACCCGAGCATATTATTATAGGTATATTCACCCGCATAATCTGAATTTTTTAGAATATTTTCAAGTTCCTGAGTAATTTCCATTTCATTCCTCATTGGACTAATAGTATACACATTACTTTCATGGCAGTTCTGAATAATAGACCTGGATAATTTATTAATGCTAATCTGTATCACCTGACAGATTAATATCACTTTTTGTACCTGGGTGCACGATATTATATTTCACTTTATCAAAACTATAATACAGATGCAGTATATTGTGCCCCTGGCAATCTCATCGTTTGCTGTAATAATGACCCTCCTATATGCGTCATACAGGGATATCCTTGAACGGCGGGTGCCCTTTAAGACATGGTACCCCATGCTGACTGTCGGAATTCCGATGACATTGTGGACTTACATGATTTTTTTTGGAATTCAGATTCATTTTGCCACAGGCATGATAATAATGACATTGATCTTCTCCTTAATGTTTTACTTTATGTCGGCATATCTTCACCTTTTTGGGGGTGCAGACGCCTGGGCAATGATATTTATCTCCATATTAATTCCATTCTATCCGCTACAGCCAATATGGGGGATTCCCCCGTACCAGTTTTTCCCTTTCAGCGTTTTTGTGAATGCTGTCATCCTGAATCTGACAGTGCCGGCTGTACTGCTCATATATAACATACTGAAGGGGAATAGGGCGCCCATCAAATATATGATGATCGGGTATCCGGTAAAAAGTGACTCCCTGACTGACCATTATGGATTTATTATGGAGGAATTTGAAGAAGATGGTGACGGGATAAAAAGGCATTTTATGACATACGGCGGCTCACTTAAACGAATGGTTGAAGGGAAAAGAAGGATGTATACTGCTGACATAAGAAAAAATCCTGAGGATTATTCAAAAGAGATAACATATTACAAAAAAGCAGGATCTGTCTGGATATCCTACGCGGTTCCGTTTATCATCCCCATCACTGCCGGATTAATTACAGCTCTGATATTTGGAGATATCCTCTTTGCTTTAATCAGCGTATTTACAGGAGCTTAAATAAGGAATAATAATTAGAGAAATAAAATTTACTACAGTTTTTGAAACTGAGATATAAATATTTAAAATTATTAATTACAGGAGTAAATATGGAAATTAAGTATAATGAAAACAATCTTGTTCCCGTTATTGTTCAGGACTGTGATACAAAAGCTGTACTGATGCTTGCATATGCAGACAAAGAGGCACTTTCTCTGACTATAGATACAGGATTTGCACATTATTATTCAAGAAGCAGGAATAAAATGTGGAAAAAAGGCGAGGAGAGCGGCCATACGCAGGAAATAGTAAAAATCCTGAAAGACTGTGACAGTGATACTCTATTATATCAGGTTCGTCAGAAAGGAGCGCCCTGCCACACAGGATATGACTCCTGTTTCTACAGAACTATTGAAGGAGAGATTATCGGGAAAAAAATATTTGATCCTGAGAAAGTCTATTCCGGTTCAGAAAAAGACTGAACAAAGTTCAGGCCAATCTCATATTTTGATCCTTTATCTTACCATGACTCTATTAAATTAATTATGTATTAATTACATGAGTTTATACGGTGGTTTTTTAATGAAACTTGTACCAGATACCAGCGTCGTCATAGACGGACGCATCACTTCGATGATTAAAGAATCGGGTGAATATAAAGGGGCCACAATAATTGTTCCAGAGGCCGTAATAGCAGAATTGGAGGCACAGGCAAACCAGGGGCGTGAAATAGGTTTCAGTGGTCTTACCGAACTTCAGGAATTATCAAAACTTGCAGAAGAGGAAATAATTGTTCTTAAATATGAAGGTGTAAGACCGAGCCTTGATCAGGTTAAACTTGCAAGTGGCGGAGAAATTGATGCTTTAATAAGAAAAGTTGCTCTTGATAATGAAGATGCAAAATTTATAACAAGCGATATTGTCCAGTCAGAAGTCGGAAAGGCAAAAGGTCTTGATGTACTCTATCTCAAACCACAGTCCGGTGAATTTTCGCCATTATCAATAGACAAATATTTTGATGAAAATACACTTGCAGTCTTTTTAAAAGAGAGGGCAAAACCTGTGGCAAAGAAGGGCTCACTAAAAGAGAGCACTCTTGAAATTCTAAGTGAAGATCCTGTTTCCGAATATGAACTCAGAAGGATTTCACTTGAGATTCTGGAAAGAGCAAAAAGGGATCCTGATGGCTTTATTGAGCTGGAAAAGAGAGGAATAACTATTGTTCAGATAGGCTCAATGAGAATTTCCATTGCAAGAAAACCTTTCTCAGATGGAATGGAAATAAATGCCGTAAGGCCTATTGTTGACAGAAAACTCTCTGACTATACCCACTCTGATATTATATCCAAAAGACTTCTTGACGGACGTCAGGGAATGCTGATTGTAGGAATGCCCGGCACAGGAAAAACGACTCTTGCACAGAGTGTTGCTATATTTTTATCAGATAAAGAATATTCTGTCAAGACGATGGAAGCGCCAAGGGATATTCAGGTTCCTGACGAAATTACCCAGTATACTGCGCTTGACGGAAGCATGGAGAATACCGGAGAGGTGATGCTCCTTATAAGGCCGGATTATGTAATATTTGATGAACTCAGAAAAAGTGATGACTTCAGTGTCTTTGCTGATATGCGCCTCGCAGGCATAAATATGGTGGGCATTCTGCACGCAGATGATGTTGAAGATGCACTTCAGAGAGTTATCAGCAGAACAGGATTCGGAGTGATTCCACAGATTATTGATACAGTAGTCTGCGTCAACGAAGGAGATGTCGCAGGAATATATGACCTCAAATTTGAGATCAAAGTCCCCGATGCAATTCCTGATGATGAAGAGGAATTTATGGCAAGACCTGTAATTTCAGTCAGGAATATCATTAGTAAAAAGAACGTATCGGAGATATTTCTTTATGAAGGAGAGACTATCTTTTTTTCAGCTGAAAAAGAATCAGGACATATATGCACAGAAGATGAATCAGAGGCTCCTGAGACAGAACTTCCCCCGGAAGAAGATATCTCGATAAAGCTTGTTGAGCGTGAAATACAAAGAGAGATAGGAAGATTTACTGAGGGTGCTGTTGATGTCAGAATGCAGAATGACAGCAAAGCAATAGTATATATTGATGACCGCGATGTTCCGGCAGCAATTGGAAAAGGCGGAAAGAATGTAGCCGCTATTGTAAACAAACTCAGCATTGGCATTGATATAAAACCAAAGAGTGAACTGCCTTCAAAGGAAGTAAGTGAAGAGAAGGAAAAACCGACAGTTCCGGTTCAAAAAACTCCGGACAAAAACGGAAAAGGCAATGGTCTTGACATCCGTTTCGATAAGAAATACCTGATCATTCATACTCCGGAAAACAGCGAAAAAATAGTTGATGTTTTTGGCGGAAGAGAATATCTCTTTACTGCTACAGTAAATGAGGAAGGCGATATTCATATGTCAAAGAATAACAGCATAGCTCAGGAAATGATAAGAAGGTATAATGAAGGAGAAGAGATCAGGCTGAGACCTGTCTGATATTATTTTTTGGAGTGATCGTAAGTGAGCAGGTTTGAAACAGAAGTTTACGAAGATAATTACAGAGAGTCCTGGTCGCATATATTTGAAGCTGATCCGGGTGAGGCAGATAAATTCTATTTAAATGTTGCATATCCCTATCCCAGCGGAGCAATGCATGTAGGACACGGAAGAACATATATTGTACCTGATGTCATCGCACGTTTCTGGAGAATGAAAGGGAAGCATGTTCTTTTCCCCATGGCATTCCATGTTACAGGAACGCCTGTCATAGGAATATCCCGGAGGATTGCAAATGGTGATGAGAAGACAATAAAGCTGTACAGTGAGCTTTACAGGGTCCCTGCTGATGTCCTGGATAAATTTACTGACCCTGATGAGATTGTAAAGTATTTCAGCAGTGAATATGAGCGCGTAATGAGGGCGTGTGGTCTCTCAATCGACTGGAGAAGACGTTTTACTACTGTATATCCCCAGTACAGCAAATTCATAGAATGGCAGTATCTGCACCTTATGGACCAGAACCGGGTCATCAGGGGTGCACATCCAGTCAAATACTGCCCACAGTGCGATAATCCTGTGGGGGACCATGATCTTTTGGAGGGAGAAAAGGCAGAGATTGTAAAGTACGTTCTTGTAATGTTTAAATGGGGCGAATATACAATCCCCTGTGCTACTCTCAGGCCTGAAACAACATATGGTGTAACAAATCTCTGGATAAATCCGGATGTTGTGTACAAAAAAGTAACTGTTGACGGTCAGAAATGGATTTTGTCTCCCGAAGCAGCAGATAAAATACGCCTTCAGGATCATGAACTTACAACAGAGGGAGAAATTTCCGGCAGTGAACTGATAGATGAAAAGGTATTACATCCTTTTTCAGGAGAGGTTCCCATTCTTCCGGCAACTTTTGTAGATCCGGATATGGCAACCGGAATTGTAATGAGTGTTCCCGCGCATGCTCCATTTGACTACATTGCACTTAGGGACCTTCAGAAAGAAGGCAGATACACAGAAATTGTTCCGGTTGCTCTAATCAATGTAAAAGGCTATGGTGAGTTCCCCGCCATGGATGCCGTAGAGAAATCAGGTATTAAAGACCAGAATGACCCCGGCATGGAAACCCTCACACAGGAGATTTACAGCGCGGAGTTCACATCCGGAAGAATGCTCCCGCAGTACGGCGGTCAGCCTGTACGTGTTGCGCGCGATGAATTTTCTGCTATTATGCTTGAACAGCATGGTTCAATGGCAATGTACGACTTTGATGTCAGAGATGTCATGTGCCGCTGTGGTGGCAGGGTTTATGTCAGAATTCTGAAGGATCAGTGGTTCCTGAAGTACAGTGATCCTGAATGGAAAGAAGAAGTTCATGAACAGATTGGCAAAATTAATCTTGTGCCTGCCGAAGTCCGGACAGAATTTGACAGGACTGTGGACTGGCTTAAGGACTGGGCATGTACAAGAAGGGTAGGTCTTGGTACAAAACTTCCCTGGGACAAAAACTGGCTTGTTGAGCCGCTCTCCGATTCCACAATTTATATGGCATTTTATACAATTGCCCATAAGCTTGTAAATCTTGAAGCGGATAAACTGACACCCGAAGTATTTGATTATGTATTCCTCGGAAAAGGCAGCCCGGCAGATCTTCCTTTAGATGAAGAGACAATATCCGATCTAAGGTCAGAATTTTTATACTGGTATCCATATGATTTTAGATTTTCAGCTAAGGATCTAATATCAAATCACCTGACATTCCAGTTATTCCACCACAAGGCGCTCTTCCCTGAAGAACTTCAGCCAAAAGGGATGGTTGTCTTTGGAATGGGTCTTTTGGAAGGAGCAAAGATGTCCTCTTCCAAAGGTAATGTTATACTTCTGGAGGATGCAGTACAGGAAGTCGGTGCTGACACCGTCAGAATGTTCCTTGTTGGCAGTGCAGAGCCCTGGCAGGACTTTGACTGGAGAAAAGAGCTTGTATCTTCTACAAGAAAACAGATAGAACGTTTCTGGAATACAATACATGAAGGTGCCGAATCAGAGGAAAGTTATCCTGTTGACAGATGGCTCATCTCCAGGATGCAGGAGAGAATTAAAAATGCAAACATATGCATGGAGTCATTCCAGACAAGGCAGGCTCTTCAGGAGGCTTACTTCGGAATAGAATCTGATCTTAAATGGTACCGCCGCCGCCTGCCTGAAAATGTCAGATCATCATCTGCAGTTTCAGAGATAAGTTCAGCATGGATAAGACTTCTTTCACCGTTCATTCCGTTTACTGCACAAAAACTCTGGGAGATTACCGGAAATGAAGGAGAAGTTGCCTTTGCAAAATGGCCTGTGCCTGAAGAATCAAAGACGGATATTTTACTTGAACTCTCAGAAGAGCTTCTTGAAAGGACAGTTGAAGATGTTGAATCTATCCTTAAGCTCATTCAGATTGACGCTGAGAAGATTGTTCTTATTATTGCACCGGACTGGAAGCGTGACGTCTTTGATATAATTGCAAAATCAGAGAACAGAAAGAAGGTAATCTCTGAGATCATGAAAGATGAGGAGATGAAGAAGCGCGGAAAGGATGCAACTGACGCTGCAAAGCAGATTACAAATCTGATACACAGATTCCCGCCTGAGCTGACATTAAGAATTGCTGAAAACAGGGTGGACGAGTACTCTGTATTTGAGTCAGCCGCCGAATTTTTGAGGCATGAATTCAATCTGCCTGTTGAAGTAGTCCGTGCTGATGACTATCCGGGCAAAAAATCAGGACAGGCGTTGCCATTTAAACCGGCAATTGTAGTAGAATAATAAATCTATCTTTTTTTATGATTAATTACGTAAACCTGCGAATTCAGATATTGAATTTCCGGTGAAAAAAATAGGTTATGTATCTCACATGAGGAGATTACTTGCTTTTCTTTGCTGCATCCGTTGCCTTCTTTTTTCTCTCCTTTGTATTGTAACCGGTTACAAATTCGAGATATTTATTATATTTTCGTGAAGTTTCAAGGACTATTCTGTCAGCTTCCTCTTCGGGAAGATTATCATACAATGATATATCAGACTCTGTATCCACAACAAGGGCTTTTTCTTTATCCCCAAGGCTCACGGTCATTTTTTTGAATGCACCGCTGCTTATGGTAAGAACACCGTCATTATCTTCAGGTTTTAAGCCAAAATATTCTTCTATACCCTCATACATCCTTTCCTTCAATCCTTCTTTGAAACCTCTTTTAATTGGATATTCCTGCATACCTAACTATCTGTCGTTAAAGTTAATCAGATTTTTTGAATACAGTTTTATTCCTTAGAACTTACAGAAGATTAAATGATATTTATGCTAAACAGGACATATTACATATTTCACCGATAATACTATATTTAAAGCCGCTATAATGGTAATAATTGAATAATCAGATATGAGGTGTTTTTATTGGAAGATATTACTATTCTCTCAAAACCACCCTCCGGCCGGGGTATTAAAGGTATAGTCGGTTTTCCGGGGAGCGGACTGGTGGGCAGTATCTCTGTACAGTATCTTGTAGATAATGCAGGATTCAACTATATTGGTAGCATTACCAGCAAGTATTTCCCGCCAATTACTATGATGATTGAAGGTGTCATCAATGCACCTGTAAGAATATATGAAAAGGAGAACATTATCGCATTTGTAGCAGATATTCCTATTCATCCCTCGATATGCTATGAAATATCACATTCAATTATTGAGTGGCTTATGGAATATGACTTAAAAGAGATCGTTGTAATTGCCGGGCTTATTACTAATACACCTGAGAAAAGAGTATTTGGTGTAGGAACTGAAACTGAAGCCCTCGATATTATCAGAGACAAAGCAGAAATTCTGCCAATGGGAAGTATTTCAGGCATTCCGGGAAGTATACTGACAGAATGTAAAATCAGAAATATTCCCGCAGTCGGACTTTTAGGCGAAACAGTTAATACCCCGGATCCACGGTCATCAGTATCAGTATTGGGCGTCATGAATGATCTTTATGGTTTTGATGTTGATGTTAACCCCCTTATGGAACAGGCCGAGGAGATAGAAGCATCAATGCAGAAGATGGCAGAGCAGGTGCGTGATACAGAGGATACGAGAACTCCAAAGAAGGAACATCTTCCTATGTACGGGTGATTTAAATGATTGTTTCAGCATTAACAGGAATTTCTCCAAATATAATTACTGAGTTAAAGAAGGGTAAACCAAGAACTCTGGAACTATACAGCGCCCACAATATCATTACACTGACCGAAATTCTCCCGGGAGATCATATATTTATGACTGATGTTGATCTTGAAGATGTCTGTACGGGTGACAGGGGAATAATTGCAGAGGTTCAGTCGATCAATATTACTATGAAAAGGGTGACCGAATGGATTAATCCTTTATTATGTGAAGAGAAAGAGAGAATGTCTGCCCGAATTAAACTTAAATATATAGATATGGCACTTGCAAAAAGGGTTGAAGGGCGTGAATGGGCAAAACCAACATCTGTCTGTCTGTATGAATCTTCAGTTTATCATGCCGGATAAATCTAATTTTTTTCTCCAGATAAAAAAAAAGCATTTATAAGTAAGTAATGCTAATCTAATAGAGCAGAAGATGACTGCATGGATCTGTGGCTTAGCCAGGATATAGCGCCGGGCTTCTAACCCGGATGTCGGGGGTTCGAATCCCTCCAGGTCCGCTTATTTTTCAGAGTTATTCCTTAATAAAATAAATCTGCCCACCACAGAACAGATAAATTATAAAATAACGGCACTCGCTCTGTTCCCCGGGATATTATAAAAATTCACTGATTTCTGAAAAAAAGAGTTTATTTATTTTAAATCGCTTCTTGTTTGATTATTGATTATAACACCTTTGTTCCGGCTTCTACATCCCGTAAGGATGTCAGAAGTGACGCATCATCTCCTGCCGCAAGTATCATACCATTTGACTCCACGCCAAAAAGTTTTGCCGGCTTAAGATTTGTCACTACGACCACACTTTTCCCTATCAGTTCTTCCGGTGTGTAAAACGGGGCAATTCCGGAAACTACCTGCCTCTTTTCATCCCCAAGATCAACCTGTATCTTAAGAAGTTTCTTTGAACCTTCAATAGGTTCAGCTTCGTAAATTTTTGCTACCTTTAGTTCAACTTTTGCAAATTCGTCAATTGTTATCATATTATCTTCCTTATTCTCTTTATTTTCCTTTCTTACTGCTTCTTCGATTCTGATATTCAGTGTCTTCTCATATTCCTCCACCTTCTCATCCTCTATTTTTTCAAAGAGAATGGAAGGTTTTGGAAGGATTTCACTCTCAAAACCTGTAACTGACTCTGAGAGATTCTGATCTTTAACAGAAGTTGTAAACCCTAACATCTCCCATGCTTCCTGTGCTTTCTCCGGAATTAAAGAGTCAAAGAGTATCACAAGACCTTTTGCGATCTGAAGACAGTTTCTGACGACCTTCTCTGCTTTTTCTCTGTCGTCCTTTATCAGTTTCCAGGGGGCGTTATTCTGAATGTATATATTGCCATATGAAGCCAGAGACATTATTGAATCAACGGCAGATTTGAATTCATACTCGCGTATTGCAGCCTCAGTTTCCGATATAGCTTCTTCAATTCTTCCTGTTATTTCTTCATCCGGGGTGTAATCCGGAACTCCGCCAAGTTTTTTTGAGGCGAAGTGCAGAGTTCTGTAGAGGAAATTGCCAAAGGTATCAACAAGCTCATTGTTTACACGCGCCTGATATTCCTTCCAGGAGAAGTTCAGTTCTTTTGTGTGACTTGTGTACGAAAGTATGTAATACCTAAGATAGTCAGGGGAGAGACCGAGATCAAGATAATCGTCATTCGTCCAGACGACATAACCGCGGCTTTTGGAAAATGTCTTATCGTCTATCTTCACCATTCCGCTTGCCACTACTGCGTCCGGCTTTGAGTAACCTGCACCTTCCAGAAGAGCCGGCCAGAACACACAGTGATGATATATAATATCCTGACCGATGAAATGAATGACTGGTGAATCCCCTTTCCAGAACTGTTCCCAGTTGCCGCCGGTCTTCTCTGCCCACTCCTCTGTGAAGGCAATATAACCGATAGGTGCATCCACCCAGACATAAACCACAAGATCATCATGTTCGGGGAATTTTACACCCCATTTCAGGGTTCTGGTGATGCACCAGTCATGCAGTCCCTCCCTGATCCATCCTGAAGCATAATTTCTGGCATTTGATGTCCCTTTAAGATCCGGAAGATAACCTTCAAACATTTCATTGAAATCTGATAACCTGAAGAAGAAATGCTCCTGATCACGCAGTTCTGCATTCCCGCCACAGATTTTGCACACCGGATCTTTGATCTCACCAGGCTCAAGGTGCTTGCCGCAGCCCTGGTCACATTCATCACCTCTTGCTTTCTCTCCACAGAATGGGCATATTCCCTCCACATATCTGTCCGGCAGGAACATATCACATTCCGGACAGTAGCTCTGGCTTATTATCTTTTTATAGATATGATCGTTTTGTATGAGCTTTTCAACGACTTCTTTTGTTCTTGCATGATTTGACGGATCGTCAGTCATGCCAAACCGGTCAAAACTGATGAGCATTTTCTTAAATGTCTCATCAAAATGCCTGTGATATCTCTCAGACATTTCACGCGGGGTTATCCCTTCTGCTTCGGCACTGATTACTATAGGAGTTCCGTGATTGTCTGAACCGCAGACAAAGACAACTTCATCTCCGCAGTGGCGCAGAAACCTGACATAAAAATCAGCAGGCACATATGTGCGCAAATGTCCTATGTGGCATGGTCCGTTTGTGTACGGAAGTCCGCATGTCACAAGAACCGGTGTATCACTCATGCCTATTTTTTTAGCTTTTGATGCTATAAATACATAAATATCAGATGAAAAAAAAAGTAGCCCTGAAAACAGAATCACTTGGTGCAGACGATATTAAAAATCCGGATATTAAAGAGCTCTCATCGTGGATATCAGATCAGCGCAGGACATCCTGTGATCTGATTACATACAAAATTGAAGCTCTGCTTAAATCCCAGAATAATATTGACAGTCCCTGTACTGGTGGAATATTTTACAGAAAAAGAATTGAAGAGTCCATAGACGGTCTTAAATGCGGTTTTTTAAGGTCCGAACCTGCCCCGTTAAAGGAAGATCTTATTTATGATGCAAATAGGGCGTCAAAGATCAGGAAGAGAGCACATATGGCACTGCCGTCACCAATGTCCCTTGGAATTGAGGATGTTTACTACAAGGATCATGAGGAATTCCTGTCATCATTATGTGATATATATTCAAAAATAATGAGAGAACAGAGGGATGCAGGGATTTCAGGTCATGTCATAATAGCTGACAGATTCAGCCGGTTTGAACTTGAAGAACTGTCAAAGTACAGAACCTCCTTCTTTTCACCCTCAGCTAATGCTTCTATATTGTCTTTGATACTGGAATACCGGCAGAATATTGTAATTTATCCAAATAAAATACCGGTGCTTACAGAAATAATGAATGAATACGAGGTAAAATCCCTTACCGTTGTTGATGGTAAGAAAAATGATTTTAAGGAATTAATGAATCATTTTGACCCGGAAAATATTATCTCCGGAGGTTTTGAAAAACCCGGTAATCCGGACTACTGGAAAAAAATATCGGAATTTTCCGAATTTGAACTATAATTCATTACTACTCCGGGAAATTAATCCCTCAACTTTCAGCAGTTATATTTTCTGATTTCCGGGAGAGTATTTTGAAATATCTGCTCTTTTTTAATAGTTTAAATACCATTTTGTCTGTAAACTTAAAGTCAAAACTCCCACCGGCAGCAGGCGGATGCCCGCCTCCGTTAAACTCTTTTGCTATAAGATGGCTCACAGGTGGTTCTGATCTGATCGAAAATCTTCCGTTTTCAGAGACTATCACTTCTATATCTGTCCCCATCCTGTCACGGATTGCATGCGCAGTCTCACTCGGATAGCCATAGAGAGGAGCAAAGGCAATTTTGTATTTTCCCTGATATATCTTCGTTTTTTTAATGCTCTTCTCAATAGCTTCATTCTTTTCCTTTTCAATATGAGAATATATCTTCTCGATCTCTTCATCAATCATTATGCCTTCAGTAAGGCAGTCGCGGACATAATTCAGATTTTTCCTTTTGGTGCAGACCTCTCCGAGAATTTTTGACCTTGGATCATTATGGCGCCAGAGATCATAATCGCAGACGACCTTTGCAATCTCTGCCGATGATCTGTCTTCCGGCATCAGATCCTCAGCAACAATTCCTGTAGCACATACTGATGTGTCCACCTTAAGGTATTCAACAATACCCTCTGTTTCCTTAATCTCTTCGTCTGTCCACCTGTGATGGTCGCGCCATTCGATCTTCCACCCGTTTGAAACAGCTTTTCTGACATATCTGTCTATCCCCTTCTGATATCCAAGATCTGAGATGCTGAGGATATCTCCCTTACCTTCGGTTTCCGAGACGTTCTTCAGATTATTTATGAAGCCTCCGACTGATGACCAGATGGTAAATATATCCCTCCCGTATTTTCTTCTGTGGATTGCATCACATCCGGCAGCATCCAGATCATTGTGGGTCAGGTGGACAATACCCGTTCTTCTCTGCCTTACTGCACTGATAAATTTCTCTTTTTTATCTCTTTTTTTCTTATTGTTACCCATCTGATACTCCTGATTATTATTCTACCATATACCTGATAAAATCAGGGTTTTCCTGCAATATTCCTTTTTTGATCCCGGAAAAGATCATATCCGGAAGCTGGGTCTCCACAGCATATATTGCTCTCAGGCTTTGAAATGCGGAAATTGGGGCATGCGTGCTCAGCTGTTTACTGCGGCTCAGCCTGGAAAACCAATGCAGCATTCCGCGTTCAGGCCGGATTTGGACATTTTTCTGATGAAATAATTATCGAACAGAGATATCATATTTGATAATTCCGGTTTAAAATCAAATCATTTATTAGTTGAGACATCCCATTCTATTTGCTCACATGAGTTCGAAGCCTCAATAGCTCAGCCTGGGAGAGCGCCAGACTGAAGATCTGGTTGTCCCCGGTTCAAATCCGGGTTGAGGCATCCTGACAACATGGTTTAATGCCCTGTTGTCCGACACATTTTTCGTAAATATTTCTCTGCGTCATCCTGATCCCCGGATCATTCAGCATTTGCTTATTCACAAGATAATCATCACCAGAATTCCGGAAGACAAAATTATTCATTAAATAAATCAAAAACTGCTCTGATGAAAAACCCTTTTCATGTCATGCTGATCCCGACACTGGGATGTCCCGCAAACTGTGAGTACTGCTGGAGTTCTGATACTAATTCTCCTGTTATGCCAATTGAGACAGTTAAGGAGATTGTTGAATGGCTCAAAGACTTCAGGAAAGACGACCGGGTAACATTTACATTTCATGGGGGTGAGCCTCTGCTTGCCGGAGAGGAATTTTACAGAAAAGCCCTGCCTCTGCTTTCAGAAGGTCTGAACCATCTTAATCCAGAATTTGCCATACAGACCAATCTCTGGCTTATGACTCCTGAAATGGCAAAAATTCTTGCTGAATACAGAGTTCCTGTTGGTTCAAGTATAGACGGTCCGGAGGAGATCAATGACCTTCAGAGAGGGAAAGGCTATTACAGGAAAACGCTTGAAGGTTATAAGACTGCAATTGAAAACGGCCTTAGTGTCAGATTTATCTGCACCTTCACAAACCAGTCTGCAAAAAGAAAGGAAGATATCTTTGAATTCTTCTATGAAAACGGCCTTGTAATGAAGCTGCATCCGGCACTTCCCTCTTTAAGGGGCAGTGATCCGGATAAATGGGCGCTGCCTCCTGAGGAGTATGGTGAACTTCTGGTCTATCTTCTGGATATGTCGCTTGAGCATCTGGATGATATGGAAATTATGAATATCAGTGATCTCTGCCGTAGCGTTTTTACAAGAAGAGGAAATGTATGCACTTTTGCTGACTGCATGGGGACAACATTTGCAATAGGACCTGACGGTGCAGTTTATCCATGTTATCGCTTTGTAGGGATGCCCGAGTATGCCATGGGCAATGTTCATGACCGCCCGACAATGAAAGAACTCTCAGAATCCGCAGCCTGGAAACTTATGCACGATTTTAAGGATTATGTAGATTCTGCATGCAGTGAATGCAGGCATATCAGGTACTGCCGCGGTGGATGTCCGTATAATGCAATAGTTCCCTGTGGCGGAAAGGTTGCAGGAGTTGACCCGCATTGTCCGGCATATAAGAGAATATATGATGAAATTACTGACCGGATGGATAATGAGATGTTCAGTTCACCGCCTCCGGGAATGTCACATTTCGGCGGGATGAACGGAGATAAAGAAATTCCCGGAGTGATGTCGCTGATCAGAAAAATTGTTATGAACCAATAGGAGTTTCAGCCGGAATTTTTGCTGAACATCTCTCCCACTGAAAAGGCCCCGGCAACTCAATAATTCAAAAATAAGAAAACTCTCTTTTCATTCCAGTCTTATGAACCCATATGATATGATTAAAATTCCGGTGACCAAAAGAAAAATCGAAAATATTACACATGCCGGATTACAGTCAACTGTGAACATGCCCCCTTCTGCACCACCAAAAGAACCAATGAATCCTGCAACAGGAAAGGCAATTACAAATCCTGCAAATATAAGTGCATACCTCTTAAATGAGCCAAACAAATACCTGACAAATTCCATTATAACAACCCGTCATTCTCCACGCCCGGAAATTAAAAGGCCGAAACACAGAGCATTCTGTAAATGTATTGAGTGAATCTGCTTATAGATAAAATTATCTGAGGTTTTATTGGGTGTGACAATTATAGAATAAAATAATTATTCCGCAGATACAGCACAGGAGTAAAATGGGGACCATTATCTGTGATTATGAACTATTTACAGGATTTACAGGGGTTTTCACAGTAAATGTACTGCCTCTGCCCTTCTCTGAAGATACAAGAATTTCTCCTCCATGAAGTTCAATATATTTTTTTGCAATTGAGAGATCAAGTCCAATTCTTCCATATTCACGGCTTAATAAGCTAAGATTGTCGATATAAAACGGTTCAAATATAAGTGCCAGTGACTCAGGAGGAATCCCATTCCCATTGTCAGTAATTTCAATGAAATTGTATAATTCGTCTTTTCTGAAACTGATCTCAACGACTCTGGGGTCAGAATTATACTTCACTGCATTTGAAATAATACCGTTTAATACCTGGTAGAGTCTGTCCCGGTCCGCATATATCACTGTATTCCCGTCAATTCTGTTTAGAATATCTGCACTGTCAGAATAATGACCGATTTTAATGATTTTTTCAGCCAGTTCATGCAGTTTTATTTCAGAGATCAAAAGATTAACCGGGTAACTTTCGCATATGCCCAGCTCAAGCATTCTCTCAACAATTGCACATTCCCTCTCAACACTGCTGAGACACCTTCTGAGCATACCTGCGCTGTAATCATTCAGTCCCGAATCTTTAGGATCGTCTAAAAGGAGATTCAGATATCCTACAATAGGCTGAAGAGGTGTACGCAATTCATGAGCAGCATTATTCACAAAAAAATTCCATCTGTTCATCTCATAATTGATTCCGATATTTTTGTCTTCCTCAAATGTCTCAGAGTGGTTATCAAAGATAAATTCAACTGATCCGATAATACCAATAGTATTACCTGCTGAATCATTCAGAGGCCCTGATATGACAGAACAGGATTTTTTTAAACCGTCTGATGTGAGTATATAAGATTTAAAGGATTTTGTACTTCCCGAACTCAAGATGGAATCGGTATATTTTTTGCAGTCTTCATCTGTACAGTTACCAAGTAACTGTGACAGATATCTGCCGCATAATAGCTCTTCCCGGATGTTATTCTCCTTTGCTTTTGACCAGTGAATCTTAAATATTTTTCCGGTTTTATCAAGCATGAAGAAAATATTGTCGGATGAATCAACAAAACGCCTGAAGAGTTCTTTCTCTTCAATTGCATCTTTTTTCTCTCTCTCACTTTCTGTGATATCAATAAAGGTACACTCAATATTGTCTTCTTTGTTATTCTCAACAGATGTTACAAGAAAGATTTTTTCATCATCATCAGAACATTTTACTATAATTTTCTCATTTATTATTCCGGATTTATCTATAATTTTATCTGTTTTTGAACTTTCAAGTCCCAGATTATAGAGAAATACTGTAAGATTTTTCCCAATAATCTTATTATGGCTCTGCCCGGAAATTTTACATATTTTTGGGTTGGCATCAATTATTTTCAGATTTTTTGCATCAACAATAAGTATCCCGTTCTTTGAATTATAAAAATAACCAAAATATCTAAAATTAAAAATGCCGGAACTCTTAGCAATATATGCAGATGCAAGACCAACCCAGAGGAATAACGCAGCGTTTATTCCGGCAATAAAAGGATCGATTCTCAGACCCTGATAATAAAAATATGTTACAGCAAGCAAAAATCCTGCAATTATCAGGACTGATGCCAGGATGCCGCGTTTTGGATACCAGACCGTTATGAGAATTATTGGTATATAGTATAACTGCGGGATTAGAAATATTACGGCTTCATAGGTGCCGGAAAAACTGAACTGAAAATATATAGTTGTTATCAGAACAGAGAATATAATCAGGCAGCCTATAACCGAGAGTTTTACAACGTCCTTATGTTCAATTGAACCAAATAATCCGGACTTAGATACAACCTCTGTAAAACTCATTTATATTATATCTTAAATTATTTCTTTTAAAGTTACTGTATGTATTCACAATTGCACACCAACAATGTAGATCAAACTTATGGCTCCGGATGAAACCAATTTTATTATGACCTCCTAAAAACAAACAGAGATTTGAAATGAAACCTTTTGTTTTTGTTAACCTTGCAATGAGTGCAGACGGAAAACTCTCCACAACAGAAAGACGTCAGGTAAAAATTTCCGGAAGAAGCGATTTTCTTCGTGTTGATGAAATTAAAGCCGGAAGTGACGCAATCATGGTTGGAATCGGAACTGTCATTGCAGATGATCCATCACTAACAGTCAAATCCGAAAGGCTGAAAAAAGAGAGGACAGACCGGGGATGTGATGAAAACCCGGTCAGAATTATAATTGACAGTGAAGGCAGAACTCCGGAAAATGCTGAAATTCTTCATAAAGGGCCTGGCAGAAGGATAATCGCAGTCTCTGAAAAGGCATCAGATAAAAATCTTGAGAGATTAAGCCCTTATGCAGATATAATTGTAGCCGGGAAAGATAAAGTTGACCTTGGAGGAGTTATGGAAGCTCTCTCAGATATTGGTATAAAAAAAGTAATGGTAGAAGGCGGAGGAACTCTTATCTGGTCGTTGTTTGAAGAAAATCTGATTGATGAGTTTTACACCTGCATAGGCAGCATCATAATCGGCGGGCAGAGTGCACCCACAGCTGCGGACGGTACAGGTTTTATCAAAGAAGAAAATTTTACCAAACTTGAATTAATTGATATGGAGAAGGCTGATGATGGTGTCCTTCTCAGGTGGAGAGTAAAATGATAATATTTCCGGAATAACTCTTATAATTCCCATTTAATCCGGAAATTTACTGATCTGTAAATTATTTAAGTCTGAATTTATCCGGTTAGACCTGCCCCGTATAATCGGGCGGTATTTTACCTGTTGTCAGTTCTCTCCCTGTATTTCAGCAGTTCATCATATATCCTGTAATCTTCTCCGTTTACGTAATAAGCCTCAACCAGTATCCTGTCATCACCTTTTGTTCCTTCTTCAATGATAAGTTCTGAGTTTACATCTCCGCTGAGCTGTTTTTCAATTATTTCGCCATCTGAGAGATATGCTGTGACCTTCAGATAATCAACCATATACTGTCCAAAACCACCTCTTGAGGTTACGGTGATCACTCCGGAAATGGGATCCTTGACAGCCGCAGCATGAACCTGCAAATTGTCCGGAACAGTTTCTGTTGGCATAGGATTCAGAGAGAAACCTTCAGGAAGACCTGAAGCCTGTGTTACAGCTGACGTGGGATTATTCTCTGTTCCGGCGGTACCGGTCCGTGAAGAATCCGAACATCCTGCAGAGAGAAGAAGCACTGTAATCAGCAGTAATAGCGGGAAAATATACTTTTTGCTCATGGTTTTAAAATGAACCATATTATATTTTAAACTTACCTGCTCTCATCCATTCTTCAGGAAAGTTTTTTTTGCAGATTTACTCAATAATGAATGATGAAAATAGCAGACTGGGAAATTAAACTTGGAGTTATTCTTATATGTATTACTCTGACTGTGTATTCCTTAAAATTTATAATACTGCAAAATCCTGGAGATACAGTGAATTATATCTTCAATTCCTTTGGTTTTCTGCCGATGAATGTCCTTCTTGTAACAGTTGTGCTGAATAAACTTCTTTCTGTAAGGTCAAAAAAAGATAAAATGGATAAACTGAACATGGTCATAGGTACTTTCTTCTCAGAAGTCGGAACCGGACTGATGTCAAAGTTATCATCCGGAGATTCGGCTATTGAGGATATAAGGAAAGAACTTATCATAAAAGGGGATTTCTCAGAGGATGATTTTGAAAGAGTCAGGAAAAATATTAAATCTCACAGTTTCACAGTAAATATCTCTGACATCGATGTAATATCTCTTGAAAGCTATTTAAGCGGAAAAAGGGATTTTATGATAAGGCTCCTTGAAAATCCTGTTCTGCTTGAGCATGAAGACTTTACTGAGCTTTTAAGGGCAGTATTTCATCTTGAAGAGGAACTACAGTGCCGTGATGACTTTGCATGCCTGCCGTCCACAGATTTTGATCATCTTAACGGAGATATAAACCGTGCATATGGAAAACTTGTATTTCAGTGGCTGGATTACATGTCTCACCTTCAGGAGCGCTACCCATATCTTTTCTCCCTTATGATAAGGACAAATCCGTTTGACGATAATGCTTCCCCCGTAGTAAAATAAAAAAAAATCATTTTTTACATAAATTATTTATGTATATCCAAACCATTTCCAGACAGGAGAAAAAAGGAAATGGAACTGGATTTTTCAGTTATTATAGGAGGTAAGGCCGGGGAGGGAATCAGCAGTGCAGGGCTTACAATTGCCAGATTATTCTCCAGGCTTGGTTACTATGCATATATGGATTTTGACCATCCTTCGCTTATCAAAGGAGGGCATAACTTCTCTGTAATCAGGGCATCTGATAAAAAGACAGGTTCACTGAGAGATGAGATTGATATTCTGATCGCACTGGATAAAAATACCGTAAAAATCCACAGAAAACAGCTCAAAACGAAATCAATCCTTATTTTTGATTCTGACAGTGTAAAAAAAGTATCAGGGACAGCTGTCCCGGCAAAACAGATTGTTGAAGAATGCAGCGGAATTCCGGTTATGATAAACTCCTGCCTTCTCGGTGCATTCTGCAGAACCATCGGGCTTGAACGCGAATTCACCCTGTCAGTTCTCAGGGATGAAATGCCGGTAAAAACTGAAAAAAATCTTGAAATTGCCATGAAAGGATATGATTATCTCTCAGAATTCTGTAAAATACCGGATATATCTGAAATTTCGGGCCGGAAAAAAATATTATCCGGAAACGAAGCACTTGCACTTGGTCTTGTTTATGCCGGACTTGATGCCTACATCGCTTATCCCATGTCACCCGCTTCCGGTATCCTGCACTTCCTCGCCGGAAATTCAGATAATTTCGGGATAAAGGTTATACATCCCGAAGGGGAGATCGCTGCTGTATTAATGGCAGAAGGCTTTGCATGTGCCGGCAGGAGGGCTGCAACCGGAACCTCCGGGGGTGGGTTCTGCCTGATGACAGAAGGACTTAGCTATGCCGGAATTGCTGAAATTCCCCTGGTTATAGTTCTGGCACAGCGGCAGTCTCCAGGCACCGGAGCACCGACGTATAATGCACAGAGTGATCTCTTATTTGCATCATATGCAGGACATGGTGAATTCCCCCGTTTTGTCGTTGCGCCTGCAAATTCTTCACAGGCATTCTCATGGTCCCGTCTTGCTATGGATATTGCCTGGGATTTTCAGATACCGGCAATTATTCTGATGGACAGAACCGTATGTGAGGGCATTTACACATTTGAATTTGATCTCTCTTCAGCCGGTAAAATTTCAGAAAATAAAACTCTCTCAGAATCCTCTGTTATCAATTCCGTTCCGGATGATTCCAGATATGAAAGATATGCTGATTCAGAAGACGGAATCTCCCCATTTGCCCCATTAGGAACAAAAAATGCAGTGGTCAAAATTAATGGAAAGACACATTTTTGTTCCGGAATTTCAACAGGAGATCCTGAAATGCTGCAATGGCTTGCTGACAAAAGAGAGAAGAAAGAAAACGCCCTCAGGTCAGCAGTTGAGAAAATAAAGTGCATACATACAGGGGGAATGGTAAATTCTGAGACTGCACTGGTATGCTGGGGTTCTTTGTCAATGCTCTGTGAGGAAGTCTCTGAAAAGTTAGCCTTAAAGTTTATACAGCCGGTTGTTATGGTTCCCTTCCCTGAAAAAGAGATGAAAAAAGAATTTTCAGGGGTTAAAAAAATAATTGTTGCCGAGGATAATTCAACCGGACAACTATCCCTGATATTAAAAGGGATGGGAATTCATGCAGACATACAGATCCTCAGTTACAGAGGCAGACAGATGACTGTTGAAGAACTTTACTCAAAAATATCGGAGGTGCTGTAAATGGACAGAAACCTGATTACGACTGAACAGAACACATGGTGTATGGGCTGCGGAAATTTCTCAATTGAACACAGCCTGAAAGAGGTTTTCGCAGATATGGCAGATGAAAGTGAAAACCTCAATAAAGTTGTTCTCGTCGCCGGAATAGGGTGCCATGGTAAAATTGCGGATTATCTGAACGTAAATACAGTATATTCACTTCACGGGCGTGCAATTCCCTTCGCAACCGGAATTAAACTTGCAAACAATAATCTCAGGGTTATCTGCTGTGTCGGGGACGGAGATACCTATGCAGAGGGTCTTGAACATCTCATATTTGCTGCAAAAAGAAATCTTGACATTACAGTTATTGTTCATGACAACCGGGTATATGGCCTGACAACAGGGCAGTACACGCCCACCTCACCATATCATTTTAAGGGCCGGTCTACACCGGTTGGTTCTCCTGAAAGGCCGGTTAATCCCATGAGTCTGATGCTTGTCAGCGGCGCCACATATATTGCCAGAGGTTATTCCGGGAGAAAAGACCATCTCGCCGGACTTATCAGAGCAGGCATCGGACATAAAGGATTTTCATATATCGAAGTGCTCCAGATATGTGCAAGTTATTTTAATATGACTGATGTCTATGAGGAGAAGGTGAAATTCCATAATAATCAGAATCTTTCATCTTATTCCGGTGCAGAAGAGATAATCAGACTATGGAATTATAATGGCGGTGAAGAAATACCACTGGGAGAATTTTATCAGGTCAGTAAATCTGTATACGAAGATGAATTCTCCCCCTTCTCTGACACAGATACCAGAAAGAATTCTGTAAAAGAGTTTATGGAGAAAATCTGACAATTCAGCCGGAGTGTAACTTTATTTGACCGGATTTCAGGGACTGATTATCTATGACTGTCTGATTTTTACCGGATATAATTCCGGTGGAAAATTTATTATATCTTCGCGCTCAATCAGGAAATAAAAGGGAAAAGAGGCGTAATAAAAATGGCAATGAATCCAAAAATTGAGAAAGAGCTTAACGAACAGATCATGTGGGAACTTTATTCATCCTATATGTATCTCTCAATGTCATCCTGGTATGAATCCATAGGCCTTAAGGGCTTTGCAAACTGGGAATCTGTTCAGGCTCAGGAAGAACTTGAGCATGCAATGAAATTTTACAGTTATATGATTTCAAGAGGTGGGAGGGTAAAACTCCAGGCAATAAAAGAACCCCCAACAGAATGGGCATCACCCCTTGATGCATTTGAGGCATCCCTTGAGCATGAAAAATTTGTAACTTCAAGAATAAATCTTCTGGTTGAACTTGCTATTGAAGAGAGAGATCATCCGACAAATAATATGCTTCAGTGGTATGTTGATGAACAGGTTGAAGAGGAGGCAAATGCTGAAGAGATCCTGAATCAACTAAGACTTATGGGTTCTCAGGGAAACTCCAGCCTTCTTTACATGCTTGATAAGGAACTTGCAACAAGAGTTTATACACCACCTGCAACGGATAAAAAGAACTGAATTCAGAATAAGAATTACCGCTCTGCTGATAAGTTGGGACAACTCATAATACCCAACAATAACCGGTAAACCGGATAATTCAATATTTTACCCTGTATTTCCAGGACATATCTGATATTTTCCGCAACTATCCCAATTCATCCATAATTATATTGCACCACCCATATATTACTTAATTTGGGTTTGTCCATCAATATTGTCACTACTTTTTCAGATAGTGCCGGATAATCAGAAACATTGCCGCATATGAAAAACCGTTATTTCCCCGGGTAATTTCATATAATTTTAAGGTTACTCAGGTATAATAAAAAAGAATAATTTCGGAGTATATTTCAGTGACAGGTCAGTTTGTTCCAAAAAAAGTGTTTTTCACGTCCGGCGCAGGTTCTCACCCTGACAAACTTACATCTTTTGAGATGGCATTAAGAGAAGCGTCAATACATTGCTACAACCTTGTAGAAGTCAGTTCAATTCTACCCCCAAAATGCAGGATTGTATCAAAAGAGGAAGGAATAAAAATGTTATTCCCCGGCAGTATTACGTTTACCGTACTATCCCGTCTTTCATCAAATGAAGCGGGAAAAAGAATAACAGCATCGGTTGGAATGGCAATTCCACGCGATGTTGAAAAAGACTGGGGATATTTTGCGGAATACCACAGTTTTGACGAAAGTAAAGAGGTTGCAGGTGCATATGCAGAAAAGATCGCAGACAATATGTACAGGAGTATTTCTGATAAAGTACCTGAGAAAACCATGAACAGGACAAAATCAACAGTTGTAAATGATAACGGCGACTGGTCCACAACTCTTGCAGCTGCTGTTTTTATAATGGAATAAGACCTGCATTAATCTTAATTATACTTTTTTTTAGGCACTTAAAAATAATACACACAGTTACATAATGACAACATATGTTATCCGCTGTATTTGCGTATTCAGGATTTATATGAATTAAAAACCCAATATAAAATACTGCCGGAACTCTCAGGTTTCCCAAAAATAAATATTATGATTTATTATTTATAACTGCTGAATTAATACGATCTTGCAACAAGTGCCGGCTTTCCGGCTTTTTTACAGATTATACATTCGCCTTCAGCATCACTGATATATTCAGACCTTATCTCACTGCCAAGAATGCTTACGTTTAATCTTTTTTCTATCTCATTGGCGCAGGATTCACATCCGCACCACTGAACAACTGCAACACCGTCTTCAACAGCTTTTCCGGCCTCATCAAGAGTATCCGCTTTTCTGATCTTCTCTTTTACAGTCTCCTCAGCTCTGTTACGGAGACTCTCAGCAAAAGCATCAAGACTTTTCCTTACATCTTCAGTAATATTCTCACGGCTCAGACTGGCCTTCTCTCCCAGGCGGTTTGCCGACATAACAACATTATTGTCAATATCTCTGGGGCCTAATTCAAGCCTCAGGGGAACACCCTTCATCTCCCAGTGGTAATACTTTGCACCAGGCCTCAGTGGCCTGTCATCAATCCTTACCCTGAGTCCTGCTTCCTTTAACTCCTTCTCAAGAGCTTTTGCAGATTCCAGAATTTCATCAGCCCTCTTCTTCATAATAATCGGGACAATGACGACCTGGACAGGTGCCATCTCAGGCGGAAGAACAAGACCTTTGTCATCTCCGTGAACTGATATAAGTGCCGCTATACACCTCTCCGATATTCCATAGCAGGTCTGGAATGCAGGCTTCTGTTCCCCATTCTCATCCTCAAAACTGATGTCAAAGGTCTTTGAGAAATTATCACCGAGATGATGAACAGTGCCGACCTGAAGCGTTCTTCCGTCCGGCATAACCGCATCGGTTGCCATGGTGTAATCCGCGCCCGGAAATTTATCCCAGTCCGGCCTTTTAGAGATAATCACCGGAACACAGAGCCTTCTGTAAAACTCAGTGTAGAGAGCAACAGCATCTTCAACCTGATCCTTTGCATCATCCCATGTTGCATGGACGGTGTGCGCCTCTTTAAACGATGTTATCTCACGCAGGCGAATAAGGGGCCTGGTATGCTTAGTCTCATACCTGAACGTATTAACAATCTGGTACAGCCTTAACGGAAGGTCAGCATGTGATCTCACCCACAGCGCATACATAGGATAGATTGCAGTTTCACTTGTCGGCCTTAATGCAAGAGGTACATCAAGTTCAGATGTTCCGCCATGAGTAACCCAGTATACCTCCTCCTCAAAGCCCTTGATATGCTCAGCCTCCTTCATGAATTCGTTTTCAGGAATTAAAAGCGGGAAAAGAGTTTCTTCATGATCCCTGTCAAGAAGTTCTCTTAATGCTGAATATACAGCCTTTCGGACTGCAAAACCATGCGGGTACCAGACATAAACCCCTTTAACAGGGTATCTGACGTCCATTACCTCGGCGCGCCAGAGTATTTCATTGTACCATTCGCTGAATGTTTCTTTTGAAGGCAGTGTGCCCTTCTCTTCGGACATTTATGAAAAACTCCTAAATACTAACTAAATTTATGATTTGAGGCGTAATAAATGCCTCTGTGAATGCCGCTGCAATAAGAAGCGGTATAACTGTCATAACAAATATCTTCCCAAGTCTCCTGGCTTCAGCTGCTGCATCACCACTCCCCCTGAATTCTCTCCAGAGGGATTCTGACAGTATAAATCCAAGTCCTGCTGCCGTTATGAATGCCGGAATTTCAAATATTCCATGTGGAACTATCCCGGCAAAAACAACCGGAAGGCCCTTTTCAGTCATTGTAAACTGAAGGATAAAACCAACGATAATTCCGTTAGTCATGAGTATAAACATCGTAACAATGCCAAAAGTTGCACCGCCGATGAAGAGAAGAATTGATGCTTCCGTATTATTAATAAAGAGATTAAGAGCCAGCAGGGCATCATTGTCAGTTAAAATCGGCAGGAATATATTCTGACTTATAGTTTCAATCATCGCCTTACCGGATTCGGGATTCTGCGAGAATGCAAGTGCTCCGAATATGAAAAATAATACAAAAAGAGAGAGAGAAAACAGAAATGCTCTCTTCAGATTCCCTTCAAACATAAAGAATCATCCTGACCATATCCCTGATTCCAGGTGCCATTCCGACCATTATCATTGCAAGAATTATCAGATGCCAGAGCGCTTTGTTTCCTTCTTTCCTGTACATCTCAAGGATATATATCGCAGGAATTACCACAACAAGTTTAAGCCCGAACATGGAAAATGCGGTTCCGGTTGCATCAATCAGAGCAGAACCGACAACATGCTGCTCAACATATGCCATCTCATGCAGATCAATACCAAAACTTGTTGCGCTTGCATCAAGCAGATGCCCGAATATCAGCAGTTTGTACAGGATATCGGACGCAAAATCCCATTTAAATACATATCTTATCACTAACCAGACTGCTGCCGATGATGCAAAAGCCATAGCCAGAATGATAACCATCACAGATATGTGAATTTCTGACTGTGTTATTCCATACCAGACAAGCGGAATTAGTGAAGCAATAACAGCGATTATACCTCCGGCTGCAAAACCCTGAGTATACCTCCTGATTATCCCCTTTGATTCCAGGGTCCGCGATATTATCAGGACAATTATAGCATAAAAGAATATTGCAAAAAATATCACCGGAGTTATCAGCAGGATATACCACGGGTACGGAATAATCCCTGTATCCTCTACAACTCTTAGCGTGCCTCCAAGTACAACATAGGGAATTACTGCAAGAATAAAATCCCTGTCAATTGAGATCCCTGTCCTTTCAAGCCATCTGTACACCAGATATACCGACAGTATCAGTATCAGGGCGTAGGTAAGGGTGTCAACAATTGTATAGGCCTCACCGTTCACAATCGGACCTACATAATATTTGTATATAAAATCCCCTATCATTTATTGATAAAATAATGAGCGCAGAAGGTATAAAAGTACTCAAAAAACCGCAATTTGACAAATCCAAATGGCTTCAGATGCCACGTGATGTCATAATCGGTCATGATTCAATAGAACAGATCCCAAAAGTCTGTGAAGATCTGAGAACCGGCAATTCTGCGTTGATAATCTCCGGCAGAAATACCATGAAAGCCGCAGGAGGGCGTGTTCTGGACCTTTTGGAAGACAAGTATGACGTATCGGTTTTTACAATTGATTCAATTTCAGAACAGAGCATAGCTGATGCTGAAGATGCCGCATCCGGTTCAGACTTTCTGATAGGTGTGGGCGGAGGAAAACCGATAGATGTGGCTAAAATTGCTTCATATAATCTTAACAGACATTTCATCAGCGTCCCTACAGCAGCATCACATGACGGAATAGCCTCCTCGCGTGCATCAGTGCCGATTGAGGGAGGGAGAGTATCACTTGATGCGCACCCACCCATTGCAATTGTAGCAGATACAGCAATCGTATCAAAGGCTCCACACAGACTTACTGCATCAGGATGCGCCGATGTCATCTCCAATTATACAGCCATTCTCGACTGGGAACTGGCGCACAGGCTCAGGGGAGAAGTCATAAGTGAATATGCCATTGCGCTCTCTAAGATGACCGCAGAGATACTTGTAAAAAATGCCAATGTGATAAAACCCGGTTCTGAAGAAGGGGCATGGATGGTTCTAAAGGCACTCTTCTCATCCGGAATTGCAATGAGTATCGGAGGTTCATCAAGACCTGCTAGCGGCGGTGAGCACAAATTCAGCCACGCTCTGGACATACTGTCTCCGGATACCGGCCTTCACGGTGAACAGTGCGGAATAGGTTCTATAATGACGATGTATCTGCACGGCGGCGACTGGCGGTGGATCAGAAATTCCCTTCGCGCAATAGGTGCACCTGTAACTCCAAAAGAACTCGGCATTGATGATGAAGTGGCAGTTGAGGCACTAATGATGGCAAGAACAATACGCCCGGAAAGATTTACTGTTCTTGATATGGGTCTTGAAAGAGACTGTGCTGTAAAACTTGTAAAAATGCTTTATAAGGATTAAATTCTATTAGAAATCAGGTATGGATAAAATACGTCTGCTTAAAGGGAGTAACTGAAATATGTCTGAAAATGCTGTAATTATTACACTGATTGGTAAAAACCTCGCAAAAATGGGTCTTGAATTTATTTATAAAGGTGAGCTTGAAAAATGCGAAGGTTGCAGAATGTTTAAGGTCTGTAACAATCTGGTACCAAAAAGGAGATATCGCATTGTCGGACTTAGAGGAAATACAGTTCATTCCTGCAATATACATAACTCCGGAGTCTGCGCTATAGAAGTGATTGAACCTCCGGTCATTGCACTTATTGAATCAAAGCGGGCAATTCCCAAATCAGAAATAATATTCAATCAGACATGCCCGAATCTCACATGCAGCCTCTATGATATCTGTTTCCCGGAAGGTGTGATTGAAGGTGAGCGATATCAGGTATCAGGAGTTTTTGAGGAGAATGACCAGCCATGCGCGATGAGCCGGAAGTTAAGAAAAGTAGAGCTTACTCCGATCTGAAAGAAAAACGTCATTTTGGTTGTAAAACTCAGAAATATCTACCCAAGGTTCAATATTTATTTCCACCTCAAAAATTATTTTTCGGAGGCATCTGCAAGTTGAAAAGCAGTTTTTAGAATCTCTTCCCTGATTTTCAGACTGGACAGCCACCTTTCCGGGATGGAATCACAGCCATATTCAGCGCCACACAATGCACCGGTGACTGCAGCTATAGTATCTGTATCTCCCCCGATTGACACAGCATCCGAGACTGACTCCTCAAATGAATTTCCCTGCATAAAAAAAGCGAGTGCGCAGTGCGTTGTATCCAGCGCATCAATGGACGGGGTGAGTTCTCTTCTCTTAATCTTTGAGAGTTCTCCCAGAACCTCTTCATTTCTGCATCCGGAGAGTGCGAGATAATAAGCCTCCCTCCTGCCGCGGCCCCTGCACATACAGCTAATCATCATATTTACAAAAGCCGAGCATTCACAGGCGACCGGGTGGTAATGTGTCATCTGTGAATATAGAATACTCATTGTCCTGACTTTATCAGGCCCGAAGAAAATACCCACCGGCGCACCCCTCATAACACTGCCGTTTGTCCTGCCGCCTCCTGAATCGTAAACCTCTTTTGAGATGCGAAATGCAGATTTGCCCGCTAATACGGCTTCAAACACCCTTGCAGATGTAGGACCGAATAATTTTCTGTGAATCCTGAAACTTTCAGCCATGAAGAGCGCAGTTTCGTCATAGGCAAGTTTTCTATGCTTGATTAACGATTTAGCGACAGATAAGGCCTGATATGTATCATCCGTAACCTCTCCTCCCCTCAGATTATGAACACCCCCGGAAATAATATCAGATACAGGCTTATTTTCTGGTTTTAAGCCCTCAAAGGCTGCACCTAACGCATCCCCCACAGATAAACCTACAAGTGACCCCGCTTTTTTCATTATCTCAGATATAAACCTCACCAATAAATTATATGTGGTTTCGGCTGAACTAAATCTTAAGGATTGGTGATCTAGTGCAGAAAGAGGAATTACTACATCTACACATGCTTTTAGTTCAGGTAAAAAAATATTATGAGTCAACAAACTGTGATGAGATTCTGACCGAGAGATATGATAATCTGAAAATATCACCGGTTCATATTCACAAAAACAAAATCTGCCATAAAGAGGCTATTTTGACTCTTGGTGACGAACTTGTCGGATATATTCAGAGCAGAAGTGTGCCCACAGTTGAATACTCACCGGGTGCAGGTTCAGAAGAGGTTGCTGTTGAACACTGACCCAAAAAATCAGGATTTTGTTTTAAGGGAATTAATCTCCCGAATTTTATCGGAAGCCAGAGATTCTTCAGATGTTCCCGGGATAAAAACATCTGTTGCTAAAAAATACAGGCTTCATACTATCCCGCGCAATTCAGAGATATTTTCTTCTGCAACTGAGGTTGAGAAGGAACTTTTAAGGCCTTTTGTTCAGGTTAAGCCCTCACGAACTATCTCAGGGGTAGCGCCCGTGGCAGTTATGACTTCGCCGCATTCATGCCCTCACGGGATATGTCTGCCATGTCCGGGAGGTCCGGACCATCCGTTTAAATCTCCCCAGAGTTATACCGGAGAGGAACCGGCGGCTTTGAGGGGCAGGCAGCTTGAATACGACCCTTATAATCAGGTTCAGGCAAGGCTTAAACAGTTTGAGATACTTGGCCATCACATTGACAAAGCCGAGTTAATTGTGATGGGCGGCACTATGACTGCAAGAGACTCTGAATATCAGGAATGGTTTATGAGGTCATGTATTCGGGCAATGAACGAATATAATTCTGATAACAGAGGAGACATATTCACATTCGAAGAACTTTGCAGAGAGAATGAATCCTCCGGGGTACGATGCATTGCAGTAACCTTTGAAACAAGACCTGACTGGTGCAAAAAAGAGCATATTGACAGAATGCTCACACTTGGAGTGACAAAAGTTGAAATCGGTGTGCAGCAGACTAATGACAGGATACTGGACTTCAACAGGAGGGGACACAAAGTAAGTGATTCCATAGAGGCTAACAGACTCCTGCGCGATGCCGGAATTAAGGTTGGTTTTCACATCATGCCAAACCTCCCATCAGCAACGATTGATGACGACATAAAGATGTTTGACACGCTCTTTACCGATGAGGGTTTCTGTCCCGACTTTCTGAAGATATATCCCACACTTGTGACTCCCGGTTCAGAGATAGAGGATATGTGGACGAAAGGAAGTTACGATGTCTATGACGAGGATAAACTCATTGATCTTGTGGCTTATGGGAAATCACGCCTTCCGGAATATGTACGCCTGCAGAGAGTTCAGCGCGACATACCTGCAAAGCTGATTGTAGCCGGATCGCACTTCAGCAATTTCAGACAGCTTGCAGGCAGCAGACTGACTGAAAGGGGTGGAAAGTGCCGCTGCATAAGATGCAGGGAAGCCGGAAGGAACAGAATTGATGAAGAGCCGCATATTGAGATTACTGAGTATCCATGCTGCGGAGGCAGGGAATTTTTTATTCAGTTCACCGCAAGTGATGCACTCATTGGTTTTGCAAGGCTGCGGTTTCCGTACATGCCCTGGAGAGATGAGCTTAAAGACGCAGCACTTCTCAGGGAACTTCATGTATATGGTTCTGTTGTGCCGATATCCGGTTCTGCCGGAGAGAATGAATGGCAGCATAAGAGTTTTGGTGACCGGCTCCTTAAATATGCAGAGAGTATTGCAGCAGAGAATGGTTACGGAAAGATTGCCGTAATGAGCGGAATCGGCGTAAGGCCATACTACATGAAAAGGGGCTACATAAGAAACGGTCCATATATGGAAAAGGAGATCAGATGAATGCTGCAACTCTGGAGTATTTAAAACAGAATTTTTATAACCATTATAAAAAAGCCACCATAGAAGTTCCTCCGGCCATTGAACAGCGTGAATGGGGTTTCATCTTTTTTGATACCTCCGATGATGTAAGAATGAGGCGCCACATATCATTCAGTTCAAAACCTGAAGTTGAGAATTATCTCCATGCAATGATTCCGCGCCACGTCTATCATTCTACAGCATACTACCGTACTCCCTCAGCAGGAACAATGACTGATAAGGAATGGTGCGGGGCAGATCTTATATTTGATCTCGATGCCGACCACATAGTCCGGGGCGCATATGACATGATGCTTGCGCGTGTGAAGGAAGAGGTATTCAAACTAATTGCCATACTGCGCGATGAACTTGGATTCTCAGAGAAGGATATGTTCCTTGTCTTCTCCGGAGGAAGAGGATATCACATCCACATCAGAAACCTTGAGGTATTGGGCTGGAACAGTGCTGAGAGGCGTGAGATTGTAGATTATGTCTGCGGGACAGGGATTGACCCCCAGATTATGCTGAAGTCCCACACAACCGGCTCAGGATGGCCTGAGAGGTACAGAGAATCCCTTGCTGAATACCTGTGCCTGCTCTCTTCCGGAGAAAAAAAGTGTGCAGTTAAAAAAATTGGCGCACTTCGCGGAATTGGTGAAAAATCTGCTTCAGCATTTATTGAGTCCATGCCGGCATTATCAAAGGCGCTGAAATCAGGCAGAAGCGACATTATAATCTCAGAGACTCAGAAAAAAATTCTGGAGGCTCTTAAATCTGATTCAGCCGAATATAGGGAAATTTTTGATAAAAGGGCAGTTTTAACCGATGAACCGGTTACAACCGACATCAAACGCCTTATACGAATGCCCGGATCGCTTCATGGCGGAAGTTCAATGAGGGTTGTACCAATGCCGGTTTCTGAACTTTCAGGGTTTGATCCTCTGACTGATGCAGTTGTGTTTGGTGATGATGATATAATTGTAGATGCTAAATTTCCTGTGACAATGCCTATACTCGGGAATAAATATTCCCTGGATAAAGGATTAAACAGAGTACCCGAAGCACTTGCCCTGTTCCTCTGCGCAAGAGGAATTGCTGAGTTTTCGGGCGCCAGAAGATAAATTACCGGTGAATGATGTCTGGCATATGCAACATAGATCTGGATTATCTAAGACTCATAGTACTTGATGAGAGAGGGAGCGGAAAGTTATCTGAAATTCCGGATGACGTCTATAGCGAAGCGCTTGAATATCTCTCAGAACTTTACTCCGAAGCAAGTTCAATCGATCACTTTATGACTGAGCGCGGAAGTGAACTGCTGAATGAGATCGAGAGCGTTCAGGCCACTCTGCAGGATATTACAAATCAGAGAATAAGAAAAATAATTAAACTCGCTGAAATTCAGGCAGACTGCGGCAAAACCGATAAAGAAGAACTCAAAAGGATGCTGCCTCCTGAAGAGGAGATGTATGACAAAATTCTTCTGGCCATTGGAGAATGCCGTAAAAAATTTACAGAACCTGAATTTCTGAGAACAACTAAGAAAAGCGCGGCAGTAAATCAACAGATTACAGCCCGCGTGGATGAGGAGATATTATCTGAAGATTATATATCCGACATTATCCCACATATTGACGATATATTGATAAAAGAAGCCGAAAATGAACCCAAATCAGAATTCTCCCGCCCGGAAAAAAGTGGCGGAATTGAATATGAACCGATTTATATCATTGAAAATATTGATTCTTTTATGGGCATTGACGGCAGGATATATAATCTTTCAGCAGAAGATATTGTTACACTTCCCAGAATAAATGCCGATGTTCTGTATAATCGCAACATAGCCTTAAATATAGGCATTGGTAAATGATAATGGGATTTAACAGGTAAATCAAATATCTGATATACGTCTGTAATTGCCGCCTCAATGCTCCAATAATTGTGGCGGCTTATTTCCAAAGAACAGGGGCCTGATATTTTATGAAAATGCCAGTAAAATTCAAAACATATTGTCCGTACTGCAGAACCCACGAGGTTCATGAAGTAGAGAAAGTAAAGAAAGGCCGCGATCTACATTTACACTGGATCGACAGGCAGAAAGCACGCAGAAGTAAAGTAGGAAATATGGGTAAATTCTCAAAAGTGCCCGGTGGAGACAAACCTACAAAGAGAATCAATGTAAGATACCGCTGCACAAAATGCAGTAAAGCGCACCTTCGCGCTGGTGTCAAAGCAGGAAAATTCGAGCTTACGGAGTGATTTAGATGGTTCGTGTAAACAGAGAAAACAGATCAAAATTTTATACAGTGAAATGCCCGGACTGCGAAAATGAGCAGAAGATATTCCAGAGGGCAAGCTCAGTCGTGGACTGTGTTGTCTGCGGAAAGGTTCTTGCAGAGCCTAAGGGCGGAAATGCGGATATAAAGGCAGAGATTATTGCCGAACACGAGTAATATTAACTATGTACGAGAGAGAATGGCCGGACGAAGGTGAACTTGTAGTATGCACTGTTACAAATGTGAAGGATTTTGTCTCATTTGTTTCACTTGATGAATACGATGACCGTGAAGGTCTGATACCTATTGCTGAGGTTGCACGGGGATGGATTAAGCACATACGTGATTATGTCCGTGAAGGGCAGAAGGTTGTGTGCAAGGTTCTCCATGTGAACAAAAGCCGCGGGCACATAGATCTCTCTCTGAAAGATGTTAACGATCATCAGCGCAAGGAAAAGATCCATGAGTGGAAGAATGAACAGAAGGCAGAGAAATGGATCGGTTTTATAGCCGAGAAATCCGGTGTCCCTGCTGAAGAGATTATCTCAAAATTCTTCCCGGAATATGGCGCACTTTTTCCGCCTTTTGAGGATGTGCTGATTGATGAGGAAAAGACACTTTCAAAGCTTAAACTTGATGAAAGTGTTGCAAAGGCTTTTGTTGAAGTTGCAAATGAAAATGTAAAACTTCCTAAAGTTACTATCTCCGGCACTCTGATTCTGACATCTGACAAGCCTGACGGTGTTAATATAATCAGAAGGGCTCTCAGAAGTGCACAGCCAAAGATCGAAGGAGTTGAGCTTGAGCTTGTGTACGTCGGTGCCCCGAAATACCGTGTAAAGGTAACTGCACCGGATTATAAATCCGCTGAAAATGCAATCAACAAGGTTGCAAAAGCAGCGATCGGTGTCATGGAGCGGGCAGAAGGTGAAGGTAAATTCATCAGAAAGCAGCGCTCCGCTAAAAACTGATTAGACAGTTTAAATGACCAGACACATAAGATGCTGTCCTAAGGACAGCAGGTATTCTCTTTCCTTTGTCTGTCCTGTTTGTGGTGGCAGTACTGTTATTGCACATCCTCCGCGTTTCTCACCTCAGGACAGATATGGAAAATACAGGAGGGAGGTTAAAAGAAATGAAGGATATAACTATTGATTTTTTTGAGGAGAATCCAGAAGACAACAGATGCGATATAATGATCGAAGGTCTTCCGGGTGTGGGGCAGGTTGGAAAACTTGTAGCAGAGCACCTGATCGAAGAGCTGGGTGCAGAAAAGGTAGCTGAGATCCAGTCTGTTTTCTTCCCTCCACAGGTTATAATTGATGAAACCGGCGTAGCGCATATGCCAAACAACGAAATTTTCAGATATTCCGGAAAAGATTTAAATATTCTCTTTCTGACTGGAGATTTTCAGAGCAGTTCACCTGAAGGGCATTATCTTATGACTGATGCTTATCTGGATATAGCTGAGAAGTATGGTGTTAAAAGAATATACACCCTTGGCGGATATGGTGTAGGGCACCTCATCGATGAGATTAGGGTTTTGGCTGCAGTTAACAGCGATACTCTGAAGGATGAAGTTGAGAAAGCCGGCGCAGTATTTGCAAAGGAAGAACCTGGGGGAGGAATAATCGGTGCATCAGGTCTTCTTTTAGGACTTGGTGTCAGAAGAGAGATCGAAGGAATCTGCCTTATGGGAGAGACCTCCGGATATCTCGTTGACCCGAAAAGCTCAGCCAGCGTTCTTGAAGTTCTTTCAAAATTAACCGGAATAGAAGTTGATCCAACAAAACTTGTAGAACGGGCAGATGAGATGGAAGTCTTTGTTGAACGCTTAAAAGCAATGGATCAGCAGAAATCTGATGAAGAACTGAGTTATATCGGTTAAAGAGGATCATTTAAATGATTCTTAATGCCGATTTTCATATTCATTCTCTTTTTTCAATGGCGGCTTCAAAAGATATGAGGCCACAAAAACTTCTTGACTCATGCGTTATTAAAGGCATTGATGTAATCGGAAGCGGCGATGCTATACACCCAAAGTGGCGGCAGATGTGGGATGATCCGGATATCAATTATCATGGCGTAACTATAATTCCAACAGCAGAAGTTGAGGGAAAAGGAAAGGTGCACCATCTGATCCTGATGAAGGATTTCGATACTGCGGAAAATATTTATTCTGAGATGACTCCGTTCAGCAGAAATATCAGTACCGGAGGGAGACCTCATGTAGCCCTGACGGGTGAAAGGATTGCTGAGATAGTTCACAATAACGGAGGATATATTGGCCCAGCACATGCCTTTACCCCGTGGACAGGAATGTATGGCAAATTTGAGAGTATTACTGAGTGCTACGGCAGTGAGGTGGTGGATTTTCTTGAGCTTGGACTTTCGGCCGATACTTCATATGCCGCCGGAATCGAAGAACTTAAGGAGATTCCATTTCTTTCCAATTCAGATGCACACAGTCCGGCAGTAAACAAAATTGCAAGGGAATTCAACAGAATCAAAGTCAGCAGTAATTCAGTAAAAGATATCATTTCAGCAGTTCTCAATAACAGAATCGTTCTCAACGCCGGTTTTTTTCCTGAGGAAGGTAAATACAACCGTACAGCATGTACACGATGTTTCAGACAGTTCAGTGCCCTAAAAGCAGAAAGCTTCAACTGGAAATGTCCGGACGATGGCGGTGCAATAAAGAGAGGTGTTCATGACCGGGCAAAATATCTCTCAAAAGAGGGATTTACAACCAAAAGGCCCGATTATGTACACATTATCCCACTTGGTGAAATAATAAAAAATGTACTCAAAACCTCTTCTCCCAATACGAAGGGCTGCCTGAAACTTTATGCTGAATTCATCCGTGAATTTGACAACGAGATAAATGTCCTTTTAAATGTAGATCCCTGTGAGCTGTCAGAATTAAATGCAGAGGTTGGTCTTGCAGTAGAGAAGTTCAGGAGTAATGAGATCATTCTTCATCCGGGGGGCGGAGGAATGTACGGAAATTTTGAGATACCTTACAGATAAAAGATATATTGAAGAGATTTAAGATAATAATCAATCTGATTTTTTATTCAGAATTATTATTCCCGGCGCTTTCAGCGATCTGACCGGATATCTGTTTTCTGATCTCCCTGATTTCATCCAGGGCGGCATCCCTTCTTTTAAAGTCGCCTCTTTCATGTGCTGAAGCAGCAATATCTGTAAGTTGTATGAGGAGGGAAAAAGTATCTTTATCCTCAAGTAGTTTCCTGGAAAACATCTTTTTTATGAGTTTTGTTTTCTCTAGGATATATATATTGGGTAAACCACAAAATTATTCATATTTCAAAAAATATCATCTTTCAGAATATTTTACTGCATTATTAACGAAGGCCTCTGCAAATCTGTCTGAAAAATATGCATGGGTATATCCCCCTATTGTATTTCCGGAATATAACCCATCCCTTCCGTCTTCAATTCCCTTCCCGCGTGAAAGTTTCATGGCAAATTTTGCGTCATAATCACAGATCATTTTTGTATAATGAAATTCATGTCCTTTTATTGAAATTCCGGATGGCAAAGGGGAACCTTCTGCTCTGTATACTGCCTCAACATATCCAAGTGCCTGAAACCTGTTCATTTTTACTGTATCCGAAGGGAGTATTCCACACATTTCTGATTTTCTGCCCTCGTAATCAATGCTGCGGGAGAGATATATCAGCCCGCCACACTCTGCATAAATCGGCATACCGTCATCAGCATGTTTTTTTATCATAGTTCGGCACTTTGATTTTTCGAGTCTTTCCATATTGATCTCAGGGTAACCACCGCCGAAATAGAGCGCATCAACTGCAGGCACATCATCTTCCATCGGGCTGAAAAAGATAATTTCTGCTCCGTATTTTTCAAGCATGTCCAGATTGTCCTTATAATAAAAATTAAAGGCACTGTCATATGCAACCCCAATTCTGGTCTTATTTACTGCACCTAAGAAGCCGGAAGAGACATTAACATTTTCCCTCCTGTCTGCACCCTTTGCAATTTCGATAATTCTCTCAAGATTAGTATTTTCTTCAATTATCCCGGTAAATGCTGCCGGAGATTCTTCAGGTAATGTTTCATGAGCCATCTTAAGGCCAAGATGGCGGCTGTTGAGTGATTTTTCTCTCTCCCATGGAATCCACCCTAACGCCTCCCTCTGAAGTGACGCGCTGATCATTGACCTGTGCCTTTCACTGCCCGTACGGTTGAAGATTACACCTTCAATTCTGACACTTCTGTCAAATTCTGTAAATCCGAGAACTGAAGCGTTTGCACTTCTGGAAGATCCTTTGGCATCAACAATAAGAATTATCGGCGCACCAAGTATCTTTGCAACATGGGCGGTACTTCCGGCATCTGTTCCTTCAAGGCCGTCATACAGACCCATGACACCTTCAATAACTGAGATATCAGCATCCTTTGATGCATAATCAAACGTTCTTAAAACGCCATCCTCACCCATCATAAAAGGGTCGAGATTTCTCGATACGCGCCCGCATATTTCAGTATGATGTGTAGGATCTATAAAATCAGGACCAACTTTAAAAGGCTGAACCTTAAGCCCTCTTTTTGTCAGTGCAGACATAATTGCCGATGAAATAGTCGTTTTCCCGCACCCGCTGTGTGTTCCTGCAATTATTATTGTTGGTGTCATCTCTGGTAATCATATTATTTTTTTGTCATATATATTATGATACTAAGATATTATGATGTCACAACAGCAAACCTAAATAAAATTTATCTAAATAAACTAAATTTAAATGGAATTAGGACGAACTTATGAATGCACATATGTGCCTTATCATAACGATCATATTTATTGGAGGACATAAATAACATGCATATTATGGAAGGCTTCCTGCCCGGTCCATGGTGGCAGATATGGTGGATTCTTCTTCTGCCATGTCTTTTCTATGGAATGTACAGACTGAAAAATATACTTAACGAAAACCGGGAACTGCTGCCCCTTCTCGGTGTGGCAGGCGGTTTTATATTTGTACTGTCAGCACTGAAACTTCCTTCTGTTACCGGGAGCTGTTCACACCCAACAGGTACCGCACTTTCGGCTGTGACATTCGGACCATGGATAACATGTGTCATTGGTGTAATAGTGCTGCTTTTTCAGTCACTGTTTCTTGCGCATGGGGGCCTTACAACACTTGGTGCAAACGCGATGTCAATGGCGGTAATAGGACCATTTGCCGGCTATATTGTATATAAAGCGCTTGATAAGATAAATTTCAATTTCTTTGCAGCCATCTTCATTGCAGCATTTCTCTGTGATCTTGTCACATACTGTATTACAGCACTTCAACTTGCTCTTGCATTCCCTTCAACATCAGGTGGATTTGTCGGGTCATATATAGCATTCCTTGGAGTATTTGCATTGACGCAGGTTCCGCTTGCAATAGTTGAAGGCCTTGTATTTGTAGTTATCTTCAAGTACATAATCATGCTTAAACCTGAACTGCTTTTAAATCTGAAAGTACTTTCAGAAGATAAAATGAAGAAAATTCAGGGAGGACTTGAAGAATGAGATATAAATTTGAAGCAATTGCTGCAATTGGAATAATTATATTTATTGGGATATTCCTTTATACAGATACTCTTGTTCAGGCATCCGGAGAAGAGGGCTGGGGCGGCACTGACGGTATAGGTTCAGAGATGGTTGAGGCACAGGGTTATGAACCATGGATAGATAACTCAGATTACACCTTTACACCCCCTTCAGGTGAGATTGAATCATGCCTCTTTGCTCTTCAGGCAGTAATTGGCGGATTACTGATAGGCTGGATCTTTGGGTCCTGGTATACAGAAAGAAAGCTTAAAAAGAATCCAAATTAAACTTTTTAACAAACGTGAATCAATGTATCATGAACTTTTGGAAGATATTGCACAGAATAACAGATTAATTCATATAAATCCGGTTATAAAACTGATCCTCGGTATTGGCTGTATTATTATATCTGTTTCATCGCAGAGTTTTGTAACGCCCCTTTTTATTGCCCTGACACTCAGCACAGCAATAGTAATGATTGCCGGAATTGATCTGAAATTATATCTGAAACTTCTTCTTATTCCACTTGGATTTGCGTTTCTGAGTGTTCTGGTGATAATTTTTATCAGAAACAGCGGAGAAGTTATTTTAAATATTCAGCCAATTTCATGGCTTACGCTGAATGTCACAACCGGAAGTCTTAATGAGGGATTCCTGATACTTTCAAGAGTTTTTGGAGGAACATGTTCACTGTACTTTATATCACTCACAACTCCTGCAACTGAACTTTTTTCACTTGGAAGAAGATGCAGAATCCCGGATTTTTTAATAGATCTATCAATGCTCATATACAGATTTATCTTTGTATTCATTGAACAGGCATATCAGATAAAAAATGCTCAGCTGATGAGACTTGGCTACAGCAGGAGAAATGAAGCTATTAATTCATTTGGAATGATGGCAGGCGCTCTATTTATCAACACATGGGAATCAGGTGAAAATCTGGTCAGGGCGATGGAATGCAGATGCTATGATGGAAAATTCGCAACACTAAATGATCCTGATGTTTTCTCTGTGAAAGCTTTTATTCTGGTTCTGATTTATCTCTCTGCAACAGTAATTATTATGAATATAACTTCAGATTCCACACTTTTTGGGAGTTTACCGTTATGAAGGCAATAATTGAAATTAAAGATGTGTCATATAAATACCCAAACAGCTCCTATGCTCTTGAAAATGTCAGCCTCACCGTATATTCGGGTGAAAAAATAGCAATTGTCGGTTCAAACGGTGCAGGCAAGTCAACACTGCTTCTGATGTTAAACGGAATTTTAAGACCGCAATCCGGAGAGATATTATTTAACAGTGAGAATATCTCATACAAACGTTCTTCACTTCGTGAATTAAGAAAGAAGGTTGGATTTGTATTCCAGAACCCGGACAACCAGATAATTGCCCCAACGGTCTATCAGGATGTCGCCTTTGGTCCTGTAAATCTTGGATATGATAAAGACAGAGTAAAAACCTACGTAAACCATGCACTTGGGTATACAGGACTTCTGGGTTTTGAGAGAAGGCCACCACACCATCTCAGCGGCGGAGAGAAAAAGAAAGTGGCTATGGCCGGAATTCTTGCAATGGAACCTGATGTTTTTGTATTTGATGAACCTACAAGTGCTCTGGATCCTGCTTCATCTGAGGACATCATGGAACTGTTATCTGAGCTTAACGGACATGGTAAGACGATTATTATCTCAACTCATGATGTTGAACTTGCGTACCCGTGGGCTGACAGAATAGTTCTGATGAATAAAGGTAAAATTATCTCTGAAGGGAAACCCGGAGAAATATTCACAAACCGGGCCGACTTAAAGAGCGCTTCACTCTCAATGCCGGTTCTTATGGATCTATATGAATGTCTCTGTGAAAGAGGACTCACATTTACAGGCAATCCACCAAGATCTGTTCTTGAAATGGTGAAAAAAATTGAAACTTTTAACCAGGGACCCATTCAGCGTGATGAAGATATGGGAAAGATATATATTTTAAATGCTGAATCCCCTGCAATTGATTCACTTCAGGAGTTAATGAAGAGATATTCAGCACAATCCCTTGGTGCAATGGGTACAAAGGCTAAAATCTGCCTGGAAAATAAGAACTTAAGTCCCGATTTTACATATGGCGTTATTGACAAATGTCTTTTAAAGGCTATGAACAGCGGGAACAGTATAATTGTTACTGTTCCGGTAATGATAAAGAGAATTGGAGAAAGAGTACAGGACTTTAACTCAGAATCGGGCCATAATATTGAAATTATTGAGATTCAGGAGAACTGTCAGACTAAAACCGGATAATCTCCGGCAATCACTACAAAAAGACCGGATTTATTTTTAGGAGGACTTTGCACAGTTCCGGTGGCAATTCTTTCATCAGGATAACCAAGATTTTCACATACCGATATGGCACATACGATTTTCTCATCATTCAGATATTCCGCAAATTTTATTGTATCAAATTCAGGATCAGCAATCATAAATGAGATATGACCGTTTTTTATATCTGCGGCAGACTGCTGAATTGCAGAGAGATGATCTTTCCCATGTGCATTTGATACTGCAACTTTTGAGAGCGGAATTTTTAATCTGGCAAATGCGTAACTCATGGATGAAATTCCGGGCACAACCACTCCTTTAAGATAACCAAGCCCTGCAAGCATTGGATCGCCTGTTGAGAGCACAATGGCATCTTCCGGAAGTTTACTCAAAGATTTGTAATCCGTAATTTCAACTACCTCTGTTTTCTCATCTATGAACTCAAGGCAGCACTCAATAGCACGCTTTGAGCCATATATCAGGGTTGCACCCATTATTTTATTTCTGGCCTCTTCTGTCAGCATCCCGGGCCCGCATCCTGCCCCGACAATAATCATAATCCTGTTTCTCCTTTTGTTTTAAATCTTTCAGAATCGATCTCAATATCACCATTTCTGTTAATTATAACAACCCTTACTTCATTATGACCTTTAATATAGCGGGATATTGACTTCTCCGCACGGATTTTCCATTCAGGATCAGACGTCATCTCTTCAACTGTAAGGTACGGAGTGCCTGAGAGAATATCCGGGTCAATGAATTTAAGAATAAGGGCAGGAAGGCCACAGAGAATTATATCGCCTTTTGCTACCGATATAGCCCTTTCCATATATTTACCAACAAGAACTGTTTCATAATCCGGAAAGAGCATTCTTGAAAAACGAAGACCAATTCTTCCTGTTGTGATAACAACCCCGTCAGCACACATAATTCTGTCAAAAACAGATTCAGAGAGATGATCATCCCAGGGTTCGACAAATCCTGTTGAACCGAGAACTGATATACCTCCTTCTACCCCTACTTTCGGGTTAAGTGTCTTTCTGCCAGTTTCTTCACCTTTAGGAATGGAGAGGTTAACTGTCACATTCGGAATATCTGTCTCGTAAAGAGCCTCGTTTATAGCATCCAGAATTGTTTTCATAGAACTATTACTGATAGCAGGAGTGCCCTTTTGATATCGTGGTGTATCTCTTGAAAACCGTCCTATCCCCTCTCCGGCAATAAATTCAGTTCCTTCCCGATTTTCTGTTGCTTTGGCAATGAAAAGGATACCTGAAGTTATGTCATCCTTATAATCACCGGAGTATTTGGCCGACCTTCCGGTACCGGATTTTCCGGAAGCCTTTACATCCACCCGGATTCCGGATGCAGTTCTGATATTGACAAAATCAATGCCGCTTTTTTTTAAGGACAGGACGGCGGCCTTGCATGCCGCAGCAGCAGTGCTTCCGGTTGTAAAGCCCCTCATCAGAATATTCCCGTCTGATGTAAGCACTGCAAGACCATCTGTTACCAGCCTGAGATCTTCAGTACTGCTGCACTTCCCGGACCATTCTTCCGGGTAGAAAAAATCCGAGACAGGATCCCTAATCCTCTTTTCTGTTTCTTTCGGCATACATTGTGATTATCTCATTCATGACTGCAACTGCCGGCGGTGTGCCACCCCTTGTCCCCCTGTTTGATACTGAAGGGACATCGAGAGTCCTTAACAGTTCTTTTGATTCAGCGGCATTTACAAACCCCACAGGACTTCCTATGACCAGAGCCGGAACAACCCCCTCCCTGATCATATCACAGACTGTAAGGAGGGCAGAGGGTGCATTTCCAATTACAATTACTGAACCCTCAATTTTTTGCCTGAGTGCAAGGAAACCCGCAGAACTTCTTGTTATCCCAAGCTCCTTTGATATTCCGTCACCATAATCCAGCGCACATAAAACTTCGCTGCCATGCTCTTTTTTCCTGATGCCGGTCTGAACCATTCTGATATCAGTGATTATTGGCACTTCTTTTTCAAGTGCTCTAAGTCCTGCATCTACGGGATTGTTCTTAAACGCAGTCAGATCTGCCATGACAAAGTCACCAACCGAAATTGCACATCTCTGACGAATTCTGTCCTCCGGGGTTCTGTCGCCAACTACCTGCCTTGCAAGCCTTCTGCTGGTCAGGGAGATATTATAACCCTCTTTTGTATCCGCACCCGGATCAATATACATATTTTCTGTCATAACCTCTTGGCGTGACAATTCCTCTGATATTTTCATCATCTCCTATAAATTCTGATTCCTCACCGCCGATTATTACAACCGAGCGCATATCCACAAACTCATCATCCTCAAAAAGTTCTGAGAGTTTGTAATATCTGATCTCTTCCCCGCTGCGGTGCGAGTTTTTGACAACCGCAACAGGAGTGTCCTTATTCTTATATTTCAAAGCCTTTTCCAGTGCAATTGCAAGATTGTGAGGTCTTCCATTGCTCTTGGGATTGTACAGGACAACCGGAACACCCATCTGAAATGCAAGGTCAAGCCTTTTTTCAATGATTTCAATGGGAGTTAACAGGTCTGAGAGAGATACTGTGGCATAATCTCCGGAGAGTGGAGAACCTGTCTTTGATGCTGCGGCGGTTGCTGCCGTAACACCAGGTATAACCTCATATTCAACCCCGGAATTATCTCTTTTGATAATCTCGATGACAATTCCCGCCATACCGTATATTCCGGGATCACCTCCGCTTATCATTGCAACTTTCTTTGTCTCTGCAAGTTCGATGCACCTCCGCGCTCTCTCAACTTCTTTACCCATTGAGCTGTAAATGACCTCTTTATCTCCAATGAGCGGTTTTATCAGATCAAGATAAAAATCATTCCCTATGATTATCTCCGATTCCATGATAGCATCTGATGCACGCTTTATCATGAAATCAGTGTCACCAGGCCCTATACCTATTATGAAAAGTTTTCCTTTATTCAATGACTGCAATTGTAACTCTCCCGAATATCTGTTTTTTTAGAATAATTTTTTTGCTCTTTGAAAGTGAGAGTGCTGAAGGTTCTGCAACTCCCTTAAGCCCTACTTTATCATATGCCCTTGAATCTGACTCAGGACATTCATCGTTGATCTCTTCATCAGAAACAAAGACAAGATTGCCTGAGAGAGTCCGGACGGCTTCAGTAAGCCCCGCTTCATCTCTCTTCAGAACAGTTGTTGAATATGCCAGGACATCCTTCTTATCAATCCCGGCAATATTCAGGGCCTTCCTTATAGCACTGATTACTTCATCTGCACTTACGCCCCTTCTGCACCCAATCCCGACAATATACCTGCCTGTACTAAGAAGAACTGATACCTCAGGGGAAACAACTGCCATTGCCGGTTCATTTAAGAGATAGCAGGGGACATTGCCATCGAGTATCTCCGCATTCACCCTCCTCGTAGAATCCTTATTGAGAATTTCAAGATTATTCCTCCGTGCATAGTTCTCAACAGAATCACGATTCATACTCTCTGTGGCCGTTGTGATTACAGGTTCAATACCAAGGCCGGTAAGCATCTTTGCGATCTCATTTCCGCCATGGTGCCCGCCCGTAACCGGAACGGCATATTTCATATCCGGACTTACAACGACAACAGGTGGGTCGGTCCATTTGTCATTTAGCAGCGGTGCAATATTTCTTACCGCAATTCCGGCAGACATCACCGCAATGATACCTTCATAACAGTCAAATGCCTCTTTGAAAGCATCTTTTGAATAACCGGCAACATCGCCGTCAATGGCTCTGCTTATTATCTCTGCACTTTCCCTGAATCTGTCAAGTGAGATAACTATGTATTTTTTCATCCGTAAAGGTGTGAATTGATGTATTCTGAATTGCAGGCTTTAACGACATCACCGATAATAATCAGTGAAGTTCTCTCTATACCCTCTGCCCTTGCCTTTTCAGCGATATCCGCGACAGTTCCCTTAACCACAATCTGGTCCGGCCAGGTTGCCCTGTAAACAACTGCTGCGGGTGTTTCCGGCGGACACCTGACCCTCGACAGTATATCCTCCATATGCTCTGTACCAAGGAATATGACCATAGTCTCACCAAGTGCAGACATCTCTGCAATCTTGTCTTTATCAAGGGTATTTCCTGCCGGACGGGTGATAATTACAGATTCAGACACTCCTCTTAAGGTAAGCTGAGTCTCAAGTGCTGCCGCGGCGCCAAACATTGAAGATACACCCGGCACCCTCTCAGCATCAACGCCTTTAGCCTTAAGGAGTGCACACTGCTCAACAATTGCACCATACAGAGCAGGATCTCCGGAATGCAGCCTGACTACTGTTTTACCCTCAATTGCAGCTTTTGCCATAATCTCAGTCATCTCTTCAAGCTTCATGCCCCAGCTGTCATATTTTTCCTCCGCAGGGCAGTTCTTTACCAGTTCCGGATTAACAAGCGACCCGGCATAAACTAAAAGATCTGCCTTATCAAGGAGATCCTTTCCTTTAACGGTTATAAGGCCAGGATCACCACATCCGGCACCGACAATGTATATTTTAGGCATAATGATCAGTTGTTATCTTCTTTATCCGGACCTCTTTTCGGCCGGATTATTTTTCCGGGCAAAAAGAATACTGAAATACGGACTTTCATCGGGAATATCACCATTTCTGAAAATATTCTGCTCATTCATAAATATCTTCTCTGCAAGAATAAACTCGTTATATCCTTCAGCCTTAAGTTTAACAGACATATCTTTTGGTTTTCTTACCTTAAGCATTAACTTAGAATTGATCTCTGACCCGTCTGAGATCTCGACTCCGCCGTTAATAGCTATGCCTGTGGCTGATGCAAAAGCTGTAATTGAACTTATACCCGGAACGGTATCAAAAGAGATTTTTGGATGGGTCTTTTTCAGTACTGAACATAGCCGGCCAAATGTCCCGTAAAAATTGGGATCACCAAGTATGCAGAATACTGCAAGACCTTCTTCAGCAACAGGAGCAATTATTTCTGTATTTTCATGGATACACCTGCTGATGTAATCCTCATCATCGGTCATAGGAAAAGAAAGCACTGTTACGTCTTTTCTGTATGGTGAGATGATCTCCTTTGCAACTTTACCGGGTACAAATACCGCATCAGCTTTTTTAATCAGGTTTACTGCTTTTATAGTCAGCAACTCCGGATCTCCGGGACCTATTCCGACTGCAACAAGCATTTTACTTGTTCACACTCCCTGAAATTATGTAAACCGGATTTATAGGCTTAAACATTATTCCGGCGGCAATATCACAGGATTTAGTAACCTGAACATATACTGCCTCTTCAAATATATCAAGTTCTTTCATCTTATTAACAGTTTTACTGACCGTCTCAAGCATAACAGCATTAACAACAATTCTGCGCTGCACAATTTCATTAAGTCTGTCAAGAACTGCCTCAATGTTAACCGAACCTCCAAGGAAGGCGCAGTCAAGATAATCAATCTCCAGAAGAGTTTTTCCTGCTTCACCTTTTATGAGACAGATATTTTCCGCTGAGGATTCTTCAATTTCCCGTCCGGCATACCTTATTGCTTCTTCTCTCTTATCAATTGCAATAACTTTTTTACACATTTTAGAGGCTTCAATTGATATTTTGCCGGTTCCGCATCCAATGTCTGCAAAAATATCATCCTTCAAAAGTCCGAGCTTCTGCATGGATATAGCCATTATCTCATCCTGAGTCGGACCACCGGTAAGTTTCATGTCAGAAATAACTTTAATTTTTCTTATGTAAATTAATGCTTAATTTATTTTCACGATATTCTGCTTAAGCAGTATCATTTATGAGTACCCGCACAGGTAAAAATCAGGCAGTTTTTTGCCGTGACTTCATTAAATTTTGATAATTCTGAGTTAATCAGTATATAAAGAAATCTCTTTTTTTCAAATTCGTGTCGTAAAGGTTAAAGAGCGTATCTGCTCAATATATACAGAATGATCAAAGTAAGAAGAGAGGTCTGTGGATATTGCGGTGCCTGTGTTTCTGTCTGCCCAAAAGGAGCACTCGAACTTGTTGATGCTTACCTTTCAGTTGATTATGATAACTGCAAAAATTGCAATATTTGTGTGAAAGTCTGCCCCCTTGGCGCTCTGGAGGTGGCCGATGAAGAGTGAATATGATGTTTTAATAATCGGAGGAGGTCCCGGTGGCGCCCTTGCTGCAAAAACTGCCGCAGAAAAGGGTCTTTCCGTAGCCCTTGCCGAAAAACGCCCTGCAATTGGTGCCCCTGTGAGGTGCGCAGAGGGAATAGGCGAGGATTTAATCTGCGAATTTTTTGATGAAATTGATCCTAAATGGATCTCTGCAAAGATAGAAGGAGCAAAACTCATTGCACCAGATGGATCATATTTCTACTTAAATCCGGAAATGGCCGGCAATGAAGTGGGATTTGTTCTTGACAGGAAATTTTTTGACCGGGATCTTATCTGGCAGGCAGTACATGCCGGCGCAGAGATATTTGTAAAGGCAAGGGCCGTTGGTGCTATTGTTGAAAATGGCGTTGTATGCGGTGCAAAAATAGAGTACAATGGCGAGGTTCGGGAAGTCAGAGCAAAGATTACAATTGCCGCTGACGGAGTAGAATCAAAATTCACACGCTGGTGCGGAATTGATACGACAGTGCCTCTGCGCGAAATGGAAACCTGCGCACAGTATCTGATGACTGATATTAACATCGAACCCAATATTACTGTATTTCATGTCGGAAGAGAGATCGCACCAGAAGGATATCTGTGGATCTTTCCAAAAGGGCACCGCTCTGCAAATGTAGGTATTGGTATTTCCGGCACGCAGTCAGGAGACGGGCAGCGCGCAAAGGATTATCTCGACAGATATGTCAGTGAAAACTTCCCCGAAGGAAAGATTATTGAACAGATCGCAGGAGGAGTTTCAGTCTGTGAACCTCTGGAATGTACTGTGTCTGACGGTCTGATGATCATTGGGGACGCTGCAAGGATAAGCGATCCTATGACAGGCGGCGGGATCTACAATGCGATGTATACCGGACGTCTGGCAGCTGAAGTTGCTTCAAAGTGTATTGAATCAGGCGACCTTTCAAAAGAGGCACTCATGGAATATGATTCTGTGTGGCGCGATTCAAAGATGGGCAGGGCACTTGAACGTAATTATCAGATGAAAGAGATATTTGTAAAATTGACCGATAAACAGCTTAATGCAATTCTTACTTCGGTAAAAAATCTTAAAATGGCAGATTTTTCCACACTTTCACTTGTTAAAGAAATTGTGAAGTTAAATCCCAAACTTATCAAGGACCTTACCGGCCTTAAAAAATATTTTGAATAATTTTTATTCTAATATACCATTTTAATTATAGGAGTTAATCAGCCAGCATTTTTTATTTTCACTTCAGACACAGATAAAAATCAGGATAATTAAATTCAAAACACTGTGATTATTAAAAATAAATATATGTCAGTTGATGAAACAGCAGACATACAGTTAATTCTGCCCGCCCACAGAGATATTATCAGATATGTGATTTATAGATTTAGACGATAATATTGTTCATTTCCTTCCGGCAGGCTTTTTATTTGGTGCTTTAAGCTGCTTGTTCAGAATTTTTAGACATTCTTCTTCTGCTTCCTTCTTCGAAAAAACTATGATATTATCATTTGGCCTGATTCTTACGCTTCCGTTTGGAATTATTATATCCTTACCCTGCCTGATGATTGCAATAAAAACAAAATCCTTAACGTTTAATTCTTTAATTTCATGGTTAACAAACGGAGCATCTTTATCTACTGCAATCTCAAAGATTATCCCTCCGGGAATTGCGGCCAGCTGCTCCATGTTTGGATTTTCTGACCAGTAATAAAGCCGATTCGCAACAAGTTCGTCAGGATTTTCGCTTATTCTTACACCAACTTCCTTAAAGAGTTCTGAATGCTCTATCTGGTTAACTATAGATACAAGATTTTTAACATTGAATCTCTTTGCAAGCCAGCATGTCATCAGATTAACTGCATCGTCACTGGTCGTTGTAACAAGGGCATCTGCCCTGTCTATACCTGCATCCTCAAGAATAGATTTATCTGTTGAATTGCCCGTTATTGCAAGGACATCATAGTGTTCAAGTATCTCATTGCATCTTTCCTCATCCTTATCAATAACGACAACACTGTCACCGTGCTGTGCAGCTACTGCTGCAAGGCTTCTTCCTATTCCGCCAAGACCAATCACTATGATATACATCAGGATAACGTATCAAACAAGGCTATAGATATAATTTATGAATTACCATAACTAAGTAGTGATCTGCGGCATCGATGAAGCGGGAAAAGGTTCAGTTATCGGCCCGATGGTAATTGGCGGAATAAGCGGCGTAAAATTATCAGACTTTGAAGAGAGAGGTTTTGCAGACTCAAAAAAACTTTCTCCAAAGAGAAGGGAGAGCCTTTATGGGGAGCTGACAAGAGAATTTAAAACTTCAGTAATTGTTATCTCAGCGCCGGATATTGATCAGAAAAGAGAAACAATGTCAATGAACGATATCGTAGCGCACGGACATGCCTCAGTAATTAAGCAGCTATCTGCCGGCACTGCTTATGTAGACGCCTGTGATGTCAATGAGGCAAGGTACGGAAATAAGATAGCTGATCTTCTGGACAATAAAGTAACAGTATATTCAAAACATAAAGCAGACAATATTTATCCGGTTGTTGCCGCAGCCTCGATAGTCGCCAAGGTAACAAGGGACAGACTGATAAAAGAATTATCTGAAGTTTACGGGACAATAGGCAGTGGTTATCCGTCAGACCCTGTTACGATCTCATATCTGGAGGGTTATATCCGGGAAAACAAAGAAGCACCGGATATTGCAAGAAAAAGCTGGAAGACAGTCTCTAACATTATCGAACGGGGAAAACAAAGAAGTATTTTTGAATTTTAAGCACAGAATATATAAACTCAGACAATATATCCGGCAGAATTAATAACTGCGAAGATGGTATAGAAGTATTCACAGGAGGTGCAGTCACTGTCATATATTGCCTCAATATGTAACTTCATCATAAAATTATTTGATGTAAAATCTGTTCTCTTAAGAACTTTCATCAGCTATAGAATTCAAACCATTGTAGATGAATTTGCTATTGATTGCAGTTTTTTTGGTTGCACTATACTTTTTAATAGCGGGTTATATTAAGAAAAATAATCTCTGGGAAGATCATATCAGATTTTATGGACCAATACTTGCTCTGAAGACCGACAATGTTGGTTTTTTTGATAAATTCCTGCCATACTCAAGATTTCTGAAACTATACGGTACTGCGGGTGCGGTAATGGTAGTCATCGTATCCCTGCTGTTTTCAGTGCTGATGATCTTTTCATTCCAGAAGACGCTCGCCTCCCCGCCTGCGCCTACAGGGATTTATGAACCGCAGAATATTCTTGCAATTCCTGGAATAAATGAATTTCTTCCCCTGAGTTTTGCAGTAATTATAGCCTTTATTGTAACTCTCGTAGTCCATGAGTTTGGGCATGGAATACTTGCAAGAATTGAAGGTATGCGGGTTGAAAGTACCGGAGTATTGTTTTTTGTAATTCCTATTGGTGCTTTTGTTGAACCATGTGAAGAAGATGTTGAAAAAGCCAGCGGCAGGTCAAGAATAAGGATGTTTGGTGCAGGGATAACCAATAATCTCGTAGTTGCACTTATTGCATTTCTGCTCCTGGCACTCTTCATGGGCATGGCACACCCGGTTGATGCACCGTATGTGAAGGCTGTTTATGCCGGTTATCCTGCCGATGATTCGGGTCTTTTGCCCAACTCACTGATAATATCTGTAAATGACATTGATGTCACTTCAAGAGAGGATGTTACATCTATAATGTCGGGCACAAAACCCGGAGATACTGTTTCAGTTACATCAGTTCATGAAGGAATGACCAGTACAAATAATCTGAAACTTACAGAATGGCCGGAGGAATACGGAGATAAAAATTCAGGTTTCATGGGAGTCTCTTATTACGATTCTTCCAGAGCAAAAGAACTGTCGGATAAATATATCAGATCTCCCTTAGGGCCGCTTTTACTCGTATATGTGCCGATAAATGCCGTAATTGACGGTGACAGTCTCGGACTTGGCATACTTGCATTTGATTCACCCGACACAGTTGCATGGAGCGAACCTTTCTACGGCTACTGGCAGTTAATTCAGATATTATTCTGGCTTTTCTGGTTTAATTTTGCAGTGGCAACATTCAACGCCCTGCCGCTGATTCCTCTGGATGGCGGATATATTATGCAGGAAGGTGTTAAAAACTTTTTTGCAGCCAGAAACAAGGAGAGATATGCGGACTATATCGTATCGGGGATAAGCTGGCTCATGATATTTATCATAGTGTCGCTGATTATGATACCATATATTGCTTCGTTTTAAGACGGAATAATTGCTGAATTCAGCAAAAACTCACAAATTTTCTATATTAATTACTGTTAAAAAAGTGTTATTTTTCATCCAGATCTTTGATGTCCTTTACACTGACATCACTTAGATCTTCGATTTTGTTCTCAATTCTCTGTACAGTCTTTGCGGCATCCTCAACATCCTCATCCCCGGCCATACTTCCAAGGATTGATTCGTCAAGGCTGACATTTTTCCAGTCCTCATCTTTCAGCTCTTCATCCTCGGCGCCGAGAAACTTCGCGCTCTGTTTAATAAGACTTGAAATCTCAAACGGAAATATGATCTTGGTGGCCTGACCGTCTGACATCTGCTTTAAGGCATCAAGGGAAAGGACAGTTATTGCCTTTTTGTCAAGCGGCCGCGAACCAAGCGCAAGAATTCTTAGTCCCTGCGCCTCACCCTGTGCCTGGAGTATTCTTGATTTGCGGTCACCTTCGGCCCGCAGAATTTTACTCTGCCTGTCACCTTCCGCCTCCAGTATCATCGACTGCCTCTTTCCTTCGGCAGAGAGAATTGCAGACCTCTTCTCACCGTCTGCACGCAGGATTGCAGCTCTCCTCTCCCTTTCTGCTGCTGTCTGCTCCGTCATCGCCTGTTTTACCGCGCCGACAGGATCAACTTCCCTTATCTCCACCCTCTCAACCTTGACACCCCACTGGTCAGTCTCCCTGTCAAGAGAGTCGCGCAGGCGGTTGTTGATGAGATCCCTGTTATAAAGGACCTCATCAAGTTCGAGATCCCCTATTATACCTCTTAAGCTTGTCTGTGCCAGTGCGAGGGTTGCCATCCGGTAATTTGACACCTCAAAATAAGATTTTTCAGGGTCAACCACTCTCGTATATACAATTGCATCCACATTGGTGGGTGAATTATCCTTTGTAATCACTTCCTGCTGTGGTACATCCATCACCTGCGTTCTAAGGTCAATCTTTACAATTTCCGTGATGAATGGTATGACCCACCGAAATCCCGGATTTAGCCTGCCTATATACTGCCCCAGACGAATCTGGAGGGCCTGTTCGTACGGCTGAACGATTACAACGCCCTTTGCAAATATAAGAACAATTGCAAGAACGAGAATTATTGTCAGAAATATATTGTCTAAACCAATAAGAGCCATATTTAAATCTCCTCAACGGTCACATGCACTCCTTCCGAATGAATGACTTTGACCTTCTTTCCGGCAGGAATACTCCTACCTTGCGTTGTTGCACTCCAGTCAACATTTTCTATTGTAACTTTTCCGGATATTGAATCAGCACTGATCTCCTTTGTAGCAATTCCGGTCTTTCCAATCAGTGAATCTTTACTGGCAGTAAACGGGGACCTGCTGTCAGTAGCAATTCTGCTGTATATCATCACCGAAATTCCGGCAGACAGGAGAGCAACAATTATCCCGATCACAATAATCAGAGATGTGTCAAATAGTTCAGGAAACAGAAGTGAGATGATTCCGATTATTATCAGGGTTGTTCCGGGCACTGCGATGAAAAATCCCGGATTAAAAGCCTCAATAAGCAGCATGAGGACACCGATTACTATCAGAATCCATCCAATGGCAATTATATCCATTACCATGATGAAGAAAGAATAGTTCCCTATTATATATAAGGTTTAATCAGACATTACTGAAAAAAATGTCAGGTTATTTATTTTTCCCGGAAAATAACAGCTCCATGAACTCCTATGAAATAATAACTGTTTCATTCATCATCTGTGAACCGGCTGGCTCATAGGGGACTATTTAACAAGCATCGCAATGCGTGAACCCTTATCAACACCGATATCTTCTGCAATCGGCTGGCATTTGACCATCATAAGATATAGAACTGGCGGAAGTTTTTCTGTCTTTTTATGTTCACTTAAGGATTCATAATTTGCCATTCCCTTAGAGATTATGAGGGTTGCATCATCTATTGCAGCTTTAACATCCTGCGGCAGTATATCCAGGTTAACTCCGAGTTCTGCTATATCTTTAGTATTTGTGAGTAATCTGTCTGAAATTTTATCAAGTCCGATACTTAGGGCATCTTCCATTGTAGCATCGTTTATTATTGGACTACCCCTTACCACAACTGTGATGTATGAACCGTTATTTTTAAGATATTCTATAAGATATCGGTCAAAAACTATCTCCCCACAGTTATCACAGAGATAAACAATTTTGCTGCATAAACCGGATGCTTCATTTGTATCGTCTATTGAAAGACCTTTCCTGAATTCTTCCATGAAGAAAGAACTGAAATCATCTGAAACTTTGTGCTCCACCGAACCGTGATCAAGGGTATTTGCAATGATTGTTCCAAGGCAGATGTCCCGGAAACCTGATAATCTCCCCTTTACATCTTCAAGAACATTTAAAGCAGTGTTATTGTCTTCAGATTTTATTTCCCTGTAAGGGTCACTGTCAGATATGCACTCACAGACAAGCCTGTGAATCATGCTGGAGATCTGTGGTGACGGATTATCGTCATTAATATGTTCTAACAGCAGATTCTCACATTTATCTGCAGTTTCTTCGATAAGTCTGTCATCATCTGTTGAAAGTCTGCATTCATATTCAACTCTTCCAAGAAGGCAGTTAAAACAGGTTTTATTCATCTTCATATTTATTTCACAACCGTCCGGTACCAATAAAACTTGAACCCGCAGCAGAATAGTATATTCGGTTTTAAAAAATAGTTATCGGGTTTTTTATTCAGAATCTGTACAGTGATTCGATATAACTTTCAAAAGGATTGTTGCAATGATATTCGGTCATTTTTTTCACCGGAATATCATTTGTATCGCCAGGCAATAATATTATTTGACAACAATAAATCATTATAATTATTGATCATCATAATTGAAAAATATAAATTTTATAAAAATATGGGGCCACCGCGATTCGAACGCGGGTCAGAAGACCCCCAGTCTCCTAGGATGGTCCAGGCTACCCTATGGCCCCGGTGCAAAATGCTATTTCATATTGTCAGTGCCAACTTAATTAACTTCTCTTTTGTCTCCGGAGGTTCTTCAGATCTTTAATTTTTTAAATTCTTCAACATTTTTTGTCAGTTCCTCAAGTTCTGTACATGTAACATTCATTGTACTGCTGAGATCATCAACCTCTGTCAACAACTGTCCAATCCTCCTCTGCATCAGATAAATCAGAACCAAAAGAAAAATAATTACAATCCCGAACAGTATTATCAGCCCGGATTCAATCCCAAAAAACATACTCATTTTTTACCGCCTTTAACTAATGTTTTTGCAAGTCTGTCAATAAATTTATCTCCGGAAATCTCGGATTTAGTTTCCGGATATTCTTTCCCGGCAATCTTTGCAGCAATTCTACCTATCTCTTTTGAAGCAGATGAATCGGGGTACTTAATAACAATCGGTGTTTTATAAGCTGCTGCTCTTCGAACGTTTGGATCTTCAGGTATCAGACCAATAACTTTTACGCCAAGCACTTCTTCAATTTTGTGAACGCTTACTTCGGTATTTTCAAGTGTTGCCCTGTTCAGTATAGCCCCCATTACATGACCACCAATCAATTCAGTCAGAATCTTTGTTTTTAAGGCATCGACCATTGATGACAGTTCAGGGTTTACAACAAGAATAACTTCATCTGCAATAGCCAGAGGAATTACACCATCTCTGCTTATACCTGCCGGTGCATCAATAATCAGATACTCACAGTGGTTTACTATCTCACTCATTACATCCCTTAGATGCTCAGGATCCGCATCCTGAAAACCTTTAAGCGATATTCCGCTCGGAACAACTTTTACACCCAGTGGCCCGTCATAAACAGCCTCTGAGACAGGCGCTTTTCCGGCAAGAACTTCATGAAGGGTTACAGGTACATTTTCAAGTCCAAGAAGAATTGCCAGGTTTGCCATCCCCATATCTGCATCCATTATGTACGTCTCTTTCCCATAGGAGGCAATAATTGTACCAAGGTTAACCGTTAGAGTTGTTTTTCCCGTTCCGCCTTTTCCGGAAGCAATAGTATAGGTTTTGACCATGTTATTCTCTGTTTTAAGTTACAAATCCGAATCGGTATTCCGGATAACTAATTTTACCGGAGTTTATATTTAAAGATCCTTTTCTCTGTAATTATAGTTAATTGATTCTTATTTGTGCACAATCTGAAATAAAATTTCTTCAGGACGGGCAATATATCATATTGAATCCTGATTTGGAACTGAATGAAACAGACAGATTCTCTCATATCCGGTAAAATATTCATCCGCAGAAAAACCCCATATGAGCAGGTGTTCCATCGCAGATCAGTCATTTTTTTCATTCAGGATTTCGCCAGCTAAATCTTCCATTTCACGTCTGAATTTTTCTTTCATTTTAACTATTGAAGCGCTGTCAAGTCTGGAAAGTTCCTCTTCAAAAAGTGAATCAGGATCATAAGTTATTTTTTTCGGATTATATTCGGAAGAATCCTTTGTTTCTTCAGCCATAAATCCTATATCTTTAGTTTTAACTAATAGTGCACTTTCAGCATCGGCTGAATTTTCTTTTTCTGAACCATTCCGGGAATACAATCTGGTCTCCCTCGCCAGAGGATTAATTTCAGTAATCTTCCTGATGAGAGAACTGTCTCTTAAGCCGATAAATTCAGATGGAATTTCGTCATCTGTGGATTCAGCCCCTGCATCGCGGCACAGACCCTCATCTTCAGTCAGTATGAGTATCAGGTCGTCTGTTTTTATCAGGCATTTTCCGGTGAAATTTATCATTTTCAGAATTTCAAGAATCCTGACTAAATCTGTATTGTATATACAGGCTTTCAGAGTATTCTTATCATCATTCATAAATCACCCGATAAAACTATTACCGCAAAGTAAATTATATTTCCCGGTTACCATATATGAAACGGATGACTTTTCTAAAGGACAGGACATCTATGGATATACCCCCACAATAAATTTATGCTGCACATTTATCTGAACTTTTTATGCCCGGCCAATTTGCAGGGATAATATTTACATATTTCTGCATCAATAACACTAATAAGTAATAATTTGAGATAAATTGATTATAGTGATCTTATTGCTACTAAAGATGAGCAGTTGCATCACCTGATATTTACTCTGAGGTGCCTCAACAGATGAATGAAATTGGTCCGTTAAAAGTTAAAATAAAAGGCTATATTGATGAAATAATGTCATTTAATGGCATTATGGCATGTGCCATAGTGACGACAGAGGGACAGATAATCGGAAAATCGGAATCAGAAAGGGCACCTTCATCATTTCTGGGGATAACGGCTGCTACCATGTACGCTTCATCAGAGGCAGCCTGCAGTACTTTTCATATCAGCCGCCCCGGATGTATCCAGGTAGATACATTAAATGGTGATGGCAGGATATTAATTAAGAGTTCCGGGAGAAAAATATTAATCGCCACAGTTATTAACAATTCTGCCGATATTAATGAAGTCAGAAAGATGCTCATACCCATTTCAGAAAAAGTAGGGGAGGATTTGTAAATGAACACAATTTTAGTTGTAGATGACAGCCCTATGATAGTGGATGTTTTTGTAGCCATGCTTGAGAGGGGTGGCTATAATCCGGTTGCTTCATACAGTGGCCCCGAATGTCTTGATAAATTAAAGGATATAAATCCGGATCTGATACTTCTGGACATTATGATGGAACCCATGGATGGCTGGGAAACACTTGAAAATATCAAGACAAACCCTGAAACACGTGAAATCCCCGTCATGATGCTTACTGCAAAGCAGCTCACCCCTGAAGAGGCACAGGAATATGGTGCATACATAGAAGATTATGTTATGAAGCCGACAACTCATCGCCAGTTGTATGATGCAATTGAATATATCCTTAAAAGGCGTGAGAAGATTAGTTTTGGCGTTGAGATGGCAAAGAAGGCCGGCATTGAAGATCAGATAATTGATGAATTTGAACGCCTGAGCAGAAGTGTTGATGTATCAAAAAGGCTTCTTCGCATTCTGGAATCCACATATAGTCTTGATGATGATGATGTCAGAGTAGGAGAGAATATTGAAAGAGCAATTAAAAGTATGGAGATGTCAATAAAACTCCAAGAAGAAAGACTTGAACAGATCAATAAATTATTCGGTGTTGATAAATAACAGATCTCAAATACCTCCCGAATAAATTATAAATTATCTGAAATAATGCATTGTTTTACAAATAATATTTTTATAACTCTAATTCCGAAAGTCTATCAACAGAAATATTACTCTTAAAAATCCGGATAATTCAAAAAAATAAATTTCAATACAGGATCTAAACCCCATATTTTTGTCCAGATACAGTTATTGAAGGCCGGAAAATTATATATCCTATGGAAGTAATTAGTTCTGTCAGGTTAATGTAAAGTATTCAGGGCTATTTAACAGGTATTTGCGCGATGAATTTTCATTTTGGAATGGGTGAAATTAAATACATTTAAATCGAGAGATACATTTAAATAATCATAATGCATTTTAATAATGCTGAATTAATTTCAATAATGGGCCTGTAGCTCAGTTAGGCAGAGCGCCTGACTTTTAATCAGGTGGTCGGGGGTTCAAATCCCCTCGGGCCCGTTAGCCACCAAATGTCAAAGTGTGTGGCGCTTTGTATTTTTTTATGGTGATGCATCTGAACAAAACTCGACATTTCAGCAGGTATTATTGATGAGCACCAAATATTCTGTATTAAAACACGTGATGGTTCCGGACCATCAGGTTATGAGCGAGGAGGAAGTAAATGAACTTATGTCCTTCTACAGGATCACCCGTGATCAACTGCCAAAAATTTACCATGACGACCCTTCCATTAGTGATATCAGGGATGAAAATAACAAGAAAATTGATGTAAAAATCAATAACGTAATTCGTATTATTCGTGAAAGTCAGACTGCGGGCAGGGCAGAAGCGTATCGTCTGGTCGTAAAACGGCCTAAGAAATAATTTAAATTCTTTTTAAGGGTGGTCATTTTTGTTGGATAGAAAAATTTTATCACAGTCATATTTTTCCCGCGCCCATGTGGCGAGGCACCAGCTCGATTCATACAATCATTTTCTTGAATTCAACCTCCAGAAAGTTGTTGATGAACAGAGAATTATTGAAACTGATGTTGCGCAGAGAGGTAAGGACAACGAGCCTGTATGGGTTGAGCTTGGAAATATTAGAGTAGAAAAACCAGTTGTGCGTGAAGCTGACGGTTCACAGTCAAGCCTTTATCCAAGTGAGGCAAGGCTCAGGAATCTCACATACGCTGCACCAATAAAACTTGATATGGTTCTTGTGCAGGGCGATGTAAGACAGGATCCTGTAACAACAACAATAGGTCAGCTCCCTGTGATGGTGGGATCTGCATCATGTAACCTCTATGGTCTGTCAGATAATGAAAGAATAGAGCATGGTGAGGATTCGCACGATCCAGGAGCATACTTCATTGTAAATGGTTCTGAAAGAGTACTTATGACTCTTGAAGATCTTGCGTCTAACAAGATCATGACTGAGTTTACTGAGCGTTACAGTGAGAAAATATATGTAGCAAAGGTTTTTTCACAGTACAGAGGTTACAGAGCACTTGTAATTGTTGAAAGAAACAAAAAGAATCTTCTGGATGTTTCTTTCCCGTCCGTTGCAGGACATCTTAAATTTGTAGACCTTATGCGTGCACTCGGGCTAACAAGCGATCATGATGTAGTAAATGCAGTATCAACTGATGAAGATATCCTCACATTCATGCTTCAGAATCTTGAAGAAGGAGAATGCGCAGATACTGAAGAAGGCATAATGTATGTCGGGAAGAAACTCGCTCCAAACCAGACGCGGGATTATCAACGCAAACGCGCAGAATTTGTTCTTGACAACTACCTTCTCCCTCACCTGAACGAACTTATGCCGGTTGGCATGAAAGAGGAGGATCCAGGATACCAGGATGCTTTAGAGGGTATCAGACTTGCAAAAGCTCATTTCCTCGGTCGTATGGCAGAAGCATGTTTTGATCTTGTTCTCGATAAAAGAAGAATAGATGACAAGGACCACTATTCCAATAAACGCCTAAAACTTGCAGGTGATTTAATGGAAGATCTCTTCAGGATTTCACTCAACCGTCTCACGCGCGATGTCAAATACCAGCTTGAGAGGGCCAGTATGAGACACAGAGATCTCTCAATTGCAACTGCTGTAAGAGCAGATGTTCTCACAGAGCGCCTCCTTCATCCTCTGGCTACCGGAAACTGGGTCGGTGGAAGAACAGGAGTATCCCAGCTTCTGGACAGGGTTGATCATATGGCAGTGCTTTCACACCTGAGGCGCGTAATATCACCACTGTCACGTTCACAGCCGCACTTTGAAGCGCGTGATCTTCACCCGACACAGTGGGGACGCATATGTCCATCAGAAACTCCTGAAGGACCTAATTGTGGTCTTGTGAAGAACTTTGCACAGATGGTTGAGATCTCCAAAGGCGTAAAAGATGAGAAGGCTGTATCAAGAACACTCTACAATCTTGGTGTAGAAGAGCTTAAAAGGGAATTAATATGAGCACAGGAGTTACTAAAAAATCAAGGGTTTTCGTAGACGGTGCTCTTATCGGCCTTTGCGACGGACCTGCTGAACTTGTGAGCAATGTCAGGAAAATGAGGCGCCGTGGTGAACTGTCCAATGAAATTAATATTTCCTATAAGGAATATAATGGCGACATCATCATCCACACCGATCGCGGAAGGGCAAGGCGCCCCCTTATTGTTGTTGAGGGCGGAAGGCCCCTGATGGTAAATGAGGACCTTGATGTTCTCAGGGAAGGCAAATGCGATTTTCTTGACTTTGTTGAGAGAGGACTAATTGAATTCATTGATGCTGAAGAAGAGGAAGACCTGTTAATTGCAATTAATGAAGATGACCTGACTCCCGAACATACACATCTTGAAATTGATCCCGCTCTGATTCTTGGAATCGGTGCGGCGCATGTTCCTTTCCCGGAACATAATGCATCACCACGTGTTACCATGGGTGCCGGAATGGTTAAGCAGGCCCTTGGATTTGGTGCTTCCAATATGAAGCTCCGGCCGGATACACGTGGCCATCAGCTGCATTACGTTCAGAAACCTCTTGTACACACACAGACCTCCCAGGTAATTGGATCAGATGATCGCGCAGCCGGACAGAACCTTGTTGTCGGAGTTCTCTCATATGAAGGATTCAATATTGAAGATTCACTCATATTCAACAGAGCCGCCATTGATCGCGGAGTCGGCAGGTCCCATTTCTTCAGGACATATGATGGTGAGGAGAGGCGCTACCCCGGCGGTCAGCTTGATAAAATAGAAGTTCCTGATGAGGAAGTATCAGGTTCACGCGGACCGGAATATTACCAGAACCTTGACTCCGACGGAGTGATAAATCCTGAAACTGAGGTCCATGAAAAGGATATCCTTATTGGAAAGACATCCCCTCCAAGATTCCTTGAAGAACCCAGCGGAGAACTGATTGCTGTTGAGAAGAGGCGCGACACATCTGTTACAATGAGGAGCAATGAATGCGGAATTGTTGATACCGTCATTGTAACCGAAGGTGAAAATTCATCACACCTCGTTAAGGTACGAACAAGAGATCTGCGTGTCCCTGAAGTAGGTGACAAGTTTGCATCAAGACACGGTCAGAAAGGTGTTGTCGGACTTATTGTTCCTCCGGTTGACATGCCCTTTACAGAAAGTGGTATTGCACCTGATCTCGTCATCAATCCTCATGCAATTCCTTCACGTATGACAGTCGGACACATGCTTGAAATGATTGGTGGAAAGGTAGGTTCACTTGAAGGCCGAAGAATTGACGCAACTGCTTTCAGTGGCGAACCTGAGGACAGAATTCGTAAATCCTTAAAAGAACTGGGCTTCTCGCATAATGGCCGTGAAGTCATGTATGACGGAATTACAGGCCGGCAGTTCAAGGCAGACATTTACATCGGCGTAATCTATTATCAGAAACTGTATCATATGGTTTCATCAAAGATGCACGCACGTTCAAGAGGTCCGGTTCAGGTTCTTACACGCCAGCCGACAGAAGGTCGTGCACGTGAAGGAGGTCTGAGATTTGGAGAGATGGAGCGTGATGTTCTGATAGGACACGGCGCTGCAATGGCTCTTAAAGAGCGCCTGCTTGATGAATCTGACAAGGTTGAACAGTATGTCTGCGCGAAATGTGGGATGATTGCATTCCTTGACAAAAACCGTAATGTTACAAGATGTCTTGCCTGTGGAAATGAGACAGATATTTATTCTGTTGAAATGAGTTACGCATTCAAGCTTCTGCTGGATGAAATGAAGAGTATGTGTATAGCACCAAGGATGCATCTTGAGGATCAGGTATAAGGGGGATTAATATATGACAAGTCCAAAAAGGGTAGAAAAAATAGAATTCGGTCTCTTATCTCCAAAGGATATACGCCGGACAAGTGTCAGAAAGATTATCTGGGCTGATACATATGATGATGACGGATTTCCCTATCCGCAGGGTCTTATGGATCTCCATCTGGGTGTTATAGACCCTGGTCTTCGCTGTAAAACCTGTGGCAACAGGGCAAGTGAGTGCCCAGGTCATTTCGGTCATATTGAACTTGCAAAGCCTGTCATCCATGTTGGCTATACAAGACTTATAAGAAAACTTCTCAGAGTTTCATGCCGCGAATGTGGTCGCCTGCTATTAAGTCAGGATGAGGTTCAGAAAGTTTTAGGCCCTGAAGAAGAGAGAAATGACGATGTCATCTCTGAGAAGGATATCAAAAAGGAGAGGGTCTGTCCGTACTGTGGTGAACAGCAGTTAAAGATCAATTTCGAGAAACCGACAACATTCTCTGAAGTAATGACGGATGAAAACGGCAAAAAAATTGACCACAAACTAACACCATCGGACATCCGTTCAAGACTTGAAAAAATTCCTGATGAAGATTTACATCTTCTGGGTATAAATGCCAGAGTTGCAAGACCGGAATGGACACTTCTTACTGTTCTTCCTGTGCCTCCTGTAACAATGAGGCCTTCAATTATTCTTGAAAACGGTCAGCGTTCAGAGGATGATCTGACACATAAGCTCGTAGATATTATCCGTATCAATCAGCGTTTCAAGGAAAATCAGGATGCCGGAGCACCACAGTTAATTATCGAAGATCTCTGGGAACTTCTGCAGTACCATGTAACAACATATATGGATAACGAAGTAGCAGGATGTCCTCCGGCAAGGCACAGAAGCGGCAGGCCGCTAAAGACGATATCGCAGCGTCTTAAGGGTAAAGACGGCCGTTTCCGTGGTTCACTATCCGGAAAGCGTGTTAACTTCTCTGCCCGTACTGTGATCTCACCTGATCCTAATCTTTCAATTAATGAGGTTGGTATCCCTCTTGCCATTGCAAATGAGATGAGTGTTCCAATCAGGGTAACTCCTTTTAATATCGATGAGGTCAGGCAGATGGTTACGACAGGGCCTGTGAGACCTAATCTGAATTCACCCTGTGGTGCGAACTATGCTATCAGACCTGACGGAAGGCGTGTACGTCTGACAGATATGACAAGGGAGAGTGTCGCAGAGATGCTTGAGCCTGGATGGACTGTTGACCGGCAGCTCAGGAACACCGACATTGTACTCTTCAACCGTCAGCCGTCACTGCACAGAATGAGTATCATGGCACACAGAATTGTCCTGATGGATGGCAAAACATTCCGCCTTAATCCGGCAGTATGCCCACCATACAATGCGGATTTTGATGGTGATGAGATGAACCTTCACGTTCCGCAGACCGAAGAGGCACGTGCAGAAGCGCATATGCTTGCGAGTGTCCAGGAAAATATTCTCTCGCCCCGTTTCGGCGGTCCGATTATCGGCGGAATACATGACCACATATCAGGGATATTCATCCTGACGCACACTCTAAGGTGGTTTGATAAAAAGGCAGTTCTGTATCTTCTTCAGTCCAGTACACCGGAACATCTGCCTGAACCAGGTAAGGTTGAGGACGGTATAGATTACTGGTCTAATAAACAGGTATTCTCAATGATCCTTCCGGACGGCCTTAACATGGTCTATCGTGCAAGTTCCTGTTCCAACTGTGATAAGTGCAAACAGGAAGGATGTGATCGTGATGCCTTTGTCAGGATTAAAAATGGAGAACTTATCTGCGGAACAATTGATAAAAAATCAATCGGAGCATTTGATGGAGTAATTCTTCAGAGAATTATCAGAACTGCCGGACTTGGAAGGGGAAGGCAGTTTGTTGATGACGTTACAAAACTTTCCATCCGCGGAATTATGTATGACGGTTTCTCATTCGGAATTGATGATGAAGACCTGACAAAGATCGAATACCGCCAGATTGATGAGGTTCTGGACAGTGCTGCTGATGATGTAGAAAGACGTATCAGGATCTATGAAGACGGTCAGCTTGAACCGATGCCCGGAAGAACTCTTGAAGAGACCCTTGAAATGCAGATCATGCAGGTGCTTGGAAAAGCACGTGACCGTACGGGAGATATTGCAGGGCGTCACCTCGGTCTCTCCAACAGTGCTGTGGTAATGGCAGTCAGTGGTGCAAGAGGTTCAATGCTCAACCTGACCCAGATGGCCGGATGTATCGGACAGCAGGCTGTACGTGGTGAGCGTATCACAAGAGGTTATGAGGGCAGAACACTTCCTCACTTCAAAAAAGGTGACCGTGGTTCTGAGGCTCATGGATTTGTCAGTAATAGTTACAAGAGCGGACTCAATCCAACAGAATTCTTCTTCCATGCAATAGGAGGAAGAGAGGGTCTTGTAGATACTGCGGTCCGTACATCACAGAGCGGTTATCTTCAGAGGCGTATGATCAACGCGCTTCAGGATCTGAAAGTAGGTTATGACAAGACAGTAAGAACATCAGGCGGTCGTATCATTCAGTTTAAGTACGGTGAGGATTCCACTGATCCGGCAAAGAGCTGTTATGGAGATCCGGTTGATGTGAAAGGTATTATCGAAAGTGTACTTGAAGAGGAGGTGTCCTGAGATGGATAAGAAAATGCTTAAAGAGATTGAAGATGCTGATCTTCCTTTCAAGACAAAGAATGACCTTCTGAAATACCTTGAAAGCAGAAAGATTACAAGAGAGCAGTTTGATGATATCATGGGCCGTATCAGGATCGAGTACAATAATACCAGAGTTGAACCCTGTGAAGCTGTTGGTGTTATAGCTGCCCAGTCCATTGGTGAACCGGGCACTCAGATGACCATGCGTACTTTCCACTACGCGGGTGTGGCTGAAATTAACGTCACCCTTGGTCTGCCGCGCCTTATCGAAATAATGGATGCAAGGAAAAATCCAAGCACTCCTACTATGACCATACATCTTGAAGGAGATTACTCAACAAACAGAGATATGGCGCGTGAGGTCAGCTGGCAGATTGAGGCCGCGCCGCTCCATGAATTCGGGGACATTACAACTGATATGCTTGAAATGGTTGTTGAGGTAAGACTTAACAGGGATGTATGCAAAAAGAGGAAAATATCTGTTGAAGATATCCTTGATCGTGCACCGGCCAAAATTAAGGAACGCAGCCATTACAGGGATTTTGAGTTTGAACAGGACATAGATGACGCCTGTCTGATATTCAAGCCTAAAAATCATGACAGTTATCAGAATCTTTTCACCCTTGCAGAATATGTACGAAATGTCATTGTTCAGGGCATAGATGACATTGAACGTGTTGTTGTCCGAAAGGAAAACGGAGAGTATATTCTATATACTGAAGGCTCTAATATAAAAGGTGTATTTGAGGTCGAGGGTGTAGATACATCCAGAACCAGAACAAACAACATCGCTGAAATTTCAGAAGTGCTTGGTATTGAGGCAGGCAGAAATGCAATTATCGATGAAGCTTTAAGCACACTTCGTGAACAGGGTATCCAGGTGGATGTCCGACACATTATGCTTGTTGCTGATATGATGTGCATGGAAGGTGAAGTTAAGCAGATTGGACGTCATGGTATTGCAGGTGAAAAGGAGAGTGTCCTTTCACGTGCTGCGTTTGAGGTTACTGTAAATCATCTTCTTGATGCGGCAATTGCCAATGAAGAAGATATTTTAGAAGGTGTAACTGAAAACGTCATTGTAGGACAGCCAATTCAGCTTGGAACCGGCGATGTAAAGCTTATAGCCAAAAAGAGGGTTGCCTGAATAAGGCCCCTTATTAATTAAATCTAAATTTAGGAGAATTTCAATGGATTTCGAAACGTCTCTCAGACGAGCAATCAAATCTGGTGCAGTAGTTAACGGACAGAAAGAGACCAGAAACTGTATAGAAGAAGGAAAAGCACAGATTGTGATTGTTGCTAATAATTGTCCCGGAGAATTTATAACATATCTTAAAGAAAAAGATGTTTTTGTCCACACATACAATGGATCAAGCATGCAGCTGGGTAAAACCTGCGGTAAGCCGTTTATGGTCAGCGCCCTTGCAGTTGAGGATGCAGGGGAATCTGACATTCTCTCACTTAAGAGGGCCTGATTATGGGTGAAATTGTATTGAATGAGCAGTCCCTTCAGCTGATGAAACAGTTTGAAGATATAACCGGAGCAGGAAGCCGTGACTGTATCATTGATGAGAAGAACGATCGTTTAATCTTCGTCATCAATCCTGGTGACATGGGCCGTGCAATCGGTAAACAGGGAACAAGCATTAAAAAAGCAGCAGAAGATCTCGGAAAAAAGATCGAAGTTGTGGAATTTTCAAACGAAGCTGAAGAATTCATTAAGAACTGTTTCCTTCCGGCAAGAGTAATATCTGTTGATATAACTGAAAACGATGAAGGAGAATTTATTGCACTTGTTGATGTTGCAGAGGAAGACCGTGGAATTGCAATCGGCAAAGGCGGTAAAAATATTTTTAAGGCCAACAAGCTTGCAGAAAGACAACACGATATTGTAAATGTTCAGATCATCACTGATGAGGAATGAACTTTCAATTATTTTTATAAATCTTATTTACTAGTCTGCATTTTTTAGTATATTAACAGATATTTAATTAGTCAGTATTATCTGTATTCTGATTAAATAGATCTATAACGCCGGATATCCGGTCAGCTTATTGCAAAATTAATTGAAATTGGATGTTATTCATTATCATACCAAATTGATAATGATAAATAGTGTGAAATTAGAATATAAAAAGCAGAGGGAACGTTGTGGAATCAATAATATTTCTTATTCTCTTTCCGTTGTTTGCCGGATTATTAATGCTTGTCCTGCCAAACAACGGGGTCAGGGATACAATTGTCAAAGCTGCGGCAGTTGTAACCTGCCTTGGGTCAATATATCTTCTTTTTGAATATTTTGGCCGTGGTCAGGTATTTTTTTCTATCGAAAGTGCGCTAATTGATCCGATAATAATTGCGGCTGAGGTTGCAATCGGAATTTTCATTATCGGCATCAGTGTGAAATATAAAAAATATCTCATTTCAGTGCTTGCAGCAGTGCAGCTTTTAATCATGGGATATACTGAAATTGTCTTTCAGCCGACGCATATGTCAGGTTATGATCTTTTTATTGATGAATTTTCATTAATAATGGCACTGATTATAGGTATAATCGGAAGTCTGATCTGTGTCTATGCAACCGGATATATGAGAGACTATCAGAGCCATCATAAGGACACACCTGACAACAGACCGCTGTTCTTCTTCCTGATGTTTCTTTTCCTTTCAGCAATGTTTGGAATTGTCTTTTCAAACAATATCATGTGGCTTTTCCTCTTCTGGGAGATTACAACGCTTTGTTCTTTCCTGCTCATTGCATATGCAAGGGATGAGGTGTCATGGAAGAACGGTTTTTGGGCACTGCTGTTAAATACGGTTGGAGGTGTTGCATTTGCAGGGGCTATATTATTTGTTAATGCGTATTCCACCGGAAATGACATTTATCTTAATGAACTTCTAAAGGCAAGCCCTGGAGTGGCACTTGTTGCAGCAGGGTTTATAGGATTTGCCGGGCTTACCAAGTCTGCCCAGTTGCCTTTTTCATCATGGCTTGTTGGCGCAATGGTTGCACCAACTCCAGTCTCAGCGCTTCTGCATTCAAGCACGATGGTTAAGGCAGGTGTATATGTAATTGTCAGGTTTGCACCTGTTTTTGAGGGAAATCTGGTTGGAATTGCATTTGCTGTTATTGGTGCGCTTACATTTCTTGTCGCATCCGGAATTGCCATCAGCCAGAGTAATGCAAAGAAGGTTCTTGCATATTCAACAATTGCAAATCTTGGACTGGTCGTTGCATGTGCAGGAATCGGTACTGAAGAGGCTGTATGGGCAGCAATACTGCTGATAATATTCCATGCGGTTGCCAAATCACTACTCTTCCTGGCTGTAGGATCTGTTGAGCACAAGAAGCATTCAAGGGATATTGAGGATATGGGCGGACTTATCGCAACAATGCCAAAGATTGCGCTCATGATGCTCATTGGAATGGCCGGTATGTTCCTTGCACCGTTTGGTATGCTTATCTCAAAATGGGCATCCATTCATGCATTTGTCAACGCTATGCCGCCATTCGGAATGCTGCTGATAGCAATTATTGCTTATGGAAGCGGAATGACAGTCTTTTTCTGGACTAAATGGATGGGAAGACTGATTGAAGTGAAATCTGAGAGAAATCCGATTGAAAAGGAAGCTTCAGGTGCGGAGATGGCAGCAATATACTCCCTTGGCGGTCTGACAGTTTTTGCATGCCTTTTGTTCCCGTTAATATCGTCAACTATGATTGAGCCTTATATCAACACAGTTTATAATACGGCTTCGCACCTGCTCAGCCTGAACAATATGCTGATCATGCTTATGATGGTGGTTCTTGTAATACTCCTGCCACTGAGTCTCTCCCACTTTGCAAAGGGCAGGACGCTTAAACCACAGTATATGGGTGCAAGAGCAACCGGAGATGATCTCAGATTCCTTGGCAGTATGGGTGTTATGAAGGAGACTGAATTCTCAAATTATTATTTTGAGGATATTTTCGGAGAGGAAAAACTCAATAGAATAGGCAATCTGATGACTATTGTCCTTCTTGTTGTTCTGTTCATTCTGATATCCTTCTTTATACCTCTGGAGGTGGTAATGTGAGCCTCACTCAGTTTATATTTGATAATCCGTGGATTGGCATTCTGCTGTTCATTGTACTCTCACCTTTTGTCGGAGGTATCATATTCGGACTTGACAGAATAATAACTGCAAGAATGCAGGGCAGAGTAGGGCCGCCTGTGCTTCAGCCCATATACGATATTCTCAAGCTTTTTGAGAAAGAGAAGATGGTTGTGCATGAATCACAGAATTTCTGGATATTTGGTTATCTTGTATTCATCATTATTACTGGTGCGCTCTTCTTTGCCGGAAGCGACATTCTTCTGGTGATATTTGCGCTCACCCTGGCCCATGTATTCCTGATACTTGGTGCGTTCTCGTCCGGATCTCCATATGCACATATAGGTGCCGAGCGTGAACTGATTCAGCTTATGGCTGTTGAGCCTATGATCATCATCGCGGCTGTCGGATTTTATGAAGTCACAAAATCGTTCAACACATCTGATATCCTGACTTTCGCAGATCCGCTGATTCTGACACTTCCGGGTATATTCATCGGATGCATCTATATCCTGACAGTAAAGCTGAGGAAATCTCCGTTTGATATTTCCACATCACATCATGCCCATCAGGAGCTTGTAAAAGGATTAAATACTGAATTTGCCGGGTCAACACTTGCAATGGTTGAGCTTGCCCATCTGTATGAAACGGTATTTCTCCTGGGTTTCCTGTTCCTCTTCTTTGGAATGGCTGCCCCGATAGTCGGAATTATCGTTATTGCAATAATATATCTCTTAGAGATATTTGTTGACAATGCAACGGCAAGGGTGAAATGGGGCTTTATGTTTAAAAGCTGCTGGATTATCACTGCTGTGGCCGGAGTACTGAACCTTATGGCTCTGTATATCATCTGAGGTGAAGAGATATGGCATATATTACAAAATCCCCGTGGATAATACACTATGATGCATCGAGCTGTAATGGCTGTGACATTGAGGTACTTGCATGCCTGACACCTCTCTATGATATAGAGAGGTTTGGTATCATCAATACAGGAAATCCAAAGCATGCTGATGTTTTCCTGGTTACCGGTGGTGTAAACGAACAGAATAAGCCGGTTATAAAAAATATCTATGACCAGATGCCAAAACCAAACGTTGTTGTGGCAATCGGTGTCTGTGCACTCTCCGGAGGAGTGTTCCACGACTGCTATAATCTTGCCGGAGGTGTGGACAAACTGATTCCTGTGGATGTTTATGTCCCCGGATGTGCTGCCAGACCTGAGGCAATTATTGACGGTGTTGTGAAGGCTCTGGGTATTCTTGAGAAGAAGAAGGAAGATATGAAGAATGCAGGGGGGCAATAAGATGACGATTGAAGATCAGTTATTGAGAGATATTTCAGTAGAGGAACTTCCGGGTGAGGTGAAGAAGAAGTCTGATGACGGCTATCGCCTTGTCCAGATTGGCTGTACAAAGATAGATGATATTTTTGAGATTAATTACTCCTTTGAAAAGGATTACAGGTTTGAAAACCTGAGAATTACAATATCAGGAGATACTGTTGTTCCAAGTATTTCAGATTCTTACTGGGGTTCTTTCATCTATGAAAATGAGATGCATGATCTCTATGATATAAAAGTTAAAGGTATGAATGTTGACTTTAACGGCTATCTCTTTAAGACCAGTATTCCTCATCCTTTCAATGATAATATTACAGTGAAAAAAGTTCCTTCAAAGAAGAAAAATAACGGAGGCGGAGAATAATGGGAAGAAGAACGGTTGTACCATTCGGGCCGCAGCATCCTGTGCTTCCTGAACCTATTCATCTTGATCTTGTGATTGAGGATGAGAAGGTTATTGAGGCTGTGCCTTCGATAGGATATGTTCACAGGGGTCTTGAAAAGCTTGTTGAGACGAGGGAATATAAGGATTATGTATATATCGCAGAGAGGATCTGCGGGATATGCAGTTTTATTCACAGTCTTGCTTTCTGTCAGGGTATTGAGAATATTATGGGCGTTGAGGTTCCGGAAAGGGCACATTATCTGAGAACTATCTGGTCCGAGTATTCAAGGATGCACAGCCATCTTCTCTGGATGGGTCTTTTTGCCGATGCAATGGGCTTTGAGAACCTCTTTATGGAGGCCTGGAGAATACGTGAACAGGTTCTTGATGAAATGGAGGAGACAACCGGCGGAAGGGTCATTCAGGGTTCATGTAAAGTGGGCGGTGTAAGAAGAGACATCTCTGCTGAAAAATTAAAGGAGATGTCATCAAATCTTGACAGGATTTCAGCTCAGGTTACTGAGATGAATCATATTTTCTTTGATGACAGTACTGTCATTCACAGAACCAGAGGAGTTGGCTATCTCTCTAAGGATGATGCATATAAACTCGGAGCCTGTGGTCCTACTGCAAGAGGTTGTGGTGTTGCAATTGATATCCGTCAGACCGGATATGCGGCATACCCGGAACTTGACTTTAAACCCGTTGTTGAGAATGACGGAGACTGCTATTCCAGATGTATGGTGCGTGCAAAGGAGGTTGTCCAGTCAGCAGATCTGATCCAGCAGGCGATTGCCAAAATACCTGACGGAGACATTGATGTAAAGGTTAAGGGCAATCCTGATGGTGAGTACTTCTCAAGGGTTGAACAGCCAAGGGGAGAATGTATCCATTATCTGAAAGGCAACGGCACAAAATATCTTGTCAGGGAGCGTGTCAGAACACCTACGCTTACAAACATTCCTCCGCTTGTGAAGATGCTTGCCGGATGTGAGATGGCTGATGTTCCTGTAATTGTCCTTACAATCGATCCATGTATCGGTTGCGCGGAGAGGTGATATTTTATGGCTAAAATCACCTTTACAATGGCAAAGAGGATATTTAAATCACTCGCCGGCGGGCCTGCAACCCGAAGGTACCCTGCTGTACCGGCAAGGAGATATGAGGCGTCAAGGGGCCATATTGAAATTAATATTGAGGACTGCATCTATTGCGGGCTTTGCAGCCGGCACTGCCCTGCCAATGCCATTGAAGTATCCAAACAGGAGAGGACATGGCAGATTGACAGGGCAAGATGTATAATCTGCAATTCATGTGCTGAGGCATGTCCTAAGGACTGTATATTTACCAGCAATGTCTATCATGAACCGGTAACTGATCCTTATCTTGTAGAGAAGATACAGGGGCCTGAACCTGCGCCAAAGCCTGAGAAGAAGGAATAATATTTAATAATTTAATAAATCTTTTTTCTTATTACTACATTAACGCCATTTATTAATCTGATTACGGCTATTATAGTAAATTATGTTGCCGACAGTGAATGATAATTTCCTTCAGTACCAGGATATTATATGCAGGATTTTTAGTCCGGAATCAGTATCTATGATTCTTAATTTTCCTGAAAGTCCCTCTGACGGCTTAAGCAGTCCATATATTGAAGAGTTCATCTCTGATAATATGTCAGCTAATGCAGACGATCTTGCAGATTTTCTGATTCTTAAAAGAGATGATAATAAATATTCCCTGACTAAATTTGGTGCTGTTCTTAGATCTAAGTATTTATATCTGCTTTCTGAACTTAATGGCAGAAGAAATAATTTATGCAGAGATGTCTCTTACGTGGATATTGGTCTTCTCTCCGGGTATTTACTATCCATCTATGATAGTGAAGATTCTGACCAATTACAGAGAGGACTTATTCCGGCAGATGCGATTTCCAAACCCGGAAGAGATGAATTATTATATGATATCTATAACCTTGTCATCCTGATAATAAAAAATCCGGAATATTTTATGATTCATAATTATGAGAGTCTTCCTGATTTTGCTGTTGAAAATCTCGGCATGCTGCACAGCGCCGTTTTAATATGTGATCCGACGGTAAATTACAGGCAGAAGATGGAATTTTACCATGAATTATTAAGAAAGGCTGATCATATACATGGCATTTCAACATGGGGAACGGGGGAGATCGGAACTACAATGATTGACTGCCTTAAATCCGGTGCTGAAATAGAACTGGTTATATCCGGAGAAATGGCTTTAAAGCTTATAGAACCTCCTTATTTCAATAATATTGATGAGTACCGGTATTTTGAAAACCTGAAGTTTTTTGTCACTGATGAGATCATTCCTGTCGGTCTTACGGTAACTGACAAAAAACTGTCCCTGGGATTTTACCTAAATGACAAAAGAACATATGATTCAATTCATGACTTCATCTGTGGGTCCTGTTCCTGCCTTAGATGGGGCGAGGAGTTATTTTCATATTATAAAGAAAGATCTGCTGATTTTGAGGAATATCTGGCTATTAAGGTATTTCTGAAAGGTTAAATCTCTGAGATGTCAGGTATGTAAATGCCATTTACTGTTTTTTTCTTATAACGAAGTTCTCTTCATATATGCCTGCCATAGTAAAAATATGGAGGTCACTATTCTTGGTACTGAATCGCTTGGGGTTCGTGGGCTTTGCTGTCGGATTAAAACCGGTGACCGGTGTATTCTGATTGATCCGGGTGTTGCCCTGGGTTATCTCCGGCACGGCCTTCTTCCCCATCCATGTCAGGTAGCAGTCGGTGATGCGGTCAGGAAGCGGATTATTGAAGCCTGTTCTGAGGCTACCGATATTGTAATCAGTCACTACCACGGTGATCACCTGCCCCTTGCTGATGCAAATCCATATCAGATCCCTTTGCAGGACATTAAATTTCGTGTGGGTGCTAAGTTCTGGTGTAAAGGACCTGATGGTTGTTCAACTGTTTCACTAAGGAGGCGGCTGGATCTCATTGCTTATATTGGAAAGGACGATCTGCCGGCGGCTGAAGGCAGTGGTGATGCTGTTGTGCAGTGTTCACTGCCGGTTCCGCATGGAATTTCCGGCAGCCATCCTGGAACAGTAATTATGACTAAGATTAGAGATGTTTCTGATGGGGGGAAATCATTTCTTCATGCTTCTGATATTCAGTTGTTAAACAGGGAATCTGTTGATGTTATCCGGAATTTTGAACCGGATGTTGTTTTTGCATCCGGGCCGCCTTTATATCTCGGTCGGCTCTCTGTTGAGGACAGAAATTTTGCATGGAAGAATGCTGTTTCAATAGCTGAAATTCCGTCAGTTAAAATTTTCATTCTTGATCACCATCTGCTTCGTTCACATGAAGGTTTTAAGTGGCTAAAGGCTCTCTTCGCAGAAACTGATGGTATAACTGTTTCAGCCGCAGATTTCATGAAACGAAAACCACTCTCTTTTGAGGCAGATCGTGATGAGCTGTACAGCCGGTTTAAGGTGCCTGAGAGATGGCATTCTGATTATGCCAGAGGTGATGTCGGTTTTATGGATTTTATTCATCAGTGTAAACTGGAGAATGATCTGGGGAGCCTAAAGGAGATCAGGGGTATTGAAATCTGATTTATCCGGATGAATTTAAGGATAGGCATTCACTTTGCCGACATAATTTATAATATCAGTGACAATTATTTTTAAGGCTGAAGATGATGAAAAAACTTATTTTTTTAATTGTTCTGGTTGCGATTGGATTAATTCTGTCTGCCGGATGCATTTATGAACGTGATATTCCGGGTCCATCGGAAAATGGTGAAGATTCTGAAGATCCATATGGTCTTGATTATATGAATAAGACTGTTGAGGTAGAAGTGGAAGATTCCGGTTATGAAGAGAGTTACAACACTATGGGTGGTGCCGGTATTCTTGATAAGGCTGAAGGGTATTACAATGAAGAATATGCCCGTGATGCGTATGTCAATCAGGTTACTGTGGTCAGTCCCGCTGGCACTGATTATTCAGATGAGGACGAGTATGATTACGCCATTGATAATTATGGTAAGACCGGTGGCAATCCTGTAGATGCTATTAAAAATCCTGAAAATTATTCTGTTCAGGATAGCGGCACAGTAATTCTGAATACAGATTCAGGAGAGATAGATAACTGACCGGAATTAAAATACTGTGGTGGATCTGAAAGAGAGATCCACATCATTACTTTTACTTTACAGGCTAAGTTCTTCCGGAAATTAATTTGTAACCGGATTCATTTCCGGTATTACTTTGGATTCTATCTCTTCATTGTCCGGGAATATGCGTTTTTCAGTACTTATCATTATACTTTCCAGCATATCCTGATAGTTCATTCCTGCAAATCCTGCCATCTTTGCCAGATGTCCGTCCCAGCACCATCCGGGATTTGGATTGGCTTCAAGAAGCCTTGGAGTGCCGTTTTTATCAAGCCGCCAGTCAAAACGGGCATAATCACGGCAGCCAAGCCTCGCATACAGTCTGATACAGCTCGCAGTAAGGAATCTCATTACATCTTCCGGAAGTTCGGCCTGTATTGATTTAAGATTCCAGTATGGACTCTCAGGATCCCATTTAGCTTCATAACCGCAGACTTTTGGCAGATCCTCAGGGAGTGCAGAATAATCCTCTTCTATTACAGGCAGAACTGTGTATTCATCCGGAAGATTGCCTATTATTCCTACACTTATGTCCTTTCCGGTCAGGAATTCCTCAACAAGGATTGGTTTTTCAGCTCCGGAAATTTTTCTGACATTGAGTATTGCATCCTGAAGCTCATTCACATCGCTGCATATACTGTCTTTTGTTATTCCAACGCTCGAATCTCCATAATTTGGCTTAACTATAACAGGGAAGTGTATCGGGAATTCAATAAATGAACTGTCTTCGGGGTTTATCATGAATGCTTTTGGTACCGGTATGTCAAGCTCCTTTGCAATACCACGCACAAGGGATTTGTCATAGCAGTAAGAAAGACACTGCGGGTTTCCGCCGGAGTATTCTATATCAAGCATTTCAAGTAATGCAGGGATATGAAGCTCTTTTTCCGGGTCATTTGAAAAACCTTCATCACATAAATTTAATGCAAATTCAAACCTGTTTTTGTTTTTGATAAGGTAACTCATGAGATTCTTATGGCTGTTTACATAGGTGAATTTATAATTCTTAAGACCGGAAAGTGCATCTTTCAGCTGGGAAATGGTCTTAAAATCATCTTCATCGAATTTGCAGAGAGGTTTTACCTTATCTTCCAGTTCCGGGTCACCCATAATCACAATTACTGATCTTTTTTTATTGGCCTGTTTCTTCTTAGGTGACCACTCTTTCTCTACAGACGAAGTTATGATTAGGCGGCGTGCCATCATACCAAGATCCTGCATTCTCTGTGATTCTGTTATGATGGGTTCATGTATCCGGATATTTTTAAAACCGCATTCTTTAAGCATGGAAGAGATCATTTCAGGGTTGTAAAGCCGTTCCGCATAGAACTGGTCAGCTATTACCCCCTTGCTGACATGAGTGATAACCTCACGGGTTACAAGCCTTTCATTATCGGAAGATAGTGACCTTTCCCTGCATACAAAATAATTTTTGTCTATCCATTCCCAGCTTCTTGGCGTGAAATTTTCTTTCAGGTAATCTCCGTCTGATACATCAAGAAGTAATTTTCCACCGGGTTTTAATGTCCTGAACACTTCAAGGAGGACTTTTTTGTCATCGTCGCATGATTCAAAATAGCCAAAGCTGTTACCCGGAATAATAATACAGTCGAATGAATCAGTGGAGTAAGGGAGTTTCCTTGCATCGCCCTCCCTGAAATTAATGCTGTAGCCGTCCTTTGCAGCCTGTTTTTTTGCTCTGTTTATCAGGTAATGTGACCTGTCAAGACCATAGATATTTTTAAAGCCCCTTGCTGCAAGTTCAACTGAATGCCGGCCCTGCCCGCAGCATAGATCAAGAATTATGTCATCTTTTGAGAGATCTGTCAGACTGATAAAGCTGTCAGTCTCTTTTGATGTGATCTCACTGTCATCAACAACATCACCGTCTGTTCTGATATAATTGGCATTAAATATCTCTCTCCACCACTCGGCACGGACATAACTTTCAAGGCTTTCAACCGGACCAAGGAATGTAGTGATTCTGGATTTACCTTTTGCTTTATTCATTTAATTTATCTTCTCAAAATCTGATGTTAATTTTGCAGGATAAATATTTTGCCGGACCGGACTTAATTTAAAAATAATAACTGATATTTCGGACCAAAAATACGCCAGAATAATTGTTTTTCCCTCCCAGTGCGCACCGATATAAAATATAACTTCAAAATGCGGTTTATTTCAGGAGTATTCTGTGCTTTTTTATGTTTTTGCGGGGTCTGGCAGATACACACAAATAAGTGAAAAATATGACTATGCCTTCCTGCATTTGCTTAATTTTTAATAATCCGCACTATTATGAAGAAAAAGACTTATCATCTGTGAACATCTGCTCATGAACAGCTTTTTTCATATCAAGTGAAATCTGAGTGCACATACCTGCAATTTTGGTTTCAAAATCCGTAACCATACAATAATTCCGGCCTGTAAGACATAATTCCCGGATAATATAATTATCCGGGAAATTCATTTCCAGGAACAGTCCGCATAGATCTTTATCTCCGCTCTTTGCATGAAGTGCTCTTAATGACTGGAATATGCAGGACATATAGAGTTCACAGGCGTCTTTTAATTCCGGATAATCAATAAATGATGTGCGTGATATCACCATCATCAGAATCTCAACCGGATGATAATTCAGGGGATTTATTCCGTACTTATAATAATTAAAGGCAGTAATGTTTCCGTTATCTGTATCCTCAAAAAAATCACGGAGATCGTCAGGAAGCTGAAATATATTCCCTGATCTCAGGCAGTGTGTAAGAAATTCACCTGAAATAGTATATTCTGCAAGGATTGCAGGAATTACCCTCGTATAAGCACACTTTAGTGCTGAATTTACATATAATTCTTCATCTGATATAATATCGCTGTATTGCCATCCCGCACCTTTAACAGAAGCATCTGCGATGGCCGAATATGCCTTTGCAACCATATTCCATCGCTCTTCTGAAAGTTCATCACGCATTTTAACAACCGCCTTTTCCGAAAATGCCATCAGAGAATCTTTGGAGTGATTTATTTTTTCCCCTCTCCCGCTCATAAGTATCGCTGAGACATTACTGTAATATTTCTCTTTCTCATCTGAAGAATAGCCCGGATCATCTATAATTTCATCAAAAAGATAGGTTATGCCATAGCATGATCCAAGAAGGATCTTCTTTACAAAACTGCTGCTCCGGTTTTCATAGCCATATTTTACAACTCCAAACATGGAACCGATATATTTTGCAAAAATTCCTCTTTTAAGGTATAATTCAGGACAGTTTTTTATAAATTCTGTTATCTCATCTCTGATAATTTTAGTTTCATCAGCGGAGATCCCTGTCATTTCACAGCAGATTTCAGCGAGTTTTTCCGTATCAGGAATCCCGTTACCGGCTCCCGTCTTCCGGTGTTTTCTGAAATCCGAAAATCCCGCCCTCAGATCTTTTTTAAAAGCCTTTATCTCTTTATTCTGCCTGATTATTCCTTTGTCCCTGACTGATGCAAACCTGTAATATTTTACAGCTTCACTGTACATTTCAGAATATTTCTTTAAACTGACCACGTCTGTTCTGAATATTTTATCTGAAAATATTAGGGCATTGTTTATAAAATACCGGATTTTAAGCCTTCTTCTCTCAGATTTGATAATATTAATAACAGTTTCCGTATTGTATGATGTCCTGCCATACTTAAGGAGATCATCAAAGTCATCCTGAAGAAATCTGTAGGATACATCATAAAGGCTTTCATCTTCATTATATCCATTAAGGTTATCCAGTACTGCCTGAATCATTGCTGCCTCATCTCATTTTCTGAATTATTCCTGATTTCCCAGAAGATACTGTGATCAATGGCCAAAGACAGGATTTTTACTCCATCCGCCACGCAGATTAACAGCAATATCCGAATATATTTTTGCGGTTTCAGCTTCAATGTCAATAATAACATCGCTGCATCCGGCGATCATTGATATTTCATCTCTGATTTTCCCTTCCGGAAAATTCATCTCAGTTAAAAGCTCTCTCAGGTCATCTTCACCTGATTTAAGCTTTAATAACCGGATTGAATGTGTAATCCTCATTATCCAGAGATCTTTTGCATCCGGAATATCTTTAAGATTTTCAGCAGAGACCCTGCTTACTGCTGCAAGGAATATCTCAAATGGGTGAATATTCTGTTTTACTGCGCCATAACAGAAGTAGTTGAAAGGTGTTATATTTCCCTCTTCCATATCGTCAGTGATGTCTCTGAGATCATCGGTAAGCTGAAATATCAGCCCGCCTCTCATGCAGTGCGACATGAATTTCTCATCAACTGTATAGCCGCCAAGTATTGCCGGAATAACTCTGGTATATGCAGCCTTTACTGCAGCCACCGAATATAATTCCTTATCTTTTAGCGGGGTACTGTAATTCCAGTTTGATCCTGCCGCAGTTGCTCTTGCAATGGCAATATATGACTGTGCAACCATCCGGCTTCTTTTTTCATCAAGAATACTGCATATTCCGGTAAATGCCGATTCTGAAAATTTCATAAGGGGATCTGCCGAATACTCAATTTCACCAAAATTTCCGGCGTTTAAAATATTCAGGACATTCTGAAAGTATTCTTCCTTCTCTTCCTTCCTGTATTCTGCATCGTCAAGAATATCATCAAAGAGATATGTTGCCGCAAAGAAACCTGACAGTCTTAAAATATTATTGTAATCCGGATTTTCAGCCGACTTTGAAAAGAAAATTACACCCAGAACAGATCTCATAAATTTTCCGAATATTCCGGATTCAAGGTATTTTTTAGGGCAGACTTCAATGAACTCATGAATGTAAGAATATAACCAGATTAATGATTCATCATCTGAACCTATGATACTTTTTGCAGAACTTATAAATTCTTCAGAAGAGCTTAAAAGGATCTTACTTTTATCACTGTTTTCAGGAAGTAAAATATCTGCCCATCTCTTAAATTCTTTTATGCTGATATCAGTTTTTGGAGATACACCCTGATCTCTCATCAGGGCGAATCTGAATAATCTCTCTTCTGCCCTTAAAATCTCTTTTCTCCTCAACCTCTCTTCATTATTGAGGCTGAATTTCCGGTCAGAATAAATAACAATCTCTTTTAAGCATTTAAGTTTCTGAAGCCTTTTGCGTTCTTTTGTAAGCCTGTCCAGGATTATATCTGGATCATATTCGTTCTCCATGAATGCAGTAAGATTTTGATAATCTTCTTCTGCATACTGATATGAAATTATAAATATGTCATTTTCAGGTATATTCCCCAAAAGAGTATCATTTAGCTCTTTTATCATAAAATATCCTTAATATAATGATTAATCGTCCCCTAAAACATTGCAGATAATATATAATAGTGGACAAAAAATACTGCCCACTCAATCACTATATGGATATTGTTACTGATATTATTAAGAATCTTGTTTTTTTTAAGAGACAAAACAGGTCTTTCAGGGTGACTATAAGCATCTGCTTATCCGGCATTTCCTGTTTTAGTTCCTTATATCATTTAAATGAATATACCAGCCGCGGGATTTTAATCTCAAAACAGGCCCCTTCTCCATAGATTCCACTTTCACTAATTGTTATTCCTGTAATTGACAATATCTCCTTTGATAAAAATAGTCCCAGTCCGGTATTTTTACCATACCCTCTCTGAAATATCTTCATCTTCTCTTCATCCGGAATTCCTCTGCCATTGTCCCCGCAGAATATGATCAGTTCATCAGACCCCTCGGTTGCAGTAAAATTAATCTCAGAGATTGTATCACCATAAGATACTGCATTCTGGATAAGGTTATAAAATACTTTTTCAACCATCCGGTCAGCAAAAATCCTGAGTCCCTTTAAATCTGATTTTACTGCGATCTTTTCGGTAGATAACAATGAAGAGGATTTTCCTATTAACTCATCAACATCCTGCCATACAGGTTTTTCAACCCCTATGTCCTGATAATCCTTTGAGAAAGAGATCTGGTTCTGTATTGAATCTGAGGCTTTTTTCATAATCCTGAAATATTTCAGGTCTTTTTCGTCCGGAGAATCTTCCATAAGAATTTCAAGATAACCCTGCAATGCCGTCAGATTATTGAGTATGTCATGTCTGGTTATGCTGTTTAAGAGGTTAAGCTTTTTATTCGATTCAATCAGGCTTTTTTCTGAGATCTTCCGGCTTGTTATATTGGAAGAGATGACAGTTACTGCAATGACTCTGTCAGTTTCCGGATCTTTAACCGGACAGAACCTTCTGGAAAAATGGTTCTCCCCACAGCAGTACTCGTCAAGGAAATAATCACCTTCAGAAAATACCTTTTTTATAATTTCTGCAAAGGATTCGCTCTTCCCTTCCGGATGAAACTCCTCATACCTCTTTCCTGAGTATATCTGCTCCGGTTTCAGTCCGAGCCGCTCCTGGTGTGCCCGGTTTATAGACAAATAACTGCATTCCCTGTCAACCACATAGACCGATTTATCTTCACCATCAATATTTATCCCTTCTTTCTCTGCCGGATCAGTTTTTACGGATACAACGTTTACTGCAACTACACTGTCATCCTCAATATTGCTGACAGGTGTAAAGATTCTTCTGAACCTGAATTTATCATCTTCATATTCTTCCCTGAAGATTTCTCCGGTTTCAAAGATACTGCTGATAATCCCGGAAAACTTTTCATACTCAGGTTCGGTATGGAAATCCTGATATCTTCTTCCACGGTATAATTCACTCGATCTCCCAAGACGCATCAGGTGCTTTTTATTCATGTAAAGGTAACGGCAGTCAGAGTCAACCATATAAATTGAATCATCCATTGATTCTATAAGTGACCTGTATTTTGCATTCCTCAATGATTTACTATTCCTCTCTTCATAAACTTCAGAATATTTACTGAGAAATGATTTTAATTTTCTCAGTTCCCCGTCTGTATTATCCTCATTTATCAGGTGAATATTCAGCCCGTGACTGATACATTCCCCGATAAATTCCGGTTTAAAACCGGAGATCAATACTATATGCGGGGGTGGTCTGACTTCTTTTTTTATTTCCCTTAAAAAATCATGAACATTAAGTCCGTTTTTCCTGCTGTTGATTATAACTATATCAGGATTATTATTCTTTATTTCATTCAGGGCTTCCTGAATATCTGTAATTATTTTCAGGCTGAATGGATATTTTTTATCCGTGACAATTTCTTCAATATCAAAGACAGGAGGTTTATCATCTATAATAAGTACTGAAATCAAATATTCTCCCCTTTTTTTACTCATGAATACACATCTGTTTTTTTAAATGTACCATATATGTGGATTTTTCTCAAACATAAATGTCCGGTTTATGCGTGTCACTTTTGATATATAATAACCCATATCAAAGGAAATGCATTTTAAACAATCAAAGCACGCAGGGCATAAGTAAAAAAAAGTCAGTCGTGAATAATAGTCATGGATGATGGATAAAAATAGTCACTCATGAACCGGCTGGTTCACAGATGATGAATGAAACAGTGTGATGTTTCATTGGAGAAGTTTTCATAGGGGAATGGATTACTGAATGCAGAACATATGTGCGAAATTAATTACAACACGGCATAGAACCATTATTTATTATGCAGCATATCAACAAGGGCTTCTCCGGCAGAGATTATCTTAGCCGGAAGGATGGGGATATTACTGTCAATTCTCAATTCAATCTGTTCGTATAATCTTTTTGCTTTAATTTCTGCCTCCCCGTCAGTATATCTCCTCAGTTCAGAGAGTGCTTTTAGTGAAGAGTGAGGGTTGGCGCTGTGCAGTTCTTTTAGCAGTTCATCACATGCAGAAGAAATCTTACTATAATTTCCGGATTCCGTATTATTGCTTTTATCGGCAGCATTTCCGGTTCCGGTATTCTTTGGTGAATATTTCAGATCTCCCCCTTCCATATAGTTTCTGCTTTTGGTTTCATTGTTCCCAGTGTAATTTTCACCAGCCAAACCATATCCCCGGCCATATTTTCCGTCATTATTTATACCATAAAATCGCGGATGATCAATATCTCCTTTCTTCCATCTGCATATGGACTTATAATCACACCTCCTGCAGATGTCTCCCGGATTTGGACTGAATTCCTGACGTCCGATCTTTTGTATATAGTCAACAGCAATATCTTTTGCACTGCTTAGGCTTTCATCGCTGACATCGACATCTTTGAACACACAGTCCTTAATGTAGGCCACAGAACCGGAATTTACTTTTTCACCTGCACCATTAAAACCAAGAGAGTATAACTGAACCTGAAAAGCAACTTCTTCATCAGTTGCAACAGTGTCTGAGGTTTTGTAATCCCGAACCTCAATCCCCTCACCGTCTTTAAGGATAATATCTGCCCTTCCTGAAACTGTAGTGCCGTTGGCAGGAAACTCTACTTTTGATTCAACATATTTAATGACTCTCATATCCTGTTCATTTTCACTTGCAAACCTTGCAAGCTGTTTTTTTGCAGAAGATTTAATTTTCTGAAGCTTTTCTTCATTTACAAAGGGCATTGTAAATCGTGAATCTACCGAGCGTGCAACGGCGTTGACGGGATGACTGCCATTTTTGATCTCTTCAGCAGCTTCATAAAGGCAATGATGAAGGGCATTACCATAGCCAATCATCTCTGCAATCCCGGACTGATATCCAAGAACAGAATGAAGCCTGAACATATGCGGGCATCTCCTGTAACTTACAAGTTCTCCGACAGTATAGGTAAGATTTTCATCACTCTCCTGTGATGATGATATTGTCATCTCCGGAAGATTATCCATCTCGTTTATATACGGCAATGCACCTGTTTTGAGTGCATCTTTTATAAACAGTCCTGGTTCTTTTCTCCTGCTGTTATGGTGGGCATAATAGCTGAGAACAAGAAGATCCTTTGCTCTTGTTGAGGCGACATAATGGAGTTTTCTCTCTGACTCCATACTTCCTTCATATCTTTCTGCGTCATAAAGCTCTGATGGGATAAATTTCTCTTTAATCTCTCCTTTCCCTGTTAAAGGGAATATCCCCTGATTCATTGAAGGAACGAAGACTATCGGCCATTCAAGCCCTTTTGCCTGATGTATTGTTACAATCTGAACAGCTTCGGCAGATTTTACGTCATCGGAAGACTGAACGCCATAATTGTCAGAGGCATAGGCATTGATATATTCAGTCAGCCATGAAAGTATTCTCTTAACCGGATAGCGTGAGCCTCCCAGGCGGTTTGCAGATTCAAAATCGTTTAGAAGTCCTGAGAACCGGCCAAGGTTTGCGATTATTGAGTATTCATCCTGATTTTTTGGGTCAAGGTATTTATATCCCAGAATTTCAAGAAGGATATAATAAAAGTCAATCAGGTTTGGAAAACATCCGGACAGAACAGCTTTTTTTAATGCATGGATTTTAATGTCATAATTTTTGGAGAGAATATCTCCGGTGGCTCTTCTCCAGTCTGAAATTCCGGATGACAGCAGGTCATCGCCATTGATGAAAGAGTCCCACTTCTTCTTTTTATAATAGCCGTCTTTATCCAGCCAGATTATAATTTTGGCAATGCCCTCTACCTCCGGACTGTTGAAGAGGTTTACATTTCCGGCGATTATCGCCGGAATTTCTTCTTCCCTGAATGTTTTTATAAGCAATGGCGCAGATATTTTTACAGACCTTAAAATGACTGCAAAATCCCTGTACCTGCATTTTTCGGATTTTACATACATTTTTATCTGTTTTGCAATCCATTTTGCCTCCGATAAATCATTATTGTTCTCTATAATTAATACTCCCGATTCCGACTCACGTGCCGAAACGAGGTCATCATAATTTTTAACAAATTCCTTTGCAATTGTGTTTGAGAAGTTTATGATCTCTGATCCACTGCGGCGGTTTTTACTGAGTGATACTGACTCTGCATCTCTCCCGAAATTTTCAAAACATTTCTCATCCGAACCCCTCCACTGGTAAATTGTCTGCCTTGGATCACCCACTACAAAGAGATTTGCCTCCTTTCCAATAAGCTCCGTGAGTCTTTCCTGGGCGTGGTTTATGTCCTGGTACTCATCGACTATAAGGTGCCTTACATTTCGTACAATTTCGGGTTTTTCTGTTATATGGCTGACAGCAAGATCAACCATTCTGTTATAGGACAGTACCTTAAATCCTGTCATCTCTTTTTCATAGGATTTTACCCATTCTGAAAACTGAGGTGCTTTTTGTTCAAGTTTGACAGGATCAACAAGTTCAGAATAATAGATATTCAGTGAATCGAGAAATTTCTGACATTCGGCTGCATAATTGCCCCTGTCAGTATTTAGAAATTTCCAGCCCGTCCTGAGAAGAAAGGCCATTTCTTTATGTTCGTCAAGTTCGGTGTAATTTCTGTAGCCGCAGTTCTGCTGAAGAAGTTTAAGGCAGTATCCGTGGATTGTACCGATGTACATATCACCCAGTCTGGCACAGGCTTCTTCTCCGGCAAGTTGTTTAATTTGTTCATAAATCCTGCCCTTCATACTTCGGGCAGCTTTTTTTGTGTAAGTGAATGCCACAATGGATGAAGGCGGAACTTTCTGCACTAATAAAAGGTGAAGTATCTTTCTCGTGATTACTTCAGTCTTGCCAGTGCCGGCTCCGGCAATAACCCTTACTTTTCTGCTTTCAGACAATACTGCTTCTCTCTGGTCATCAGAGAGTGGATTTGGCTTTTCAGTGATATCTTTTACTGTAAATCCTTCAGCAACGGGGGGTTCATCTGAGTTGTCCTCCGGGATTTTAAATGAAGGGATGAAAATTTTATCATTTCTGGTAGTTTCAGGGCTGTTCTCTTTAAAAATGTCATCTTTCCCGGATTTGAATCCGTCATCTGAATATATTATATTCTCTTCAGTTTTTACGGGTAATATATCAGATCCTTCATCTTCATGCCGGCAAAACCCTGTTTTGTCATCGTTTTCTCTCTCCTCTGGATCTTCTGCCATTTCCCCGGAGATTTCGGTTTTTTTATCTGATTCAAGGTCATATTCTTCAAGATAAAGTTCTTTAACGATGATCTCAAGATCTTCATCGAGAAGTTCATACCCGGTATTGTTGTAGCAGAGTCTTTCAGCAAGAGATTCAGCTGTAACAACTGCAAACCAGGGATATGCCCACATATCTATCTGACCTTCAGGGTAAGTACTGCCTTTTCTGAAGTATCCCCATGCAGCTATCCTTCCTGCTTCTCTCTCGTCAATATATCCAAAATGCTTCTCCCTTATCTTCTGGTACTGTCGGTTAAACTCCCCCCTCTGGGTTATCAGCTGATCAAAGAGGTTTCTGTGAAGTTCAGTCTCCTCCCCGGAATCTGTAACCACTTTCCAGGGTTTTTGTGGGTAATCATCACCATAAACAGTTCCGCAGTAGTTTTTCAGATCAAGAATTACGGGGCCGTCCGCTGTCAGAATTATGCTGTCTATCTCAGCTTTTGCAAGTTTGATATTGGTTAAAAGAAATACATTTTCATCCCTGAATTCGTCTTCAAGAATAGCTGCAACTTCTTTTATCTGTTCACGTTCATGAAAGTGCTCACCTCTTCTCCCCCTGAAATATCTGACCGGCATTTTAAATCCCCGTATTACTTATATATGTCGTTTATGCTCCAGTCAGGATAATATTTTTGAATTTTATTTCTACGTGACCTGAATCATGAATTCTGAATATCCGGCAGACCAAAAAAAGTCTCAGGAAACCTGAAATTCCCCGGGACATGAATAACTGAGAGAGAACCGGAGATCTCCTGCTCAGGCAATCAGTAAAAACAGTACAATAATCCGTTCTTCTCAGCAATCCACTTTATCCCCCATTTTGACAGTCGCATTTCAGATGTAATTCTGGATGAAGCATTAATCCCCCTTAAAGCAGCATTAGAATTCATTCTGAACGGCTGAGTCGCTATTTTATATCTGCGAAGGTACGGTCTGTCAGACAGACCGTACTTCAGGGTTTTTCCGGTGAAGATATCCCTTTTAACAGATTCCCCCTGCAAATACCCTCATCCACCCGTTTAACTGCCGGAAAAAATACGGCTTAAACATCAGAAGTGAATATTCAGATATTTTTCCACTCCTGCTCAATATTTGCCCTTCCCATAAACTATTCATATCTGTTCCATTCTCCCGGTTCCTTCTCCTGGTTTTATCCCTCAATTTTTCCGGCGGAATTTTTCATTCCCGGACATTCAGATTTTCACGGATATAACTCACACCAGACAATATCTGATCATCAATCCAGATCAGCCAATAAATGATTATCAACCCATATCTGATTATACCAGGATTTTCAGTAATATCTGAAAGAAAATTAATCTGGTATCTCCGGCTATGTCCGGAAATTATCATACATTTCTCCGGGAATGGCATCTTCAGGATCTAATTCTCCTTTACGGACAGATTTTATATTTTTGAGGATATAATCGAGATCCCCGCCGCTCTCTTCGTCTGTAAGTTCTGCGGATTCAGACGTTATACTGATAATCTCACCTATGATACCATTTCGATCCTTATTCCTCAGGTTCATTTTATTAAGCCATAATTCAAGTTTTTCAGGTTTTGCTGCTGAGAGATTATTCCAGACACCGGCATTTTTAAGAGTGATTTCATGCTCTTTTAAAACAATAAGATTTGAAAGTGCCCGTGATTCATTTTCAAGACTCATCTGTGAACTGAGTTTTACCTCCCTTCTGTATATCAGCGATTCAATCCGCCTGGCAATGCTTACCTCTTCACTCTCACTCTTTGAATTTCCTGCTTCCCGGTATAATTCTTTGATACGATCCTCAATCAGGAATATTTCGTACCTGAGTTCATCAGATTTTTTTGACAGATGAGCATCACGGATTTTTAAGACATTGAGCGGAAGCTCATAGAGTTCTTTATTGCGGCCTTTAAACTGGAAAATTCTCATAAATATTCAGCTCCTCTCAGTTATCTTCCTCAAGGCTTTTTTCGAGATTCTTCTCAATAGAGAGGAGACATTCTGCATCCTCAATGTTGACTGAACCGGTTTCAACACTGCTCCACGCCTCAATAAGCTGTTTTTCAGTTTCATCAAGATCTGCGCCGGATTCAGCCACATCCATGAAAAATATCTGGTTTAAATCATCAATAATGCCCTCAAATCCTTTACCGGAGAGATTAACCCGTATAAGTGCCCCCTCAAAGTCGTCAGGTGAAATATTCTGAATCTTCTTCCAGACCTCAGTCTTCCTCAGGTCACGCTCATATTTCTTTATGATCAAAAGATTGGAGACAAACATAAACTGCCTGTGAAGGGCCATGAAATTTTTAACCTTCAGTTTTGCTTCCATATCAAGCTGTTTAAGCTCCTGTATAAGCATCTTCTTCCGGATGAGATCGGACCCTACACCTTCCTGAAATTTTAACTTCTTATCTCGTTCAATCCTGTCAATCTCCTTTCTGAGCCTGTTTATCCGGCTCTTAAGTTTAAGTTCCTCCTCCCTCAAATCCCCGGGTTTTAGTCTGTCAACCGGATTTTTACGCAGTGCTGTAAAGATACTCAGTTCAATCACCATTCACCATATTGATTCTACAACATAATAAATATTTCTCCAAAATGGATATAAAATTTATAATTTATTTTGACTACATCCTATGTGGAGATAACTATATATGTCCTGTTGCCGAATAAATAATATGGACTACATTGTGTTCGTGGATTACTTCTCCGATGCCGAACGCAAACGAATAGATTATGCAATAGAGAGATGGCGTGATAAAGCGGACATAACCCGTGAGAAAGGAATAATAATACGATTTAAGGATAAGAATATTGATTCCTTTCTGGATGACCTTTACTCCAGACTTGATACCGGAAGAGAGCAGGTCAGGGTATTTGAGGCAGACATGCATGAACCTGAGATAAGAGCACGTGAAGAAGTGCTCATATATCATTCCTCTGCCGGCAGCGACGTAATTGAAAAATTTCTGGGTTACATAATGGCCAAGATAAATGCCCACTATGAATTCAGGCAAAACGGAATTATCCGGTATGCTGCCTCAACAAAGAAAGGCCAGGCAAGGATAGAGATTTCAATATCAGATTCAGAAGCAGGTTCCAAAACCAGGATCAAAATATCAGGGTATGCCAGCTCTGCAAAATTTCTCCATGACAGGATTGATGAAGAGATGAAAACTTTTCTTGGGGGTTTTTAGATGAACAGTGAAGATCCGGCATGCATAAACAGACTGGCAAAACCGTCTAAGCAGGTGCTTAGTGAGGGTCTTTTCATCCGCCATGAGCCGGCAGAAAAGAGATTATTGCTCTGGAATCAGATAAAGATCAACAGAGAGAGATTTATTGACGGAGAATGCGGGGATGTGCTGGATGACCTTGATATACATTTCAGAGGAATCTTTGATGCCTCACTTCTCTGCCTCTCAGCCACATTTAAAGACGAAGGAGCTGAAGCTGTAACTGATATCTTTTCGGGAACTGAGTACAGGGCATATGAACATTTTGAGCGGATGAGAATTATCGGGATTTACTCCTCTGAAGACTTAAAGAAGAAGATAATCAAAAAAGAGAGTGATGTAATGGAAATTCTGAGAAATTACTATCTCTTTGGCGATTCGCAGTTTGATGAAATCTTTGACTCCACTGAAATAAGGCCATCTCTCAGATATTTCTTCCATAAAAAATGGGGTGAAATAAAAACCAGGATAAATGAAGCAGTTTCGGATCTGATCATCGATTCGGATTATCTTGTAAAGCTTATCAGAATCTGGGAGGATGAAGGCAGAAGAATTGCTGATGTTGCCGGTGAAAACGAGAGACAAAAGATCTCTGACGAACTCAAATGCCGGGAAGATGAACTCTCAGATGAATTAACAGGAAGGGATGAAGAGATATCCCGCTGCAAAGAGGATATAGAAGATTTAAGAGACAGGTTAAAAATGGCCGTACCGGATAAAAATCTGAAAGAAAATTTGGCTGAAAATCCCGGCAGATATGTGACTTCCGGGGAAGCCAGACAGTATGAGATCAATCTCCTGAACAGATTTGGTCATAAATTCTCTGATTTTGTCTCATCGGTTGAAAAGAGATACAGAGTCTGTGGAATCCGTGAGGAGAAGGTGAATCCGCCTGAGTATTTCAGGGAGAGATTCAATCTTTCTGTAGATGATTATCTCAATATTCCAAGGAACAGTTCGCTAAAGATAGATCTTATCGAAAAGAAGATATTTGGCAGAAAAGAAAAAGTCCGGATTTATGTTGCCTATGTATCAAGACAGGCAGAATATGCAAAGTATTCCTGTGACTGTCTGCCGGCAGGGCTAAAAGACCTAAATATTATAATGGATAACATCAGGTCAGACTGCAACGGGAACGGAATCCGGGCCTTTTTATTTGCGGCCTCACCGACAGGTTTTGATGAGAAATGCAGGTCTATCATAACCGGAAATAACAGTGCACGGAACAGTTACGGCGGAAGTATATCAGTCTGTCTCTACGACCCTGAAAAAGGCCTTATGTCATATAACTCAGACGATTCTTTCTCCCGTATCTTCTCAAAACTCTGCAATCCGGAACTTTTGGAAGAGCAGAAATCAAGGCTGAAAGGTGAAGTCGAAAAGAAGATAAAAGAGGATATTGCTGCTCTTGGATGGTGCTCCCTTGAGTCATCCTTTGATAAAAACAGAGACGATTATCTCCAGATAAAGCGGCATTTTTACAGCTTTGCTGATGAAAACGGGCACATTGTGAAATATGTTGAAAATTCCGGCCTTATAATGATGTAAATGGTATTCTGATAATGAAGGTTGATCTGAGCGGTATTTTCTCTGATGAAATTGTAAAAGCGAGAGATGATTATGAAACTGCCCTAAGCACCGGAGACCGCATTGCTGTATCTGAAAAGGCGATACATATCAGTAACCTTCTGATTAAAATGGCGGAGAACAACCCGTCACAGAGGGATCATTATCTCAGCGCTGCGAAAAAATGGGATGCAGTCTCAAAAAATATTCCTCCGGCCGGCAAAACCACTGTAAAAAAAAGAGATGCCGGTCTTACTTCACCGGAGATCTCATCAGAATCTGAAAATATCTCTGAATTGTCAGAGTTCAGAGCCAGAGCGGAGTCCTGCCTGACCAGAACCACGGTTGTATGGAATGACATAGGTGGGCTTTTCAGGGTGAAACAGCTGCTGATGGAAACTGTTGTCATTGCAGGATTAAAGAGGCCTTCTTCAGTAAAACCCTGGAAGGGGGTGCTTTTATTCGGCCCTCCCGGTACAGGCAAGACTCTGCTTGCATCAGCAGCAGCAGGCAGTCTGGGAGCATCATTTTATGATGTGAAATCAGAGAGCATATTATCAAAGTATTTCGGGGAATCCTCAAAACTGATATCCGCACTGTATAATTCAGCAAAGGAAAAAGAGCCGTCTATTGTTTTTTTTGATGAGTTTGACTCACTGACAAAGTCCAGAAGTGAAAGCACATCTGAGGCATCGGCGAAGCTGCTCTCCGGAATTCTGACAAATATGGACGGGCTTTCAGATAAGAAGAATGACCGTTTTGTTCTGACCCTTGCTGCAACAAACACACCATGGGACCTTGATAAGGCTGTTCTTTCAAGATTTCCAAGAAGAATTTATGTAAGCCTTCCGGACCCTCCGGCAATTAAAGAAATAATTAAGATACATGCCTCCGATCCGGGAACAGAGAGAGTAAATCTCGATCTGATTGCAGAGATGTCTGCTCTAAACCATTATTCCGGCAGAGACATTCAGAGCCTCTGCCAGCAGGCGATATGGAATATGGTGCATGAAAAAAATCCTGAACTCTTCAGGCTTGCTGAACTTCCGTTTGAAGAACTTAACAGAAGAACCCTGAAAGTCAGGCCCCTTGAAAATGATGATTTTAAGGCTGCCTTTGATAAGATTAAATCTCCTGTTACTGAGGACGATCTTGAAACCTATGATTCATGGAATATGGAATTTGGTGAAGTCTGAACAGGCAGTTACAGCAGGAAAAATATAATTTGTCCGGGAAAAAGACTATAGCGCCATTCCGGCTGTAGATGTTCCGTTATATTTCGTCATTATAATCAGTTCCTCCAGTATTCTGGCAAGGTCAAGCCATATTATCAGACTGCTGTAGTTCCCGTGCTGCTCAGAAAATCCATTTTTTTCACCCACTTTAATAATTCCCTTAACATAAGTGTTTAAATCGGATGCCATACTTTCATTGATCTGCTCAACATCCTCCTCTGATATCTGCATTACACTGTGAACTGAATCGACGATAATTCCTATTTTTGACCCTTTGCTGTATGCATCTGTTAAAACAATGATGTTTCTGTTTTCAGAAGCTTTTTCAGGCAGTTTAAGCAATTTTGCAAGATTTACAATATTTGTTATCTCGCCTCTGAGATTAATTATTCCTGATATGTAATCTGCTGATCTCGGAATAGGTGTTATTGGCATCATCTCTACTATTTCACGGGCAAGATTGATGTCAAGGGCATATAATTCCCCTCCAAGTTCAAATTCAACGACATCTATTGGTGATGACATAATTTACACCTCCAGATCATACTTTGAAGACATCAACCGATTTTTTAAGGTCCTCTGCCATCCCTGCGACTTCATCCGCACCGCTTCCAACTTCTTCAGACGAGGCGGAGACTTCCTCAGTCAGTGCAGCAATGTCTTCGATTCTCTTCATGTTGTTATGAGTTACCTGTGTTGTCTTCTCCATCGTCTGCATTACACGGTTTGTGGCATCTGCCTGATCCTCAGTGGCTTTTGCAATTTCATTTATTGCCCTGCCGGCATTTTCAGCACCGTTCACCATGCTGTTTAAGGCAATAATTGTTTCATTGACGCTTTCAATGCCGGACTGAATCTCATTATATGCCAGTTTCATAGACTCCGCTGTTTTTGAACTGTCACTCTGAATTCCGGTGATAAGTTTTTCAATACTGTCAGTTGCTTTCTTTGAATCTCCTGCAAGATTTCTGACCTCTCCTGCAACGACTGCAAACCCTCGTCCGTGCTCTCCGGCCCTTGCCGCCTCAATTGCAGCATTTAATGCAAGGAGATTTGTCTGGTTAGAGATGTCGGTAATCAGTTTAATTATATTGCTGATCTCAACCATCTTCCGGTTGAGTGCATCTATCTCTTCAACACTCATCAACGAAATCTTCTCTACTTCCTGCATCTTGTTATTTGCAACATTTCCAAGTTTTTTTGCCTCCTGTCCCAGTGATGTAACTCCTTCGGCAGATACTTTGACCTCCTGTGATGTACTTGCAATCTCTTCAATTGAGGCTGAGAGATCAGATATTTCCCTTGCAACATCCTCAATAAACTCTATCTGCCTTCTTGAATCATCGGTTGTCTGCTGGGTGTTGACTGCAACCTGCTCTATGGCTCTGGTTACTTCACCTATGCCTTTGCTGGTGTCAAGGATGCTGACACCGACTCTGTTTGCAATATCAATTACTTTTTTAACCGGTTCCACTATTGCGTCAAGGGTTTCATTTACTCCTTTTACAATTGCGGCAAAGTCTCCGGAATGCCGTGAAACATCAGCCCTTACAGTAATTCTTCCCTCTTTTGCAGCTTTTGTAAGCATTCCGGCATCTTCAACCAGGAGATTGACAGCGTCAATACAGAGATTCAGGTTGTTCTTGATCTCGTTGAAGTCACCGTTGTAAGTATCGGTGATCCTCTCCGGAATGTCGCCACGGCTGATTCTCTCCACATATTCTGCCGATACGTTAAGCGGGCCGATAACTGCGTCAAGCGTATCGTTTACACCTTTAACAATTGCGGCAAAGTCTCCGGAATGTCTGGAGGCATCAGCTCTTGTATCAAGCCTGCCTTCAACGCCGGCTTTTGCAAGCATTCCGGCATCTTCAACCAGGAGGTTGACAGCGTCAATACAGAGATTCAGGTTGTTCTTGATCTCGTTGAAGTCGCCGTTGTAAGTATCGGTGATCCTCTCCGGAATGTCGCCACGGCTGATTCTCTCCACATATTCTGCCGATACGTTAAGCGGGCCGATAACTGCGTCAAGCGTATCGTTTACACCTTTAACAATTGCGGCAAAGTCTCCGGAATGTCTGGAGGCATCAGCTCTTGTATCAAGCCTGCCTTCAACGCCGGCTTTTGCAAGCATTCCGGCATCTTCAACCAGGAGATTGACAGCGTCAATACAGAGATTCAGGTTGTTCTTGATCTCGTTGAAGTCACCGTTGTAAGTATCGGTGATCCTCTCCGGAATGTCGCCACGGCTGATTCTCTCCACATATTCTGCCGATACGTTAAGCGGGCCGATAACTGCGTCAAGCGTATCGTTTACACCTTCAATGAGATTTTTATATTCACCATTTAACTTAGATGAGTCAGCACGGGCATCAAGTCTGCCCTGAATAGCAGCTTCAGTTAATTCGCGTGTGTCATCAACAAGAAGCTGAATGTTGCCCATCATAGAAATATATGCAGGCAGGAGTTTATCATTTTCACAACGTCTGCCTATAGACCGGTAGGCCGGAAGTCTTTCAAGATTTCCGTCAGCAATCTGTAAAACAGTCTCCTGAACATAGATGTTATGATCCACGACATCATTTAAAGCATCACAGACTTCCTTAAAAATACCGGAATAACTGCCTTCTGTCTTTTCAGTAAAGTCATTTAGTTTAATATTCTGTAATATCTTATCTGCCTCTAAAAGTCCTCCGAGTCCGTCAATACAGAGATTCAGGTTGTTCTTGATCTCGTTGAAGTCACCGTTGTAAGTATCGGTGATCCTCTCCGGAATGTCGCCACGGCTGATTCTCTCCACATATTCTGCCGATACGTTAAGCGGGCCGATAACTGCGTCAAGCGTATCGTTTACACCTTTAACAATTGCGGCAAAGTCTCCGGAATGTCTGGAGGCATCAGCTCTTGTATCAAGCCTGCCTTCAACGCCGGCTTTTGCAAGCATTCCGGCATCTTCAACCAGGAGATTGACAGCGTCAATACAGAGATTCAGGTTGTTCTTGATCTCGTTGAAGTCACCGTTGTAAGTATCGGTGATCCTCTCCGGAATGTCACCACGACTTATCCTCTCCACATATTCTGCCGATACATTCAGTGGGCCGATAACTGCGTCAAGGGTGTCGTTTACACCTTTAACAATTGCCGCAAAGTCTCCGGTATGTCTGGAGACATCGGCCCTTGTATCAAGCCTGCCTTCAACGCCGGCTTTTGCAAGCATACCGGCATCTTCAACCAGGAGGTTTACAGCGTCAATACAGAGATTAAGGTTGTTCTTGATCTCGTTGAAGTCTCCGTTGTAGGTATCGGTGATCCTCTCAGGGATATCACCACGACTTATCCTCTCCACATATTCTGCCGATACGTTAAGCGGGCCGATAACTGCGTCAAGCGTCTTATTAACTTCGGAGATTATTGTTCCCCACCCTCCGGGGAATTTCCCGGAATCGCCTCTGGCATCAAGTTTTCCCTCAACTGCTGATTTTGTCAGTATATTCAGTTCAGATAAAACATTATTTATGATCTCTCCGGTTTCATTGATGCTTTCTTTTAATATTTCAGTATTTCCGGAGTAAATCTCAGTTATTTTTTCAATATTCTCACCCTTTGAGATAGACTGAATAAAATTATTGGCAAGACTGAGCTGCATTTTTAAATCTGCATTCTCTCTGATGTAATCTTCCTTTGACATATCCGGATTATATCCTATGAATTCAGAATCATATCCTGATGTATCCGTGTTATTAGTTCCCATTTCTCTGCCTCCATATGAAATTATTTCCGGAGTTTTTAGATCCGGTGTGCGTCGTAAATCCTGACGCAGAATATATTTTAATATGAAAGAATGGCAATAAACTTAATTGATACAAAGTATATCTACATATTATACGACGCACAACGTTACGATGCCTGTCCAAAAATTGTGAGCTGAACCTGATATGAAAAACGATGATGATGAAATATACTTAATCCTTGACATCCTTGAGTCAAATCCTGACGGAGTAATCATTAAAGATATTGCATCCGAACTGAATCTTAACAGAGATACCATTGCCCGACACCTGCGTGTGCTTCTGATGAAAGGAGATGTTGAAATAAAACAGATAGGTCCTGCAAAAATATATTATAAATCAAAAAGAGTTCCAAGTTCAGTTCTGAAGAACTTCTGCCCGCACCCGCAGGTATATTTCAATAAATTAATGAGAGTCTGTGAGGTAAACATAGAATTCAGACAGCTTGCAGGACCTGTACCTGAAGTAATTGTCGGGAAAAAACCCGATGAACTGGGAATTGAACTTCTTCTGGACGAAACAATTGAGTTGCATTATAAAAATGCCCTTAACGGGCGTAAAATCGTAAAATATCTTTATACACTACTTAACGGAAATAATTATTATTTTAAGGCTGTACTCCTGCCTGTTGTTCTTGAAGACGGAAGAGCAGGATTATGCCTGATATTAATCGATAAAACAGCATCTGTAGATTCAAAGACCATAAATGAGAAAAGTGAGGATTTTTACAGGGCAATTGTTGAAGATCAGACAGAATATATATGCCGGGTACTGCCTGACGGAACTTTTACCTATGCCAACCGTGCCTATTGTGAGATGAGAGGAAAAAATCCTGACGAACTTATCGGACGTAAATTTCTCCCGTTAAATCTGAATAAAATAATATCAGACAATTTATCAGAGTTCACCGCTGATAATCCGGTTGTTACAGAAGAAATACAGGTCGTTCTCCCAAAAGGTGAAATTTCATGGCAACAGTGGAAAATCAGAGGAATTTTTGATGAAAATCAGAAATTAACTGAATTTCAGATGGCGGGCAGGGACTTTACCGAACTTAAACGTGCAGAAGAACAGATTAAAATGTACCATTCAAATCTTGAGATACTTGTAAGAGAACGTACAAATGAACTTCAGGCCATAAACAGAGAACTGATTGAAGAAATTTCAGAGAGAAAAGAGACTGAAGAGAGATTAAATCTCGCTATTGAAGGATCAAAATATGTCTTCTGGGACTGGAACCTGATAACAGATAAAGTAGTATTTGGCCGGAAACTGACTGAGATGCTTGGCATCAGCCACAAAGATATGGGTGATAATATTGACTTATGGGCTGCCAGAGTTCATCCCGAAGACCTTGACCATGTAATTCAGTCCCAGAAAGATCATTTCAGTGGCCTAAATGATTATTATGAGGCCGAATACAGAATGAGACATAGAGACGGTTATTATGTCTGGATGTATGCAATAGGAAAGGTCAGTTCAAGAAGTTCTGATGGTACACCTATACGGATGTCCGGACTACAGTCAGACATATCTGAAAAAATTCAGATTAAAAAAGACTTTGAACTCCAGAAATTACTTCTGAACTCACTTGCACAGGTCTCCGGATTAAAAGAGGCAGCAGAACTATGCCTGAAAAATGCAATAAAATATACTGGCCTGAATTCCGGATGCTTTTACATATATGATGGTGATAACGATAAATTCAGTTTTCTTTCGTCCTATGGACTGGATAACGGTGAAACAGAATGCCTGACTAATATTGAGTCACATCCGGAAATTAATCTAAAATATTCAGGCGCAGAACCGCAATATATCAGCATAAAAAATCCTCTCACAAATGACAATGCCAGTCATGGATTAAATGATTATAAATCTGTAGCAATAGTTCCTGTAAAGTATAATAATATCCTTGCAGGAATATTCTGCCTGTTCTCAAAGGAATTTGATAATATCCCGGATTCGACCAGAAACACTCTTGAATCTGCCTCAGAAATTCTTAACGGAACCCTTCTCAGAATAAAAACTGATGATGAAATGGAAAAAACACAGAAGCACCTTGCTTTTGCATTAAATATTGTTAACATGGCAATTTTTGAAATTAATCTGAAAAATGAGATGATGACATTTTATTATCCCGTCAACAGGATGATAAAGGGTTCTGATTACAGATTGAAGAAAGTAAAGATACCATGGAAGATATCTCTTCACCCGGAAGATTACGAAAAAGTCACAAAGGCAATTGAAGATCATATTAACGGTTCAGTCCCATATTACCGTTCAACGCACAGAGTCATTTCAGATGACGGTTCGGTAACCTGGTACTCAAATTCCGGAAAAATTGTAGAATGGGATGATAAAAACAGACCCCTGATAATATCCGGAGTTTCTGCGGACCTGACTGAAGAAAAAATGAGAAGATTAATTCAGGAATAGATTTATTCAAAAAACCAGAATAAATTTATTTTGACTGATGTGCAGAACAATATATTTGCTGCCACATATGCCCGCAATTATCCCTGTGCAGGTTATTGGCTGCCGGGTTTAATGTTGCTGTTCATTATTACCTTCAGTGTTTTTTTCAACCGCTCATTACAGTTATTCTCTAAAGGGGGACCATGACCAAAGAAGATCTTTGATACATCTTTTCTGCACAGATATTCCATCGCCCTAACATAATTCTCCTCAAATGTCCACTCACCCGGATTGACTATCACCGGAGTATCTCCTACGAACAGATATCCATTATCTTTGCAGTACAGGCAGACAGAATCCTGGGTGTGCCCCGGTGTATGTATCACCTCAAAATATTTATCTGCAATCAGAAGGGATTCTCCTCCTTTCAGTATGACATCAACCCCCTTGATGAAAGGCGAGAAACCATAGACTACAGGAGAGTATTCCTTTTTTACAATCTCTAACAGGGCTGTGTGGTCATAGTGATTATGTGTGATTATTATCTGATCTATCAGTTTTCTCCCGGGATTTACCTCAATATTACTGAAATTCTCAAAGATTATCTCATCCCGCCCTATATCTATTATCGTATTATTTGAAGGAACTGAACTGAATTCACTCTTTAAATAATAGACATTACAGGTATATGTTGTCGGGTTTTCTGTCAGATTTAAGAGATGCAATTATACATACCTCCGGTTTAAAACCTTTTTTTCCTGTATATTCTGGCATTGCTCACCATCTGTTCAAACTTAACAGGTAAATGCTCCGGTATTTTCTGGGTCTGTTCAGTGATAAAAAATCCTCCGTCTGTAAGTGAGTTATAAAACATCTCAATTACATCACTACGCTGTTTTTCAGAAAAATGAAGAAGGACATTTTTACAGAGAATTATGTCAAAAGGTTCATTTATAACCGGTTTTAAGGTGAGAAGATCATGATGATGATATTTCACCTGTTTTCTTATATTATCATTGATCACATAATTGCCTGCATTCTCAATATCGGGCATAAAGTTTCCTGCAAACATATCTGCCGGAATTTTTGATAATTCACCGGCTGTATATGAGCCACGGTTTATTATTGCCTCAAATCTATTATTTGGATCAATATCTGTAGCACGTATGCAGACATCTGAAAAGACAGATTCATCAAGTGCCTCTCTGAGGATTACTGCAAGGGTATAGGGTTCTGAGCCGTTGGCACAACCGGCGCTCCAGATATTTATCTTTTTTTGGGGACATCCCTGTGATTTTCTATTGTTATTAATTTCCGGAATAATTACTGAGTGAACCATATTCAGGGTATGGAGGTCACGAAAAAAGTATGTAGCACCCATTGATTATACCCCGCCGGAATTGAAATTATCCGATATTTTTTTACAGGGGTTTTTGCAATGCAGGATATACCTGTCATTACCCTGTAAGAATTCAGTAACAATAATTTTTGCCACATTATTCCTGAAAACGAAATTAAATACCATACTCAATGATAATATGGTTGATTCCCGGAATTAAGAATGATCCTTATTACAACTTTAACCCTTATGGTCACATATGCAGTTTTATTAATTAAAATTAATCTGCCTGCCGGCGATATAGATCGGCCCTTAATTTAATATTTGTTGAAATATCCGGAGAACAACCACAACTTAGAAATACAATGAATTATAACCCGAAAACGTGGTATAAATGGGTTTTGACAGTTCAAAATGTGACTTTAATATATGCAGAGGCGAGTGTTTAACCCGCTGCCCTTATGTTTCATACGATGAAACAGGGGCAAAAAATGCAATAAAATCACTAATTAATGGAAAAAATGTTCCAATTCTTACAGAATGTATTACCTGCGCAGCCTGCAACGATTTCTGTCCTACAGGTGCAAACCCCTGGGATCTGATAGCCTGGCGCCAGGAGGAGACTGATATACTCGGAATTCCGGTTGATGCCAAACCATCCAGCGACTGGCTTAAAAAACCATATTTCGTACGAAAAGGTAAACCCGGAGGACCTCTGATTTCAATGGGGGGAATTTATGAAGTGGTACCACAACAGGAATTTCTAAGCGGCATTATGTTTGATGATGCTACTATCATCGGAGGCGGAAATCTTGCATGTGGATTTACAGAAACTCATCTTGGACGTGCTTCAAGACCAAAGAAAAATTTATCTGTATTTATTGAAAATCTATCACTGGAAGCTGAAAAGTATGGAGTTGATGAGATCGTATTTACTCATGACGCATGCTACAATGTGGTTACAACTCTTGCAATGGCTGAAAATATGGAGGTACCGTTCAGGCCGGTTCATATTCTGGAATACCTCCGCAACTGGTTAAAGGAGCATAAAGACAGGATAACACCCCTTAACATAAAAGCAGGTCTTCAGGGAGGATGTACTACACGATATGCCCCTGTAAGCGGAGATAAGGAGATCTGGTCAGACTGGATTAGTGATATATTTGAGATGATCGGTGTTGAGTCAGTAGAAGCGAACCGGAAATATACCGGAGAGAACAGGCTATGCTGCGGCTCAAGTATATTCCATTCCCAGCATGAACGGGCGCTTGATATTCAGAAGATGAATATTCAGGATGCCATTGATGCGGGAGCTGAGCGGTATGTCTTCATCTGTCCGGCATGCATCGCAATTATGAGAATGACCTGCGGAAAACTTAACCTTGAACCGGTGTATATCACTCAGCTGGTACGGATGGCTCTCGGCGAGGAACTCGGAGAAGCAGGCACGGCAGCTTTTGGCTATCCGGTCAGATAACCGGAATTTAAGATCATAAATCTGGGAAGGTAATTAAAATGGTTAAATTTACGAAAGAAATGAAAGATGGACTCAGAGTGCCCGGAAAGGGAGGTAGTCTTGTTTACCTGTGTACATCAAGTCTGGACGGAAAACCAAATATTGCGGCAATGCGTTTTGTTGCAACCCATATGGAAGACAAGATCCTTATTGCAGATATGTTCCTCCTTAAGACAAAGATGAACATAAAGGAAAATCCCAATGTAACAGTTGCAATATGCCACCCACTGGCAGAGGGACGCTGGTGGGCATTTAAAGGTAAAGCAGTTGACATCGAGTATGGTTTCCCACGTGATTTTGACTGGTATGGTGCAAATGCAACTGACATCCTGAATGAATGGGGAGACTGGAATAAATCTGAACCTCCGGAAGAAGTTCCGCCAGACATCGTATTTCCAAAAGCTGCCCAGCGTGGTGTCGTTGTGGTGCATGTAGAAGAGGCATATTCAATTGAACCTGGCCATGCCGGAGAAAAAATTTTGTAGGTGTGATAAAAATGACAGTAAAACTGACAGAAAGAATGCAGGCATGGATAGAAAAGATGGGCTGCCACCTCTGTGTTGCGACGCCGCAGGGTGTCCCATATGTTACTCTGGGGCGTTTTGCAAAAGTTACTGAGGAGGATGAAGTTGCATTTGCGCTTGCAAAAGACGAATTATCTATTATTTATCCGGCATTGTCGGTTAATCCCCGGGTTGCCTTTGGAGTGTCACATCAGGGAGGAATCAGGGCATCTTTTCAGTTTAAGGGAATTGGCCATCTTGTTAAGGATGGGCCATTATATGATGATATTGCAAAGGAGGCTGAAGCAGTAGATACATATGCTGTGCTGTACGTAAAAATCAGTGAGATATACTGCACAAAACCCGGAGCTGAGGCAGGTCAGCGTCTCGACATCATGGCACCTGATGATGTCTGCGACTGGGAAAAGAAACGCTGGAAGGACATCCCCAGAAAGTGATTATAATACGGAGTGTCGGATGAACAGTGATGTTACAGAAAATCAGGGAAAAGAAGATAAAAAAATCCCTAAGAAATTTCCCTGGATTATCCCTTTTTCATGTGAGGGGTGCGGGGACTGTGTTGAGGTATGCCCGACAGGTTCAATAGAACTCATAGATCTTGGGAAGAAGGTGGATAAAGCATGGATTACAAATCCTGACACCTGTATTGGATGCGGTAAATGCTCACAGGCATGTGTTGTCGGAGCCGTGCAGATGACTGAATATGTAGATCGTGCAATACAGAGATATAAGGAGAAGAAAAAACCGGAATGAATTATATATGTAAATTTTTTCCGGAAATGATTGTTTAAGATCTTCAATTATGAAAATAACGGGGGCAGAAATATGATCAAATCCGGGTTTGGCTGGATTAGAATCGATGGAAAAGCTTTAGAATATGATATTGTTATCCATACTGATGGCAGTATTACAAAAAGAAACAAAAAGAGATCAAAGAAACTGAAGGGGATATACGGCCATACGCCGCTCACCTCAGAAGAACTTGAATTTCTGGAAGATGAGAAGCCCGATATTGTTTACATCGGTACCGGACAGGATGGCGCACTGCCAATAACCCCGGATGCAGAAAAAATACTTGCAGAATATAGGGCAGTTATTGGTAATACTCCGGATATCATTCCTGAAATCGAAAATGAGACACGGAGATATTCAGCTGTTATTCACCTGACCTGCTGATGAAAACCGGACTTTTGGGATTCGGCTCCATATTTACACTGACTATTTCTGCGGGTATTAATGCAGGCCGAATGATTCCAGAATTACATCCCCGTTTAAAGAACCGAAGCTGAAAATCTCTCCTGTTGAGCAGTCGTTAACTGTAATTTCAGCAGGCGAGAATGCAAGTTTTGAGTCAATTTTCAGGAAGTCATACCCTGCCTCCTTAAATATGCGATAAAAGGGCCTGCCATAGTCCGGCGATGACTGAGAAATCAGCTTTTCATATACAGGATCATATCTGTCAGTTGTCAGGCACACAGAGCCATAATATATATTACAGTCATTTGTTGTTCCCATAGCCTCCATCCTGTTCTTCTTCACCGGAGCAATGGGTGAACGTCCGGTGGCATACCTTATAAGGTTAAGATCTGAACCATTCTCCTCAAGTGAATGGAGAACCATCGTTACAACTCTTCCGGAGATCTGGATTGATCCAACAAGGGAATTTATTGGTGCAATCAGAACTGTCAGTCCTGAAGGTTCTATACCACAGATTTCAGCTATATAATCCAGGGTATTTATATCAGGAAATCTGTCAGATTCAAGTGCTATCACAGCAGTCTCTGATACATCACTATAGCCAATACTACTGTAGGTCTTTTTTGGCTTTTTGGCAAGTGCCCTTGCAGGGCCTGAAGCCATAGCAGAATAACTGTCAGTCTTTATAATCCATCCGGCTTTCTGTGATCCAAGACATGCAACAGGAGGATGCTGTATTGTCAGGTCAAGAAAAGGAAAAGGGATTCCGTTAATATGGCCTGTTGTAATCCCGGCAGTTGCAAGTCCGCCAAGGCATGCCTTTACGTACATTAGTCCGGCCTGATAACTTCCCCTGACATTTACCCCGCAGTCAATAACTGTAGCTTTGTTTTCAAGAGTATGAGATGATATTTCAAGTTCTGACTGTCTCTGTATCATCTCCTGCACAATCGGTTCTGTAAGCTGATTTATGCTGATCATGAATAAATCTCCGGTAAAATACCTGTCGTTTCTGATTACAAATAAGTTTCTGTCAGATTATTTTGAAATACTCATCATACAATTTAAAATTGCAACACCACCATATGAATAAGATATTATAGTTTAAACAAACATATTATGATTTTTTAAAAATTAATCCTGATATTTCAAAAATTTAAAGAAGAATTGCCGCGACATCCTAATAACCACCTGAGATAATCGTCTTTTTACCGGCCTTCATATCATTTCTAAGCCATTTTATCGCCAGAATTCCGGTGAACAAAGTCTGAATTATAATGAAAATTATAATGATAATTAATGCTGTATGGACAGATTCAAAACTGCTCAGTGCTATAAGAAAAGCAACCCCTGCATTTCTGTTTGCAGAACTTATTGCCATTGATCTCTTCTCTTCTGTAGTAACTCCCCCTGCGTAATATGATATTATTATTGATACTGCTGTAATCATAATAATTGCAATTACCCCGCCTGTGCCTGTAATTTCAGAGAATAAACCCTGGTTTGACTCGGAAATAAATATCATTGTAAGGGATAATACAATCACCACCGCCCCGGACAGATTAGAAGCCCAGAACGCAAAACCGGAGAGCCGGTCAGCAATCGCCGGTTTTTCTGCTCTCAGAAGCATACCTGCCAGAATCGGGATTATCTGAATAATTAAAAGTGTTTTTACTACCGGCCAGGGATCTATTGCCGTTGATTCAGGAATTATCAACATCAGGGTGAAAGGAGTTGTGAAAACTGCAAGAGTACATAAGAGAAACATCAGTCCGGTTGAATGCCCGACATCACCATTTGCAGCTTCTGTAATTCTTGGAGCATATGACGCACCGGGCGCACACGCCATTGCCAGAAATCCATACATTATGTTACCCCGAATATTGAGAATTACTGTCAGAACTACTGCAATAAGCGGAATCAGCAGCAGATTGATGAAGAGGGATGCAGTGAGGACACCCTTTTTTAAAAGTGCTTTTTCAATGCTTTTAAAGGATAATCCAAGTCCGATTGAAAACATAGAGGATATAATAAAGAGATATATCAGTCCAAGTAATATCTGGCCCGTAAACACAGTATATTATTACCGACATCGTATATATTTAAATTAGCCGGAATTAATTGAGATTCAAGAGAGATTCTTCTCTCCAAAAGACTGCAATATAAATATATACCGGAATGTAGAAAGAACTCCTCTGGAGATGATATGTCAGTTCTCCTGATATATACGGAAATTACCAAATTCATAATAAAATAAGGCTCTTTCCGGAACCAAAAGGTAAAATAACCGGCAGAGCACCGAAGTGATAAGCATATGTGGGGGCGTTTAAGGAGCAATAAGGAAAAAGATCAGGACTTTGGATGTGACTGGCTTTTAGGTTTTGAGAAGGAGACAAAAGATTATTACAGTAAAAATCCTGAGAAGATTTCTGAGTTTTATACCCGGAACAAAGGCAAAAATATGAAATGAACTGATTTTATCAAAATTCGTGAGAAGTCCCATATATCTTCTAAAAGACTGTCAATAAAAAACGGCTTTAATCCTGCAGGGACTAAACGATAATAACAAATGAAAAAGACTGAACTGCTGGCACCTGCCGGTGACTGGTCCTGCCTGAAGACGGCTGTTTTAAATGGTGCGGATGCTGTATATTTCGGCATTAAAAATATGAATATGCGGGATAATGCCGGCAATTTTGAGATCAGTGAGCTGCCGGTGATTATGCATTATCTGCATGATAATAATAAATCAGGGTATCTGACACTGAATACTATTTTTTACAACCATGAACTAAAAAAGCTTGAAAAAGTTGTTATGGCTGCAAAATCAGCCGGTGTGGACGCTATAATCTGCTGGGATATGGCAGTATTTGATCTGGCGAAAAAAGCCGGAATGTCTGTTCATATTTCAACGCAGGCAAGTGTTTCAAATTACCAGGCATTTAAGTTTTATGCGGATTTGGGGGCCGAAAGAATAATTCTGGCGAGAGAATGTTCACTATCAGACATATCTGAAATAAGCAGGCTTGCCAGAGCCGACAGACTAAACTGTGAAATTGAAACATTTATTCATGGTGCCATGTGCGTCAGTATGTCAGGGAGGTGTTTTCTCTCTGCCGATACATTCGGCAAATCTGCAAACCGCGGGCAGTGCCTCCAGCCATGCAGGCGGCTGTACAGAATAACGGATGTTGAAGAGGAGGATAATTCGTATATTTTAGGCCATAATTTTGTTCTCAGTCCAAAGGATCTATGCTCAGTTGAAATTCTCCCCGAGCTTGTTGATGCCGGAATCAGTTCCTTTAAAATTGAAGGAAGAATAAGACCGCCGGAATACGTTAAAACCACAGTCTCCTGCTACAGAAAAGCTCTTGATGCAGTTTATGACGGCAATTACAGCCCGGAACTTGCCGGGGAGCTTAAAGAGAAACTTGCAAAGGCATATAACCGCGGTTTCTCACAGGGATTTTACAAAGGCCTTGAAAAAGACTGGATTAGCAGCGGGCCATCTGCAACTGAGTCTAAAATGTATTGCGGCGAGGTTGTGAAGTACTACAGGAAAATAGAGGTTGCCGAAATTCTTATTCGTGCCGGAAGCCTGAAAACGGGGGATAAAATTCTTATTTACGGCAGGACAACTCCGGCAGATTACAATATAGTTGATGAAATACAGATTGAACATAAAAAAGTAGAGTCTGCCGTAAAAGGCCAGAACTGCGGGATAAAAATACCTTTTACAGTCCGGCCAAAGGATAAAATATTCATAATCAGAGACGCGGAAGAGTAAAAAAAACTCTGACGCATACTATAACCGGAAACTAAACCATTTTTAAAAAATCACGGCTCATGAACCTGTTCAGATTCAGATTCCGGTTCTGAATCCTCATCTGCACTACCTTTACTGCTGCGGTCATCTGATTTATTATCCCCGGGATATGCAGTATATTTTTTACTGTTACTGTTGTATTCCTGCCAGAAAATCTTCTCTTTTCTCCAGATTAAAGCCTCATAAAGCATCAGAACCACCAATACAAGGCATCCTCCAGAGAAGAATGAGAGAACCATCATATGGACCAGATTTGAAGGCCGGGAATTATCTCCTGAATTATCTGAAGCGCCTGCAAAACCTGAATCCGCATCAGCAGATCTGGCAGTAAGCATGGCTGCCCCTAAATCGCCTGTATCCTTACCTGCTGCATCCCCGCTGACAACCTCAACCTGTACCTCATTGCCATTTTCATATGCAGCAGCATATGCCTGCACTTCGGATTTCTGACTGCCTTCCGGCATTTCAGGAGGTACTGCATCCTTCGCAATAACCGGTTCAGGCACAGCAGGCTCTTTTGTCACGCCGGAATCACTATAGCCACCACCGCCACCGCTGTAGTTCTCAGACACAGCTGCGGCAGGCAGTGCTTCAGAGTCATCATAACCCGGAGAATAAAAGTACGCTGCATCCGGATAGGAACCCTGATTGAAATCTGAAGAGATCATACCCGGAATAACGCCTGAAATACCAATAACAAACAGAGAAGCAAGAATAAGAAGGCCAAAGACCGAGGCATACTTTAAAAGAAGAGATCGAAGATCCCTGTTTCCGGCAGAGACGATCACAACCTGCCCGGATGCCCCGTAAACCTTGACTTCACGGCCCTTTTCACTGTATTTTATTCTTCTGACCTCAATCATGCCTGAATCAAGAAGATTTTCAACATGATACTTGGCAGTCGTCATTGGAATGCCAAGTTTATCAGTAATATCCGAGAGAGTCATATCTCCTGACTGGAGAAGAGAGATAATCTCGCCGGAAGTAGGACTGGACATCGCCTTGCCTATCTTTTTGGCTCTCTCATCACCAGGCTCTAAAACTATGACATCCTCAGACATTTACAGAATTATTCGAGAAGTTTTTTAATCAGTTGCTTTCCGGAAGAGAGGGCACTGGCTACCTGCATCCGGTCATTTCCGACACCCTGGGCAAGGCCCTTCTTTCCTCCGCCTCTTCCGCCGAGGATGTTGCATACCGTTTTTACAACCTCAGAGGCATCAACCTTATCTGTACCGGATGCGGAGACAACATGAAGCTTCTCCTCACCGCCGATTATAAGCCCGACACCCCCCTTATTGGCAAAGGATGTGGCAACAGCCATAAGTTCCTTAGGGGAGGCATTCAGCTCATGGACAGCAACAGGAACTCCGTTTATATCTTCGGATGTGAGCGAGTTCATCCTGAGATCAGCAAGATCCTTCTGAAGCTTCTCAATATCCTTCCTCTGATCCTTCCATTCGGAGAAGAACCTCTCAACAGACTGCGGGAGGTTTTCACGCTGAACACTCAGAGTAGCGGCGGATGATTCAACAATATCCTCAATACCCTGCATATAGGATACAGCCGAAAGTCCGGCTGCGAACTCCACCCTCTCAATGCCGTCCTGGACATGCTCAACCCTGATAATCTTAATTGTGCCTATCTCCCCTGTGCTTCGGCAGTGTGTTCCGGCGCATGCCTGTATATCACCAGCAACCTTTACAATCCTGATCTTCTTTCCTGGAGGAACTCCACCCTGATAGAGATCAAAACCATATTTTTGCTCCGCCTTTGTCCTGCTCTTCCATTCAATAATTACCTGAATGTTCTGAAGAACTATCCTGTTGGCCGCAATTTCAATCTTCTTAAGCTCAGAGGGTGTTATATGCCTGAAATGCCGGAGATCGATTCTTGACGAGTCAAAACCTTTCTGTGCTCCTGACTGATGAACATGGTTGCCAAGCACCTCTTTAGCGGCGCGGAGCAGAACGTGAGTTGCAGTGTGATGCCTCATCATCGTCCAGCGGAAACTCTCATCAACAATTCCCTTTATCTGAACTCCGCGCCTGACAGAGTCCCCTTTAACCTTGTGAAGAATAACGTCTCCAACCTTTATGGAGTGGATTACCTTCACCATAACATCGTCAGAGATTATCCTGCCGATATCAGACGGCTGCCCGCCGCCTTCCGGATAAAAGAGCGTCTGGTCAAGAACAATATAATCGTCAAACTGATCTATGACCATTGCATCAAATTCAGTATCTGCAACCTGCTCATAGAAGAGCTTCTTTGTAGGCGGAAGTGCATCAATCCTCTCCCTGTATTCTGCGAAGGGATCTTCTTTGACAGCGCCCTCTGTTTCAGAGTGTAGGTCAGCAATAGCTGAATAGAAGTTGTCCGGAAGATCGACCTCTGCGCCTTCCTCTGCCGCAACGTCTTTTACAATCTCCGGTGGGATGCCATGAGAATCATACAGCTGGACAATTTCATTTAAGGGGACAGGTTCATTATTTTTCTGATGCTCACGGGCAATCTTCTGAACTATCCTCTTGCCCCTTGCCATTGTCTGATCATATTTCACAACCTCATTGCCTATGATCTCTTCAACAATACTTAGATCCTGTGAGAATGAATCCAGACCGACAGTCTTCATCTGTGTTACTACGAGATCTGCAAGGTCAACTTCCATGCCGGTCTCGTTCATCATCCTGAGAGTCCTGCGGATTACAAGCCTGGCGAGATAACCTTCATGTGCATTTGAAGGGACTATGCAGTCGCCGAGCATATAGGCAAGACAGCGGGTATGATCAGCAATTGCATATACACGCTCAACAGGATCCATAATACCCTGGAGCTTCTCAAAAGTAACGCCTATATTTTTCGCAACTTCCTTTCTCATAGAGAGAAGGTTTGAACCGGAAATATCCATCAGACCTGCATACTTTGCATTCAGACCGAGTATTTGGGTGAATTCAGGATCATCAAGGAGATGATCAATTCCTGCGTAACCCATCAGGTCATTGACAATTTCCGGAAATACTGCGTCATATATGGTAGGTGAACCCTTGGATGCCCAGACAAGCCTCTCAAGGCCATACCCGGTATCGACAATCCTTAGGTCCATCGGATAATATGGCACACCTTCAAGCTCAACAGGAGGTTTGTCACTCTTTGCTTTGCCAAGACTCATAAAAACAAGGGTTGCAACTTCAAGCCCACCTATCAGCACCTCAACACTCGGCCCGGCATTTCCTCCACCTATCCACGGGTGCTCCTTATAGGTCACATCATAAATATTCGCACCAATAGAGGCCAGAAATTCATCACAAAGCCCTACAGTTCTGTCCTTCCAGTAGATCTCTTCCTTTGGCGTATTGAATGCGTGGTGCGCCATCATCTCGAAGGTTGTCAGATGCCTTCCTGAGCGTCCCACAGAGTCCAGGTCATTAAGCCTTATACATGGCTGTGAGATCGTAAGCGGATTTGCAGGCGGCGGAACTACTCCGCTGGTAACAAATGGCTGAAAATCAGCGATAGATGCAATTGTAAGGTATATATCATCCCTCCACCTTGCCGCAACAGGATATCTCTCTATTCTCTTATGGTCATGCCCTTCAAAAAAAGAGAGATATTTTTCCCGCATTTCAGAAATTGAATGAGGTTCAAAGACCGGATTACCTATGAAACCATAAGGGACACATGGCGCATCCCCGCAGGTTTCACGTTCGGGATCCCTTGTCCAGAAAGCTGAGCCGCATTTGGAGCAGATCTTTCTGACAAATCCCTTTTCTTTAAAATATTCTAGTTGATACTCATCCTCGAGCATAGATTACCACGCTTATATTCCTGAAATATTCATCTGTGAATGTATTAGGATTTGCTATTCTGACTTCTTTCTGAAAAAACCGGGTGTATCCGAATACCAGCCTTCAATTTCAGTTTCAGCACGTATATACCGGGCGATTCTCACAGCGATGATATGGTAACACTCATTTCCCCTGAATGTAAAATCATCGCATGTACAAAAACCGCCCTCAACAATATAGTCACCGGTTTTTCCCTTAACCACAATAAAATCCCGGTATCTGAGCACCCCGCCCTGATCAACCACATCCAGAGCTTTTTTACCTCTGTTGCCAAATTCACGGACAATTTCGCGCCTCAGTTCCGGAGTCAGCCTGCCGGAGATATCAAGTGCTCTGTAAATATCCATCAGTATATACAGATATCAGGTTTTTCCTCAATAAATTCCCAGCCCATTCTTCCGGCAAGGGCCTTCATACCCGGAGATTCGAGATCATAATGGGTTGATTCAATCAGAGGGATCGGAGATTTCAGCATTATATTATGTTTAAGTTCTGAAGAGAGAAAGGCGTCTGCCCCCAGTTCACATGCCTCATTGAGAAGAGAGAGATCAAATCCGCTCCCTCCTGCAACAGCCAGTCTGTTAATATCACCAGGATTGCCGTAAACCCTCAGACTTCCGTTAAGCCGCTCTGAAATTTCATTCAAATCAAGACAGCAGTCTCCGACAACCCCAAGGCTCATATTATCGATATTGGTAAGTCCGAGCAGTTCAGAGAGCGCATCATTAATTCCACCTTTTGCGTGATCAAAATTTGTGTGCATTACGTAGATATTAACTCCGGAATTAAGCGCTCTTTTGATAATTGAGCCAGTCTTCCCGTTTATCCTGGTAAGGGCGTCCCAGATCGGGGTGTGGTGAACAACGAGCATGTCACACCCCATATCCGCAGCTTCTGAAACGGAATAATCGGTCGCATCAAGGGCGCAGGCGATCTTTTGCAGATCTGATTTCCCCTCAATAATCAGCCCGATTCTCTTTTCGTCAAATTCTTCGGCGAGTTCCGGAGGCGCAATCTCTTCCATGAGAGAGATAAATTCAGATATATCCATAAGTATTGATCTGAATCTGAAGACGTATAATTGTATGATATTACCCACAATAATTATCAACACACTTAAATATGCTGAATTCGAGATTAAATATTATGAAGAAGACCATTGATGAGATCAATGAAAAAATAAGAAACGGCAGCGCAAGGGTCGTTACGGCAGAAGAGATGCCCGATATAGTTGCCGCACTGGGGGAAGAAGGAGCGCTAAGGGAGGTTGATGTTGTCACAACCGGAACTTTTGGCGCTATGTGCTCTTCAGGGGCCTTTTTTAACTTCGGTCACGCTGACCCGCCCATCCGGATGGAAAAGTCCTGGCTTAATGATGTGGAGGCATATGCAGGAATTGCGGCTGTAGATGCATATCTTGGTGCAACCCAGATATCAGAGACGCAGGGGACAAAATACGGAGGTGCTCACGTCCTGGAAGATCTCGTCTCCGGAAAGTCGGTTGAACTGAGGGCTTCATCAAAAGGAACGGACTGTTACCCAAGAAAGACCATCACAACCGAAATTACCCTTGAGGATATGAACGAAGCAGTGATGTGCAATCCGAGGAATGCCTTTCAGAGATATGCCGCGGCAACAAATACCAGCGATGCAACACTCAGGACATATATGGGCACACTTCTGCCCCTTCATGGAAATATCAGCTATTCAGGTGCAGGTATTCTCTCCCCGATTATGAATGATCCAAAACTTGAGAAGATCGGAAGCGGTGTCCCAATATTCCTCTGCGGTGCCGAGGGAACGATTATAGGTCAGGGCACGCAGTCATCTCCTGCATCCCGGTTTGCCAATTTAATGACAACCGGAAATCTGAAGGAGATGTCACAGGATTTCCTCCGGGCGGCAACATTCAGCGGTTATGGGGTTTCTCTCTATGTCGGCCTCGGAGTTCCGATTCCGGTTACTGATATTGAGACTGTCAGAAATACTGCAATAAGGGATGAAGATATTACAACATCTATAGTTGACTACGGAGTTCCTGCCAGAAGCCGGCCGACTGTAAAAGAAGTGACATATGCGGAGCTTAAGAGCGGAAAGGTTGAGATAGACGGGGAAGAGATCAGGACGTCTTCATTGTCGTCATTCAGGAAAGCAAGAGAAATTGCATCTGAACTTGCGAAATGGGTAGAGTCCGGAAGGATGGAGCTTGCACTGCCGACACGAAGGACAGATCTCACAAAGCAGGCAGGGCCGATGAGAGAGTCAAGGCGGGCGCCGTCTGTCAGGGAGATTATGCAGAGAAATATCACCTGTATCTCAGAGACAGAAGAGATCAAAACCGCCGCGAAAAAGCTGATGAAAGGTGAGACAAATCATCTTCCGGTTATAAACAAAGAAGGAAGACTCGTAGGCATTGTGACCACTTATGACATCTCGAAAGCGGTTGTAAAGATGGGAATTGAAAATACGGTATCTTCAATAATGTCAAGAAAGGTCATCACGACATCCCCGGGAGAGGCTGTCGATATTGCGGCGATGAAGCTTGAGAAGCATAATATCAGTGCACTTCCGGTTATAGACGGTGAAGGGAAACTGATTGGGCTTTTATCAGCAATTGATCTTGGAAAGCTCTTTGGAAAGAGGTGGCTGTAATGAAACTCCTTGTAAGTTTTTCAAAGAAGAAGGGTTCTGAACCCCTTATTGCAAAGATTGTCCGCGATACGGGCGTTCTTATCAATGTTAACCGGGCATATATCGAATCAATGTCAGGAGAGATGTTAATTGAAGTACCTGACGCTGATTCAAAGATTGTCTGTGAAAAGCTCATCTCCAGCGGTGCCGAAGTTGAAGTACTTGAGGATTCTGTATTCAGGGACGAGGATGAATGCATCGACTGTGGTGCATGTATAAGCATCTGCCCACAGGAAGTCTTTTATTTTGATGAAGACTGGCACCTTCATATGAATGAAGAAAAATGTGTTCTCTGCGGCAAGTGCACTGAAGCATGCCCGCATGGTGCATTATCCATATACGACTAATTTTTTAAGAGAGTGTTTTCTTACAAAATAATAATATGAAATAATTTTTGGCAGGATACTTTTTTTTAACAGTTATGCAGTTACAATAATATCCGAAAAAATCTGTGGTTATGATGATTAAGGAGCATTTTCAGTATAAGACTACCATCACAACGATAATTTCTGACAGACAGGATTACATTGAGGTGGCAAAAGAGGCAATGGTTGCCGCAAGACAGGAGATTGAGGGTGTAATCGCCGGAGAACCTCTCTTTATGCCGGCAATTGAACCACTTGAGATAACTTCGGATTCAGAGATTATTATGAAGATGTCAGATGCCGCATTCAGTGCAAAAACCGGCCCGATGGCAGCAGTCGCCGGGACAATTGCCTGTGAGGGAGTCGTTGCCATGAAGAAGGCAGGTGCAGAATTTGCAGTCATTGATAACGGAGGGGATATTGCACTTCTGTCAGACAGGAATGTAAGAATAGGTCTCTTCTGCGGTAACGCTGAGATCAGCGGAAAGATTGCATTTCTGATGCCACCCAAAAGAGAGATCTACGGTATATGCACATCCTCAGCCACAGTCGGCCCTTCGATCTCATTCGGGATAGCGGATTCTGTCACCGTCTTTTCAGAGGATGTATCTCTTGCAGATGCCTGGGCGACAGCACTCTGTAATATCCTGACTCCTGAAAATGCAGACTATGAACTGGAAAATATTGCTGAAAAGGGCATTGACGGTGTATTTGTGGTAATAGGGGATGAGATATTCTCATGGGGCATGGTTCCTGAAGTTGTCAGCGCCGAATTTGATGACAGTCTGATCACATCCGGATGAACCGGCCCTTTAAAACGGAGTTTTTCCTCCCTGAAAGTTAGATCCAGTATTAAGCAGATATCTGCGCCTGATGATTATACGGCTGAAAAAATTTTTTAGTCCGTATTTGTTCTGGCATATTCCATGGCATTCCAGTAAGCAGATTTGCCATAAAATCTCTTAAGTTCACGGTCCCCGTCACTGACAATAATTATCCCCTTATTGTCCTCTACTCTGAAGTATATCTCAAGAAGACTGTATTCATATATCAGCAGGCCTTTTTTTAATTCAGATGCAGATGCTAAAAGAAGCCTGTCCTCAACTATCTCTTCTGGTTTTTGCCGGAAGAAAAAATAAAAGACCTGATAAGCATTCAGGAAATCTGAATCAAGCATCTCATTCCTGAGTCCTTCATCAAGGTCGTCCAGAACTTCAGAGAGATATTCATAATTTTCATCTGCAAGGGCCAGTATTTTATCGGCAAGTTCTGCGAGTTCATAATAGTCAGTCATGTCGATTCTCTTAATTCTGAATGGAGGTCAGATTAATAAAATATATTGTTATTAGAATTCAATATTACTGTTCGTGCGTGAAGAAGAAGAGGACTGGCTAATATACCGGATCATATGTTCGAAAAATACTATTTCATATTCCGAACTGAAAGAATGCTCCGGTTTTGAGGATGAAAATTTAAAACGGTCTCTTAACAGGCTTGAAAATAACTGTCTTATGTCGATGAATGATGATAATATCAAAATATTGTCGGTAAATGAGATTATTCTCAAAAATCAGATAAAAAATACCCTTAATAGTGATAAAAGTCCGGTGATTTTTGAAAACGGGGTCATTAAGGTCAACCCTGAATATAAGAGATGAAAAATATGAAAGATGTCTGGATATTAAGAATCGGCCACAGGCCTGAGAGAGACCAGAGGGTTACAACCCATGTGGGGCTTACAGGGCGTGCACTTGGTGCGGGAGGTATGTATCTTGCCTCAGATGACAAGGGAGTGAAGAAATCAATAGAGGATGTTGCAGGCCGCTGGGGAGGGGACTTTAAGGTAGAGAACAATGTCTCCTGGAAGAAAGTTATCCGGGACTGGAAGGAGGCCGGGGGAAAGGTTGTCCATCTGACTATGTATGGCATATCTGTCACAGATGCGATGCCTGAGATACAGGAATGTGAGAAAGTGCTTGTTGTTGTCGGAGCTGAAAAAGTTCCGGGTGATATGTATGGCCTTGCAGATTACAATGTATCTGTTACTACGCAGCCACATTCAGAGATTTCAAGTCTGGCAATATTTATGGACCATCTCTTTGAAGGCAAAACTCTTGACCTTGATTTTGAAGGCGCTGAAATAAAGGTAATTCCTACAGAATGCGGCAAGAGGTTTGAGAGTTGAAAGGGCGGGTTCTGGTTGCAGGTTTTGCAACCCGCCACGTTGTCTGCTCGGCTTATAAAGCTGGTTATGAGGTTTATGCGATTGACTGTTTCTGCGATCAGGATCTGCACTGGTACACAAAGTCATGCCGGACTTTTGAGGAGATGGATGAGATGCCGGGGATCATCAGTGAAGTGGCCGGCAGGAGGAAATTCGATTATTTTGTTGTGACATCCGGCGCCGAGGATATATCTGCGGAAATTCCGGTCTGGGGCACTGACAGGAGGTGTGCTGAAAAGTTCATCAGTAAGAGAAAAATTCAGGATTTTTTTGAGGAGAATTCAGTTCCTGTTCCGCCCATATCTCCGGAAGGGAAATACCCCGCAATGCTAAAGCCCGTTAAGGGGGCAGGAGGATGGAGAAACATGATTGTCAGCAATAAGTCTGAGGAGGATGAATGGAATTCACTGTGGCCTGATGTGCCCTATATCAGGCAGGATGTAATCGACGGCATACCGTGCAGTGTGTCATGTATAGCTTCAAAGTCAGGGGCAAGGGCTGTATCAGTCAATCTTCAGACACTGAGGGGCGGCGCAGGTGAGAGGGCTTTTGGTTTTTCAGGTGCGGTTACACCTTTTGCTACCGGATATGCGGATGAACTTAAAAGAACAGCGGAGTTTATAGCTGAAAAGAGCGGCTGTATCGGTTCTCTCGGAGTTGATTTCATACTGTCGGATGGGGGCGCATATGCAATAGAGGTGAATCCGAGGTTTCAGGCAACTCTGGATATTGTCGAGGGATCTACCGGGCTTAACATATTTGAAGCACATATCAACGCATTTAAAGGTGAACTCCCACCCGCAGTCCCTCACGCGCCGCATGTTTATGCAAGAAGGATTATATTTGCGGACCGCGATCTTGTGGTAAAGGACGACCTTAAAAAATTCCACCCAAATGTGGCCGACATTCCGTGGCCGGGGACTGAAATTGAAGAGGGAAGTGCAATTATCAGTGTGTACGGATCAGGAAAAACAGAGGAAGAGGCTGACTCTTCACTGCATAAAAATATATTAGAAATTAACGGATATATAGACAGATGGTAACTGCTAAAGAATTACTCGACAGGGACTCAACCCGTGCATACCTTTTCAGGCTTGTCGGTGAGGAAGGAATAGAACTCCTATCCAAATTTCCGGAGGGCGGAGAATTCAGCGATGAGGATTTAGCTGAAAAAACTGAAATAAACCTGAATAGTGTGAGGCACACTCTCTATACATTATATGGTAAAAAACTTGCAGAATACCGCAGAATTAAAAATTCTGAGACGGGATGGCTCACCTATCTCTGGAAGTTAAAGCCCGGAAATATATATGGTACTATTTCAGAGGAGATGCTGGAAATTCTGGAGACTCTTGAAGCAAGGGCAAAATACGAGGAGATGAATGACTTTTACATCTGCCCGGTCTGCGGTGTGAGATATACTTTTGATGAGGCTCTCGGATGTAATTTTATCTGCGGCAACTGTGAGGAGAAGATGGATCACTTTGACAATGAATTAATTTCGGATGCTCTCAGAAAAAGGGTTGATCTGCTCAAGGAAAATCTCAACGTTGCCTGATATTACAGCTGATGAGGCTATAGAGATCCTGAGAAATGCGGGCTGTGAGGAGAAGGTTATCAGCCACTGTATTGCAGTGAAGGATCTTGCCCTTAAGTTTTTAAAAAAATCCGGAGCAGACAGAGATCTTGTTGAAACAGGGGCGCTCCTTCATGATGTTGGCCGCTGTAAAAGCCACGGGCTTGATCATGCAGTTATCGGTGCCCGGATATGCCGGGATCTTGGGCTTGATGAAAGGGTTTGCAGGATTGTTGAACGGCATATCGGCGCCGGAATTACATATGAGGAATGTATAAAAGAGAGGCTTGAACCCGGCAATTACATTCCGGAATCTGTTGAGGAGAAGATTGTCGCACATGCTGATAATCTGATTAAGGGGACAGGAGAGATTACAACTGAAGAGAGGCTGAAGCGCTCTGATAAGTTATCTCCTGAGGCCGGAAGAAGAATACTCCTGTTATCTGAGGAGATTGAAAAATACAGGGAAGACTGATCCGGGGCAGAAACAGACTCTGCCCGGATGAAGATCTCACTTTTTTAAAGAATTCATTTCTGAACGGTATAATTTATCCTTTATTATTCCGGAAATACGGCAAAAAATCAGGTATTTATTCAAGAATTATCTTTCTGACCTGCGGCAGGGATTTTAAGTCGGCATATAGATCTGCCGGGGGCGCTGTATCAACTATTATCACAAGACGCGGCTCTTCTGATAACAGAGGATCTGTTACAAATATCTGCCTTATCGCAAGACCGTATTTTGTGATTATATTTACTGCCGAACTGATAATTCCCTTCTCTCTTGCATCATTGACATAGACGGTGATGACGGTAAGTCCGAGCGCATCTGCTACGGCTGTAAGGTCGGGTGTCACTTTCATATTCAGGAAAATCTCTTTTATTGCCGCGCTTTTTATTATCCTCTTTGCAGTTGCGTCCACAACACGCCGGTCTGTTCCTGTCTTCTTTGCAATGTGTGTTGCAGGTATTTCTATACCGTTACAGATGATTTTCCCGCTTTCAGAGACACCAAATCCATTTTCAAGCAGATATCTGACGACAATTGTCTGTGCCGGAGAATCTGAGAACTCTTCTAATATCCTTGCCCACATTAATATTATTTTGGCATTTTGTTCATAAATACCATTGTTTTTGGAAACTGAATGTTAAGAAACGGATTTAAATCCGGAAAAATAATATAAATTCCATCAAAACCCAAATCGGAATCTATTTTAAGTGAAAGATCATTCTTTATAGAGTAACAACGCGAGGATTGCCAAGCCCGGTCAAAGGCGCCAGGTTGAGGGCCTGGTCTCGTAGGAGTTCGCAGGTTCGAATCCTGCTCCTCGCATTTTTCAGTCAGGTTAAAACCCGGCAAAGACTTTTATAAAATCTGTTCAGACTGAAATCCGTCAGAGAAGGCGTTATTTTTTACTCAATTATTGTTTATACGGGCTGGAAAATAGATTATTTCCTCTGATTTCTCTTCGATAAAATGTTGTATTTCTCCTTTTTTTGCATTTCAGCCGGGTAATGTGATACTAAGAGGTATTTTTATTCCTGTAAGTGCGTACCCTGTGATTTTTGCTGTACAAAGAAGGGTTTAAACAGGCGGTTTATAGCCTTTGAACATTTTATTGCAGCATGTGAATATATCTCCGGGACTTATGATATTTAATAGCCGTTTCGGGGTTATTTCCGGAAAAAAACGGATTATACCAGTTCTGACTGACACGTCAGAGATTACGGCCAATCTGGACTTTATTTCCCTTAAATCTAAAGGATTTTAGTTTATACTGGCGTTTACAGAGGCGCATATTTCCGGAGGATGTTTTGTATGGGTATGTCCCGAAAATGGCAATACAGGCTTTCTGTGTGGATTCGGTATTTTGGGTCTGGTGGTGTTTCTGCGGATTTACCGGATATTTCTGAGTTGGGCCGGGCAGGAATTATGAAATTTGCTGCTTATGGGTACATGGAGATAACGAACAAAGAGTCTGCTGATTCCGGGCTGAGCGTTATGCAGTATGGAATCAGGAGAGGGTAAAAGGAAAAAAACAATATTTTTTTATGTAGAACCGGAATTTGTGCTCCCTTTGTTTATATCCGGAAGTTTGCCCCTGAAGTGCCAGAATACTGCTGCAAGGACCAGATAAAAAAAGGCACATGCCCACCCGAATTCACCAAGCATCATCCCGGAGGCCTCCGTAGGAACGGTCAGGGCCGGATAAAACTGCTGGATAAAATAATTCCATAACCCATGAAAGAGAATCGCAGTATAAACGCTTCCTGACTTAAGCCTGAGCCATGCCAGAATAAGCCCTGCACCCATGACAGACGGGACAAAAACAAGGACTGAATACCAAAGCGGACCTGCACCGCTGTATGTGGAAAAGAAGATAAGAGGAAAGTGCCATATTGTCCAGATGGCGCCCGAAATCAGGGCAAGTTTTGTAAATCCCATGTATTTTGCCATCTCAGGGACCAAAAGTCCTCTCCAGCCGATCTCCTCTCCTGCTGCGGCAGAAAGATCAAATCCTATTGCTAAAAGAAAGGGTAATATAAAGCCTGTACTGAAAATAACTGATGCCACAGTATTATTAAATTCAGCAATTCCAAAAATCCACGCTGAGCTGAACATTAACAGACCGGCTAAGATCGGAATTATTGCAGATATAAAAAGCCAGATCGGTTTACAGATACAAAAGCCAAATCCGGCAAAATTCCTCTGATAATAATAGCGTGTTATAAATGCCGAGATTCCGGGACACCACATTGTAAAAATCGTAAATGTGAGCAGATTCTGATTATCTCCGGTGCTGGTCGCCGATGTAACCAGGAACCACCCGATGCAGCTAAAAAATAATGTAAGAAAAAGAAAAAGGCAGACCTTTTTTCGTGCGTTATCTTCTCCGGGAGATATATCTTCCTTCAGTTTTTCAGGCAGAATTGGCATACTTATAGTAAACAGCTTCATTAAATTAATATTTTTGCCGGAATTCCGGTTTTGCCGATATTCCGGTTTTGAAACCAGGTTTGAATATATGTTGTATAAATCCCAAAATATCCATTAGAGCCATAATTGAATTTGAGAGTTCGATTCTTTGGCGAGTACTTTAAAATGTTAAGATAGGGCCGGCAGCTCTACCTGATTCAGTATCACAAATCCGTAATTATAGATCAAGAAGATCTCTTATCAGTTCTTTTATACATTCAAGATCTGTTTTTGACAATATGCCGGTTCTTTTAATAAATCTCTCTTTATCAAGAGCTGATACCTGGAAACAGAGTGCAAAACTCAACATTGAAAGTCCGTTTTCTGAATCTGGTCCAACCATATGGGTATGGGGAAAACGGGCGGCATTCTCTGAAGTTGTAAATGGGACCACTGTGTACATTCCAACCGATTCTGCAAGAATGACTGCCGGACGTATGCCGGACTGCTCATGGCCGCGGGTACCTTCAGGTTCAATCAGCCAGACTTCTCCAGGCTCTCTGAAATTGTTCACCATTCAAAATCCTTTCAGTAATTTTAGGGATGCCCGCTGTATCGGCCCGGTCTCCTCTTTAAGCCAGTCAAGATCTTCTAAAGTTGGTTCAAATAAAAACTCCTTTGCTTTTGAAATTCCCTTTGCGATTTTTGTATCCGGATAAAACCCTTTCTCCTGTTTAACTATTCCAAAAGCTTCGATGGGTGATTTACCCAGATTTTCGGTCAGGTAGGCATATGTTGCTCCTATCTCAAGAAGAGAAGGACTTTTTAAAAAGAGGTTATCAAGTGCATGGACTGTTATTTTCTCATCTTCTGATAATGTGGTATCAGTGATGAGATTTTTAAATTCGTAATTGTGGTTGTAGTAATCCCTGGTAAACTCTTTGGAGTATGAACCCCTGATATTCAGTCTGAAGGAATAATTCAGGCTCATGCCTTTTAACTGAAGCATGCAGATAATCTTTTGTGCTGCCAGTTTTTCCTCAAACCTGTTGCAGTCAATTGGATATTTCAGTTCTTTAAAGACTGCAACGGCTTTCTTCCAGTCACCCATTTTATTTCTCCTCTCCTATGAGCATATCAAGCCATTTTTTTATTTTATTCCATTCTTCAAGGCCGGACGGGGTAATGGTGTATAATTCAAGGTTCTCTTTTGATTCAAATGGTACTTTTTGCATCCGGAGATACCCCATATCTACGAGTGCGTTTAAATTTGAATAGGTTGAGCCGTCATTTCCGATATTAAGCCCGTTTTTTATCTGTCTTGCTGTTGCTCCGTCTTCACCGAGTTCAGATAATGCCCAGAGTATTTTTATCCGGATTAGTGAGAATAATTTAGAGTTTAAATTCCCGGATTCATCAACTATTTCAAGAAATTTTTCTTCCATATGTCTCTACGCACCCATTACAGTTTTTGTAATATGATTATTCATAATAGTAACTTGAAGTTTAAATTAATTTTTGAAGAAACATTTTTTATAAAGTTTGGCTGCATGAGGTTATCCTGGAAGAATGACTGAAAGGTTTTGGACGTTATGCCGGATATGAACTAAATTGTTTGGAGGCTTGTGGCTTGCATATCGGAATTGTATTGATGAGAGGAGGGTTGGAAAAAAGGGAATTTACAGGAATTCAACATTCCGGACAAGGAAGTATGCAATCTTTGAGGCATCCCCGATGTCAACAACCCCGTTGCCGTTGAAGTCTGCTGAAATTTCCGGCTCGGTTTTATCTGCAACCATATAGGCAACTTTTGAGACATCACCAATATCAACAAAGGCGTTTGTGTTGAAATCGCCTTCAAGTTCTGCAATATGCAGATCAAATGTCCGGCTGTCTCCGGGCTGATATACCAGAGTGTCACTGACATCATTGCTCCATATTTTAAAAGTTATTTCCTGACTTACTGTATCTGCATCTCCTTCTACAAGAAGCCGGTCATCAAAAAGTCCTGTGCCGCCGTAAATGCCTGCATCGGTTACAGTAATCCGTCCGGCCTCTTCCTCACCGATAAAGGCCCTGATGATTGTTCCGGACGGTGCAGGTATGTCTCCGATTGTTACGCTTCCGGAGTATTCGCAGGGGAATGTCGGAATAGATGATGATTCCGCCCCATCAACTGATGCTGCACCTGCAATTCCGCATGACAATATCATCCCAACTGCCAGAATTATTCCTGATATTCCGTATTTTGTTAATTCAGCCATATTTTTCCACCTTTTTTCTGATAATCTGTTTTTTCCTGATTTATTCTGTATATCCTGAACTTGATTCTCCTGATTCAGTTCAGTGCTGCAATTGTTCCTTCTTCTCTCATCCATACCCAGTATGCCTCTGCCGGATTCATATTCCTTGTATCGCTGTATATACCGCTTCCGCCGTTTACAATTGATATATCAAACGCCTGTCTGTCTGCATCCCATCTGATTGCCTTTGTCCATTTGTCTGATACATCTATCAGTGTATCTTTGGCAGTTGCGGACTGAGTGGCTGAAAATCCTACTGCATTCCATCCTGCACTAAGCTTCTTTGAAGGTGGTGTCTGAAGTGGATCGGAGCTGAAGGTTAATTTGATTTCTTTCTCACCTGAAGTTCCGCCGATACTTTCATTGTTGTAGATCCATATCCCGTCAAGTGGAGTTATAACTGTATCTGCCTTTAAATTGCTCCATCTTCCGGATGTTCCATTATACATCAGTGCCGAATGACCCCCAGAATTGACATCTCCAAAGAGTTTCCCGGCAGTGTTGTTTCCATTTGATGTGTCAAGGCGTTTAGGAGTGGATATGAAGTTCCAACCCGGTTTTATTATAATTTTTCCGTTTTTGTATTGTGGTCCTGGTACCGGTGTTGGAATAGGAATAACCCCACTGTAGAGGTTGAATGTCGTTGTTGCGGTTGCATCTGCTTCAATTGCCTCAACTTTGACTATGTATTCATCCGGTATGAACTCAGTTGTGTCAACATCCATAGACCATTCATTGTAGGTCTCGCCTTCTGTAACCTGTATGGTTGAAGATATGCCACTAAACTCGCCGGTCTGAGTTTTTTGTGTTGGCTGGAAGGATGAGGATGTAACTTCAACAATAAGGCCATCGCCAATGGCAAGGTTGGTTGTTCCGCCGACTGTTATGTTATCTCCGGTTAAGTGGTTTCCAATGTAATTGATTCTGATCCATGGCTCCTCAACGAGGAATGTCAGTTTGGTATAGGTATCGTCAACGTCTGAAGAGTCTATACAGTCTATCAGTGCCTCAGCAGCGTCTGAACCCTGAAGTTTCCCTGTGCCCCAGATTATGAACTGTGAGTTCCAATTGCTTTCTCCAGAAACTGTATCCTTCTTAACCAAAACCTGAGAATTGTCTGCTTCAGTGATAACATCAAAGCGGTTATTGTACATCGGGTGCTGAATAACTACAAAGTACTGTCCTGCTGCAAGGTTAGATGTCTGTGCGGATGAAAGTCCGTGTTCAAACTCACCGTTCCCGTTTACCGCTGTGGTAACCATACCTGAATCCAGACATTGATCTTTGCGGCCATTCCAGTAGTTTTTGCCCAGAACCCAGACTGCAACGCTGTTAACCGGACTTCCGGTTGCCTTCCCTGTAATCTTCACCGGGTCTCCTTTGGCAACGGCTGAACTCCTCATTTTGGCTGATACGGAAGGATTTTCAAGGTTTATCTCTGTGCAGTCAAACTCTGCATCTGCAAAACCTTCATTGGTAACCGGTGCTGAAACAGCATATAACCTGTATTCAGCCGGAGCCAGATCCTGTTCAGATGGCCGCCATGTGTACACCCATACTCCGTTGTTTCCTACCGGTGCTTTGATGAAAGTGGACTCATCACCTGATATTACCTGGGTGTCAGGGAATTCAGGGTTTACACCATCAGAAATTATGCTCTTTCCGGCAAGGTAGAGATAAGTGGTCGCTGATTTATTGTTGACACCAAATATTGTTATCTTCTCCCTGAATGCGTAATTTCCGCCGTCCGGAGAACTAATTACAACTGGTTTAACTGCGGTTTCATCTGATGGCTCAAGGTAGAATACTTCTGAGTCTGAATATACTTCTCCGTTTTCAGTGAGAGTTGCACTGATGGTGTATTTTCCAGACAAAAATCCGGTTGCGTTTACTGGTACTGTAAATATTCCGCTGTTCTGACCCGTTTTTGTAATGTTTGTATGTCCCTTCATTACAGGAACTGAGTCTCCGAACCGGCTCAGCTCAAAGTATATGGGGGCATCCGACTCCGAGTTTGCTCTTCCTGTAATTGTGAATGTGGAGTTTGTTTTATGATCGTCTGTGTAATCAAAGGATATACCTTTTTTAAGGACAGTGAAATAGGATTTGTAATAGGTATCATCAATATCCGGTGAGTTTATCAAACTAATCAGGGCATCTGCTGCATCTTTTCCCCTCAGCCTATTTGGGCCTTCAATGATGAATTTAGCATAGTCTGGGTTGCTGTAATAAGAACATTTCTGAATTACATAGGTATAATCTCCGTCCTTTTCGGTTATGACTTCAAAAAGTCCGTTATACATCGGGTGCTGTACAATGACGTATATCTCCCTGCCAAGAGTCTCAATATCTCCGGCAGGGACTGTAATACTGAACCTGGATGTCTGGTTGTCCACCGGAACTGTGTAGTTTTTGTAACCGTTATATCCAATAGCCCACAGAGCTATATGTGGCGGAGATCCGGTTGCGACACCGGATATTTCAAGATTTTCGCCTGTGTATGCCTCCCTGTCCTCATAGTTTAAAGTGATAAACGGCTTTTTTATTACAACACTTGTACTGGAATGCTGGACTTCAGATAATCCTGCTTTGTTTGCCGGTTCTGATACTGCATATACGGTGTAGGTTCCAGCATCAAGTGGTAGTTTTGATGTCTCCCAGTTGTATTCCCAGGTATTATCTTCATTTACAGGTGTTCCGTTGTATTTGCTTGTAACAGGATTATATGTGGTCTGTGGATTTGTTATCAGTCCTCCATTGGAAGGAAGGTTTGGTCCGGTAATGAACAGATAAACCCTGTCTGTATCCTCATTTGTGCCGCTGAAAGCAGCTACATCACCAATGTAATATGAACCATATCCTGACGGGTTAATTGTGACATCGCCTTTTGTGACCGCTATTATGGCAGTGCCGTATTCCTGCACATCTGTCTGTGGGTTTTTCCATTCCATTCTGATGGTGTACCCATAAGGTTTTGTGAATCTGTCTGTTGTAAAGGATACTGTGGCTTTTCCTTCTGAATTCAGGTGAACTCTGCCATATTTTGTTACATCCGGAATATCAGTGCCATAGACTTTCGGAACATCAGATGATACATTTTCATAGCTGAATCTGAACCTGTAACTTCCGATTGAGTAGGGGCCTTCCGGACTGTCGTGAGTTACAACGCTCTGATCCGGTGCGAATGAAGGAGGTTTAGCACCGTCTGTGTTTGTCATATCCGAAGTTCCTGCAAACCAGACAATGTAATCTGTATCAGGTTTGCCTGACAAAACGGCGGTGAAATTCTCGCCGTAAACGATATCTCCGTCCGGAAGTGTTACCTCCGGATAGTCAGTCTGTGGTGGCTGCGTGGTTGGTGTTGCTGTAGGGGACGGAGACGGCGTGGGTGTTGGAGTCGGAGTTGGTAGAATTACCGGAGAATAAATTGCTGATTCATTGATTATTCTCTCTTCAAGGATATTTTTCGGAATGAAATTTCCGCCGGGTTTGATTACTTTGTTTCCGGAAAAGTCAATCTGGCTGATATCAAGGACTGTTCTGATTACCGGTCCTTTTATGTCCGGAGCCTTGCCTGTGAGTCTGCATTTTACTGAAACATTGGTTGAAGCAGACGGGTACTCAAGCAGATAACCGGAGATTCTCAGGAATCTGTTGGAACTTTGCTGAACTGTCCCTTTTCCGTTTACGATAACAGTGTATTCCCACTGCGGAGAGTCAAGTTCTGTAAATGCCTCTATTGAGTGTGATGCAGGGAACGTTGAGTCACCTGAGCTTACAAGCTGAATCTCAGCATTGACAACAACGTCCTCTTCTGGGAGCAGTTCCCAGTTGTCCGGACTTACGGTTATCATTGGTGAACCTGTTGTTGCCGGATTTCCGGGCGGTTCCGGTTCAATTGTGTTGTCAACCGTTTTTTTGCAGGAGATTTCACCTCCGGGAATTGCATTTCCATACTCATTGAGCTGACTTAACCTGAAGACTTCCTTTTCCTCCGGTTCTGACACTTCCGGTGCCCTGCCGTCAAGGCGGTATCTTATTGCAATCTCATTTTTGTAAGGTGGATAATCAAGCAGGTAACCGGAAATATCAATCCGGTTAGCATACGATTCTGCTACACTGCCGTGCCCGTTTATCAGTATGTTGTATGTCCAGTGGGGACTTTCAAGTTCAGTATATACCTCAAGTGAATTGGAGGACGGAAATGTGCTTTCTCCGCTTGAAGAGAGTTTTACATCAGCACTTACTGAAACTGTTTCCCCCGGAGGGATACCTGATGAATCGGGCTGAATCCTTATAACCGGTTCATCAAAGTTTGTTGGAGGTTTTGGGGTTGGTGTGGGCGTTGGTGTCGGTATTGGTGTTGGAATGCCTTCTACACAAAAGTCAAGTTTATAGTAGGTATCATCAACATCCGGCGAGTTTATTGCACTGATAAGTGCTTCTGAAGCATCAGAACCCTGTAGCTTCCCATTGCCCCATACAATAAATGAATTAGAATATCCAGTATTTATTCTGTTTTTGACTGTTACCCATTGTTCTTCTGCTTCAGTGATGACATCAAACTGTCCGTTGTACATCGGATGCTGGACAACTACAAAATAATGCCCTGCAGCGAGTTGTTCAGTATCTTCTGAGCTAAGAATGTACTCAAATGAGCCGTCATAGTTTACTGTTGCAGTAACCATTCCCGAATACTGCATAGGTTCAGCTGCACCGTTCCAGTAATCCTTACCAAAAATCCAGACTCCTACTCCATTGGTTGGATTTCCTTCGGCTGTTCCTCTGATGTAAAGTCTGTCACCTTTTGAAATCGTTGATGCAGATGTTGTAGCTGTAACAAATGGTTTCTTTATGACAATTGATACGGTGTCGTATTTTGCGTCTGAAAGTCCATTTTTGTTAACAAGTTTGCTTGTTGCATAAATTGTATAGGTACCTGCATCAAGTGAGATTCCCGATGTATCCCATCTGTATTCCCATGTATCATCCGTTTTTACAGTTGAGTGAGTGTTATCAGAAGAGGTTGGGTCTGTGCTGACAGGTATCTGTGGCTCAGTTAAAACCCCGCCGTTTGATGGAAGGTTTGGACCGGTAATAAACAAGTAAACATCATTTGTGTCTGTGTCTGTACCTGAGAATGTTACTTCCTCTCCAAGGTAGTATGAACCATCGCCGGATGCTGTAACTGTTACTGCCCCCTTCTCTACTTTTACTTTTACAGTATCATATGTGTCAGTATCAAGCTGAATAGGCCATGTTTCCACTTTTTGTGCACGTATTGTATACACTGCATCCCTTGTGTTACTGTCAGTTGTAAGACCAATCACGATTTTTCCATCACTTCCGGTTTCTGCTCTTATGGCCCACTCATTTGTGATTCCATCTGCGGCATCCGGTATGTCCTGACCAACTTTTGTACTAAATTTATAGTTCAGGCCATCAGCTTCAGATTGTTTGAGATAGCTGATGGAATCCTGATTGGGGAGGAACTTTGGTGGATAGTTGGAAGTACCTGAATAGCTGTATGTACCGGATAACCAGACAACATAGTCAGTTTTGGGCCTGCCTTCTACTGTTACTGTGAAATCATTATTACGGACAACTGTCTCCTTATCTGCTGTGACTGTAACTGTATCTTTGGCAACCGTGACCGTTGAAATCTCAGACTTTGTTACACCAGTAACAGTTCCAAGGTTATCTTTCATGCTGTTGACATTACAGGTTGCATAAACTTTGTAGGTGCCTGCCTTGTACTGGTTTGGATTTAATGTCCAGACAGTTTCACGGTTTCCGGATGGAAGATAAAATAATGTAATTTTAGGCTGAATTCCGGTGATTTGGGTGATTTCATCTCCGGAAATTCCTTCTCTTATAAGTGCTGTAAGAGTTGTCCCATCCGGTGTTTCCACATAACAGTCAACTCCGGCAGTGCTGCCTGAGGAATTTCTGGAGAAGAGAGCATCAAGATTGCTATTAAGCCTGAACGCAATGTTATTGTTTTCTATTGCTATTTTATTAGAGATCTCTTTTCCGGTTTCACTGTTAAACAGTGATACAGAAAGTGAAGCCTTTTGCACGTAAAATACAATTTTTGCATCCGGAGTTCCTGGATTAATATACCAGGTTCCAGTTTTGCCTGTAAATACACCAGGTATGACATAAAAATCATCAGGATTTGAAACGGTCATAACTGATGAAGGTGCATCAGTTGTAGGATTATTTCCGGCATAGTACCAACCAATAACATTATTTCCTGCCATTGCCGGAGTAATATCAAGACCGGATTCGCCGATAAAAACTGTCTCTCCGGGATATACTACTGTGCCGTATTCTCCTGCCATTACCGGTGAAATAAGCAGTATTAACGCAACTGCAATTGCTGCAAGAAATAATAGCTTATAGGATTTTGTTGCGTTGTTTGCTGTGCTGTGCGGATTTTCTTTTTTATTTTCTGATATATCTGTCCCCATCTGTCAATCCTCCCATTCAAAATATTATGGAGAATTATTTGCGACTCGTCATCACCGTTATGTTGAATGTCCCGAATTTTCAAATATCCCCAAATATTTGATATGATAAAATTTATTTGTGACTTTAATTGTTGCTATTTGGATATTTGATTTGACATAATATAAGGATTCCTGAATCAGAGAAGAGAATAATTATGAGTTGCAGGTTGATATTCGGGAAGATTTCCTTCGCACCTGCTTAACGATTGTGAGAAAAGCCAAAGTACCTCTTTCATTCCTCAGAATAATCCCCCCCAGAATAATCCTCCTCAGAATAATCATCTTCAGAATAATCATCTTCAGAATAATCATCTTCAGAATAATCATCTTCAGAATAATCATCTTCAGAATAATCCGGTTGAACCCTGCTATTAAAAGCCGTATTCAGATTTACAAGTATTATCGAGGCGGAACAGGTGTTCAATTCAGCCGTAATATACAAGGCAAATTAATATATATTCCAAAAAACTTCATGTCTGAAAAAGGAGGTAAAAATGGCATTAAAGATCAAACAGCTTGAAAGAGTATCGCATAAACCACATTACAGAAGAAAAAATCTGTACGGAAGCAGATGGGAGAGAGAGGTCAGGTATCCGGAGATGAGAGCTGAAGAACATCCGGATATAAATTTTGAGCACCACGGATTAAGGGGCTTTAAAGGCCCGAAAAGATGGCGCAGAAAAAATTACATTTAATACTTTTTTTGGCCCGGAAATTCACTGTTTTTGGCATATAGTTAATTTGTAATAGCCACAATAGCCCCATTTCCATTGATATTATCAGATAAATTTTGGAAAAATTCAGATTCTGCACATGATAAGCACTTAATAAATTATATCCCTTAAACACTCAATTAAAGTTTATGGCAGGCATACCTCCGGACGGTTATAACAAAAACCGGAATGATAATTATCTAATAAAATCAGGATTAATCGTCCTGATTCTTCTCTTAATCACTACAACATTCTGCTGCGGGTGTACACAGACTGACAATAAAGATTCAGGCGGAGAAAATGCACCGGATTTAACACTGAACAGTCATGCAGAGTTCAAAGAAGAGATTGATGCCATAATTTCGGATGAAAAATATGACTATTCAGACTGGGGATTTATGGCCAGAGATATGAATTCCGGCGAAGTCCTTCTGTCACACAACATAGATCAGATGTTCACGCCCGGTTCCACAACCAAGGTATTTACTGTAACAACCGCACTGGACATACTTGGCCCGGACTACAGATTTAAAACTCCGGTATATTACACCGGTGAGAACCTGATACTTGTTGCCTCAGGGGACCCTGCAATGGGCGGACGCTCCCTCCCAGACGGGACACTTGAATTCACAAATGAAGATCACGTCGATGCAGGTGCATTTGGATCATGTATTCTGACCAAATCCGATCCAATGGCCGGATTAAACGATCTCTCAAAACAGGCATACGATTCCGGAATCAGAACAGTTAATGACGTGGCAATAGATACAAACCTCTTTAAAGAAGAGATGCAGGCCGACAAAGGCATAATTACACCAATAATAATCAATGACAACCTTATTGACATCACAGTAATTCCGGAGAAGGCAGGAAGCCCTGCAACAGTTGACTGGAGACCGAAATCATCCGCATATACAGTAGAGAGCAGGATCATAACCGGAGATTCAGGTTCACAGAGGGACCTGATAATCCCCGATTATGACGGTCAGAAGGTAATAGAAATATCCGGCACAATACCTGAAGGCTCAGAACCGGTGAACGTTACATCAAATGTAAATGTACCCGCACAGTTTGCCCGCGGCCTGTTCATTGATGCACTTGAGAGAGCAGGAATATCAGTCAAATCACCGGCCGACAGATATCCGGCTGAGGTCCTGTCAGGAGATCATAACTACGAAAAATATGACATCGCAGGAGAACTCATATCACCACCGCTATCCGAATATGCAAAAGTAACCTTAAAAGTCAGCCAGAACCTCTATGCAAACTGCCTCATAGCAATTATCGGAGCACATGAAGGTTATAATTCATTCGATGCCGGAATGATGACAGAAGGGGAATTTCTGAAAAAGACCGGAATAAACGTCAGAAGTCTTGCACTTGCAGACGGTGAAGGCAGCATCAACAACAGAATCAGCCCAAAATCTGCAATAGATCTGCTGACATATGCCCATAAACAGGATTATTACCAGGTACTGAAAGATTCAATGCCGGTTTTGGGAGTGGATGGAACGCTTGCAAAAGGAGCAGAACCCGGAGATCCCGGATATGGTAAAATATCAGCCAAAACCGGAACATCCGTTGCAATGATAATGACAGGTGATATATTTGTCTATGCAAGAGGGCTTCTCGGATATATGAATACAGAAAAAGGCAATGAAATAGCCTTTGTAATATATGCCAACAATGTACCCGTGGGAGAAAGCATGCAGGGCATAAATGATGTTGTATCAGATGTAAACGGCGTTGCAGTTGCAATATACCGTCACCTGTGAACAATACCGGGAAATCCCACTTTTTCCCCGGAAAATCCGTAAAATTCGCTCAGATGCTGCATCCCTCACAGAGATGACAGATAAACCACTATATCCCTGTGATCTTTCATGAGAGCTATTAACTGAACTTTACAAGAATAAACCTGATACATGACACACCAGAACCGGAGTCTGACATAACAGAATCTCCCCTCACCTGGGAAGGCATTTCAATTCTGCCGTTATAACGCTCAAGAAGCAGTTTTACAATATACAGAGGCAGATTGTCTCTGTTAAGTCCCGGACTGTAAAATCTGCTCCTCAGGGTAAGATATTCAAGTCCCGGCGGAAGATTATTCAGTGAGAATTCAAGTGTTACCAGTAACCGCTCATCAGAAGAGTCAGTACTGACCGAAACACACAGCTGATCCTCTGTCTGTCCGGCAACATATGATACAATATTCAGGAATAAAACATAGAGATCATCATCTGCATAAGCACATTCTCCCGAATCATCCAGGATAAAATTTACATCCGGCAGAAAATCCACAACACGCCTCAGGGCAGAATCGAGATGAACAACCCTGAGGTCATTTACTGTAAATGAATCCGCACCTGACAGAAGTGATAGATTTTTGATATCGTCCCTGTATTTACCCGGATTTTTAATCACTTCCGGAATGAAAAGTTCGTCTGCAATATTACAGGAATTATTCAGAGAATACTGACCTGAAATATCCCCATAAATCTCAGATAAATCATCTATTGCAATTTTAAGGCTGTCACAGATGTCCGAATACTCCTGGTCTATCTTCTCCTGAATTATGCACCGGACAAGAGCCGTACCGATTTCCCGGCCAACCTTTTCAAGCGTTAGCTTTTCAAACTCTGTAAATGAAGCTTTAGTATCACGTGCTACAAAGAGAGCACCGACAACCGCATTGTCCGAGATCAGAGGAATTCCCGCATAACATATTATTCCAAGATCCTCCATAATTTCAGTATCTGAAATTCCGGGAAGGCTGTCAGGGAGATTTTCAACATAACGCGGCTGACCTGCAAAAAAGATCATATTATAGGGCCACTCCCTTATACTGATCTCAGAATACTTATCCTCAAACCAGGAAGGAATTCTCTTAAAACCAAGAAGATCCGCCGTTAAACCTTCATCATTTTTCGCATATATCCATACCGCATCAAGGTCAAGTTCATCAAGACACGTCTCAAGAAGCGTATCAAGCATCTCATCTACAAAGACAGATGAATTCGCTGCGCCAAGTATCCGGTTCAGAATTTTATTCTTTTTTATCAGTGAAATCTCTTCAGATCTGGCATTTTTTCTCTCACTTACATCACGAAAAATGAACTGAGTACCCGAAATTTCCTCATATATTACAGGAAAAGAAGAAATCTCAATTAATTCAGCTCTTCCGTCATACAGTTCAATCCCGGATTCAAACGGAAATTTAAAAATACCTGCACGGAACTGCTCAAAAACCTCTGAAAATTTCTTTCCGGAAATAAGTTTAATGTAATCTTCGGGGGATTTGCCTATAATATCATAACGGTTTTTAATCCTGAAAAATTCTATACCTGAATTATTGATATATGATATCTTTCCGCCTACAACAACAAAGACCGTCTCAGGGAGATTTTCAACGAGGAAACTGAAATGGAAATATCGGTCAAAGTCAGAATTCTCAAATTTAGAGATTGCAGTCACCCGCTCGGACCTCCTTTTTGTCCTTTTGGGGTTTCTGAGAGCAGATCTCTTATCTCCTGAAACCTTTTGCTTATCCCCCGTTTTAGCTGCCAGATCAGAAGGAAGAGCAGATATGAGAATGTTTTCTGTACCTGGTATTTTTGCGGCAGTGTAAACAAACCTGTGATTTCTGCCACCGCTGACGTAAAAATTAATTTCTGTAGTCTTAGGGGAGTTATATGGATCTTTCAGCCGTGAATCATTAAATTCTCTTGAATAACCTGAACTTTCTTCCGGTTTTAAATGATAAAAATTCAGGCCGGACTCAATCTCATTCTCACGTATGCCAAAGAGATCAAAGAATAATGAATTTGCAATCAGAATATTTCCATACTTATCTATAACCAGGTTGGCGCCTTCATTGTCAGAAAAAAAAGAGCACTTTCCGATATTTTTTTCAATTCCGGAAATATTCTCTGATTCAGTATTGCCAGATTCATGATTTTTCGGTATGTATACTCCCCCTTAAGGTAATTGATCTTATATAATTGGGACATATAAATATACCCATTTTATCTTCATTGATTACTGCATAAAATCCGGCAAAACAGCCAGAATTCCAATAATTATAACAAATAAGAGTTATTTTTTGATCAGACCGATATATCCGGATAAATTCATACCAGATTCTTTACATCACCAAATATCCGGTAAAAATATAATTATAACTATAACATATAATAATGGAGATGAATAACGGCAAAAATAATAAAAAAATATCGCCTGAAGGGATTCTCTTTGATATGGACAATACGCTCTATGACTTTGCCGAAGCCAAAATTATTGCATGCAACAGGGTTGCTGAGATTGTCGGTGGCGGCACAGGGGAAGAACTTCTCAGGCATTTCCTGACCGGCCCTCATGGTTTTGAAAACCATGAAAATATCCGTGATTTTATGACATTAAAAGGGGTTGAGTCGCCGGAAATATTTGAAGAATCAGTCACTGTATATGAGGAGCTGAAACTCACATCAATAAAATTATACCCTGAAGTCAGAGAGACCCTGGAAAAGATTAAAGAGAACGGCTTCAGGATGGCAATAGTTACAGATGCCGATACAGAAAATGCTGAAAAGAGGCTTAATAAAACAGGGATTAGAGAATATTTTGAATTCATTGTTACTCCGGATGTGACCGGTTTTAGAAAACCTTCGCATGAAAATTTCCACAGGGGCCTGAAAAGTATTGACGCATCGCCTGAAAAGTCAATGGTCGTTGGGGACAGCCCAAAGAGGGAAATTATGCCTGGAAATGAGATGGGACTTTATACAGTCTATGCAAAGTACGGTGACTGGCTGAAGATGCCGTTCCTGAATATCAGACCACGCCATACAATAGAAAAATTTGCAGAATTAAATGACATTATCCTCCTTGAATAAGATATCAGGAGAGAAAAGCAAAAATTCAGTATTCTGCAAAAAAAAACAGAGATATAGTTTTCCTGCCGGAAAAATTATCCCGTTTTTCCGGACATTAGTGGCAAAAAATATAATTAGAATTCAGATCAGAGGTTCCGGGTCTTTTCCTGCCATATAAGGAAGTTTCATACCTTTAACAAAGACCTGCTGATCTGAATTCATAAGTTTGTCAAATATAATCTCTTTCCCGGTTTTGGTCATGGCATACACAGGCACTGAATTTCCGGCCTGCAAAAGTGCTCTTTTCCCTGCAATATTTCTGAGAGGCAGCGAGGCGCATGCAGATATTAAATCACAGTTATCTGAGAGTACTTCTGCATCTTCAGGCAAAATTCCGGTGGTGTGAACAGCCACAATAACAGCTTCCGGGCATTCACTGCGGATTTTTTCAGACAGGACAGCAGATGCAACTGTCACAGCCGGTTTTTTATATCCGGAATTTACTGCTGTTTTCAGTGCGGACAACGGGTCGACAGATGCAGATTCCCTGTCCGTTACAATTCCGCCGGATTTCTCTATTCTTTCAATAACCTGCCTGTACGGCACTGTCTTTACAAGTCCTGACATTCTGCCCCCAATCCCCTGCACGAGCAGCGGGTTATCACAGACAACACTTCCCGCGCCGTCACATGCGATGACTGCACAGTCAATAATTCCGGAACGCAGGCCGTTTGAGAGCAGTTCAGATGCCCCGAAGAGAACAAAGTCATCGTCACTTATAACCTCCCTTTCAGGCGTGCACATACCAAAAGACGATATTCTCTCCTCAATATTTCTCTTTATCTCCGGAATTTCCATCTTTGTTACAGGATGACCAAACTTCCGGGCAAGAGGGCAGCTTTTCAGCAGCGGCTCCTCAACACTGACAACCAACCCGTTACTGACAGTGACCCTTGCCATGCCGGCTGCCTCAATGATATGCTCATCTTTCATAAATACCTGAGAATTATTTGTATAAAGGAGAACTAAATAGTTAGTGCTAAAATGACAGCTAAAACAGGCAGTAAATATGTGAGATTTTGGGAAGTTGATTCACTTAGGGGACTTGCCCTTCTGATGATGATAATATTTCATTTTGTCTATGACCTCAGTTATTTTGACATAGCCGATATAAATGTGAGCTATGGTTTCTGGAGATATTTTGCATATATTACAGCCTTTTTATTTGTATTCATAGCCGGAACATCAGTCTGGATAAGCAGAAAAAGATCAGAGATTCAGCAGGAGGGCAGGCTGCATAAAGGTAATAATCAGCAGGTCCAAAATACCGGCAAAAATCCTGATAAGGAAGCATATAACGAAAAATATGCCGGAAAATTAAACATTAATAGTAAAATAATCAGCTTCTTCAGAGAACCTATAAACATTAAATTCTTTAAGAGAGGCCTGTTCATATACTCCCTTGGAATTCTGATTACAGCTGCCACATACCTCATAATCGGAAGGGGTTTTATAGTATTTGGAATACTCCACCTGATAGGAATATCCATCATCCTCTCACCGCTGTTTTTTTGCCTGAAAAAATACCTTGTATTAGTATCAACGGCAATAATAGCTTTAGGAGTCCTGGTTCAGAATATCTCCGGCCCCTACTTTCTTTTATTTCTGGGAATACACCCGGCAGATTTTATATCGGTGGATTACGAACCGCTCCTTCCCTGGCTTGGCTTTTTCCTCCTGGGAATGTTTGCAGGGTCAGTCTTCTACCCGGAAGGCAAGCGTTTATTTGAAATAAAGGAGAGATTTAACCTGAAATTTTTAACAGTTCCGGGCAGAAACACACTGCTGATCTATCTGATTCATCAGCCAGTAATAATAATGATTCTCTCGTTATTTTCAGGAAAAATGCTGATTTAAATTTTTCCCGGATAAAATTTGTTTCTGTTTACTGCTGCCCGCAGTAAATACTCCTGCACAAAAAACCGGTCACAATTTAAAGAGAGGGACATCAGAAAACTCAGATACATCAAACAGCCCTCTTTCAGTAATTCTTAGAGCCGGAATTACAGTCAGGGCAATGAATGAGAGGTACATAAACGGGTCTTTAACCGAACCTGTCTTTTTAGTAATCTCTTCAAGTTTTTTCAGTCCATCAATTACCTCAGCATAACTTCCGGATGACATTATCCCGCCAATATCGAGCGGGAGAACAAAACTATCATCGCCGCATACAGCCGCCATGCCGCCGGAACTCTCCCTGACAAGGTTCACTGCCCTGACGATCTCCGCATCCGATGCCCCTGCTGCAACGATGTTATGTGAGTCATGTGAGATGCTGGCGCAGATTGCACCTTCTCTGATCTTAAGACCGTTTATAAGTCCGACACCACATCCTCCCGCACGATAACGGTCGCAGACTACAGCTTTGATAATATCACGGTTCAGATCCGGAATACCAGATGAATCAATATCCTCGACAATCAGATCTGTAATAATCTGCCCCTGGTTTATCCCGATAATTCTCGCATTTCCACTGCCGGAGATTTTGAGGTCATCCTCTGTAAGCCTTCCTGCATTAAAGACAGAATTGAAGCTGACTTTCTCATCTCTTTGGATATCTGTAAAGTTAACGCCTCTAATATATGTATCCAGAACCCTGAACTCTTCTGAGTCTGCAAGAGTACAGAAGTCTGCCCTCCTGCCCGGAGAGAGAGCGCCACGATCCTTAAGCCCAAATCTCTCAGCCGGAGAGAGAGTTGCCATTTTAATTGCAGTTTCAGTAGATATTCCGGCTGAAACAGCTTTCCTGATACAGTCGTCTATATGCCCGTCATTATAGAGCATATCGGCATGGCGGTCATCGGTGCAGAAAGAGCAGCGGTGCGAATTATAACAGTTTACAATACCGGCAATCTCAGAAAGATTCTTTTCGGTTGAACCTTCACGCAGGTAGATATACATCCCTTTTCTGAGCTTTTCGAGTGCTTCCTCCCGACTTACACATTCATGGTCACTCTCAATTCCCTGCGAAATGTATGCATTGAGTTCTTTACCGGAAAGCTGTGGGGAATGGCCGTCAATAATATCAAAAATTTCAAGCTTTTTCTGTACTTCAGAGTCACCAAAGATTACTCCGGGGAAATTCATCATCTCACCAAGTCCGATTATACTCTCGCTGGCTGCCAATTCCTTTAAAGCTTCAGAATCAAGATCTGCCCCTGCCCTGTCCATAGGGGTTGCAGGGACACAGGCTGGAGCCATATAATAAAAAGAAAGCGGTGTCTTTTCAGAATCACGTATCATAAAATTGACACCCTCAATGCCTGCAACATTTGCTATCTCATGCGGGTCCGCAATCACTGCCGTTGTCCCGTGCGGGATTACAAGCCGTGCATATTCAAAAGGTGTAAGGAGTGAACTCTCGATATGCACATGCGAGTCAATAAGTCCGGGAATAACTTTCGCACCCTTCAGGTCAATATATCTCTCTGCCCTGTAACCGGACCCCGGATTGTTTTCGGCACTGTTTTCAGAACTTTCTGAACCGGAAACATCCCCTTCACTATCAGCAATTCCGACAATAATTCCGGATTTCACAAAAAAATCAAGTTTCAGCCATTCGCATGTAAAAGGATTGAATAAAATTCCGTTTAAAAAACCGATATCTGCCTTCTCTTCTCCGAGTGCAGATTTAAGAAGTTTTACATCCGGAGTCATCATTCAACACCAATATCCCTAATCTCAGCCACTTTGCGTTCATTATTCTCAATCAGGTATATATATAGCTTATAATCACCCTTTTTTAGTTTAACCGGAACTGAAACCATATTTGAACCTGTTTTAAGATGTATATCCTCAACATATTTCCCGATCTCAATCTGCCTGAAATCAGCGAGATCAAATACAGTAACCTGTACATATGCATCTGTCTCTTCACCGGAATTGGTAATCTCAATATTTAAGAGAGGATAACTGTACTCCACAACTCCAAAAGATGTCTCAAGACATCCGGCTGAGAATATTACAATTACCAGCATCAAAGGAATTAGTATCAACTTTCCCCTGGCAGAGGTCATAGAATGAAATTAATTATCCCTGAATTTAAAATATTCGGATTAGTTCTGCTATATTCAGATAATCCAATAGTTTCAGGCAAAAAAATTCACGTGAATTATTCTGCCCATACCCCAACAGGTGAAAAAATGCCACATTCATAACTGAAATATAAATACCCGCCCGCTGTGATCGCAGGCATGATATTGCCAATCACATTCAGATAATACCGGAGCAGTGAATCTATAATCTGCCGGATGAAATCATCATGCATCCTAAAACATAACAGGAGTTAACCGGCCGGATGTGATTCTCCGGATTAGCTCTTGTCGCTAGTTTTTTTAAAGGATAGTACAAAAGAAATATAAAGGTGAAATATCATTTCAGTAATTACTTTTGTTCATCATAAAGGTGGGACCGGAAAAACCACATCGTGCCTGAATATTGGAGGTTTTCTTCAGAAATCCGGAGAGAAAGTTCTGATAATTGACTGTGATCCACAGGCCAATGCAACAATCGGACTTGGAATTAACCCTGATGAACAGGACATTAATATGTATGACGTCTTCATGAACGTCTTTGAGGGATTTCCGGATGTGACAATAAAAGATGTCATTAAAGAGACAAAATCCGGAATATTCCTCGCGCCTTCATCTCTTGACCTTGTAGGGGTTGAACCTTATCTGTATAATATTGAGGACCGTTCTTTTGTCCTAAAAGAAGCTTTAAACTCTCTTCCTGATGAATATGACCATATACTGATAGATACACCTCCAAGTATGGGCCAGTTTGTCCTGAACGGGCTGATAGCCGCCGACAGGATCATTATTACTCTTGACAGCAGTTTTTTTGCAGGATACGGTGTTGAAAGTCTCACAACAATTTTTTCAGATATTGAAGAGAGTATAGGCAAAAAAAGAAGTGCAGATATGGCAATTATCACAAAAACAGGTGAACTTCAGGAGGTTAAAGCCCCCGTAAATGAGATGATTGAATCTTTCAGGAGGCTTTTGTCCGGTAAAAAAGAGAAATTTGATGAAAATACCCTTCTTGACGAGATAGAATCAGATCTCAGGATAAATGTAAAAGAGATCTGCACAGTCCCATATGATTTTAAAATAATATATTCACAGAAAGAAAATATGCCCATATCACACATAAATCCAGAATCCAGAGCAGCAAAAAGTTATAAAGAGATATCAGACATTGTCAGAAATTGGTGATTTAATTGAGTGATGACCAGCCAAGAATGAAAAGACCGGGAAGAAAAGCCTTGTTTGCCGGAGCACAGACGGAAATTCCGGAGAGAAAACCTGAAAAAAATGCAGAACTCATAAAATTTATTGATGAGTTCAGAAGGGTATCCGGAGAATATATTAAAGGGAATACCGATGCAAGGCTTAAAGACAGCTATTCTGAAAAAGACCTGTCAGATATTGCATCACTTACAAACTCAATACTGGATATTTCATCTGAAAAATCTTCAGAAATGCTGATCAGTTCAGATAAAGAGGAAGAATATAAGCAGAAGATCAGTGAACTTGAAGCCAGAATAAATGAACAGATATCTGTTAAAGAGAAGGAAATAGGAATTTTAAAGCAGGAAATAAAGGAATACGAACAGAATAAACCGGAAATCTCCGGGTATGAGAGTGATATTCAGAGCCTTAAGGAAAAGACAGAAGAATTAAAGGATATAATAAAAGAACTTGAGTCGGAAAATAAAAACTTAAAAGATCTGCTCAATGAGAAGGATTCACTGATTGATAAATTTAAGAAGGACATCTCTTCAATCCGGAAAAAAATAGAAGAGGAAAAAAAGGTCTCTTTTGAAAAAGGCCTGAATTCCGGAAGGGAAGAGAAAGATAAGGAAATATCAGATATTAAAAGGTCAGTTCAGAGCGAAAATGACAAATTTTATAAAAAAGGTCTGGATAAAGGTCTTGAAGAGAAAAATAATGAGATAAACAGGCTTAAAATGTCCTTTGAAGAATTAAAGGGCAGCGTATTTGATGAAGGATATAACAAAGGGGCAGAAGAGGGGTATGAAAGAGGGAGCAATGACGGATATAAGAGGGGAAATAATGAAGGATATGAAAGGGGGACTGAAAACAGTAAAGATGAACTGAAGCTGAAGAACGATAAAATCGAGGAGCTCAGTTTACTATTAAAAGATAATAAAAAGATAATAGATAATTTAAATGAGAAAATAACCTCAAAAGAATCAGAATTGTCAGTAAAAAGTTCTGAGACTGAAGAGATAAAGTCTCAGCTGAGAGGTAAGGAATCAGAAGTTAAGGCGATTGAATCAGAACTTGCAGAGAAAAATGCAGAGATTGAGAAGATAAAGTTACAGCTGGAAGAGAAGAACAATGAAACTGAACTGATAAATTCACTTTTATCAGAGAAAATTTCAGAGACTGAAGAGATAAAATCCCGGCTGACAAAAAGAGATTCTGAGACTGAAGAGACAGTATCGCAGTTAGCTGAGATAAATAACGAAAATAAAATAATCAGAGAGCAGCTGGAAGAGATAAGAACACAGCTGGAGGAGAAGAGCAGGGAGACTGAAGAGATAAGAACACAGCTGGAAGAGAAGAGCAGAGAGACTGAAGAGACAGTATCGCAGTTAGCTGAGATAAATAACGAAAATAAAATAATCAGAGAGCAGCTGGAGGAGAAGAGCAGAGAGACTGAAGAGATAAGAACACAGCTGGAGGAGAAGAGCAGAGAGACTGAAGAGACAGTATCGCAGCTAGCCGAGATAAATAACGAAAATAAAATAATCAGAGAACAGCTGGAGGAGAAGAGCAGAGAGACTGAAGAGACAGTATCGCAGTTAGCCGAGATAAATAACGAAAATAAAATAATCAGAGAGCAGCTGGAAGAGAAGAGCAGAGAGACTGAAGAGATAAGAACTCTGATTTCTGAGAAAGAACTTGAGATCAATAAATTAAAATCTGAGCTGCAGGAGAGTAATTCCGGATATCAAATAAAGGAATCTGAACTTACAGAGAAAGATTCCAGAATCCGGAAAACAGAATCAGAACTTGCAGAACTTAAAGAGAAATATGAAAATCTCAGAGAATCTGCTTATAATGAAGGCTTTAGTAAAGGATTAAATGAAGCTGAAAATAAAAACTCAGACGAAATAAGAAGATTTAATATTGAAAATGAAAATATTGCCTCCGGATTCAGGGATTTAAAAGAAGAACTGAAGAGAAAGGAAGAATTATTCGATATAAAAAGAGAAGAACTGGAAAATAATATAAAAAGAACAGAAAACCGGTTTGAGACAGTAATAAAGGAAAATCCGATGCCGGCTCTACTTCTGGATAATAATTTAAGAATTATACAGAGCAGCAGAGAATTTGAAAAACTGAGCAGCCTTAATGAATACAGATTAACCGGAAGAAACATCGGGGAATTCAAAATAACAGTATTAAAAGGGGATAAACTCTCCTCAGTTATAGAGAGAAAAACTCCGGCAGACTCTGAAATAAAAATCCAGTTCCCTTCCGGAGAACACATCCTGAATCAGCATGCTATTCCCTTAAAAGAGAGAGACGGGACAATATCCGGAGTTATTCTAATCTGCAATGACATAACCTCAACCAGAGAGAAGGAAGAGATATTAAACAGAAAGCTCCGGCAGAACGAAGAACTCAAAAAACGCTCAGAAACAATCGTACAGGAAAATCCAATGCCGATTCTTCTTGTTGATAACAAATTCAATATTATTGTCACAAACAATGCCTACGAAAATATGAGCGGAATATCCCGGCAGAAACTGCTGAAGATGAATGCAAGGGACTTCAAACTTGTCTCTCAGGAAGGAGAAGGCCTGAATACAGCCTTCAAAAATAAAAAGAGAAGTTACGGCGAGGTTACAGTTGATCTGCCCTCGGGCCGCCACATCCTGGAACAATATGCCATACCTGTTCCGGACAGTAACGGCAATGTAAATACACTCCTGATCGTATATAATGAAATTACCAAAATCCGGGCAAAAGAGAGAGAAATTCAGGAATTAATGGAGAAATCAAGGACGGAAGCGAAAAAGCTCTCAGAAAGTGCTGAACTATTCAGGGGCCGGATGAAATTAATTGCATCAGGCGATCTGACAGTGTCAGCAGAAATAACCGAAGACGATCCACTTTATGAACTTAAAACTGATTTCAACAACTCCATAAATGAAATTAACAGCCTTCTGATTAACGTAGGCAAAAATATTGATCTGATTGACGAAACATCCGGAGAACTGAGCGGCAACAGCAGAAAAATATTATCTGCAACGGAAAAACTTGCAGCAAATTCCGGAGAATCCGCTGAATCCAACAGTAAGATAATAGATCTCTTCGGTGAGATCAGCATGGGAATAACCGACCTCTCTGCCTCAATAGAAGAGATATCCGGAACAAGTCAGGAAGTGATGGAGCAGGCAAAGAAAGTCACTGAAGAAGGGAAATCTGCTGCTGAAATCGGTAAAAACGCATCAGGAAAGATTGAGAATGTAGGCATAATATCAAAGAAAAGTGTAGACGAGATAAATGCATTAAATGAGGAGATGTACAAAATAAACGACATTGTCAGGTTAATTGCCGGAATTGCCGAGCAGACAAATCTTCTTGCCCTGAATGCTGCAATTGAAGCTGCACGCGCAGGTGAACACGGGCGTGGATTTTCAGTAGTAGCTGAAGAGATCAGAAACCTCGCCCGCGAATCAAAAGGTGCAACCAGAAATATTGAGGATTTGATAGCCGAGATTCAGAAAAACAGTGAGAAGACAACCGAATCTATGAAGAAGGTTGATGAAGAGATAACTGACAGCATAGGCAGTGTAAATCTTGCAATTGATGCCCTCAATAATATTGTAAATGATATAGGTGGAGCGACAACCGGCATAATTGAAATAACAAAAGCTACAGAAAACCAGGCAGACGAGACCAACAAATTCCTTGAAAATATCGAAAAAGCCAACAGAATGGCAGATAAAAATCTTAGATCTGTAAAAAGCATATCCGATTTTGCAGAAGATATTAATGCAAGTACAGAAGAGGTCAGCAGCATTTCACATGAACTTCATAAGATGTCAGCCGACCTTGAAGGGATGATGAAGAAGTTTAAACTGAAATCACCAAAGTGACCAGATATTTCCGGATAACGCTCAGCAGCTCTCATATAATCTGCTTATCAGCCAGACTGCCTGTAACAGATATAATACCTTTTTTTAATACCCGGCAAAAAAACATTCCGGAAAACAAAGAGACCGGCCTGAAAAATATATTATCTCCATCACAGTAATTACAGTCCGGATTATTCCGGGAAACAATACACTGATTGATAAATAATAAAGAACAAAATATAATCCGGGTCTAAGTGATAATAAAATGTCAGATGCAGAATTTCAGAATTTAAAGAGAACAATACAGAAACTCCTGAATATCCAGTGCGGAAGCTACAAAGAGGATTATATTAAAAGAAGGGTTCTCTCAAGGATGAGAATTACCGGAAAAACAGAATACAGTGACTACAACAAAATTCTGCTCTCTGATCAGAAAGAACAGGAACTCCTAAGAAATGCCCTGACAATAAACGTCACCAAATTCTGGCGGGACAGGGAAGTCTTTGACCTCCTTAAAAGTGACATAATTCCGGGTATAATAAACAAAAAAGGAAGGATCAGAATCTGGAGCGCAGGGTGTGCAACCGGGGAAGAACCCTACACACTTGCAATAATACTGTATGATTTAACAAGACTGAAGGCAGACACACAGATAACCATATTTGCGACTGATCTTGACAGAGAAGCCCTGAATAAAGCAAAAACCGGTATATATGATAAAAGGTCACTGGAAAACCTAAGTGAGGGACAGATAAGAAGACATTTTTCAGAAATGCCTGACGGTAAATTCGAGATGAAAAAACATATCAAAGATATGATCAGATTTTCTCAGCACGACCTTATGAGCGGAAAACCGGTCAGCAACTACCTTGATATGATTCTCTGCCGGAATGTTACCATATATTTCACTGAAAAACAGAAGAATGACCTTGCAAGAATGTTTCACCCGGCACTTGTCCAGAACGGTTTTTATGTAATGGGCAAGACAGAATTCCTCGGTCGTGAAGTTGAGGAATTATATGAAGCTCATGACGCACTACAGAAAGTATTCATAAAGAAATAATATAATCCTGAAAAGCAGCTGATAACCGGACTGCAAAAGGGAAAAAATACTTTTTTTATCTTCCGGAAGTATCAGTTATCAAAAATATTTTTTTCCTGTTTATCGTCAGATACTTCCTTCTTTGACAGCTTTTTCATCAGTTCTTTCTTTGATTTCACCTTCATAATCTCCTTTCTGATAAGTACAAAATTAATCCCCATTACCAGAATAATCATTGTAAGGCCGATGCCAATCATAAAACCCTGTGTCGTAAAAAAGAGTGTAATCAGTAGTACAACAAAGGAGATCAGATAAAATATAATCCATGTGCGAACCTCTGCTGTATCCATACCTGTATTTCACTTTTAATACATATAAAGGTTTAAGAAGTAAACAGGCTCATAAGATCATTTTGCATAAATCCCGGCCGGAATTTCAATATGATCTGAATTACGGTCAGCAGCAAATAAAAAAATTATATTAGCTATTCGCAACAGATAATCCTTGTGGATAAAAGGGACATAATCACCTTTCTTGTTGCCATAGGAATTGTTGCAGGAATTGCGATGATAATAAATCCTCCGGACTTTGGCGATGGGGATACCTCAATATCGGGCGCTGCCGCAGGCGGAGATACATGCACTGACTCATCATGCTGTACGGCCGGCCCGCACTATACATACAGCACAACCCCGCTGGAACCACCTTTCAGAATATTTTACAACTATGATATTGACTCAATATATTCCCCCGGGCCCTCAGGATATCCAAGGCTGCACCTCCCAAAAAACCTCTATCTGCCTGAAAGTGAAATCTTTACCCCCGAACATATCAAATACCATTCATTCTCAGATATGGACAGATACCTCTCATCAGATCTCTTCTCATCATCAATATGGGGCAATAAAAATGTGTATGTCAAAAAATTTGCATATATGAACGGGAACTACAGCGGCTATTCTGAGATATTTGGTGTCCCATATGACCTGTGGCGGATAAATTCAAAGATGAACCCTGCCAAAGGTCAAAGTCTGCTCTACTCCTCATTTCAGTGGATTTTAGTTGACGCATCAACGGGCGATATTGTAACCGGAGGAAACATCCAGAACAACGGAAGCATAGTCAGGAAAGTTGAATCAGGAGACAGGAAATACTACTTCATAATAGAGGCAGAGAACATACTTGACTTTGAATTAAACCTTGAAACTCCGGAAACCTCTTACTACCAGCAGCAGATCCAGCCGGAGATGTATAAGATCAAAGACATGCTCAGCACTATGGATTAAATACCATCCACTATCTCAAATCAGAAGAACTACCCATGTGCCGGCAGACTCTCTCCATTCCGGCCCGCACACAGATAACAGATTAAACATTATGGTGCCCGATACAGATATTTCATGAAAGATTATGAATCAGGAAGTCTGAAAAAAGTATCAGTTATCCAGTGCCTCAGAAAATTCTGCGGCAAGATTTGTCATCAGTCTGTTCAGCCCGGAATACTGCACTTTCATACCTGTAATTTCGCCCTGCATATCGAAGGGCACTTCATTCATATTAATGCCGTTTAAGCGCGTAATTGCAGAATTTAATTTATTCCTGGCAGAGGCAAGAGCTGAATCCGCAGTTTTAATCTCCATCTCCCAGTTATACTTCTCATACGTAGACGCAAAGTAATCTGCATTATTGTAATGCTCTATTACATTTGCGAGATCCATCAGAGAAGAGATCAGCTCAAGGTTAGCGCAGGATATAGCCCTCATTGCGTAAATCTCTTTAGACTCATCAAAATTATCAGGATTTATGAGCGACAGAGAATCAAACACTATCTTAAAATCCACCTCGGCAGACGATAACTGAGAACGGATATTTTCCGGATTGTCACGATTCCAGTCAATCGAAAATATCTTCTCAGAACCCTGATCAATTAAATCCTCTGCCTCTTTAAATGTAATTGTATCTTCACCACTCTGGGCTGTACACCCGCCGGCAAGCACAGACATCACAATAATAACAGATAATATGCCAAACGCCTTTAAATAAAATTTTTTCCCAGCCATCCTGATTAAAACTCCGGTTGAAACATAGAATTATCCCTGATAATACTTAATCAGCATTATTATGTATAAATAAATTTACAGAAATCTCCAAAATAATATGTAGAGATTCTCAAAAATTATTCAACATGAGCAAATGCAAAAAAATAATCCGCTTTTTTTTGGTTAAACGGATTCATACTTTTTCAATTGTAATTTTTATCCTGTCGCCCTGCTTAAATCCATGACCTTTTGGGACATCGATATTATACCACAGACCATCCGGATTGCCTTCATCTGCCGCAGCCTCGTCCTGATTTGTGCTCTGATTCATAAGGCAGTCCTTCTTCTCATTGATATTTGCAATAAACTCAACAGGAGAGATAAACTCAATAATTTTCTCACTCATATAAATAACTGCATTGAACAGATTAATTAATTTAACGAAAAAAACAGACAGGAGTAAACTTAAGCAGCTCTTGCTTTGACACACCATGTTGTGCTGTTTGAATAACTCCAGCGTGATATATCCAGTTCATCACAGATATCGGCAAGAATTGCCATATTTGTGCCTACTTCTTTAGGGGAAAGACCTAAATCCTTTGCAATATATTTCGATTTGAAATACTGTTTTCCTTTAACAAGTCCGGATTTGAGATATACTACTATCTTGCCCTGAGTTAAAGTGTATCTCTCTTTTATCTCAGCCTTTTTGCTCATAATATCCCCTCCCTGATAATTAGTAATCGCCATATATATTTAAACATTTCTGAATCATTCCGGTTTATTCCAATTCTGACAGACAATAAACCCCGGTTTCTAATAAAACAGATTATAATTTTTTATGTACAGCCTTAAATATCTGTACTGTGATTTAGTAAATAAATTCCGGATTAAATGGATCAGATAAGGTCTTCAACCCCAAATTCTCCAATTTTTTCGATAAGTTTACTGATTACAACTTCTTTCATACCTTCAACAAATTTAATTGAACCGACTACCAGGTGCCCTCCGCCATTAACACCGCCGCCAACGATCTCATCACGAAGTTCACGAACCATCTGCGGAATATTCATCTTAACACCCCGTGAACGGATAACTACAAAATCAGGCCCGACTCCAAGTGTAACCACAGGTTTGCCAACATTCCTCTTACAGAGAACATCATGAATTTCGCCGGAAGTCTTTCCGGGCGGCGGGAATGTGAACCTGTGTGCATATATCTCAACATCGATCATAAAGAGATTTGCAGAATTTACAAGGACTTTCTCCTCAACATGAGGCATTGACGTCTTTAACTGTTCATCAATTGCAAGATTTGCTTCCTGAACAAGAAGCGATACAAGTTTTTTGTGCCTGTCGGAGTTGTTATTTACATCCAGAATATCCTTTACAATCTCCCTTCCGTCATTAAACCTGAGCCAGAACTGCTCATAGTCAAGAGCAAGTGCAATATTCTTACATTCCTCTTCAGAATAGGAATCTGCAACCAGATCAAGATACTTCTGTCTCTCCGGCGCCTCACTCCTGTCACCCACCCCGGCAACGGCAGGGAAATGCCTGATATCAGACTCTACAGGTGGATAGATCATTCTTGCCAGTTCAGCACCAAGCATACCGGCAGTAACACCGAAATCTCCGCCTACAAGATACGGATTTACGTGCGCCTCCAGGAACCTGTCTGTTGATTCATCAGGGTGGTGATGGTCCACAACAACGATTGGAATATCATAAACTTTGGCCATCCGGTATGAAGGTTCATCCTCCTCAGTAGAACCGTTATCCATCATAACAATGAGCGGAAATTTCTGACCGTACTTTACATTGTCCTTTAAGGCGTAATCGAGATCCCTTGTAACATCCTCAATCTCATAAAACGGTGCTTTGGACGGCGCTCTCTTAAACAGATGGGCTTCACTGTCAAGATCTCCTCCATTATCCTTTATGAGCATTGTTACTGCCCTCTCAACCGAAACTGCCGCTGCTATACCATCTGCATCAGCATGGTGCCTGAGAATAATCGTCTGGTTTGTGAAGATCGCTTTCCGGATGTAATATGCAACTTTCTGCATATCAGGCTTAAGCTTTTCAAGAATCTCACTCTCAATCATGAAAGGGATGTCATCCGGACGTGCTCTCTCATCAATTGCATCCTGAATCCTCTTCTTTACACTCAGGATTTCATCATCTGACAGTGCAGACATATCGCTGATCTCAAGCTGGATCTGTCCGTTTCTCATCATGACCTCGCCACTGACGCGGACGAAATCACCCAGTTCAATATCAGGATAAGCACGCTTTCCTGCCTCAACAAAACCTGCACCACTCTCGGTACCTGAATCATCGACAAGAGTAAATATTGTCGGGCCGGAGGTCTGCTTAATCTGTGCTATCTCAACCTCAAGAGTTACATTTCTGCCAACTTTCTTCTTCAGGTCTTTAAGTTTTGTCTGGGAATGGAAGCAGTTTACAGCTTCAATCTCATATTCTTCCGGAACAACCTCTTCGAGATCAATGTTACCATTGTCCCTGATATTTTTCACCCGGACAAAGAGGAACTCACCCTCATTGTGCTCTGTCTTCACATTACTAACGTGAACAAGGCCTTTTATGCTGTTATTCAGATAGACAAATGTTCCGAATTTTGCAAAACCCTGAACTCTGACCTCATAAATATTTCCTGCCCTGATGTCCTCAAGCTCACAGCCGGAACCCAGCCTGTACACAGTTACTTTATTATTTTCCATATTTTACTTCCTAATTTTATTTTTATAGCCGGCTATCAGAAATTGCTGTAAAATCCAAATACTCACAGCAGATATATCTTTAAAATTCCCTTTGCATGAGCAAAAATGATTCTCCCATATATCTCGCAGTTCAATAACCGGCCCGGTTTTTCTGACAATAATGACATTCTTACAGAAATGTCGGCATCGATATCCGGCATATTCTTATACCTGCACAAAATGAACAGCAGGCCGGAATAAAGATACAAATATGATAAATTACAGACAATAATTTTACCTGAAAATCTATAATATTACCTATTATGATTAAAGATCATTAACATTCCTGTTCTTTGCCAGAGCTAAAAGACGACACTCTCCGTCTCTTCGGCCTTTTGCAATAATTATATCTCCGGCTTTGAGTATATCATTCTTTCCGGGTCTGTATTTCCAGTTGCCATTGCTGTTTATTGCAAGTACTACCATCCCTGTAACAGTACCTAAAGATGCTTTCTTCAGCGTTTTACCAACAAGAGGAGACTTTTTATTCACATCAATTTTAGTGATGATCTCATCAGACTCCCTGACAATCTTTTTAAATACCGGCGGAATATCAATATCACGAATAATTACATCAACTATTGATTTTGCCGCATTACTTATACTCTCCGCAAAAGCCGACATATACAAAAGGCCCCTCAGGTACTCCACATTAGAGATCCTTTTTGAGGCTTCCAGTACCCATAAATCAAGTTTATAACTCATATCATCCATTCTTGAATCAAGTGAGACCACCTCATCCGCAACTTCGCGGCTGTCAAACATCAGTGATGAATATGCAAGCCCTACTGCAAGCTCACTAAGATTCTTCATTTCAATTATGAGAGAAACGGCACGGTCAAGATCCGATACTACAGCATCTGAATGCTCCTCTTCATTTGCCCTGACTTCATTCCCGGTCATATCACTCAGAAGATCAATTCCGGCTTCAAGTCCTTTTGCAATAAGAATATCGCCGCTAAGAATCCGTGTTTTGCGATCAGGATCATAGATCCATGAGACATCCCTTCTTATAGCAATGATCCTCATTCCGGTAGTGCTCTGAAGTTTCTGCTTGCCAAGAGTTTTGCCGTCAATCCGGCAGTTCTTCTGAACCCTCATATGCACAGTCACTTCTTCAGCTTCAGGAAGGGCCTGTTTTAATTTAGCCGGAAATTTCACATCTTTGAGGATCTTGGTTGCAATATCAGAGGCAGAATTTGAAATTATCTCAGCGGACTCTGCAACCTGAAGCATACCGCTCATGGATTCAGCCTCTTCGATACGTCTTGCACCAAGAATACTCTGAATACGCGCCTGATAAACAAGCTGATTCATACTCTCTTCAAGATTTAAAACCTCACGTGCGATCTCCTTGCTCTCAAAAAGAATTGCAGAATAAGCAAGATCAACCATAAGTTCGGCAATATCCTTCATTTCAATGAGGACATCCTTAAAACTGACAGGCTGATATTCTAGTTCGGTCATCTTTTATAATCCTTTAAATAATGAATTTATTGATTATTTATATTATCTGCCTTACAGAAGTAAATTAATAACGCTTACAAGCATGGTCGCACCGGCGAGATCAATAAAACTGGTGATGACAGGAATGCCGAAATTGTCCGGATCAAAACCTTTCTTAAATGAGAAGACTGCTGTTGCATAGCCGATCAGATTTACAAAAGTCACAACAATCAGGCCCGCAATAAGACTGATTTCAATAATAATTAAAAGTCCGGGTGAATCCATTGAAAAGAGCAGTGCAGAATAGTGGGCAATTACAGCCATTAAAGGAAGCAGAATTACAGCGTACAGATAAGTTACAGAAAAATAACCAAAGATCTCTTTTCCCGGTTTAGAATTGTACGGTATCTCTCCCATATGCATTCCGGTTGCGAGCCTGGAGCATAAAATTCCGCCTATTGAACCGCAGCCGCCGGTGAAAGGGGGGATTAATACAAGAAAAACTGAGAATGCAATCAGTTCCTCCATATCCACTGCATAAGTAATCCCTGCAAAAGTTCCGACAACCGAAAGAATGGCGAGAAGGGGAAGAATCTCCCTTGTAATCTCAGCTATGTCAACACTGCTCTTAAATGACATAAATAAACAGAATAACGAGATCAGAAGAACAGCGATCCCGGCGATATACTTTACTTCATACGGAAGAGAGATGACAAGCATCGCTGTCATCATAAGCGCAGGCAGGGTTATAATGTCACCGGAGGTTGTGACTGCCGGAGACGCGATCATGTCAAGGTCAATCTCTTTTCTGTAACTTACAATTGTGATCAGTATCGAAATTCCGGTTACGAGAAACCCGGATAAAATTCCGGATATGACCGATATTAAAACAAAATCGAGCAGTGTTATACCTTCCAGTCCAAAGAAGGAAGTGATCACATATGCGACAATTCCAAGCAGAAATGCAATTACAGTTGTGACATAAAGGGATGCGCGAACATTATAGCCAAGCACACTGGATTTGGAGAAATCTATCTCAAATTCACCAAGATGCATTGAAGAGGCAAGCCGTGAAGTTAAGACACCGGTAACACTGCCCCGCATATTGATAGAAGGCGGAACCAGAACAATAAGACCCGGAATTAATGCAAGAAGCTCTCTAACCGAGCCTAAATAAATACCTGCGGCCGTAGCTGCAAATGCCGTAATAAGCAATGCCAGGAGACCTGTCAGAATCATCCTGCAGTATCCAAAGTCTACTGCCGTACGGAGATTCATCACCTTCACCTGTCATTTTATTCACCTGAAAGGCAGTTCAATCATATCCAGATCATCCGGAGAGATTATAGTGCCTTTATAGTATTTTTCTGCATCCTGTATATGAGTTGCTGTTTTGGTATACCGTGAGCTTATATGAACAAGAGCCAGCATCCGGGCAGATATCGCTTCTGCAACCTCTGCTGCCTCACCTGCCGTGGAATGGAATACCTCCGCAGCCCTTTTCCTCTCAGAATCGTCATATGTTGCATCGTGGATGAGCAGATCTGCACCTCTGGCCCATTTAACCCATTCACCATCTGTCTGCGGCCTTGTATCTCCGGAATAGACAACTTTCCTCCCAAAACGCGCAGGACCCATAACATCTTCCGGGCGGATAACTCTAATCTCACCGTCAGGAAGTTCAGCCTCAACATTCTCCCCTCTCTGAAGCCTTCCAAAGAGAGGGCCGGGCTTAACACCAAGTTCTATCGCCTTTTCACGGTCAAATTTTCCGGGGCGCATATCCTCTTCAAGAATATATCCAAGTCCGGGCATTCCGTGATCTGACGAATATGCACGCACAGTATAGCCGTCAAACGGTACAACAGAACCATGTCTCAGCTCAGAGGGAATGATACGGAAATTCAGCCTGGTCTTTGAGATTTTTTCGACATAGTCAATAAATTCATATATCCAGGAGGGCCCGTAAACCGTCAGCGGATCTTCCCTGCCATTGAAAGACATCGTCTGCACAAGCCCGCAGATACCAAGATAATGGTCAGCATGCCAGTGTGAGATGAAGATCGCATCGACAGTAAAACCTGTCCTTGCCCTCATCATCTGCTGCTGTGCACCTTCACCGCAGTCAAACAGCAGGGTATCAGAACCACGCCTCACCATAAAACAGGCGGGATTTTTGTTGGTTGTCGGAAGTGCACCCGCAGTGCCGAGAAAATATACCTGAAGTGTCTCACCCGCTATAATGCATTCCTCCTGATAAATTCAAAGCTCTTCCCCGCTTCATCAATATTTCTCCCTTCAACTACACATATTCCCTTATAATCTGATCTTTTTATCGCAGAGAATACATTGTCCCAGTTTATAGTTCCGTCTCCGACTGCCTTGTGTTCATCACTCTTACCGTTATTGTCGTGAATATGCAGATGTGACATTCTGCCGAGATCTTTTAAAAATCTGTCAAGTGTTCCGGTAGTATTTGCATGACCACAGTCAAGAGTTATCCCGATGCCCTCAATACCCTCAGTCATGCCGAATATCTCATCCGGAAATCTGCAGAGGAAGTCGGGAATATCAGGCATGTTTTCGAGGCATACCAGCACCCCGCAGTCTGATGCAGTTTTTCCAATCTCTGTGAGGGCCTCTTTATGGAGGTCCCACACCTTTCCGGGGAGAAGTTTTGCAGCCGGAGACATATATCCGGGATGGATAGTCACGCGGTCAGTAAAATCTGCTGCATTTATTACGCATTCCTGAAGCTGGCGGATTGACTCCCGGTATATCGGATAATTTAACGAGGCGAGGTTTAAATCTGAAAATGGTGCATGGACAGATACTGAAAGATTTGTGCTGCCAAGTGTTTCAGCGATCCTGTTTTTTGATTCCCTTACATCGAGCCTGTAATTACCTTCAGCCGAGATCTCCCAGCCGTCATAGCCCTTATCCTCAATCCCATATATCCATTCTATAGCCGCCCAGATCTTCCCGGAAGAGGCAAAATAAAGGGGATTTTTCATACCCTGCCCCTGATTTTCTCAATGGTTAGAACGACCTTTTCAGAAAAATCGTCAAGAGAACCTTCATTTTCAATCCGGAAATCCGCCATCCTGAAAGCCCGGCCAAGACCCCATCCGGTCTCCCTCACGTCACGTTTCCTGAGCGATTCTTCATCGGCAGTATCATCTGACCTGCCCCTTGTGCCCATTCTCTTAAGCCTTGATTCAAATGAGCTTTCAATGGAAACAAGGCAGAAATTATCGAAATGATCCCTGTACAGTTCCACTTCGGAATCTCCCCTTATACCGTCAACAACCACAAGGTCACTGTTTTTATCTTCTATGTCCGGAATTGTCAGTTTTGCAAGGGCATCCATTCCAAGACCCGCCCGGAGGTGTCTGGACATCTCACCCATATTCCGGTCCGTTCTTTTAAGCCCTGCATCATCAAGGGCCTTTCTTACCACGTCACCCATCACAATAACAGGTATGCCCATTTTTTTTGCAATATTTGAAAACTCACCCTTACCGCTTCCGGGAAGGCCAACAACTCCTATGACTATCATATCAAACATCCTGTAATTTTAAAAATCCATTTATTAAAAATCCTATATTATTTTTCATTTAAACATTTATGATATTATTGGACATTCTGCATTTCAGGCGCAATTTCTGACTGTGGCACATTCAGTAATTCCTTCTTGCCTGGAGAATATCAGTCAGTGGAATTGAGTCTGCAATTAAAATCCTGCCGTTTTCATAGGCGATCTCACCATCCTCCCTCGTCTGAATCCTGACCTTTCTCCTTATCTTATCACCAATCTTCTTTAAGTCCTCAAACTGAAGAGGAGGAATTTTTCCATCAACGCCCTGCTGAAGGACTATGTCAATATCGTCGTCAACTTCCCTGGCAATATATACTGCATCGTCCTCCCGACCCGGGAATAATGTTACCGCAATCTCAAGTTCAGGCAGTTTTTCCGAATGATAAGCATCTTTGCAGATTTTAAAAGACTCTTTTATCTGCCCTACAACATCACAGTTCACCTTTAAGAGGAGGGGATAATGCTCCCATCTTGTCTTAATATCCAGATGAACAAGGTCAAGAAGTCCGGCACTGATCATCTCCTTTAAGGTGTCAGGATAGCCGCCATTGGTCTGGATACCAACTTTAAGGCCTATCTTCCGGCATCCCTTCGCCATCTCAATTAATGCATCCTTCTGCATTGTTGGCTCTCCCCCGGAGAAGATAACACCCGATATAACCAGTGAAGACTCTTTAATCATTTCAAGGACCTCTTTTGTATCCCTGAAATCCTGCCCGGACTGTATTTCCCTGTTATGACAGTAGTGGCATCTGACCTGACAACCTCTGAGAAAGACCACACATACTGACTTTCCGCGCCAGTCAACTGTACTTAATGGAACAAATCCGCCTAAATTTACCTTCAAAAAATCACCGGTCTGAATAATTTTTTATCTGATTAAGCATGAAAGTTTCAGTATGATCCCATAAGTCTGCTGAGATGGAACAGAAGAAAGTAACGGCATTTCGCCGGCCATACAGCAATTGACAGATATGATAGGGATGAGCTGAACCAGATTAATTATCATTACAGAAATATAATGTTTATAAAGATGACACCCAGGACCGCATTATCGCTGACCTCTTTTTCAGAGGAGAATCTAAAACAGGCAGAATGTGCAGACTATATCGAGATAAGACTTGATTTATGCGACAGAAGTGAAAGAGAGGATTTCATCAGTTATTTTTCAGATGGGAGATATAAGCACAATGCCCCGGTTATCGCAACTGTCAGGAGTGTAAAGGAAGGAGGAAAATTTTCAGGAAGCCGGGAGGAATGGCTGAGCCTTGTTTCACCCTGGACAGAAATTGCAGACTATATCGATATAGAAAGGGAATATTCCGGGCATTCAGAGAAAATTAAAGAGAGAACTGAGGTAATATCATCAGTACATCTGAGCTACATGCCCGGTGATGATGAACTGAAACATACAGATGATGAACTCAGAAGCTATGGAGACCTGCCAAAGATTGTTGTCACACCGGGCAGTACAGAAGACATCCTGAGACTTGCGCAGTTTACGCTGAACTGTAAATATTCCAAAAAACCGGTAATTACCAGCATCATGGGGAGTAAATATTACTGGGCAAGGGTAATTATGCCGCTTTTCGGATCGGAATTTGTGTACTGTCATTCAGGTGAAGCCGCAGCAGAAGGGCAGTATGAGCTTGATACAATGAATGAGATATTCAGCCTTATATGCGGGCAGTGAAAATATATTAATTTCATACCAAAATCAGAAAAACTACATTATACTTTTTTTCAGGCAAAAAAATATATATCATCATACTCTGATTAACAGTTAATCCAAAAAAAGGGAAATTTACGGTGTAAAACCGGCAGTTGCAGAGATCAGGTGCACAACTAAGATAAATCAAAAAAATCGGTCCAATAACAGACCAGAGTAAAATCAGCAAGAGTTCATCTTTAAAAGGATATTTCAGCTTAAATCAGATAATTTCCCACCACAGAGACTTTTTGGGGAAATTCAACCCGAGAAACATTTAAATAGTATTGGCACTAACCAATGGTGAAGATAGATTACGGAGGTAATAATTATGACAGATTCACATTCACCAGAACTTACAGTAAAAGAGGCCGCACATGAGGATGCGGGACGGGGGATTGCAAGAGTCAGCATTGACATAATGCAGGCACTTGACCTGAGAAGCGGAGATGTAGTTGAAATTTCCGGAAAGAAAAAAGCAGCCGCGATGGTATGGCCCGGATTTTCACATGATACAAGACGGGGCGTAATCAGGATAGACGGAAATCTCAGAAGCAACATCCAGACAGGAATTGACGAGAAGGTAACCATAAAAAAGGTAGAGGCAAAGTACGCAGAAAAAATTGTAATTCACCCGACCCAGCCTGTAGCGCTCAGGGGCGGCGAGCAGTACATGACAAGGCTTCTTGCCGGCAGACCGGTTTACCAGGGCCAGGTATTCCGCGTAAATATCATGGGCAATGCCCTGACATTTGTCATATCAAAGATCAAACCCGGCGGGGTTGCAATTGTCGGCCCGGATACAGTCGTGGAGATAAAGGAGACTCCATACGAACCAAAGGAGGGTGAGGGCAAAAAGGACGTGCCAAATGTCCATTATGAGGATATAGGCGGACTTGGCAGAGAGCTGGATCAGGTACGCGAGATGATCGAACTCCCGCTCAGGCACCCTGAAATCTTTGAAAGACTCGGCATAGAGCCGCCAAAAGGAGTACTGCTCTATGGCCCGCCCGGTACCGGAAAGACCCTGATTGCAAAAGCGGTTGCAAATGAAGTGGATGCAAACTTCATAACACTCTCCGGCCCGGAGATTATGAGCAAATACTACGGAGAGAGTGAAGGTAAATTAAGGGAAGTCTTTGAATCGGCGCAGGAAAATGCCCCTACAATCATCTTTATTGATGAGATCGACTCAATTGCTCCAAAGAGGGAAGAGACAAAGGGCGAAGTTGAGCAGAGAGTTGTTGCACAGCTCCTTGCATTAATGGACGGCCTTAAGGGCAGAGGCGAGGTTATCGTCATCGCCGCAACAAACCTTCCCGACAGTATAGACCCTGCACTGAGACGCGGGGGCAGATTCGACCGTGAGATCGAGATCGGAATTCCGGACAGAAAAGGCAGGCTTGAGATCTTCCAGGTGCACACAAGAGGCGTACCGCTTGACCTTGATGATATTGAGATCTCTAAGGAAGAAGGCCAGGAGCTATCTAAAACCTTCGCAGAATACGGAGAGGAGGAAGGCAAAAAGTTTGAAAGTGAGATCAAAAGGAAAAAATTCCTTGATCCATTCTCAAGTGTCACTCACGGTTTTGTGGGCGCAGATATATCACTCCTGGTAAAGGAGGCTGCAATGCATGCCTTAAGGGAAGAGCTGAAATCTCTTAAAACCGGAGAAGACATCCCAATTGAGATTGTTGAGAGACTTAAAGTCACAAGGGCCGACTTTGATGAAGCTCTGAAACATGTCGAACCCTCGGCAATGCGCGAGGTTTTGGTTGAGATCCCAAATGTATCATGGGAAGACATCGGCGGTCTTGAAGAGGTCAAGAAAGAACTGACAGAGGCGGTGGAATGGCCCCTGAAGTACCCCGAAATCTTTGAAAAGTTCACAACCAGACCGCCAAGCGGCATACTGCTCTTCGGGCCGCCGGGAACAGGTAAAACAATGCTTGCAAAGGCAATCGCAAACAAGAGCGAGTCAAACTTCATATCCGTAAAAGGGCCGGAACTGCTCTCAAAATGGGTAGGTGAATCCGAGAAGGGCGTACGGAACATATTCAGAAAAGCGCGGCAGGCATCACCGTCCATCATATTCTTTGATGAAATTGATGCCCTGCTTCCAAAGAGAGGTTCATACCAGGAATCATCCCACGTCACAGAGAGTGTTGTAAGCCAGATACTCACTGAACTTGACGGCCTTGAGGAATTAAAGGATGTAATAGTCCTTGGAGCGACAAACCGTCCGGATATGCTTGATGAGGCAATGATGAGGCCGGGCAGGCTTGACAGGATTATATACGTTCCACCTCCCGACATTACAGGAAGAGAGAAGATATTTGAAGTATATCTCAAAGATGCCAGAGATCTCCTTGCAACCGACATCGGTGTGAAAGAACTTGTGGAGAAGACAGAAGGGTTTGTCGGTGCAGACATTGAGATGATAGTAAGGGAAGCAAAACTTGGTGCAATGCGTGAATTTATTGCAGCAATGGCAGAAAGATCAGATGAAGAGAAAGCCGATGCCCTTGCCAATGTAAGACTTACAAAGAAGCACTTTGAAGATGCACTTAAGAGAGTAAAGGGGACACTTGACAAAGATTCGATTGAGGAGTATGAAAGAAAAGCATGGCCTGTAATATATGGCTATGATGAGAGAAAAGAGCTTGAGAACGCAGCATCGTTACTGAAGAGAGCAGAGTACGGAGATAAATCAGATGAGATCACAAAAATCTCCAAAGAACTCTCAGGAATGGTCTATGCGCCAAAGAAAAATTTCAGTGAGATTCAGAAACTCACAGAAAAACTTGAAGAGCTGCTTGAAAACCGGTAAACCAAAACCCGGTAACGGAGGTGTTTAAAATGCCCGGAGAAAATGAAGACAACAGAGATGAATTATACGAATTCATCAGAGATACCATAGAATCAGCGATAAAAAGCGGAAAGATGCCATCAAAGGTTGGCTTTTCCATAACTATCACTGGTGGCAGTCTGCCCGTTAATATCGAAAACAGCAGGGACGGATGCAGCAGAGACTGCGAAAACAACATAGAGGGTGATTCACCGGCAAAGGCACTCTCTGAAACAGAAAGGGGTTTTCACACGGAAATCCATAAAAACGGGGATGAAATCATTGTATATGCTGAAATTCCCGGAGCAGACAACTCAAACACCGCAGTATCACTTGACGGTGAAAATATGATAATCACCTCCCTGCCGGAAGAGACAAAGTATCAGGAGATCGTTAAAATTCCTCCTTTAAAAAAGGAGACATTAAAATTCCGTTCCAGAAACGGAGTTTTAGAATTATCTGCCAGACTTCAGTGACAATTCAGAAAATATACCTTTTTTTCGCCAGCTACCAGAGGGTCGTCCGGACATTTCCTAATCGGCAATATTGCGTATGTGCTCCAACCCACCATATTTTGGTTCAGGCACATTTTCTTTACGCATAAATTTAATAGACTCCGGTTCAATAAAGATTTGAATTCGAAATGTTCCGGAGGAGTAGAATATGATAACGCTTGAAAATTATCTTGATTCGGCAGAGGTTGCAGAGGATTTAAAAGAATTAATAGTTCTGATCTCAAAGCAGGCACTTCCAATAAGAAACGCATTTATTGAAAACCAGTCTTACGCAGGGACGGAAAATAAATCAGGGGAGGTCCAGGCAGAACTTGATGTCTGGTCTGATGAACATCTGATAAACGTCTTAAAAAAATCCTCTCTTGTAAAGGAGCTTGCCTCAGAAGAGCAGCCCGAAATATTGAAATTTGAGAATGCAAAAGCTGATTACGCCGTTGTAATGGACCCGCTTGACGGTTCTTCACTGATACAGGTCAATTTGTGTGTAGGAACTATCATCGGCATATATGACAACGGAAGAGCACTGAACAGAGGTGAAGATTTAGCGGCTGCCATGTATATGCTGTACGGCCCTATGACTGTGCTTGTCCTTACGGTTGGAAAAGGAGTCTATGTCTTTGCAATGGACGGGGAAGAGAGATATATAATGCTTGACGGCCCGGTTAAAATGCCGGAAGGAAAAATTTACGGCAGCGGTGCACTTCGTAAGGAATGGACACTTAAACATAAGAGATTCATAGAAGAGATAGAAGAGGACGGCGGTAAGCTCAGATATTCAGGTTCATTTGTTGCAGATTTCCACCAGGTGCTTAAATACGGCGGAGTTTACTGCTATCCCGGTACAGATAAAAAACCGGAGGGAAAACTGAGACTTGTATTTGAGGCAAACCCGATTGGTTTCATCGCAAAACAGGCAGGCGGTGCAGTATCGGACGGTGGCACAAATTTACTGACGGTAAAACCGGAAAAGGCAGATCATAAAACACCTATATATGTCGGCAGTGCAGGTTTAATCAGCAAACTTGAATCGATGTAACCCGGAATTTTTTGGCTGCTGTCGTGTAAAAATAATCACACCCATTTTTTTATGCCGCGCAATTAATCCGGATATTTTTTACCCGTAATATTTTATTTTCCGGAATTGCAGGAAAATCCGGAATACTAAGATGAACTTAAAAACCGGTTCATGGAAATTATTAATAATTATACAACCGAATATAAAGGAAGATGGTAAACAGCATTGTATTGCCCATAAAAAAAGTCTATGCCCTGACTGAATCCAGAATTAATGTTGAGATTAAAGATGACGGACGGAAATTAAAGGGAGTATTAGCCGCCGTTGATGAACATCTCAATATACATATGGATCAGGCCACTGAATATATAAATGATGAGAGGGGCAGGAATCTTGGTACAGTCGTTATCAGGGGCAGCAACATATTAACAATTGCTCCTGAAATCTAAGTGATGGAAGGGTTGCCAATTGGAAATTGAAGATCAGGCTTTAAAGCTTATTGTGGATAGTCCGGAGGGCGTGCTCCAGAGTGAGCTATGGAAACTGCTTAAGATAGACAGCAGAAAATGCTCAAGGATAGTTAAAAAACTGCTGGACAGCGAAAAGATTGACAGACTTGAACATAAATCAGACGGAATCAAAACATACCGCCTGAGGCAGAAGAAGAAAATTTTAAATCCTGACCTTATAATGGCCGGCGGAGAACTTCTACCATGTGTAGGCTGCGAAGAAGAATGCAGTTTTGAGGAATGCCCTTACCTCATGGACTGGATGTACCAGCTCGCTATTGAAGATTACCAGGAAAAATCAGAATAATATAAATAACTTTTTTTAATAGTTCTTCTAAATAGATTTTTATTGAGAGCCGTATTTATTTCTGAGGATGCAAATTCCAAAGTAACAGCCAATATACTGCTGGTACTAATTACAATGATTCTTGCAGCTCTTGTACTTCTGATGATTCCCGAGCTTGATTATTATCAGCCGGAAGATGAACCGCCGGTAATATTTGAAATTATGGAAATATATTCGGCTGAACCTGATTATGACAGCATGATTGTTCTGAGAAATACCGGAATTAATATGTACGACAACAGGTTGCTTTCTGCCGATATATACCTGAGCCGTGGAGATAAAGTATGTCCGGTTGAGACCTTCAACGGGCATGATTTCATATCTACACATCATTTCGGGGTGCAGACAATGGGCGGTTCAGGGTGCCGTAACAGTTACTGGTGCACGCGGGAGAAGGTCTCACTTGACCTCTCGGATAAAAGCATCCGCCCCGGAGATGTAGTACAAATTGACTTTTATTTCGGAGAAAGTACCGATGTTATATCGAGTGATACATATACTCTGAACTGAAGAGACGCCGACTCAATCCCGGCAGGGTCATCGAAATATTATATACAGCATATTATACCATATACCTCCGGCTGAGGAAATCAAAGCAGCTTTTTGCACTTATCCGGGCAAGACGGAGCGGTTCAGGTATCCTTCCCTGAAGAGTCATACTGTTACATATCATAGTGGCATCTCTTATATCCACACCGGACGTCCGGATGAAAACCCGGTAACCGGTCTTCAGATCAACAGGAGTTCTTCTGCCAAGCCTTTCATATTCAGCCATTCTCCTGCTGTCACCCGGAAAATGACGTGCAATATCCTCAGCAAGTCCTTTGGAATCCTCGTAAGTCACCGCAATTACCGGCAGTCCGGTCTTATCGGCAAGGTCATCGGGGTTTATGATATTGAACCACGAGACGACTGCTCCGGAGAGCATTATACAGTTAATATCACTTCTGTTCAGAGAGAAGAAGAGATCAGCTACAGACTCTGTTCCGTCATATCCCCCAACCGTTATGCTGCCGTAACAGATCCCGTCCACAATGAGATCCCTCCTCATAACAATACCACAGGCAACAGATCTGCCCGCGCCCCTCACAGTGCTTTCAGCAACACCAAGAATTCTTATGCCGGATTTCGCAGTATTCATGAAAGGTCTTATAAAATGAGATTATTAAATAATTTACCTAATGGAAATAAACAAGGATGAGGTCTGCATCTTCATCCCCACTCTTAATGAAGGGCCGACAATAGGCGGGCTGATTGGAACCTTCAGAGAAAACGGGTTTAAACATATTCTTGTAATTGACGGCAGAAGCAGTGACAACACTGCTGAAATAGCTGAATATGCCGGAGCAAAAGTAATAATACAGGATTCAAAAGGGAAAGGCAATGCAATAATTGAAGCAATAGAATATTTTGACAGGCCATATATACTGATGCTGGACGGGGACGGGACTTACCTTCCGGAAGAAGCGGAGAATATGTTAAAACCGCTGTTTGAAGGCTCTCAGCATGTCATAGGAAACAGGCTCAACAATTTTGAAAAGGGGGCGCTCAGTACTTTAAACCTCTACGGAAACCAGGTCATAAATTATCTCTTCAAAGTGGCGCACGGCACATATCTCTTTGACATCCTCTCCGGCTACAGGGCATTTGATATAGAATCAATAAGAAGAATGAAGCTGAAAGAGGCAGGTTTTGAGATCGAGACCGAGATGGCGGTTGAGGCCGTAAGAAATGACCAGAAGATCTCAGTAGTTGAGATATCATATCTGAAGCGGCCGGGAACCGAGACAAAGCTTCACCCGTTCAAAGACGGCGCAAAGATAATATCAACAATATTTAAGCTTGCAAGAGTGAGCAATCCTATCTTTTATTTCGGATTTATAGGGTTTATCATTGCAGTTCTTGGAGTATTAATCGGCATATATGTCGTAATCGACTGGTTTGCAAGTATCACACATACAGAACTTGCAATTCTGACAGTACTTCTTATTGTTATGGGGTTTCAGATCTTCATGTTCGGAGTTATAGCCGATATGCTTGTATCATTCAACAGGGAGATGAGGGATGAGATTCAGAGGCTCCGGCCGCCAAATCCGCCCATGTAATAGATCACCCTGCATGCATGCTCAGCAATTGATGTCAGAAGATAGGCCTCTTTAAGAGTCCCGGCACAGGCAAATGTCCCGTGCCCCCTGGCAATCGCCACCGGAGATATGCTGACTGCAGAGGCTATATTCTCTGCAAGTTCTTCTGTGCCCGGTTCTCCGGTCCTGACCGGAATTTTCGGGCAGAGCATCTTTCCCTCACTGTCGTTAGGGATAATTTCGTCATAGTAAAAAGAGGCTGCAACCGACATGGCAGGATGGGCATGCACTATCGCAGATATTTCCGGCGATCTGCTGTATATCCGGTGATGAACACGCCATTCACTCGATGCCCCTGTATCCGGATTTCCTTTCATGTCCACAAATTTAAGGTCATCCTCCTCATCGAGGTATGAACCGGACGATGTTATGAAAAAACCATCCCGGCCGTCATCTGAAACACCGCGTACACTTATATTACCAAAATTCCCGCCGACAAGGCCTTCTGAAAAAAGCCTCACCCCTGTCTCTTTAAATTCAGTATTGCGCAATTTTCACACTTCCTCTCGTTACAGTATTTTTTTCCGTACTCTACAAACCACCCGTGAAATTTCTTATAAAAAGAATTATCCTGCGGGATTACCCTTTCAACCGCCTCTTTGAGGTCATCTTTTTTGAGCGGAATTCCGGCGCACTGGCAGATCTTCTCAGTATAGGAGTCAATCACAAAACTGTTCCTTGCAAGGGCATAACAGAGAATGCTGTCTGCCGTCTCTTTGCCTACCCCTTTTACCGAGAGAAGGTCTCTTCTTATCGCTTCAGTATCCTCTCTCTCCCAGTACTCCGGAAGGGACGACTTCTCACAGAAAAATCCGGCAAATGCCTTCAGGCGCTCCGTCTTCATCCTGTAAAATCCTGTGCACCGTATGCACTCCTGTATAGTCCCGTCCGGAGCTTTGGCTATATCCTCAAAGGTGTATATTCCGGATGATTTCAGATTATTTAAGGCCTTTAATACATTCTGCCATTTTGTCTGAGGCGTCAGGACTGACCCGGCCATGATCTCCTGAGGGAGGGCAGGCCACCAGTCAATATCACCGAACTCCTCATCAAAAATAGATATTATTCCCAGGATCTGTGAATTATAATATTCATCCGGCATAAAATAAAAATAATTAATTCAGATCAGTTTCTCAAGAAAGGCCCTGAGGGTTTCAAGAGGGGTTACGCCTTCAAGGCGGTGCTCAACCTTGCCGTCTTTCTCTATTACAAGAGTAGGAACCACCTGTATGCCGTACTTCACTGCAAGTTCCATATTCTGGTCAACATCAATCTTCTTAATCTCTACAGAATCACCCATGAGATTTTTTAATTCATTCAGAATAGGAGTCTGCATCTTACACGGACCACACCATTCAGCAAAAAAATCCATTAAAATTGGTTTTGACATTATTCAATTACCTCTTTTTAAGAAGAGAGTTAAAAAAGGATATAAATTTTTTTATTTGTCAGATTCAGGTTATGACGGCTTTTTTGACAAAACTGCCATAATTATCTTTCCATACGCCGGTCTTGTGACTAATACGCCAATTACAACGCCAAGTATTGTAACGATTGCAAAACCCTTGAGTGAGGATAAATCCATCACAATCAGCGGAAGCATTGCAAAAATTACCGTAGCCGCGGCAACAAGTATTATTCCAAGTGCCCTCTTTAAGCGCTTCAGATAGACATTGGGAGATGGTACACGACCCTCATGCAGCACCTCGTCAGTGATGACGATGAGCTGATCAATACCCGTACCCAAAACTGCAATGATACCGGCAATAGCTGCAAGATCAAGCTGCTGGATATATCGTGCAATTCCGAGCAGAATTATTATCTCCACAACATTTGTCATTACCATCGGAAGGACAATTGAAGGTTCATGATAGCGGAAATATACAGTGACTCCGACTGCTATAAGTGCCAGAATTCCTGCAATAATACAGACCATCTTGAAGTAGTCACCAAGCGCAGCAGGGACTGATCCTGAACCGGCAATGCTGACATCAACCGGAAGTGCACCGGCACGCAGGTGAATCTCAAGTTTCTGAGCTTCTTCAAGACTTTCCTCACCGCTTCCGGTAGAAGCACTGAGATCACGGACTGTCCCTTTCATGAGCTTGGAAGCCAGATCTGTTGACAGAGGAGCATGATAGACCTCTTCTCCGTCAAGGTACATCAGAAGTTCATGAGCTTCAGGATTGCTCACAGCACCGTATTTTATTGCCGATGCACGGAATGCAGCCGCACCTTCGTCATCAAGTGTGAATGCAACACCCCAGCTGCCGCTCCCCGGAGGTGACTGCTGAGGCCTTGAGACGCTTGTGACACTGTTTCCAAAGAGAACATGGTCAGTCTCCTCACCATCGGTCTGAATTCTTATCTCAAATTTACCCTGGGAACTGACAATGTCCTGTGCGGTCTTAATGTCGGTGCCCGCCAGTTCAATTCTCATGTAGTGGACTATGCCGTTCATTCCTGCGATGGTGTTGATCTTTGCGTCCTTTGTACCTAGACTGTTTACCTTATCCTCAAGAATTCTCTTGACATCGTCCGCTGTCTCAGGAGAGACGCCCTGATCGTAGGATATTATCTGAGCGCCGAGTTCGTCAAAGATTTTGCGGAGTTCAGCCTCAGAGATCTGTTTCCGGATTTCAATCTGGTCCGCACTGAACGGGATCACCTCAGCATCGATCTTCTTTGATAATTCACCGGCAAACTCACCGGCAGTCATATCGGATGAGAACCGCACTACCTCAGAATCAAAGGAGAGCTGTATCCACGAACCGCCTTCGAGATCAAGTCCGAGCTGAAGGTTGCCCTCAAGTCCGTTGTCGAAATTCGGCGGCAGGATGTATATGCTTGCAATTGAAAAGATGACAAGCAGAACCATGGCAATAACACGCCAGTCTGAAAATATTTTCTTTAAAGTACTGTCTTCATCACTCATTTCCTTCCACCTCTGGTCATGTACCATTTAAGAAGCCCTGCATTGAGCATCCAGGTGTTCATAACATCAACGGCAAGTCCGATGAGAAGCACTGCTGATATATCCCTGATTATAACAACATTCCCTATAGCCGAAACGATAAACATCGCAAAAACGGCAGTGAATGTTGTACTGGTCATGATAATTCCGGTTCTGAACGCACCGGACATCTTCTCCTCAAGTTTGCCTTTGCGCTTCAGGAGGCGCGTTGTAAGAAGAACGTCACTGTCAACCGAATAACCGATGAGCATCAGAAGTGCTGCGGTTGTCCCAAGTGAGAGAGTTATCCCGACAACATCCATAATTGCAGCAGTAATTATAATATCTGAGAGCGCGGAAATCACAACGGCCACTGAAGGGACAAAATTTCTGAATGCCGCAAATATGACAATTGCCATCAGAATAAAGGAGATGATAACTGCCCACAGCGCCTGCTCCTGCAATGTTTTTCCGAATGTTTCACCGATCTGATCGATCTTTGCCTCAGGGTATTTTGAGATGACATGATCAGTCAAATCCCTGAACTCATCATCCCCCATATTCTGAAAGACGATGTAATAACCATTGTTTATGCTTTCCCCGACACTCTGGAGCGGATAACCTGAGAAATAACTCTCAATATCCTCCTTTGAGTCATCAGAGAAGACGGTCACTGAAATACCTCCTGCAAAATCAATACCCGGTTCTATCGGCATTCCGGTAGTAAAAAAATTGAATGCCAGAAAAAGAACAGATATAATAAACAGACCCGCAGGGAGTGCAACCATCTGCTTTGGTTCATACCTGTTAATATCGTAGGTAAACTTACCCATGAATATTTTTTGTCTTTTAAATGAATAAACATTGGTATTTATAAGAGATAATTAAATAATCCCGGATTCCCTGATATTTGAGAGAAATAATAAATTACTGGTATAATAATAAATTTTCAGGTGTTATTTTTTTTGCAACAGGCGGGCAGCAAATATTAAAGATCGTTATAAATTTAAGAAAAGTATAAATACAATTCAGCCAAATAAACCATTTATGAGGTCAGCGGCTGATCTAAAAAAGGAGATTGAAAAACGTCTCAAAAATTATCTTTCCAGGGATAAAGACGGCATACGTCGTGAGCTGCTGAATATCTTCGTTAAGGTCAAATCAGTGACTGTCGAGGATACACATAATAAGCTTAAAGAGAGATTTGCGATATCTTATCAGTCTGTTGCATCAATGATTGGAATTATCGCCTCTAAGATGGGGATCCTCCATATAATTAAAGCAAGAGACAATGATCAGACGCAGTATGTTCTGAAAGATCAGTATGCCGATCTGGTGGCGCGTGTAGTTGGCGCGGGCACCTGAACTATTACAAAACTTTTTTAAACCCGGTTTCAAATAATATGGAAATGGTTTTTGAAACAGCAGATTTATCTAAAAATTATATTTCCGTTTCTGATGAAGTTAAAAGATATATTATGGACCGCAGGTGCGATTTCAGGGTATGTACATCATGCGGCGGACCGATTATATTATCAACAATGGTAAAACCCGCCAAATCATCCGACCTTGAGATTCCGGTGGGCGACTATACTCTGTATATATCAGTATATCAGGCAAGGTATATTGACAGGATAGATATGAATATGGTCCCGAAATACTCTGATTATTTTTAGAGTCCTTTCCAAAGATTAACTGATATAAAATGCCTTTTGAAGAGATAGACCACACCGCAGATTATATGTTCAGGTGCTCCGGCACAACATATGACGAATTATTCACATCTGCTGCCAAAGCAATGTTCACCCTGATGTTTGATTCACGGAAATATGCCGGCATTTCAAGGGAGATATCTCTTGAAGCAGCATCTCCCGAATCACTTCTCGCAGATTTTTTATCTGAAATTCTCTTCATAGCCGAAGTTGACGGGATTGTCTTTTCTGATGCTTCAATCTCGGTTGAAAAGTCTGACAGCGGCTATATAATCTCTGCACAGATAAAAGGTGAGAGTTTTAACAGTGATATTCATGCCGGAGGCACGGAGATAAAAGGGATATCAAGATCAGAGATGGATATTATTAATAAAGAAGGGACTTATTACACAGACATAATTTTTGATGTCTGATGAGAGAGATAGAAATGCTTGACGGAATAAGAAGAATAAACGAATTTGAATGGGAAATTGAGAGAGGTTTTGTCCCGGAGATGAGAGTTCCCGGTAAATTCTATCTCTCTGATACCCTTTCAGAGAGTCTTGAAGAGGGTGCAGTCAGACAGCTTGCAAATGTCGCTACAATGCCTGGAATTGTTAAATATTCACTTGCAATGCCGGATGTCCACTGGGGATACGGATTTCCCATAGGCGGAGTTGCGGCATTTAATATGGAGGAGGGAGTGATATCTCCGGGCGGTGTCGGTTTTGATATTAACTGTGGTGTCAGGCTTTTAGCCCTTCCGGTAAAAAAGGCTGAGTTTTCCGGAATTAAGGGCATTATAAATCAGCTCTTTGATACGGTACCGACAGGAGTCGGAAATAAAAGCGCTCTTCGGCTTTCTGAAAAAGAGCTTGAAGATGTCATGCTGGAGGGTGCGGGATGGGCTGTAAACAACGGTTACGGTACTAAAGACGATATTATACGATGCGAAGACGGAGGATGCCTGGGCGGTGCCGATACTGAATATGTGAGCCGGAAAGCAAGGCAGAGAGGAATGCCGCAGTGCGGCACGCTTGGTTCAGGCAATCATTTTCTGGAGATACAGTCGGTGGATGAGATCTTTGATGATGAAGCAGCAGAGAAGTTCGGTCTTGTTATGGATCAGATCTGTATAATGATCCACTGCGGTTCAAGAGGACTTGGACACCAGGTCTGCACTGACCATCTGAAAGACCTTGAGGCAGCATCAAAAAAATATAAGATTAAGCTCCCTGACAGTCAGCTCGCCTGTGCACCTCTGAAGAGTCCTGAAGGGAAGGCATATCTCTCTGCAATGGCAGCCTCTGCAAACTATGCCTGGGCCAACAGGCAGATAATAACCCACCTTGTAAGGGAGATCATCTGCAAATCACCTGATATTGAATATGATGAGATAAAGCTCGTCTATGATGTGACGCACAATGTCGCAAAATTCGAGGAGCATATTGTGGACGGGGAGAAGCAGACACTCTGTGTGCACAGGAAAGGTGCTACAAGGGCTTTTGGCCCGGGATCTCCCGGACTCCCCCCTGAGCTTGAGAGTACAGGTCAGCCGGTTCTTATTCCGGGCAGCATGGGCACTCCGTCATATGTCCTTAAAGGGACAGAGAAAGCGATGGAATGCACATTCGGAAGTACCTGCCATGGTTCGGGTCGCATTATGTCAAGATCACAGGCAAAAAAGAGCAGTGAGGGAGCAGAAATAAAAGAGGAGCTTGCCGGAAAGGGTGTATATGTCAGGGCCACAAGTAACAAAGTTATTGCAGAGGAATCTCCAAAAGCCTATAAATCAAGCAGTGAAGTGGTAAGAATTGTGCACAATGCCGGGCTGTCACTGAAGGTTGCAAAACTTACACCTATGGGAGTTATCAAGGGATGAAATCCAAAGCCGGAATAGCATGGGACTGTGAAGGATATATACACAGATATCTTGGAGAATGCGGGATTAACTGTGAAGCAGTAACGCCGCAGCTTATGGCGGCACCGTTTTTCAGGGGAAATTTTGTCGCAGTAATTGTCCCTACAGGGTTTGGAAATCCGGTCTATTCCGGACTTTTGCCTGCCCTTAGGGCATCTTCAGAAAGAATAAAAAAATTTGTGAAGAGAGGCGGCAATATTCTCGTCTTCGGAGCTATGACTGATAAGCCGGGAGCATATAACTGGCTTCCTTTTGAGCTTGAATATAATTATGAGTATTTCTCATCCGGAATTCAGGTCAGAAAGGACAATCAGTTCTCTTCGGTAATGGATGACTTCGATATTACCAATCTTGAGATGGACGGCTATTTCTCAGGTTATGCCGGCTTTCCGGTCGCAGAGACAACGGATAAAAAAGCGGTACTGATTGCTGAAGAATATGGTGAAGGTCATTATCTCGTGACATCAATACACGAATTCCCATCCAGGGAATTTCTGAAAAAATTCTGCTCCGCAGAGGCGGAAATTTTATTTTAAATAAGGCTTATTTTAGTTAGTGGAGGATTAAACATTGAACAAAAACAGAATTAGTGAAGATTCTGATTCAGCTGATATTCTGCCGGTTGCGATGGCTGTACACAGGATAACAGGGCTGCCTGCAACCGCAAGATCCCGAAATAAGAGAGGAGTCAGAATAGAAGAGGGGAATGTAATTGATGACGACTATTCAGGCCCTGTGCTCGAAGAGGCTATGAAAGCAAACAGCCTGCTGAAGACCACCCCTTTAACCGGCCAGTACAAAGGTGTGCCTGTAATCGTTGCTCCGGTCAGGAACGGAAGCAATGAAGCTGTCGCGGCAATAGGTGTGGTTGATATCACAGGAATCTTTGACCTTGCAACCCTGATGGAGCACCAGTCAGTGATCTTAAAGCAGGTCTGCGGAATGGACCCCTGCCCCCTTCCTGATGAACAGACCGCAGCGAAAAGGTAATTTTAATGAACGAAACTGCATTTAAAGTGCTGGAAATTCTTGAGAAAAGCCAGACTTCCATATCAGGTGAAGAGATCAGTAAAAAACTTGGAATTACAAGATCTGCCGTATGGAAGTGTATTAATGAGTTAAAAGAACTTGGATATGAGATTGAATCGTCAAGGGCGGAAGGTTATCTGATGAAAAAATCTTCAGAAAGACTTCTCCCGCACGAAGTTTCAAAATTTTTAAAGACTGACTTTATCGGCAGGAAGATCAGTTATTTTGAGAGCACTCCGTCCACAACCTGGATTGCAAAAGATCTCTGCATAAAGGAAGATCCGGCTGATATAAACGGAACTGTCATAATTGCTGAGGAGCAGACCGGAGGTACGGGCAGGCTTGGCAGGGCCTGGTTCTCACCTGAAGGCGGGATATGGGTAACAATTATTTTAAAACCGGAAATACCCATTGACAGGCTCTTCTTTGTCACAATGGCAGGTTCAATAGCCGTGGCACGTGCTGTGCGGCGCCTGTATAACATAGGGGCACTGATAAAATGGCCAAATGACATCTATATAGGCGATAAAAAGTTATCCGGAATACTGCTTGAACTTGCAGCAGAGGCTGATCAGATCCATTACTGCCTTCTCGGCATAGGTATTGATGCAAATATTAAGACCGACCAGTTCCAGAGCGGTCTTCGGACACCTATCACATCCATAACAGAAGAGGTGGGGCATGATATCAACCGTGCAGAACTGCTTGCACTGATACTGAAGGAATTTGAGAGAAGGTACCTGATGATTGAAGACGGGGAATATGAATCCATTGTAAGGGAATGGAAGAGCCTCTCACTTACAATTGAAAAGAGGGTCAGGATAACCACACCGAGAAGGACATTTGAAGGCGAAGCCATTGATATTGATGAATACGGAGCACTTATTATCAAAATGGACAACGGGATGGTAGAGAAGGTGATTTCAGGCGACTGCACGCCGATCTGAACCGGAAAAATTACAGCAATCATTCCGGACCATAAATAAAACATACTTTTTCAGACATTAATCAAAAACAGCTCCGCCGGTTTACCATTAGATCTATTTTCATAAACAAAAATCAGTTATGCAGCTGCATAATGCATAAACCGATGACATCTCCGGCTTTCAGGATACTGCCGCATCCGGCCGGGCAGTGATCATAATCTTTTTTTGTCAACCACACCCAAAATTAAGGTTGACAATAGGTAAGAGTTTTAAAAATGTACGGAAATGAGAGAAGAACCCTTCTGATTACACAGACAGCGGCTTTTATTGCATTAATGGCGGTGGGGGCAAATATTGTCATACCGATGGTCCCTGTGCCCATTACACTTCAGACGCTGTTCCTTCTGCTTGCAGGTGCTGTAATGAAGAGATATGCTATAATTCCGGTCGTATTATACATCATTCTCGGCATTGCGGGGCTTCCTGTCTTTCACCAGTTTGCATCCGGACCGGGTGTACTGATGGGGCCGACAGGAGGTTATATGGTCGCCTTTATTCCGGCAGTTCTCATTGCAGGGCTTGCATATGAGAAGAAGAACCGGAATATAAGAATATTGTCGCTCGTCTCTGCATCCATGCTCATTCTCTTCTGCGGAACCCTGTGGATCTCGGTGTCATCCGGAATTACAGTTCTTCAGGCGGCAATAGTAGGATTTCTGCCGTTTATATTCGGAGACCTGATAAAGTCAGGTGCTGCTTTCCTTATTGCAGAGAGGGTTGATGAGTAACAGTCAGGGCTTAAACGGAAGAAATGCCCGGAATTATCTCCGGAAGCTACGGCCAAAAAAAAGATCAGTCTGAAACATTCAGCCCGGTGCGGCTGACTCAACAGTGATATGATAGAGATAAAAAACCTAAACCACGGCATCCTGAATATTGACAGGGCCACAGTTCCTGAGGGGATAACGGCAGTTATTGGCAGAAACGGCAGCGGAAAGAGCACACTGCTAAAGATCATATCGGGGATTAAAATTCCTGATTCAGGAAGTATCAGTATTGAAGGAAAAAATCCCCGTGAACTTGACACAGGTTATGTATCCGAATATCCGGATGACAACAGCATCTTCGGGGTCGTATATGATGAGATAGCATCGTCACTGAGGTTTAAGCATGCAGACTGTAGTGAAACAGAGAGGAGAGTTAAAGAGATCTCTTACCTCTTTGATATCAGCCATCTCCTTAAAAGAGAGATGAGAACTCTTTCAGGCGGAGAGAAGGTGATGGTCGCCCTGGCCTCTGCATGTGCAGACAACCCGTCCCTCCTCGTAATTGATGAGCCGGATTCACACCTTGACAGGGGATCAGCAGAGGTATTTTCTGAAAATGTTCTGAATACAGGCTCGCGGCATATCATAGTCTGCACCCACAATATGGAGACTGCATCAAAAGCCGGCAACCTGATCTTTTTAGAGAGCGGCAGGATAAAATACCAGGGAGCTCCCGGTGAAATATTTGAGAAATATCTTAAGAGCACCTGTTTTTATCCGCCATTGTGGAGAATTTTAAAGTGAAGATAACCCTGGACAATATCACCATAAAAAACGGTGATTTCATCCTGAAGGCAGACGGGGAATTTGAGAGAGGAGTTCACCTCATCACCGGAAAGATCGGCAGCGGAAAGACATCTCTTGCCATGGCGGTGGCAGGTTTTCTGAAGGTTTCCGGCGGAAGAATAGAGAAATCAGGAACAGGTTCGGAGATCTACTCGATGCAGAATCCTGAGCACCATGTAACGGCAGAGAAGGTGAGAAAGGAGATCACATCATGGGGTCTTAACCCGGAATTTATCGCAGACAGATATGGTTTTGAAGAGATGATGGATAAAGATCCAGTGCTTCTCTCAAGGGGCGAATTAAAGAAGCTTGAACTTGCCTGCATTGCAGAGAGAAATCCGGATCTCCTCTTGCTTGACGAGCCATTCAGCTCGCTTGACTGTGTGGAGAAGAAGAAATTAATCAGTAATCTCTGTAACCGGAAAGATAAGATAACTATAATATTTACACATGAGCAGGCCGTTCTGCCAAAGGCTGATTATATATGGGAGACGGAGGAGGGCCACCTCATATGCCATGGTAAAACTCCGGAAGCGATACTGAGATGGAAAAACTGTCCGCAGTATATAACTGAGGCATTGCGCAGGGGAATTATTCCGGATAATATTACAGTTGATGACGTTATGGAGGCATTATGCAGGATGCAGGGCTGAGGTTTTTTTCAGTAATACTGCTCTCCATAACGGCGTTCACAGGATATGCAGGGTCGGCCCTTGCATTTATCTGGTGGCTCTTGTTTTCAAAAAGAATAAATTCTCTTCCGGAATTCAGGTTCTTCGCCGGAATTATAGCGATGATATCAGCGATTTCACTCATCATGTATATTCAGGGGCTTAACGGGCCGGAGTATTTTGTAAAGATGGCCATTATACTGCTCATTGCATTTTATGCCTGGTCTGAATTTAAGCCGGGAGAATTTCTGAATATAATGGTCTGGCTTTTTGGCAATAAACACGGATTTGAACTTGGAATGACAGCTGAACTCTCAGCAGAAAATATCAGAAGAATCAGTTATGACATATCAAAAGCACGCATTGCACTCAGAATTAAAAATCAGAAGCAGAAAATAAGCAATATTATTCCGGTTGCAGGAAATATCACCATTCAGGCTCTCAGAAGGTCATCCGAACAGGCCGGAATTATGGCAATGAGGGGTTATAATCAAGGGGGAAGTCTAAACCCTTCTTTTAAGAGAGGAGATAAGGATATTGCAGCAATGCTCTCCTCCGCCGTATTTTTTGTTGTTTCAATACTACTGGGGATATTTTAATACTTAACAGATCCAAGTAAATAAAGGCTAAAATTCGATTATACAATATCCTTTATTCCCCTATTTACCGGAGGTAATTTATGAGTGTGACAAATCCTTTAAAAATAACCGACACTACTCTCAGAGATGCACATCAGTCCTTAATAGCCACGAGGCTCAGGACTGAGGATATGATATCTCTCGCCCGGGCAATTGACAAAATAGGCTTTTTTTCCGTTGAAGCCTGGGGAGGGGCCACCTTTGACAGCTGTATCAGATACTTAAATGACGATCCCTGGCAGAGACTTTCCGATCTGAATGAAGTTTTGGAGAATACTCCAATACAGATGCTTCTTCGCGGCCAGAATCTTGTAGGGTACAAACATTATCCCGATGATGTAGTTGTAAAATTCATAGAAGCTGCGGGCAGAAACGGAGTTGACATATTCAGGGTCTTTGACGCGCTCAATGACATACGGAATATGGAAAAATCAATGGAGACTGTGAAGGATATCGGTGCACACCTTCAGGGCACAATATGCTATACAACAAGCCCTGTACATTCAAATGAGAAGTTCATTGAGATGGCAGAGGTCCTGTACGCAAAAGGCAGTGATTCGATCTGCATCAAAGATATGGCCGGACTTATTATGCCTGATGATGCAGGAGAGATCATCACCGGCATAAAACGGACAATTGATATCCCGGTAAATCTTCATTCGCACTCCACAAGCGGAATTTCGCCTATGAGCTATCAGGCGGCAATTGAAGCTGGCGTGGATATTCTTGATACTGCGATGTCACCTTTCGCGATGGGTACATCCCAGCCGCCGACGGAGAGCATTGTTGCAACTCTTATCGGAAGAGAGAGAGATACCGGTATTGATCTGTTAAAGCTGAGGGAAGTCCGGAACATATGCCTTAAGATCAGGGATAAGTACGGCGGGCTGATTGATCCTATATCAGAACTTGTTGACAGTGATGTGCTGATATATCAGCTCCCCGGCGGAATGATCTCTAATCTGGTCTCACAGCTTAAAGAGCAGAATGCACTTGACAGAATAGAAGAGGTTCACAAAGAGATCCCGAAGGTAAGAAAGGATCTCGGCTACCCGCCCTTAGTAACACCGACAAGCCAGATTGTGGGCACACAGGCGGTACTAAATGTCCTGATGGGCGGTGAGAGATACTCCAATATCACCCAGGAAGTCAAGGATTATGTAAGAGGTCTGTACGGCAAACCCCCGGGAATAATTCCGGACGAGATACGCCTGAAGATAATCGGAGAGGAGAAGCCGTATGAAGGAAGGCCCGGAGATCTCCTCTCACCTGCATATGAAAATATGGCAGCTGAGGCGCGTGAAGGCGGTTTTGTCAGAAAGGATGAGGACATTCTCACATATATCCTGTATCCTGCAATTGCACCGTCATTCCTGAAAGGAGAGAGAAAACAGGAGTTGATTCCAAAGAAATCAGCACCTGCCAGGGCTTCCGTCCCGGAGATTCCAAGCTGCATGGAGGTTGAAGTGGATGGTGAGATCTTTGCCGTCAGGATTTTATCTGTTGAAGGCAGTGCCGTTGAATCGCAGAAGAGTATGGGTCAGAAGAAGATCCCGCACACTACGATTAAAGGCGGTGTCAACAGCAACATGCAGGGTATGGTTTTAAAGATTGAGACAAGCATCGGTGCACAGGTCAAAACCGGAGATGTTCTTGTTGTTCTTGAAGCGATGAAGATGGAAAATCCGATTAAGTCGCCAAGGGATGGCAAGGTAACCCAGATTTTTGTAGATTCGGGTGACACTGTGCAGAATGGTGATGTTCTGCTGGTGGTTGAATGAGATATTTTAATAAAATTCTTATTGCTAACAGGGGCGAAATTGCAATCCGTGTTATGCGTGGATGCAGAGAGCTTGGAATTGAGACTGTTGCGGTCTATTCCGAGCCGGATAAAAATTCGCTCCATGTAAAGTATGCAGATGAGGCATACCTTGCAGGTGAGGCGCACCCTTCAAAGAGCTACCTGAATAAGGAGAAGATTATCAGCATCGCAAAAAAATGCGGGGCTGAGGCAATCCATCCTGGATATGGTTTTTTAGCGGAAAATTCAGAATTTGCAAGGCTATGTGATGAAGAGGGAATTGTCTTTATCGGCCCGTCTTATAAGACCATTGAGAAGATGGGATCAAAACTTGGTTCAAAGCATATGGTCTCATCGGCAGGTGTGCCTGTCCTGCCGTATACTACTGACGGAGTCCGCTCACTTGATGAGGCGAAGAAGATCTCCTCAGAGATTGGCTACCCTGTAATTGTCAAGGCAAGTGCCGGCGGCGGTGGCATAGGTATGCAGATTGTGGAGGATGAGTCCGGCCTTGAGGAAGCGATAGAGAAGGGTATGAGGATTGCAAAGTCTGCATTCGGAGATGAAACTGTCTTCATTGAGAAGTACCTTGTCAAGCCGAGGCATATTGAACTTCAGGTGCTCTGTGATCAGCAGGGCAACAGGGTGCACCTCTATGACCGTGAATGCTCAATTCAGAGGAGGCATCAGAAACTTGTGGAAGAGGCACCGTGCCCGATAATGACTGATGAGCTGAGGGAGAAGATGGCAGAGTCGGCTCTGAAGGTTGCAGAGGTTTCAGGGTATTATAACGCAGGCACTGTTGAATTTCTCTATTCTAACGGCGAGTATTATTTCATGGAGATGAATACCCGCCTCCAGGTCGAGCATACGGTCACTGAGATGGTTACCGGAATTGATCTTGTTAAACAGCAGATAAGGGTTGCATCGGGTGAGGACCTGGCAATATCTCAGGATGATATTAAACTGCACGGGCATGCTATTGAGTGCCGGATTAATGCGGAAGATCCACTGAATAACTTTTCAGCAGATCCGGGCAAGATTGTCAGATACAGGTCTCCGGGAGGTCCTGGTATCCGTGTAGATTCCGGAATTCACATGGGATACACAATTCCTCCGATGTACGATTCAATGATCTCAAAGCTCTGTTCATGGGGTTTTGACAGGGAAGAGAGCATCAACCGTATGAGAAGAGCGATATATGAATATGTTATCCTTGGCGTGAAGACAACCCTGCCGCTTCATCATGCAATAATGAACAACAGTCAGTTTATAGAGGGAAAGACGCATACTCATTTCCTCACTGAAGAGCATGTAAAGAAGAACCTTTCAATGTACTTAAGAGAGGAAGAGGCAAGGATGCAGACGCTTGCAGCATCAATGAGGCTTGGAAAGGAGGCTGCTGCAATAACTGCTGCTGTAAATGTATATATTAAAAATGTCCAGGATAATTCCGGCAGATAAATAATCTTTTTTTTGCGTGCTGTTGATATGCCGGTTTCTGGCATAATTTTTGTTTTTAATGGTCTGAAAACCGGAATTATAATGTTTTAAAAAAAGGGTTGGTTTATTTTCCGAGCCATTCGTTTACAAGGTCGGGATTGTTCTTAATCCACTCTGAAGCGGCAGCTTCTACATCCTTTCCGTCATTTACTTCAAGCATTATAGATTCCATGTCAGATGACTCCCAGTGGTAACGCTCAAGGAACTCATAGAGTTCAGGATAATCTTCTTTAAACCCTGTTCTTGTAAATGTTGAAATGTGCTCTATGCCGCCGTAGATATTTTTAGGGTCATCCAGATACTTAAGGTCCCATGTTACAAATTTCCAGTGTGGTGACCAGCCTGTAACAACAATCGGCTCTTTTTTGTCTATAGCGGATTTGAGTGCAGTACACATTGCAACTTCACTGCCGGTGGAGATTTCATAGTCAAGACCATATTCTTCATTTACAGTCTCTGTGTCTTTCATTATGCCTGCACCAGGCTCTATTCCGACTATTGTTGAATCAAATTCCTCAGAATGATCTTTTAATTCCTCAATTGAATTAATGTCAACGTATTCCGGGACTACAAGTCCGCATCTTGTGCCGACCATGTTTTCACCTACAAACACAATGTCGTCCTTATACTTGTCATAGTACTGACCATGGCATGTCGGCAGCCAGGCACCAACGAAGAAGTCTCCGGAACCTGAGGCCAGTCCCTGAAATGCAAGGCCTACATCGACGATTTTAAGTTCAACATTGTAGCCGTTTGCATCAAGTACCTGTTTGATGACATTTCCGCTTGCAAGTTCTGTGTCATACGGGGTTGAGATCAGGACAACTTCTTTGCTGCCGGAATCTGATGCAACTTCTGTATTGTCTGTATCTGCCCCTACGCAGCCCGCAGCCAGAACAATGGCTGAACAGACTACAAATAATATTGATAAGTCTTTGATTCTTTTTTTAATCACAATAACACAACCAGATTAAATCAGTAAGATGGAGGATTTAGAATGTAACCTGTACAGTTTATCCTCCACGAATAATGCGGTCCCGAAAAAAAAGTCCGGATATTTACTTTGATATCTGTTTTATCAAAGTTTTCCCGGATATAATTAGTTAATCCGGAACATTACACATTGTGTTATAGTAATACAAAAATTGCACATATAAATTTTTCCCACAACCAGATATTAATTACTCCCACCAGAACGATTAATTATCAAATTTAACGATGTAATAAGGATATATTCTAATTACAATCATTTATGAAGACCGATATTGATATTTAAAATCTCTGCACCATCTAAAATGAAATGTAAGGACATTTTGCCACCCAAAATCTAAAATCAACCAAATATTCTGATTATATCCAATAAAAGCCACATATACACATTTAATTTTGATTTAAAGAGCACACCACAGCCCATATAAAATCAAAGTTCAATTAACTACCCAATATTAAAATTAGCGATAATCCGGACTTTTTGGATTTTTGACGCGCAGAGGAAATGGGACATTTTTTCCGGGATATTGATGTCTCCTTCAGTCCGGTAAAAATCTGCTCTGGATTTCTCACATCCTACGGTCTTTGGGTAATTAAATCCGGATTTTTTCCAAAAATGCTTAATGTCTGCATAATAATATTTAATTACAGGCTGAGTAGCAGGTAAATATACGGGATTAATTCCTGCGCTTTAAGTGAAATATCTGTGCAGTGGTTGTATGGACAATATTATCAGGATAAGGGGTAAGTGGAATATTAAAAATTCCGGGTGTTATGATACTGACAGGGATTTCCCCGGACTTTTAACCATTAAGCCGTATTATCATGCTCTGCTTGAATGCAGTCTTTCCCGTCAGGGAAGTGATGAAAATGATGCAGTCTTATGGAATGTTTTTCCTGAAGAAAGTGATCACTGTGTCATTAACAGAATCCCGCTTATTTCAGGAAGAGGGGTTAGTGGTACTGAGATAACGCTGTTAAATAACAGGATGGTTCACAGGGATAGGATGAACCCGGTTTTAGGTCCTGAAACTGATGACAATGAGATACTTTTTCTTCCGGAAATTGTGATTGACGGATATAATTTCAGTAGCTACGATGAGGTGAGGTTCTGCCGGGTTCTGACTCTTCCTGATGATTTTGTTAACTGGATTGGTTTTGAGCATATTTCCGGGGAGATTAATAAAAAAGGTGGTCTGATAATTTATTCTTCCGGGAACTGCACCTTAAAAATCTGTACAGATGAAAATGATCCGGACCTGATTTTACTTGCTGAATATCCTGAGGAGAAGAGATTAAGAGATATTATCTCTGATCTTCAGGTGATCCAGAATATTCTCACATTCTTTTGGGGTAAACCGTCTTTCTTCATCTCCATTACAGGGGAGCATGAAAAAAATCCTCTGCTATCTGATTATTACGGTGAAAAAATACTGAATAAATGCAGTATTTATCTTAATAATAACAGGCTTTGTAACCGGAAACTGGCTGAATATATGCATTATGGCAGTTATTTAATTTCGTTTGATGAAATTAGTGATGATTTTGGGGAATATCTCGGACGGTGGAGGGTGTTTGAGAGAGATTACAGTCCTATGGTAAGGCTGTATTTTTCTGTGGTCTTTAACCCTGAGATGTATCCAGAAAATGTTTTTCTAAGCTTTACAGAGTGTATTGAGATTTATCACCGGAGAAATGATAACTTTAAGGATTACCTTATAAGTCCGGATGAGTACCGGGAGAGGACTGATATAGTTAAACGGCTTCTTGGGGAAAATAAGGTTTTTACAAAGAAGGTCAGGGAATCGATCGTCAATACCCTTAAGTTTGGGAATAAACCAAATCTTGAGAACCGGTTAAATGATATATGTGATTTTTTCGGGGACTTTCTTGAGCCTTATATAGCTGATTACGGAGAGTTTTCTTCTTCTGTTTCGGGAAACAGGAATTATATTGCGCACAGGGAGGCTAAAGAGGGTTTTTCATATGCAGGCGGTACTGAACTCTGTATTTTTACTGCAAAACTTGAAATGGTTATATATACGATTTTTCTTTATGAATGTGGTTTTGAGAAGGATTTTATAAAGAATATTCTGAGCAGGTTTATGGACAGGAAGACCGGAGAATGTTTTTAGTGGTGGTTGTGTGACGGGAGGGCAGAGGGATGAAAAAAATACTGATTAATGTTCGTTATGAAGATTTTCCTGAACTTGAGAAACTTCTTGCCGGTTTTCATCATCTGGTGAATAAAGAGAGGAATTATGTCGAGGTCAGGGTTTTTGTTCCTGATGCGGAGGTCAATGATGCAATAGAGGTGCTTAGAAAGCCTATTGATATGAGGTATAAAGAGTCCCTGATTGATGTCTCCACTCCGGATTTTGTAATCTCGTCTTCTCTTCAGAGGGCAGAAAAAAGGGTAACTGTGAGTGTCAGGACGCCTGTTGAAAAACTGATTGATACGGCTAAGGATTATACAAAAATTGATTACTGGCATCTGGCACTGGTCGGTATTGCAGGGCTTATTGCTCTTATGGGGCTGTATCTCAATAATGTCGCAATTATTATCGGGGCAATGCTTTTATCTCCGATTCTCGGCCCGATTCATTCGTTTGCAATTTATTCTGCAACAGGGAGGGTAAATGAGGCATTAAGGAGCATTTTTGTCCTGGCTATTAATCTGGCGCTCATCTTCCTGCTTGCCCTTACTGCTACGCTGTTAATGTCGGTGTTTACCGGAATTTTCACTGGTTCTTCTCTGAATATATCACTGACTGAAGAGATTATGCTCAGAACGGTCTCAAATCCGATATACATAATTATGGCTGTGCTTCTTGGCACTGCCTCTATTATTGCGCTTACAAAGAATATCTCTGAACTTGTTGCAGGGGTTGCGGTTGCTGCGGCGCTGCTTCCGCCGACGGTCGTTGCCGGAATTACTGTTGTTCTTATACCGGAGAGGTCTCCCGGTGCGGTTCTTCTTGTCCTGGACAATGTCATCGGGCTTATTGCCGGTGCGCTCATTGCCACACTTGCACTTAAGATTGCGCCAAGAAAAGGCAGTGATATTAAGACTGCAAAGAGTTTCATCCGGAGGAGTATTATTCTGATCCTTATTTTAATCGGAATTCTGACATTTTCGTCATTAATTATCTGATTTTAGCCGGAATTTTCATGGCCGGTAATTCCGGATATGAGAGATTTACGTGCTCTTGATTATGGATATAATTCCTGCATAATGCCTGAAGAGGTATTAATTCCGGATGAGGTGCTAAAGTTAAATCATAACTTTTAACTGTGTAGAGATCATTTTTATTATGCACACTGTGTGTAACTACCGACATAGAAGAAATTTAGCTGCTGTCGTGGCCTAGTCGGTTAGGGCGCCAGACTCATAGGGTTTTGAGCACATTTCGGAGGCGCTGATATCTGAGATATCTGGAGGCCGTGGGTTCGGATCCCACCGACAGCACTTTTAAGCAAAATTTAGCCCCGTTTTTTAATTCTAAGCTCATTTTCCTAATTACTGCGTTAACTTTAACGTCAATAAATGTTTCGGCTTTTTCACTGCTTTGATTTTTTTATGTTATTCCCCGGTGCCTGAAGCGCAATCATACTGTCAGTAGAAGGATTCTTTTTCCTTTTTGGGAATGCCTGTGGCCTTCCTTTCCGGGTTTTAAGCTGATGAAGAAGGGCCGGAGATATTCAGATTATAATAACGGGCCGGTTGTTATAACAGAATCCGGTTTTCCGGAGTTTTCCTTCACTTGCTTATCTCCACTTCAGATATTAAATTAATAAAATGTGTACCAGTTCCACAAAATAAGTTGCAAAAATGTGCGGCCGTCACACATAATACACACTTATAGATGAAAAGTCATGTTATGAAACGGTACATTCACAATACTTTACAAAATGGAAAAAGAGTAGGAACCGTAAACCAGTGATTATTGAAGGAATTCGCCAGTGCGGGATCACATAGTGATCATATGATAAATACTCCAATTATAAACATCAAATGTAAAAAGGGATCATTTCCTGGGTTAAAATCAACAATAATCTGATTTGCTTCTACCATTCCGGCAGTATTTCTGCCAATGTATGTAGTGATTACATCACCAATGAACATAATAAAAAGACAAATCCAGGTTAGCCAGTAAAATATTATTAAATCCGGTATTTTCATTTTATCCCAGTAATTATTAGATTTCGATTAAAAAAATCACTCCTCTCTTTTAAATCTGCCGGGTTGAAACTTTGAACCTGAAAGAGTAGAATACAAAGAAGTGAATCTAATAAATTATATCCGCCCTAAAAGTTCAGTGAAGTTCTTTTCAGCCTCTTCTAACCGTTCCCTGGTTTTTGCACCTGTAATTATGAATTTCCCGTTGCTGAATAAGAGAAATGATACACCCCAGTTTTACCATTCACCCTTAGCGGCCACTGCATTGAGCTTTGCGTAATAATCACCTTTGTTCCTGATTATGTACCTGCTCAGGTACAATTCCGGTATGTCAAGAATACCGAGATGTCAAGAATACCGAGATGTCAAGAATACCGAGATGTCAAGAATACTAAAGATCTTTAAGTGTGATCAATATGTCGAAGAAACAAAGTATTTTCGACAGATTCACATTGACGTGTCTAAGGTTTCGGCATATTGTTGTTGATTTGTCGAATGTCCAAAATTTTGAAGTTTCGGAGGTTTTGGGGATTTTGGAAGAGCAGGGGTTCTTGTTGATACTTCCGGTTCTGTTGGTTGGGCCGGATTAGTCATGGAGCTGCTTTGGGCCGGAGTTTTTGAGGAGAGGGTTGGTTTTGATGTCTGCTTTTCTCCGGTTGGGACTTTGGTTGGGGAAGAAAGTTGAGGGGTTTTGGAGGGGGTGAGATATTGAGGCATAGACTTTTGCTGCAGCAGGAGGCGCAGTGGCGTAGTTCAATCAGTTATCCATCTCACCTTAATTTATATCATAATCAGTAAGTGTATATGTGCGGTTTTTGCTTTCACCGACTCTTCTTTCCAGTAACTGAATGGTTGCCGGCAGATTGAGATTCTGGTTAATTAAATCTGCATTTTCAATTACAGTATCTACTCTGCCTGAGATAATTTCCTCTGAATTATCTTCAGAAAATTCAAAAATCCTTTTTTTAGGAAGATAACCAATAAAATGACCTTTCAGCGTGATCTCTTCCTGACGTATATTGTCCTCACTGAGTCTGCTTTCACTTTGACGAATCTGACCTACATCGGTGAAACCAAAGGCATTTCCTTTTGACTTCAGTGTGCATACAGCATCCTGATCTGCAAGAGTTTTTAGAAATTCACGAATGGTTTTAATCGCCCGTGGATCAGCTTCTGATAGTGCCTCATTTAACTCTTCATCAGTTCCGGTTGATGCTTTGAATATCGCCATAGTTGTACTTATAGCAAGTTCGACAGGAGAGGGTTCATTGTTCAGCTTAGGATTTTGTGACACTTCTTCTATTACAAATCCAAATGACCCCTTGGTTGTTCCGGTTATCAACATCTTATATTCTTCACGGTTTGGCAACATACCCCGCGATCCCAGAGTGTCTGTCTGACTTGCTCCGACTGCTGCGACTGCATCAGTGAACTGTTTGATGGCATTTCCTCCAAAGTCTGCCTGAACTCCATGGCTGTTGATGACCGGAGCACCCCGGAATGTTATACTGAATTGAGCAGGATTATAATATTGGCCCTCAAATGAGGCAAGTGAGGCTTCTATATCATGTTTTCTGGATTCCAGACTGAGACGCTCAATGACACTGGACGTGGGTAGTTGTATAAGCATTTTGTTTAATGTGGATAACTCCGCTTTTAAATGCTGATAATTCTGATTGGTCATCATAAAGAATCCTCCTCTTTCATCATTGCATCAAGGTTGCTCATAGCAATCTGATCTTCTTTATCGGAAAGTTCTATTTGTATAAATCCTTTCCACTGTCCGTCTCTTCTGTGTGACCAGATGCTGTACCAATACGTGATTTGCCTGATAAGCATCTCGTATCCATCTGAGTTTAACTGTACAAAATATGCATCAACATTATATTCATCTTTCGTCCTTTTAGAGTTGAAGATATCTTGGTTAGAAGATAAAAGGGTCTCCTGACTTGTTTCTTCAGGCAGAATAAAAAATGTGACAAGATCGATATCATTGGGATTTCTTCCTTCTGTCTTCTCAACATTTTCAAGGAAACTTCCATCAATCCACTGAAAGCCTTCATTAAGCCCTAATTCATGCAGATCAGAACGGAAATTCATAAAACCTTTTATGATCTCTCTACGGTGTTTGGTATTTGCAAACCGGAGAATTAAGTCAGTTAAAGAGATTGAATAGGGGGACCTTTCAAAATCTGTTGGATCAGCCATATTTATGGGCGGTAAAATCCCGTCAATGTTCCAGTCCGGTATCACGTCTTTATTCATTTAACGTCTCCTTTGAAAGTTCTGCTTTTATTCATTATTATCCTCCCTAAGTGTTTTTTTCCTTTTTGCTGAATATGTCTGCCAGTCTTATGGTTCATATAAAGTCTGACTAAGGGTTATTGAGTTGTATTTAGTTCCTAGATAAAACACGAAGTTTAGCCAAAAGCCACATCCATCCGTGTGATATAGATCTCCCCGTGGAACCGTGACTGAATCTCCTGCAAAGATGCGGTTTTTAAAAAGAGCTCCAAAGCCTCATGAAGGTTATTACGGGCTTCTTCTACAGTACTGCCCTGGCTTGCAATGTCATATTCCGGGCAGAATGAAACATAGCCATCGCCTTCCTTTTCAATAATGGCTGTGAGCTGTTTTCGCATAATATTTTATCTCCCGTATTTTGTAATAATATCTGTTACTATATCATAATAATTATGTAACAATTCAATAAAAGAGAGAGGAGGAACTAAAGAGGCTGAGGCTTTTTTGAAGGTCAGTCTTCTCTGCCGGTGCCTTGACTCCTTAAACTCTTTTATGCCGGGGAAGGTTGCCGGAGTTCTTGGAGAGTGTTTTGGTGTGTCGGTTGATGCCGGTTATTTCTTCCCTGCTGCCGGTTAGGTGTGGGCCGGCCGGAGGTTTAAGGGCCGGGGTTTTTGAGGAGAGAGTTGGTTTTGATGTCTGCTTTTCTCCGGTTGGGACTCTGATTTGGGAAGAAAGTTGAGGGTTTTAGAGAGGGTGAGAGCAGCCGAATAACTCCGGGGAAGAAGAGAGTTACCTGGGCGTTATCGGGCTGAAAATCCGGAAAAATCAGGATGCCTTTGATTATTTTCCATCATCGGGAGTATAAACTTCCATTTTACCTTCTGAGTGTACTTTCTTTAATATCCCGTCAAGGGCTTTGGAGAGTTTTTGGGCTGCGGAGTGGGACATATATATCCTCGTGCCCTGTATGTGTACTTTTTCGTCATCTTTTTTTATCCCCGGCATCTCCAGAAAATCAATATATAGATCCCTGTGAGTTGCCTGCACATATGCAAGATTGGAGTAGGCACTGGAAGTTATATCGGTGACCATATCGTCCTTTTTGTATCTGTACATTTCACTTATATCAATTGTCGCTGAGTCTGTATTTGCCGTTTTTTTATTATCAGTCATATTCATGCACTCGCCGATATGGTTTCATATTCTTCATCATCTGTGCTTTTTATTTCCGGATTTAAACTCCATTTGTCATAATTAGCAATTGCTTTTGGTTCGTATTTTTCTCTTAAGACTGAATTGTAATAGTCACTGACTGCCATGTCCATGCAGTCTGTCCCTTCACGATCATCAAGCATTGCATATGCCAGAAATGAAAGTCCGGCAAACTTTTTTGACTTAACTATAACTCTGTATATTGGGTGTTTTTCATCCCCGCATTTTTCAATAAGTCCAAGAATTACTAATTTTTTGAGGGCATCATGAATTGATTTTTCAGATTTTTTTGTGACATCTTCAAGATATTTTGGACGGTAGTCCATTGTAGGATCTGCGATAAGTTCCTCAACAACTTTTGCCATTACTGTATCGCCGAATAAACCTCCATATGGCTTATTAAGATACATCTCCTCTTCTGCTGATAATACCGGCAGGGATTTATCTGTCATTTCCCTGACCTCTCTTTTTTTCTATGATTGAAATAATTTCTAATGTAATATTGTATGTATGTAGTAAATAATTACTGTTGTCCCATATTATTTTATAGGTTTGTCCAGTGCCGGTGATGTGGCACTTCAACGTCATAATATGTCATCCACTGATCAGCCCATACTTTATCGACACGCTGAATTACTTTATTCCCGTTTCCTGTCTGTCCGATACGGATGTATTCCATACCTGCCTGTTTAATAAATGATTTTGCAGTAAACCCGTTTTCCTGACATTTTCTTTCACAATCTTTTTCTCTTCTTATTCCGCCCCGTTTTTTTAACCACCCAAGAAAAGCCGCCCCATTAAATCCGGGATCAGGTCCCTTTGGGCATGAATTATACTGATTCAGCAGGCTCACCTCAATCTAATTATTATTTTTGGTGCAATTATTATTATCTCAATAATGAGAACTCATCTCAATAAAGACAATAATTCAGCTCAATGAGGGAGAATTAGTTACCGTAATGCTGAAAAAGGTTATTAATATTAGTTCTTGTCTGCCGGCTGCATAATTCAGTGCCTTGAGTCCCTGGACTATTTTATGCCGGATAATGTTGCGGCACAAAGTTGCCGGAATTCCTGGGGTTTTGTTCTGGCATATCTGCCGATGCCGGATAATACCGGTTATTTCTTCCCTGCTGCCGGTTAGGTGTGAGCGGGCCGGAGGTTTAAGGGACGGGTAACTTCAGAAGAGGTTTTGGGGGTTTTGGAAAGGCAGGGGGTTTTTGTTGACTGCCGGAGAGATGGATATGCTGGTGCATCTGGTGCTTCCGGTTCTGCTAGTTGTGCCGGATTAGTCCGGGAGCTGCTTTGGGCCGGAGTTTTAGAGGAGAGAGTTGGTTTTGATGTCTGCTTTTATCCGGTTGGGACTTTGGTTAGGGAAGAAGATTGAGGGGTTTTGGAGAGGTTGAGAGAAAATATGCCTCTAAAAAAGCTTTGAAATTTATTTGTCCAACGATTTAATTATCTCATCGGCCACTTTTAGGGAGTCTTTCAGATTTGATTCCAGATTATAAACTGGTTCATTATAATCGGCATCCTTTCGCCATTGATGAAGACGCAGTAATTTCCTTTTTATGTCGGGTTTTCCCTGTGACTGATAAAATTCTCTGATTAATTTATGGTCTGCTCCTGTATTTCTGGGAGCATATCCCATAGTATCTTTTGCATACCTGAGGGAATACCCAAATGCTGCATAATAGGCCCTGCTTATTGAGCATCTGTATGCCGCTTCCGGGGGTAAAGCTCCTTCTTCAGCCTGTGCCTTTAAAAATCTGGCAACATTCAGAAACTGAGACCAGCAAAACATCATACTCTATTCTGAGGGGGTTTATAATCGGTTGTCAAAAGAAGCCACCCTGACTGACCGGCCAGCTCACCCTCAAATTCATCACATATTATGTCCATTTTCTCTATGATGTCATCTGCGTAATTTTCCTGACGGATATATAATGTGAGATACTTGTCCTGACTTTCATCGTCATAATATAATTCAAGGGACACTTCGGAGTCCTTAATGAACTCTTCACATGCAAGAAGACAGGCATATAGAACAGCATCACAGATTCCGGGATGCCTGGTAATGTAATCCATTACCTCACCGGGATTTGGAATGCTCATATCAAGATAATCTGCCAGGTGAAGCAGGGTCGATTCGATATAGGTATAACTACATGAACCATCATATGTGAAATATCCCGGACCTGTCTGAACAGACAGGAGGTTAAGATGCTCTGTATTGGTCTCGCCGAAGAGTTCTATCAGAAGTGTCTGAAGCTTTTGTCTTAGAGAATTCTTACCTTCTTCTGAATAATAGTCTTCCGGAAACGGGTATCTTTTTTGATTCCCAATTCCACAACCGGAGAAAGAATCAGAATATAACATTTAGTCATCTCCATTAAACAATGATTCTGTTTTTTCTGTAATGCAATTCCTGAAGATATTTTTTATTTCATTATGGGCCACTTCTGTCCAGAGCAGAGCATCATTTGGCACCACAGATCCCGGTTTTGCTGTGAAAAAATCGGTGGTGAGAAGGAATGCTATATCTCCCTTTTTTTCAGGAACTGCTCTTGTCAGCTGAACTCTGCATATGTCATTGCCGGCATTGTAAAGAAAATCAGATCCCATATTGATATTTCCAACGGTCAGTTCGGGCATTTTTGGTATGTTTGGGTAGAATGTGAAATAATCTTTTAATTCCGCAGGTTTGTCTGAGATTTCGATCTTATTGACATATAGCAGCCCTATTCTTTCAATCCCGTGAATTTCTGTCAGTTCACTCAATGTATTATAGGCCAGTCTGATCTTTTCATTAAATATATCCCATGAAGGATACGGTTCTAAACAACTTATTGACAGCAATCCCGGAGCAATCTGAACTATAAATCTTCTGTCGTTGTCAAAGAACAGATGTCTGTCATTTAATTCAGTTTTACTGTTCTGAATGCCTTCTATATCTGCGTTTACCTGGAAGTGATGAACCTTTTTTACTTCCTTTTTTGGAAATTCTGATTTTATCTTTTCGTAATATTTCAAAGACAGGTCTTTGTCCCGGCCGGTCTTTTTTGAAAACCTAAATTCACATACAGCTTCTCTTATTGGTGAATTGCTATAATCAGTCATTGGTTTTCACTTCTGCTATCCGGAATATATTTCCGGGGATAATTAATATAACTTCCCTAATTAATTTACAAGAGAGTGAATAAAGCAAGCCACAAGCCTTCTGCCGCAGCAGTAGGCGCAGTGGCGGTCGTCAATCAGCCGAAGGGACTCCGGAACCCGGAGTCACCTGGGCGTTACTAATCCGGCTTAGCGGGAAAACTAACTGATCCGTTCACGGATAAGTGAAACGAAGCCGGGAATCGTGAGCGTTTAAAAATGTTATAACATTAAATGACAGTGATATTAATAGTCACCAGTAATGACCACTATAAATGATTTTTTGAAATAACGAAACAGAAACTTAAATTTGTAGTTGCTTCACATATCTAAAATTTAGATAGCTTAGGGGATTTTTAATTTGTATTTTAGTAGACCATTCTGGAGAAAAATCCAAATGCAGAAGAACATTGAACTATTACAGTTCTCAGCATTGTTTAAGATGAATAACTCAGCAGAGGAACAATGTAAATCTGATGCAAAAGTAAAAAATATGCTTGCCAGCGTTGTTAGGGATGATCATGTCTAATTGTTTGGTGTCAATACCTAACAGAAAATTATCATTGTCTGAACCTGTCAAATATTATAGAAATGTCAGATATATACACCATTTGAACAGAGGAAATCATATAATGTGGGATACTTTTACATAAGGTAATCTATGATTAATGGTTCTTTCCTAATTGTGATAAATGGTTCAAACCAAAGTTACAATTATATTTTTACAAGTATGGCGGAAATTGATTAAAATGCATAACAAATTTAGAATTTTAAAAGCCACAAATTTTCTCTCCGGAATTGGATGCTATGATACAAGATTAATATTGATCGAATGGTTAAATGATGATGAAACAATTCATGAATATTCCTGTTCCTACCAGACACGGCCCAATGATGCAATATTCTGGTCACATAACACAAGTTCTCTAAAGGAAGCAGAGCTAACCATGCGAAATATCCTAAAAAGAGACATAAATATATGGAAAAATACAAAAGTCCATAAACTCAACAACAACACAATATACACCTTTGACGAAAATCACAAAATAATACCCGCATCAGAATAAATATAAACTCTTTTCTATTAAATTATCTCAAATTTTTTAAAATTATTCAGGTGGTAAAAATGATACAAAAGAAAATTCCATTCTCCAAAACAAAACTTCTGGAACACTTATGGAACGAAATATCAGAGCTATCAACAAAATTAAATATGCCAAACCTTAACAGAATATAACTCACTGTTTAAATATTAAATAAATTTTCAGTGCTTGTAAACGATTTGGCATTATTTATATTGGATTTACTCATCTTCAAATTCTGCGGATATGAAACCAAGGGTATTACAGTTCTCCCTGACTGCTCTCTGGAGTTTTTCATCAAAGCCTTTGCCGTCACTGGTCTCAATCTCTATCTTTATCCTGACATCTGCATCAGGGCGGGTTGTAAAGTGCTGAATTACCTCATCCACAATCTGCCCGAAGTCAAGTTTGGCTTTTACAGGGTCAAGATCACAGCAGGCATAGAAGCGTTTTTTATTCCCGGAAGTTGCTGTTCCGGTTGGGCCGGTTGCAGTCTGACCACCGTGAACTGGGGGAGTTACGGACTTACCTCCCCCTCCCCCGGTTATACCTCCGGTGCTACCGGGGCCTGTAGGTATTTCAGGAGGTTTAGGCACTTCAGGTGGTTTTATGCTCTCTTCATACGCTGCTGCGGCATCCGGCTCTATCAGCAGCAGGGACTTGTCAATGATTATACCTGACCTGTATGTCCCAAAGGAGAAGTCGAGATACTTATCTCCGTCCTTTCCTGCCGAAATTCCAAAGAAATCTCTTTTGTCTGCTCCGGATTCAACTGCCTTTTTCAGGACATCTTTATTCTGAAGACGTGGCATGTAAAGATAGCGGCATGTGTTTTCAAAGAGTTCACCGGCACTGTATTCGGATCTGTCGTCATCCCAAAACCACCTCTTCAGGAGGTTTGACAGGTGCACCGGTGCCCATACAGGGATTAATGCCTCATTTTCAGTGAGAACACGCTCAATCTCCTCTATGGGTTTTTCCGCACCGGGATTTAAGGTGAAATTTTCCCACGTTATCTGTGTGTCAACCCTGCCGCCGGATATCTCCTGGAGAGGGGCAAGGATGTGGCGGTATGTCTCCCTGATGCTTCTCTTCACCGTCCTCTTTGACTGCTCAAGGCTCTCCCTTGCATTCTCTGCCATCAGGTTGTCAAGGGTAATTCTCCGGTTGCTGTAATCCGAGATTATCGAATCCCATGCAAGCATTGACCTGACATGGTCATATAGTCCGGTTACATTGCCAGAATCTGCGGCAAGGAAGATCAGCCGGTTCTGGTTATAACGTGGCTGATCGCCGCGTTTTTTAAGATATTCACCTGCACAGGAGGTGGCAATTCCTATATCATTTCTGCCATATGTTGCGTTTGGGGGAAGGGCGATTAACCTGAGGGATGTGTCATCCGGAATATCACTTCCGGGGGTGAAGATGTGCACTCCGTCAAAATGCCCTCTTTTTATGACCTTTACGAGTTCTTCCCTGATGGCGGGGATGACATCCTCTTTCTCATCATATCTCTTCTTTCTCTCCTCCATCTCACGCCTGAGATTGGGGCGTATGTCAAACCAGTACCTGTTATCTGCTGAGTTGAGGTAGTACAGCCGGTCTGAAAGCCTGTGCAGGGCATCACGGTAGATGCTTATCTGCTGTCCGGGCTGAACACTGCCAAGGAGTATGCCTCCTTCTTCTATGCCCTGGACCATCTTATTCGGAGTTCCGGGTGCACTGCCGAGGAATATTGTTCTTGCCACACGCCGGCATGCCTGAAGACTGCCAAAGCGTGTATCTCTGTTCTCTATTTCCGTTGTTTCTGCCCCGTCTCCGTCAATGTCACGCTCAAGGACGGGGTCCCATCCCTGCGGGAGGTAATAGATGGCTTCGTTTCTTGTGCCGCCGTCATAGAGCGGAAGTCCGGCGGGCATTATCATTAAGTCATTGCTGCCGTCATTCCAGAGGCGGTGTATGACCTTTGCCATGAGCTTTAGGACTCCGCGTGTTCTCTGGAAGTTGTCAAGTGAGGACCAGTCTTCATACAGGCGGTCAAATATCTCCGGGTGGATGGGATAGGCGTTTATGAGTCTGCTGTAGTAACGGCTCTCCTGGGTCTCTGCCGGAAATTCCGCTCCGGAATTTATGTACATGTCGGCAAATGACCGGCAGACATCCTCAACAGCTTTTGTATCTGTTATCTCTGAGAAGAGGCGCCTTCTTACGATCTCAAAGGCCTCTTCTGCTGCAACAGGTTTCCAGAGTGCCTGAATACGGGCGAAGTAGTGTTCAAGCGTCTGAAGGGCTTCAACTCCTCTTCTGCTCCCGGCTTCCTGTTCAGATTCCGGCAGTGAGGCTAAGAGGATGGCATTTGGCACTGCTCTAATCCCCTCTGTAAGGGCCTGTATAAACGATATGTTAGAATCAAATGTACCCCCTGTAAGCTTCTGATCTTCGCTGAACTGCCTTATGTATCCAACAAGCTCATCCATCAGGATTACACAGGGAGAATATGTTTTAAGAAGCTCAGACAAATTATCTGCTCCGGGTGATGTCCCGGATTCGTCTGCCTCTCTTATCTTTTCATAGGCTTCTTCTCCGCCAAGCTGCCAGGCAAGGCTGCCCCACATGGTGTTTATGGCTGTGCTGCCGTGTTTTTCCGGCATGTTTGGTGAGAGTCTTGTTCCGTCAATTACTGCAACTCTTGCCTTTGGAAGGTCTATTATTCCGGCTGAGTCAAGGATGGGTGGTATTCCCTGAAGTTCTGCTGTTGAAACTGTCCCCTTTACCAGGTGATAGACTGCAAGCATGGTATGCGTTTTTCCGCCGCCAAATGCAGTCTGTAACTGAATTACAGGGTCCCCTCCTTCTCCGGATATTCTTTTGATTACGGAGTCCAGAAGGAGCCTCATGCCTTCTGTGATGAATGTCCGTCTGTAGAAGAGGACGGGGTTGCCGTACTCTTCACTTGCAGTTCCGTTGTGCACACGCGATAAGTCAGCCGCAAACTCTGCCTGCTGAAATGTTCCCTTAAGGACGTCTTCATGCGGAACTGCAACCTCACGCCACGGTTTTAATGCCATTTTACTGATAATCCCCTTTCTGGATCATATCGCTGAACTTTTCAGTCTGGACCTGTTTATCTGTTATTTTCCGGAGTTTTACATTGATATTTATCATATTGCTGTGATCTTTCATATTATCCCCTCAAAATGAATCAAGATTTTTCTGCGGAGTTTTGCTGACCGCTTCAGGTGTTCTTGCTTCCACTTCGCCCCATGATGTGATCAGTTCATTGTAGGGCCGGGCATCCTCTGCCCATCCTTTCCTCTCACAGAGGGTGTAAAGTCTGTATGCAAGCTGTTTTATCGACAGTGCCCGACCGGACATCCGGCTGAGAAGATCAGCCGCTCCTGCTTCTCCGCCCCCGCACTGGTGCACCCGGATTAGGTGATGCAGTGCCTCCCATACCGGGGTTCTGCTGTCTTTTTCCGGTGACCAGTCATCCGGATATTCAGACCATCTGTACAGCCTGACTTTGCCGCTGCCGGATTCAATGACTCCTGCCTCTTTTACGCCGTCAACACTCGTTCCTTTTGCACGGGCAAGACCGTCCGCCTCGCCGAATCTCCCTTCCTTCCATGAATTTTCATCAAACCAGGCAAGACAGAAGCGTGTGTCTGCATCAAAGTCGTCCCCTGCCTCTGAGAAGTATTCGTCCAGCTCACGGTTTATCAGGACAAGTGCATCATGCACAGTCATCTTGGTCCCGTCTGCCTCAAGCACAGCAGAATATTTTGAGAAGACAGCCATGCCCGGCCCGATTGATGCCTGTGCCAGGTCAACCGGCGCAATGGACGATGCAGTCATCTCATCCAGTGCCTCAGGAAGCTCACGCTTAAGCTCTTTCAAAAACTCCTTTCTCGACACGACATCAGCATCATCCCCCCTCTTCCGGCAGACGAGCACGATGGAGGAGGCAAGGGCGTTTGTATTCATAGCAACTGAACGCTCTGTTCTTTCAGTATGCATAGGCCACGTACCTTTAATTGCAAAACCAGATTTAATCACAGCCTCAAGAAATGTTTCCCAGCCGCTTGATGATGTATTACCTTCTTTTGTCTCGGACTGCTTAAATGCGTAATAAATAGTTACCGGAAAGAGGGGATTTGCCTGCTCTGCAAGTCTATGCATTGCTTTATTCATACCTTCCATAAAAAATTCTTCAGCATCCCCTTTTGAACCATGACTATAAGAGGCAGCCACAAGCTCCTCAGATTTAGGAGTATTCACAGTGATCAATGTGACTGGCAATATAAATCTTAAAAAAGTCCTCAACCACACATAAAAGAAATCCGAAAGATCAGCATAACCTATATTGTCATAATATGGAGGATCGGTCGAAATAATTTTATTACTACTTAAATCTTGAATCATTGCATTTTTTTGAGTAGAATAACCCAAATTAAAGGCAGATAAACTTTTGTTAAGATTTATTTGAGATTCAATTATTGAATACCAGGATGCTATAGGTCCAAAAGGATTACTTTCAGCATAGTCCCATACCATAGGTATTGCCTGTCGAGCAAACAAAGCACGGAAATTTTGATTTACATTATTCCAACTAACTAAACTATTTGTGAGATCTGTCCATCTAGACAATGATAATGCTAAATATATACAAATTGAGTCGGCATAAGCAGCAGCACCCGTTCCTCCGTCTTCAAGGCCCGTTTTGTCATCAGGCATTCCGGCGGCGATGGCATCATTAAGTGCTTTCTCCCTTGCTTCTTTAACCAGATCGGAGAAGGTTGTCAGGGCTGTAAGCTGGCGGGGTGTGAAAATATCTGAAAAATTGGGAAGCCCATATAGTGGAGGAGAAAACCAGCGGTGATCATTGGTCATGGGCTTATTGGCTTCCGGAACATCCGGCTTTTTTATATCCGGAACTTCAAATAAATCAGAGGATAGATAAACACGGCCCTTTTTTCCTTTGGCAACAATAGCTAAAGGAATTGACTCAAGACCATCTTTCTTTGAGATTTCCCTCAGCTCTGCCTTTTTTATAAATGTACCACAGAACAGGCATCTGGCTCCCTTTGCATCGGTGGTATTTTCCGGAACATCTCCTTTTGATTCAACTCTAAATCTTTTTACTGCCGGAATATTTTTGTCAATCTCCGGAATAACATGGACTTCTTTTCCTTTTTTCTTAGAGAGATGAAATGACCTTAAAAGTGGTGCTCTACCCCCACAGGCAGGATTAGGACATTTGACAGTCCGTGCCCAGAGCCATGCGATGACGGTCAGTTCTTCCCCTGCATATTGTTTGAGATCAGGGCGGTCCTCTGCCATCTCCTCTGTGATCCTGACTTTTGGGTAGAGATGCCCGATCTTCTTCTCTGCTTCATCCCTCATCCACTGGCCATAATAGCGGACATCTTCGGCAAGACCTGCTGCACCTTTCCACTCGGAATCATCCACACGGATCTGTTCTTTGCTCTCAGGGTTTACGGGAGGATTTCCGGCAAACTTCGGCGGGATCTCAATCATCGCCTTATTTATCAGCACAGCAACCGGATTTAAATCAGATGCCCATGCCTCAAGCCCAAGCCTCTGGGCCTCAAGAGGAATAGCACCACCACCGGCAAAGGGGTCATGAAATGCCGGAAGTTTCTCCGGATTAAAAAGCTCTTTTGCCTGAGGGTGCTTCTTATTCAGCTCGCAGGTCTCCCTCCAGCTCTTCATGATCTCGGCCCTGGCTTCGGCTAAGACCTGCTCATTATTGGTATTCTCCCACAGGACAAGCTTCTTAATAATCTCAAAGAGCCTCTTTCTCTCCGCTTCAGCCTTCTCTTTGTTAACTCCACGTCCAAGTTCACGCTCATAACCGGGATCGTTTACCAGTTGTGCAAAAAGTACTGCTCTTACAGCAGCAATTCTCCTCCGTGCCCACCATATATGTAATGATCTTGGGTGCCTCGGAGTGAATGGATTGCCCTCTTTTTTGCAAGCTGCATTGATCTCGTCCAGCGGAAGTGCGACCTCAATCAGTTTTTTTGGGGCTTTTATCTCCGGAACTTTGGCCATTATGCCTCATCTCCGTCAAAACCGAAACTTGGATCAGGAACAGAAAGACCGTCCTCTTTTAGTCCCTCAATATGAAAGACCAGTGCTTCCCGCATATTACTCTCTGCTTCAGCAGGTGTTCTTCCGGTTGAAACACATCCCAAAACGTCCGGAGAATATGCAGAATAGTTCGTGCCCGCTTCTTCAATAACTATCAAAAAATTATCCATTTCCTCAATCCCATCTTATTTTATAATTTATATTTTCTATTGACTATCTGCTTTTTGTTATCACTCAGGGAATCATATATTCGGTCCGGAAGTTTCAGCCTTATCAAGAAGGGACTGCAAATCAAGATTGACACTTGTAACAGCCCATCCCGGTTCACCGTCAAAAGGCTCTCTGACATAGAAAGGACCTTCAAAGGAATCGCCGTTAACAATCACAACCGCAAGAATGAACTTATCAGACTGATTAAGACCATACATAATCTCATTTCTTGAAACCGTAATCGTAGTCTGCCCCTTTGCCCGTCCCTTAACCTCAATATGTCTGGTCATCGAAGGCCCGCCATCCGGAGAAGGTAAAACAGACGTAACATCCCATCCGCACTTCTCAGCCGAAACATCGGTAACAATATGCCCGAAAGACTCCTCAGCGTCCATCACTGCCTTCATGGCAACCGCCTTAATATGTGCCAGTGCCTCACGTATATTACTCTCTGCTTCAGCAGGTGTTCTTCCGGTTGAAACACATCCCAAAACGTCCGGAGAATATGCAGAATAGTTCGTGCCCGCTTCTTCAATTACTATCAAATAATTATCCATTTTCTCAATCCTATCTTATTTTAGATTTTATATTTTTTCATTGATTATCTGCTTTTTGTTATCACTCAGGGAATCATATATTCGGCCCGGGAGTTTCAGCCTTCTCAAGAAGGGACTGCAAATCAAGGTTAACACTTGTAACAGCCCATCCGGGTTCGCTGTCAAAAGGCTCTCTTATGTAAAAAGGACCTTCAAAGGAATCGCCGTCAACAATCACAACCGCAAGAATGAACTTATCAGACTGATTAAGACCATACATAATCTCATTTCTTGAAACCGTAATCGTAGTCTGCCCCTTTGCCCGTCCCTTAACCTCAATATGCCTCGTTACCGGAGCAATGTGTCCGCCTTCGCTGTCCCGACCGGCCCTGCTATCACTGCCACAAACACAACCCTGCGGCACAACAGACGTAACATCCCATCCGCACTTCTCAGCCGAAACATCGGTCACGAAATGCCCGAAAGCCTCCTCAGCGTCCATCACTGCCTTCATGGCAACCGCCTCAATATGTGCCCGTGCCAGAGCGTCCACTCCCGGACTCTGCGACTCACCCTTCCTCTTAGCCAAAAGCCCTGCCGGAATAACAACCGCACCTCCGGCAATAACCGGCGTAGCAGAGATGACATGCCTCATAGCCGAGAGTTCACGCCTCCTCCTCTCAAGCCTTGCACTAAGGTCATCAATCGTCTTCTTAAAATTATCAATATTCAGCCTGACATCCTTACCGGCCTTTCTGTCCTCCTGAAGCCTTATCACACGGTCAGACCAGTAATTGATCTCCTTAACAAGTCTCTCCTGCACCTCAGAAAGAGTCCGATCAGCCATCTCCTCACGCCTTAACCTGACCTCATCAAAATGGCCCGGCACAAGGTTCTCCGTCGCATAACCAAGCGCCATCTGCTCAAGACCGTTATTAATCCACGGAGAAGACAAAACATCCTGCACGAGGCTGGATTCCTCACCGGAAATCGGCTCAAGGTCCAGATGCGGCGCCCAGCCGGCATTCTCCGCCCCGCCATCAGCATCAATCTTAACAAAATTCATCCGCCGTGAAACCGTCCGGCTGCCATCATTGCCATCCCTGACCGAATGATCAATAATAAAGAGCACCTTCGGCTCATCAGATAAGTCATTCGGGTCAACAAAGACCGTCCCCTGCCGGAGTTTTGTCCGGTGGGCTTCAAGAACAAGATCAGTTACAGACTGCATAAGCGGATGGCCCGGATGAAGAAGACTTGCCATAGGTGCTCCGACACGGTCCAAAAGCCTGACATAATCCTTCTCAAAGCAGACACGCTCATATTTGTTCATCACCGGAGCAGTGTACCGGCGGTCACGCCCGGAGATCTGCCGATCCCTCTCCTTAATAACAGCCGGGACATGGGTAATCTCCCACCTCCCCTTCTCACGCTGCCGCAGTTCTCCCTTAAACTCAGCAAAAGCCCGCGTGAAAAAAGCCCGTATGAAATAAGGCTGAAGCTTCCTCGCCTCAGCCTTTTCCATCTCTTCCTTAAGCGCATAAAGCTGCTCCTCATCCATAACCTCCTCACAGAGGGCGTTGGCCCGCATAATCTCGCGTAGATGCTCAGTATCAAGTGCACCCTCCACCTTACGAAGAAGCCTTGCCCGGACCTCCGGATCATCACCATAGCGGATGGCCTCAATAAGAAGGTCCTTTAAACTCCGCTCATCAAAGACATCGCCGAGAATATCAAAGACCCGTCCGCCAAGCGCCTGCCGCTCAGTCTCAAGCTTACTTAACAGCTTCTGGAATACATCACCCTCCCTCGTCTCAGACGCGATTAGATTCCAGAGATGGCAGACCTCAGTCTGGCCGATACGGTGAATTCTGCCAAACCGCTGCTCCAGCCGGTTGGGATTCCACGGAAGGTCATAATTGACCATCAGGTGGGCATTCTGAAGGTTCACACCCTCACCGGCAGCATCTGTTGCAACCATCACCCGCACGTCCGGATCATTCCTGAAACGCTCCTGCTTCTTCCTCCTCTCCTCACGCCTGTCGCTTCCGTCAATAGTTACAACAGCATCAGCAGAGCCAAGCAGGTCACGAATTCTTGCGGCAAGATAACGGAGGGTGTCTTTGTACTCCGTAAATATGATGAGCTTCCTCTGCCTGCCGCTCTCTTCATGCATCTCAGGTGTCTCCTGAAGAAGCCTTGACAACTCCTCCCACTTACGGTCATTTCCGGAGATTACCACCTGCCTTGCCTGATCTTCAAGCCTCTTTAAAATCCTGATCTCGGCCTCAAGCTCATTGACTGTCCCTGACGCAGTCGCCTTATCTACGATCTTCTCCTCATAATCCTCATACTCCCCGTAAGACATCTCATCCTCGGCTTCCCAGGGGTCCTCTTCCGGAGCGACAAGATATGAAAAAGTCTCTGCGACCTGATAGCCTCTCCTCTCAATCTTAACCTTCTCAACCTCACTTTTAAGCTTCTCATGGCGGCGTTTAAGGGACTGAAAGATCGCCTCCGGACTTGAGGCAAGGCGGCGCTGAAGACCAGTCAGGGCAAAACCTACATTGCCCTTCCTCTGATTATCCCCAATATTCTCCGCCTTGTTCATCTCCTCGCGGACATAACGGGTGACAGAGGCATACAGGGCTGCTTCGGCATCTGAGAGAGTATAATTGACTGAATAAGCCCTTCTTTCCGGAAACAAAGGCCTGCCGTCAAACTTCAGGAGGTCTTCTTTTACCATCCGGCGCATTATGTCAGTTACATCAACCTTGTGTGCCCCGTCCCTGAACTTACCATAAAACCGGTCTGAATCAAGGAGAGATAAAAAGAGCTGGAATTCTTCTTCCTTGCCGTTATGGGGAGTTGCAGTCATCAGAAGAAGATGACGGGTATTTTTACCCAGGATCTGCCCAAGCTTAAACCTCCCTGTCGGCTTAAATTCCCGGCCGTAATAATGGGCAGACATCTTATGTGCCTCATCCACCACCACAAGGTCCCACTGTGAACGGTCAAGCTTCTCCTTATATTCATCATTTCTTGACAACTGGTCCAGCCTGGCGATCATCAGGTTATGGTCATCAAAGGCATTGCCGCTCTGCGACTGCTCATAAATTTCCCCTGAAAATATCGTAAAGGAAAGCCCGAACTTCTCATTCATCTCATCCTGCCACTGCTCGACCAGACTTCCGGGTGCGACAATCAAAATCCTCTCGGCGTCTGCTCTCATCAGCAGTTCACGGATTAAAAGTCCGGCCATAATCGTTTTGCCGGCACCCGGATCATCGGCAAGGACATAACGCAGGGGCTGTTTTGGGAGCATTGATTCGTACACTGCCGTTATCTGATGGGGCAGAGGCTCAACATTAGAGGTATGCACCGCCATCATCGGGTCAAACAGATATGCCAGATTGATACGGTACGCCTCAGCAGCAAGCTTAAACTCCTCTCCTGGAGCATCAAACGCCCAGGGCCTTCCGGTCTTCGCAAGTGAAAGTGAGGATTCATTTGACCTGAAAAGCATCTGCTCTTTTAAACTGCCGTCAGAACCTTTGTAGTAAACAGTGACAGCATTCTCACCCACAGGTTCGGTTGCAACAATACTGACATTCTGCTCCGGTTCAATCCCCGATACAACAGCGTCCTTCTTTAGATCTTCAAGTTTTAACATTAAATGCAGGCATCTCCCATTATAGAACCTATAGAGGCTGGTCAGGGTACTGCAGAAGTGTAAAAGCCCCCACCCCCTGAAGAATTTTAATTATTTCTTAATTATTTTTGAGATCTAATTACTATTTCGATTTATTTGTCAGACCTCTCAGCTTATAATAGGACTTACGCACTACCCCCTCAAAAAAAATTTCGCGCACGATTTTTCATGAAATCTGTGATGCCCAGTCTTACAATTTCCCAATTGGCATCATAAGGTGTCTGACCATTTTCCAGGAAATTAACCTCAAAACGAACATATGCTCTCAAAGAACAATTAATATGATTTCTTTGGCCAATTCCCTTTCTTAATTTGCATTTTTCGACATTGCAAACTTCCTTTATGACTCTGTGGCAGTTCTCAATGTTCCAGCATATATCTTCCAGATTTTGCAGACCATAATTATCCATCGTAAGGAAATTTGTGGCCCAATAGCATCTATTTCCAGCCTTATTTAGTGATACGAAGATTTTAACAAAACCATAAGCTTTGAGATGTACTTCACGACCATCCTGATCGCCCAGATGAAGGTCCATTGATTGTAAATCTGTTTTATTATCCTTCTCAGGACTGACAGATCTATTTCTCTTAAGTCTTGAAAACCAGTTTAATCCAAGATTTCGGATAAATTTGAGGTTTGCAACACTCGAATACCAACTGTCAAATAATACAAAATATGGTCTGAATCCTTTGTTATATGCTTCTTGAAGCATATCCCAGAAATGATCATTTTTTGTTTTTCCGTCATTATCAATATCATATATTCTGTAATTTATTGGGAAAGTATGCTCTCCATCGGTCCATATCAATGATATCAGGCCAATTCCTCTAACTACTGTCCTATGTTTGCCACTCCATTGAAAATATGTGCCTTCCATTTTTTTGAATGAATTTTATCGATTACAGTGTCATCCGCCACTAACCAGCCTGATTTTAGATCAACAAAAGGTTTTACTTCATTCCATAAGGCCTCTGTGCTTAGAGGCTCTCTTAAAAGAAATCTGTTGACTGCATCATGTGAAATGTTAAAGCTGTCAGTTGGAAAACAATCTGCACCTCTGATACAAGATAATTCACACTGAGCTCCCATAAGAAAGCTGATGTAGTCTACCTCAGTGTATTTAGGCTTAGGTGGCATTCTGATAAGCAATATTGTACGCATTATATAAAGATCTTTCGATTTAAAAAACGTTCTGCGTAACTCCTATTCGTTTAATCTCTGCTCAATCATCCGGCGCTCACGAAGAATTTCGGCTGCTAATTCTTCTTCTGTGGGCAGATAGAGCATGTATTTTGAGGCAAAGATCTGTTTTCTCTCACTCAGGACAGAGTATCTGGCTACGGCATCGTTTTTTGCAGTGCAGAGGATAAGTCCGATTGTTGGATTGTCGTCTTCTTCTATGTATAGATCGTCAAACATTCTGACATAACCGTCCATCTGCCCGACATCCCCGTATGAGAACTCTCCCATTTTGAGATCAATTAACAGGTAGCACTTCAGGATGCAGTTGTAAAAGACGAGATCGATATAGAGATCAGTATCATCAAACCTCATTCTCCTTAACCGGTTCCGGAAGTTATGATTGTATTATCTCCGGATGTTATGGAGTGTATAGCATCGCTCTGGTGTTTGTAAAGTTTTACAGGCTTTGATTCTTTATCTTCGGGATTTTTGGTGAAATAAAGGGATGTGTCCTTATGGAGTAGTTTATCATGGGTTAGTTTATCAAATGAATCACCAAGAGCATACCTGCGTGCAAGCTCAATGTATGACCCTTTGGATAAAAGTGTGCCATTGTTTATTCTGCTGTCAACCCATTCTTTTATGACGGGGTTTTTGAATTTCTGAAAGGAACTTACGAAAGTGCGTCATGCTTCTTTTATCTTGCCAAGTGCTGAAACCGGATCAAATGATGGTTCTGTCATGCTTAATATATAAACATTTTTTATTATAATATAAACATTATGGTATGATTCCGGATGATAAATAATAGTAAAAAAGAAGTTAATTTTATTTGCCTTTTTTTGCGGCAGTTGACATCGAACGGGATTTAAAAGCCTGGTTTTTTCCACTGCGATCTGCTGCTGCCTGAATACGGGATGCTGCTTTTGGGGTCATAGATGTTTTTTTAGACATTTTTTTAACCTCCGATAGGTTTACAATAACAAAGAGGATATGAAAAAATATATGCCTTTTTTGAAACTGTTTCCGGATTAATCAACTGTTGCTTTTCTCTTCTTCTGAATTTAATATTGCAAGGGCAAATATTCCATCACTGGTTATACGATATTCTTTTTCTCTCTTATTTCCGGGGCGAGATCGCTCTTCTATAAGACCCCATTCTTCCAGTTGGGATTTGATTTTGGATATGGTTCCCTTATTGGGAGATTTTTTTATTTTTTCCTCACCATTTAGACGGGCAGGTCTGTATTTTACAGTCAGGATTCTTGAAAAGTCTTTTCCGGGGACCCACAGTGCTTCATCTTCCTCATGAGACTTTTCATTTTTCCTTGCAAGGATTTTTAATGCGTTTATGTAATTGATATTCTGCCGGATTTCGGTAAGATGCATTTTAGGGATCGCAATTTTTTCGATTCCTCCACCTCTTGGAGTCAGATAAATATCTCCATTCAGCCATAATGCCATTACAAAAAGTGATAATGAAAGCATTTTGGTACCGCCGCTGAGGTTGAATGAAATCCTTGAATAATCAGTTTTGTTGAGGTTTAACAGAACAGAATCCCTAATATAGGTGAGAGAAGTATTTTTAACCCGTATTTCTCTGAATTTGACAAAATTTTCCCTGCACTTTACCTCCATTGATTTTATTGACTGTTGAATCAATATTTTGGTTTTTCTGCGTTCTTTCTTCTCTTCAGAATCATTTTCGTTTTCAGGTTCATTTTCATAAACTCCTTCTTCAACAAAAACCCAGGCTTCATTAATTCCTTTGAGGTTGCTAAATACAACAGGGAACGTATTATGGATGCTTTGTCCGGCACTCATTATCAGCAGATGCATTTTGATCAGATTGTGATTAGTTCTTTTCAGATAAATTGTTTCTTATTTGGGAAACTGTTTCTGAGAACACAGATATAAAATTCCGTTTAAGTTGTATATATGTCGAAGACAGCATCTATCCGTTCTGTAAACTGGCACCTGATCTCAGCATGCAACTATTCCTGCAAATTCTGTTTTGCAAGGAACCTTGGGGAAAAGCCTGTACCATATTCAGAAGGTCTAGAAATTTTAAAGAGACTGCATGAAGCCGGTATGGAAAAGATAAATTTTGCAGGGGGTGAACCACTGTTACATCCTCACATTTTTGACTATTGTCATGAAGCACATGATCTTGGAATGGTTGTTTCTGTTACAACAAACGGTTCAAAACTGACTGAAAAACTGGTACATGAGAACAGGAGGCATATCGACTGGATTGGCCTGTCTGTTGATTCGGCATGTGAGGATACTGAAATTCTGCTTGGGAGGGGAAGAGGCGGACATGTCGGGCACTGCACTGAAATATCTGATGCAATTAGAGAAGCTGAGATCAGACTGAAGATCAATACAACAGTTACTGCACTAAGTTGGATGGAAAACATGGGGAATTTCATCAGACGGGTAAATCCGGACAGATGGAAGGTATTTCAGATGCTTCATATTAAAGGAGAAAATGATGATGCAGTTCCATGGCTTTCCATAACGGATTCACAGTTTGATTATTTTAAGAACAACCACAAAAAGGTGATTCTTAAAAACAGCACGGGACCGGTTTTTGAATTCGCTGATATGATGGAGAGTTCATATTTTATGCTCACACCAGGAGGAAAGGTCAAGACCGACACCGGTAGGGTTATAACCAAATTCCAGCTTGAGGCCGTTTTACATAGGGGAGTTTCAAATTACGTTTTCGAGGACCAATATTTTGGAAGGGGTGGCGTTTATGCCTGGTAAAACAGGCAATTTATTCCTCTTTAAGCTTAAACTTTGAGCATCTGCACCATTCATCAAACAGGTAATTTAGTTTTAAGGCCTGACCTTCATCATTAATCATTATTCCGGTATTGAATCCATAGTCTATTCCGGCATTTTCAAAATTTGAAGTCATGATAAATGCTTTAAGTTTCCCGTTATTTTTAGAGATAACTCCCTTTGCATGGAAAAAGGGTATGCCATAAATTTCTGCACCGGAATTTAGTAAAGTCCTAAGTCCGGGTTTGATTTTACTTTTTGAGTTTGTTATGATTTTTACTGGTCTTTCTTTTTTAAGATGGAGGAGAATCTCTTTGACAGAGTCATTACGAGCATCAAAATTCCATGCAAATACCTTTAATTCGCCATCAGATTCCTGAATGAATTTTATGAGCTGATCTTTTAACTTAAAACTTTCATATTCTCCTGCTTCTTTTTGATTTTGATTTTTTATTGTCGTATAAATTCCCGCTTTTGAAGATTTTAGCTTAGGCAATTCTATTGGAAGATTTTTTGGTGGGTTTGCAAGATCACCAAGTCCGTCACTTCTTATTTCTCCGGTTGCAAGAATATAAAAACCAATTAGAAACTGATGAAATATTACATCTATCTGATTACCAGTTAATTTAACTGCGATATCGGGACTCTTGTACACAGCACCGGTAAGATTGCAGGTCATAACATAGCCTTTCCTATTCTTCCGGTTCTTTGGATCAATAAGTATGCATTTTAAGTGAAACTCTTTTGAAGAGCGGATCAATACTTTACCCTGCATCTCCTTAAGAAATCGAATGTGGTTTTCAAGACTCCTTATATCCTTTTCACTGAGTATGTCTTTATCAAGGTAATTTTCAGATGCTGTAAGAAAGTATATTCTTACATTTCTCTGATAGGCCTCAATTAATGCATCCTGAATTTTTTTATTCCCAATAACAAAGGAGGAAATACAGATAAATTCCTGAGCAGAACCAATTATATTAATGAGTTCCTGAATTAGAAGTCCGGGTTCTGACTGTTTAAAATCCTCTTTTTTTAATTCAGAGTCTTCCTCATCCTTCTGTTTTGGTATTAGAACAAGATTTGAGATTTTCTCAGGAATATCAGACATTTTACCTGATTTTTCCCTTTTTTGCCAAAAAACTCTTTTGGAATTTACCTTTTTATTTTCTGAATTCTTCTTTCCTTTCGTATTCTTCATATTATATTCTCCATTGAAAGATCAATTGGGGCCTGCAAATACCAGAATTTTCTGCTGAACAATCCATCTTTTCCATGAACTGATTCTATAAGTTCTTTCCTGTCAGGAATCCTGATTTGAGAATAAAACTCATCGTATTCTTCAAACAGGGATTTATTTTTTAATTTTACTAAGTCCAGCCCCTCTTCGGAGATATAATCATGAATGTCCTGTTCAATGTTGAAAATGTACCATCTCTGAGCATCATCAAGAGATTTTGGAATTAATCTGCAGTTCAGGTACTCAATATTTATAGGAGAATCTCCAAAAAATTCGTTCAATTTCATATTTTTAAAGAATATATTCCCGTTAAATTTGTTTAAATCTCTAATATTATCATTTACCGGGAATGAAGTCTTAATTCCGTTCAATCTGTCATCCCAGCCAAAGACATCAGGATAAATTTCCTTTAATTTTTGATTTAGGGTTATGCAGTTAATATTGCCCCTTTCCCATTTGCAATTATCATTATCTGAAAAATATTCGGTTAAATTTGAATTTCCATCAATATAACCACTTATTTTGGTTTCCCTTTTTGATTCCAGGATGATACAGTTATTATTTATTTCAAAGATTTTCCCGTTTTCGTATATGGTGCGGTATTCATTAATATCTCTTTTTTTCCTTGCTACTTCAAATTTACAACCTTCTATTGAAGAACTAATATTTTCAGGAAGTGTGGTTAATTCCGGTTCTCCGTTTATCCTGTTGTCAGAGTGAGATACAGGTTCGCATTCTAGTATTTTTACAGGAATATCCGGTTCATCAGGTAAAACAATGTGATAGATGTCTCTTTTCAATTCATAGTACTTCTCATTTTCAGCACATTGTAATCCGTTATCTGTCAGAATTGCAGTTTCGCCCGGTATTTCCCACTCAAAAATGTGATTTTTGATGCAGTAGTTTAGAACTGATTCAGGAACTGCGGGAGGACATGGACCAAGAAATTTACTTTTTATTACATCTGATGATATTCTGTTGTTGTTTTCCTTTGCAAGTTTTGCATAGGCAATAACATCACCTCTGTTCTTCTCCCATCCAATTTCCATTTCTATATAGTATTCAAGAAGATTGCATTTTCTCTCAGTGAGTATTTTCATTTTTTCTTCTCCGGAAATTTCATATAATATGGTCCTGTTGCAACATCTTTAAGGATAGAAGAGTCTTCCTGACTTTTGAAATACTTTCTAAAACCAAACAAAATCATATAATGGCGTGCACGGGTAAGGGCAACGTTCAGCCTGTTTAAGCTATCGAGGAAACCTATTCTGTCTGTGTTTACTATGGAGAGAAGGACTATATCTGCCTCATGGCCCTGAAAACCATCCACGGTATTGATTGTGACGGTTATTCTTTCGTCATCAGGGAAAAAAACTGAATTTCCTGATACATTAAACTTATTTTTAAATAATCTGACCAGTAGTTCCTTTTGGTTCTGATAAAAAGTCAGAACTGCAATATTCCATGGTTTATCCTGAATTAAACCAGGCGATTCCTTTAATTCGGTTATAATGTCTGTGAGGTGTGAAATCAGAATTTCCGCTTCAGTTTCATTGACATTATTCTTTTTCTCACCGGCAGAACTTATTGGAGTATATGGATATGTTACCCACACTGCACGGTTATTATACTTGATTAAGTTTAATTCTCTTTCCCGGATATCTGAAATTGTTTTAGTACTTTTGAGGCATTCAAGACCTTGCCGGTTGTAAATATTTTCCCTTGAATATTTAATTATGTCATCATGAGACCTGTGCTGGAATTCAAGGACATAGTATCTCTTCTCAAGGTCTTTTTCTGTAAGTCCCCCGGTTATACAATTATTTCCCGGTGATTTATCTCCATGATAACCGCTTGTAATCAACTCAATGATGGATGGTAACGGAATAAATTCAATGTTTCTTATTTCGTCTAAAAGTATATTTTTAAATCCCGGTTCAAATTCTGGCAGAAGGTTTCTGATCTCACGACTGTACCTTTTTTTAGTACCATATGAATTACCGTCACCCTTTTTAAAATACCTGAGTTCAAATTTTCGTTCAGTTCTCCATGCAAGGGCAACTTCCAGATTTTTCTCGAAAGAATATTCTCTGTTCTTAAATTTCTTTTTGAAATTATTCTCTGCTTTTTTAGTTATAGTTTCATCAATGTCTTTACCGGAAGCGTAGATTATCTCTGAAAGAATTCTTTTGGAGATTGCGTCCGTTTTGCAGTTACATGATAAGTAAACGACCGGCTTACTGCTCCTGATATTATTATGATTATTATCAAGGTCAATTATCTGAATACCTGTTGATTCTGCCTGATGTCTGTAATAATCTCTGACTTTCGGATCCTCTTCTGAGATTAGAACAGGTGCTTTATACCTGCTGCATATGGAAATGTCTGTACAGACTTTTTCTATTGTTTCATAATCAGGACTTGGTTCTGATTTTTTAATTTCTTCTATAATGGATGCTTTAATATTTGCACCAAGTTCCTTCTCATTAACAAATGGGGGTAATTGCAGAGGGTCACCCACAATAACCCATTTCTTTGCAAATAATGCAGGGACAAGCCATTCCTGAAATGTTGCACGGCTTGCTTCATCAATTATTAATAGGTCATATGCAGGCTCAATATTCTCCTTCATGTTTTTAATTGAAGGGTGGTGGAGAATACCCATTGTCGTTCCACAGATGAGATTCGCAGAATTAAGGATAATTTCGGTTGCGATATCATTGTTTGTTTTAACTGCTGATAGGAAATATTCCTGCGATTCTGAAATCTGATCCGGATATTCAGTTTCGATATAGTCGATAATTCTCTTGCGTTCAGTATCCCTTCTTTTGTCTATGTGGTAGTCTTTAAGCCTCTCATCCACTTTTATTTCTCTTGCACTTATTCTTACAGCAGTTATTTCTTCCCTGTCAGCAATTTTTGCAAGTACGTTATCAACTGCAGTATGAGTTGGTGCACAGAGTAGTATCTTCTTACCTCTTTTTGCAGCCTGAAGTATAAGTTCACATATTGATTCCGTCTTTCCTGAACCCGGAGGGCCATTAAGAATGCAGAAGTCCGGAGAATTAAGAGCACTGTTTACAAATTTTTTCTGAATTTGTGTTCCGTATTTATCATTGCAGGCAAAGGCATCACTGTCAAGAATTTCCCAATCAGTGACAGGATTATATTCTATTGGGAATTCATCAAGAACTGTTTCTATGCCAGATTTCGGCTGAAATAATTTTATTATAGGAAGGTATTCATCCCTGCAGTTGTTTGCCAGTGCCCTTATTGCTTCAATCTGTTTTTCTATTACATACAATTGTGGTGGAAGGATAATTTTTTCAGAAGAGGGTCTTTGTGAAAGAAGCAAACGGTCTTCTTTGTAATCAATATCTAATATGCTAATATATTTTGAAAAAGAAGTATTTGCATACTTTTCTCTTCCGGGGTCAATTACTCTGTCAGAGTCAAAGAAACCGGACTTTATCTTTTGGAAATTGGCTGCACTGAGATTTTTTCCTGATTTGAGAGTAACCCAACAGTTTGTATTTTCTTTTTTTTCTGCTCCCCCATCTCCTGTTTTTTCATGTTCTGCCTCACAGAAAAGGTATGAAGGATTCTTTTTTTGGTATTCACGTGCTTTTAAAAGATATTTCTCATAGATGTTGAGAAATTTTGAGGTGTGTTTTATGTACAGATCATAATTTTCAGAATTCTCACCATTGTCCGGTTTCTGAAAATGAGGTGCAATTTTGCCCCTGTCACCTAAAATCATTAAAAAATTATATTATTCTATGCTTTTTAAATATTTTGTTTTGATTTCAATAGCATTATTTAATTATTAATTATTTACATTGAATCAAAAACAAACCCAATGAAGTTATAACTACTATAAATCCAAACCTAATCCAATGACAGTCTGGATTGCATCAACAAACCGGGAGAACTGGGAAGTTATAAGGGAGAAGAACCTCTGGGGTGTGCCAAAGAGGAATAAGAACAGCATTGAGAGATCAAACCCCAAAGATAAAATCCTGATCTTTGTAAAACAGGAAGTTGTCCGGCAGGAAAAAACCGGTAAGGTTGCGGGAACGGGTGCAGGTGAATGTGAAGATACCGGAGATGAAGTAATTCAGTCAGCCATAACCGGAGCCTTTGAGATAATATCAGAACCTTTTGAGGACGAATCTTTGGTCTTCAAAAAACCGCCGACAATGCCCGGAGAAGAGTTTTTCCCATACCGGGTAAAGCTAAAGCCGGTTGAGATATTTGAAGAGCCTCTGGATTTCAAGTCATTGATTCCAAAGCTTGAGTTTATCACCAATAAGAAGCAGTGGACCGGACATTTAAGAACGGCAATGAGAACTATTCCTGATGCTGATTATGAATATATCATGAAGGCTGCAAAGACACCGAGAGGATGATGACTCCGGAAAGAGGACATAACTCATCTTAGAGGCATGCATTGCGTAGGCAACCGGAACAACGGCATCAGTTAACATCTTCTTCATCTCCCTGCTTTGCCAGACATCCGGATGAATCAGCTATCTTTTTTTCCTGTGACTTTACCCGGCGCTCAAGTTTCTTCAGGTCTTCCTCAGGTGGCAGTGATTCCGGTCTGATGCCGCGTTTTACCAGAAGCTCCCTGATGTCCTCATTGTTCAGAACATGCTCACCGGTAATTGCAGGCTCACCGTAAAGTTCATCCTTCACCACATTGAAATTCGTGATCTCAGTTGCAAGATTCTTTGCTGTTATAGTAACAGTTGGCAGAAAATCTGCAAGAGGACGGTTATTTGGTGCGCCAAGATTCTCCTTCATCTTCTTAGTTGTAAGTCCACCGAATAGTGCCTGATCACCTTTACTGCGTATCCGCCCGAAACCTGATTCATCCACCCCCCTTTCATAGATATTTTTGGACAGTACAGTCTCAGACTCACGCAGCCGGTCCCGTGCCTTTAAGCGTTCTGCAAGCTGAAGATGCTCCTCAATAATCTCCTGCCTTCGTGTCTGCACAGCGAAATAACTCTGTGCAAATGCAATCTCATCCTTTCTGGGATCTCCGTTCTGGGCAATGAGATAACAGGCATACCTGGTTAACATGATGTCGGGGATTTCACGCTCTGCTCCTGACCCAAGTGATACCATTTTGTTGACGTTAACAAAATGGTCTGAAACCTCATTTTTTGCATTTTTACAGGATTCCTGGGCTTTTTCAATAACTTTTGAAAAGTTCCGCCACTCCCTGTAACCCAGAAGCATCTGAAGATCCCTCGCATACCAGAACTCAACCCCGTCTGCTTCATAGACAAAGTCTTCAAAGTTCCGGTGAAGACGACTCACAATATCCGGTTTCATAAGGTGCCTCCCTGCTGAATTGCCTGAAATATTGGTACATTGACCAGAGGATATAACTCTCCCTGGGTAAAAATTTTATTAGCTGCGGATTCTTCTTTAATCGGGCTGATTTCTCTGCAAAGCCCCGGTCCTTCCATATATTCATCCCTCTCTGCTTTAGACTTTTACCATTTTCTCCGAAGTTTATGCAGCACCTTAGTTGCAGCCGCAACGTCTGTGGTTTCCGACTCCGTTTTATTCTCTACATACCTGGGTCAGGATTCAGGTTTTAGCCCTTATTCATAATTTTATTTGTCTGATAAATATGTTGGTTATTCCTTATACCTATACTTTTGTCTAAATATTGGATCTGTATATCATCACAACAAAAGCTGTAAACCTCTCTGAAGAAGATATAACAGGCCGGACAAACTAAATTTAAATGAAAGGGAGTAGCTTTCAGGCATAAAATTAAGGATTTCTCCACGTTTTAAGTTCTCTGATGAAGCTATTGAGGCATATATAATGATACGGGTGGGTGATTATATCTGCATACAAAAGAGACAGTATCTTCCGGTCATTTCTATCGTAAAATGTAAATGTTTTTGAAGAGTATAATATCTAATACGTGAATAATATGGCAGAAAGAGAGACACCAAAAACATGGATCTTCATCCGTGACGGTGACATAGTAAAAAACCATTCTATTGAAGGTTTAGCATTTGCCAGAATTATCACAGACGTTCAGCGTGTAATTGACAATATTGGTGCTTCAAAATACGGAAAAGATTACAAAAAAGAAGACTTACGCCTGTACTTCAAAGATATCCAGGAAGGTAGTGTAGTTGCACCTATGTACCCGATAACATATCCAGCATCACCTGACAGCAAAAACCTTTTTACTGAAATAACGGGCATAATGGAACGCCTTATTACAACACTGAATACAAAGCCGGACTTATTCAGGGAACAGTTAGAATCTGAGATAACATCTCCTCCTGAAAGAATAGGTCTTTTAAAGAGTCTGGCCTCACTCTCTTCATCCAATACTCCCGTTGAGATCAAAACCTCAGTTAAAAAACCACAGAATGGTCACTTTATTCCGAAACATTATACCAGTTATCTCAACGATCTCCTTATAGACTATGGAGGATACGGCGAAGTATCAGTAAGCGGAGTAATTGTCAGAATAAACGGTGACAAAAATTATTATTTTACAATTGAGGCGAAAAACGGCCACAAATATAACTGCTATTTTGACCCTTCAAAAGAGGAGACAGTTAAATCACTTTATAAAAAATGGGTTGGGTTCAAAGGAGATATGACAAAAACCCAGAAACAGACGAAGATACATTCTGTTAAAGAACTTGATGAAGTTAAAACAGAAACTCTTCACAATGCTGAAAATTACGTATTCAAAGAACCCATAAAATTTGATGTTCACTATGATAATGATGATAAATTATGGTGTATTGAAAATGAAAGTCTTTCATTATCCGGATATGGAACAAGTTACAATAAAGCCTTAAACTCTTTGACCGATGAAATCGAAGGCCATGTATTAAGTTTTACAAATTTTCCGGATGAAAAACACAGTTCTGAATCACTCAGGCTTAAAGAAAGATTGTCTGTTTACATCGATTTCAAAGCCGCTAAAAAGATTATTGACGGAAAATATGGTGGTGTCTGAGGTTGTCACTGAAGAAACGTGATTTTTCCAAAGCTGCTACATCAAAAGGATATATCGAAGTCAGAGCCGGAAATCATGTCTTTTACAGGTTCACAGATTCTGAAGGAAAAATCTGTGATCGGGTTCATACCAGGATGAGTCATGGCAGTGCAAAAGATTTGTCAAATGACCTTCTTGCAAAAATGTATAAACAGATGAAGTTTGATAAAAAAACTGATCTTGAAGAGTACATAAAGTGCACGTTCACCGAAGAAAAATACCGGAATCATCTGAGAAATAAAGGTTATGAGGTGTAAAACCTTATGTGCAGAACTCTCAAAAACCTCTTCTCCCTGTAACGATTCAGCCGGAAATAAATCAGAGCATTAACAACAGGACATCCCTTCATACAGGGAAATAAGAGACTGGCTTTTCTTCTGTCGGCCCTTGTTCTATACCGGGCACCGGAGTGTTATATGATCATAAGTCCGGACGAAAAGAATAATAATTTTGTCCGTGAAATTGCCAAAGGGAATAAATCACTGGAAGATGTTACTGTGTGGCTCAAAGCCAGCGTAAAAAAAGAATAATTATTCTGCCAGGAGAACAAGTGTCCCCTTATGCCTCTTCATAAGCATTTTAAAGTCGTCCTGGCGTTGTGTTTTCCGGGATTTATCTTCAGCTTTTGGGACATTTATTTCAGATTCAGGAATAGCATTTATTGTTTTTTTGTTATCCGGATTTACAGATGCTTTTACAGGGGATACGATATTCACTGATGAATGCTGGCGATATGCCCGTGATGCTTTCACAAATCTTCTGTTATATCTTGATTTGATTCCGTAATTCTGCATTAATTATACCTCCCCTTTATTATCACTATTATCTGCTGTTTCCTGATAATCTCATATTTGTGCTGTAGTGGTATTATAGTGCAGAACCTTACGTTTTGGAATGATCGGAATGAAATGGAGGTTATTCCAAAGCGTGCATTCTAATCGCACTACATAGTCTTAAGCAAACTTTCCGGAAAGTTTGGTATTAGACTATAATATTTAGATCAGGCATAGAGAATATTTGCCGGAAGATTCTTCCGGATAAAACTTCACTAAGCAGTGGACAAAAATCCCTATATCATTGAGCAGTATAAGATAAAAACCATCGAAAAAGCTCATAACGGTTATTCACGGAGTTAGAACTGTTTTAAAATCTCCCCCCTACAAGCGGCTTCAGCACAACGATCTGCTATCAATATATGGTCAGAGTTCTGATTCATCAATCCCTGAAAGCTTCATCAGATGCTTCTGCAAACCAATTTTTAGTGAAGTATTTCCATGGACAGGAACAGTAATTCTGTTTGGACCTACGTATTTGCCCTATATGTAGTGACTGCCGGAAATTCTCATTAGTTCCCAGCCGTGTGATTCCAGGAGACTAAAGAACTTTTTGCCACTGACGGCTTTCAAACCGCAATCTCCATTACTCTGTCTTTTCCGGACAGGGAAATATTCTGTACATCCACAGACAGGCATCCTTCTACTGCGTCATAAATATTGGCAAGCAGCTCATCAAAAGTCTCACCCTGAGTTACACAACCGGGAATTGAAGGAACTTCTGCCCAAAATCCGCCTTCCTCCGCCTCATGAATGATTACTTTCAGTTTCATTACAGGATATATTGTTTTGACAATATATTAGATTTTACCTGATTACCCAAAGACAAATCAGAGATTCTAAGGATAAAAATCCTTAAACCATTCGGTCCGGCAAAAATAAAAATGTCCTTCATTGGTTATTTATGGCTAAGGGCCTTATATGTCCGCCGTGCGGCTTTCATCAGGACCTTATCTGTATCTTCAAGAGTATATCCTTTTTCACTCCATTTAACCCATTCAGAGATGATTATGCTTTCGGGGGACATCCCGGCAGGAATCCTTTTTCTCTAAGATTTCAGTGATAGGTTTGCAGGTTAATTTTTTTCGGGTCATTATTTCTCCAGAATCAGTATTATTTCCACATCTCTTCTAATTTCTCTTCGATAAACCGCTGCATCTCTTCCTTTTTTGGCAGTTCTACCTGGTACCGGGATACGAATAGACTATTGTCCATTCCTGCAAGTGCATACTCTACCATTGCATGATTCCTATCTGTACATAGCAGAATTCCGACAGGTGGTTTATCGCCGCTGCACATTTCATTCTTTTTGTACCAGTTAAGATAGGTGTTTAACTGACCAATATTTTCATGACTGAACTCTGCCATTTTCAGTTCAATTAGCACATGGCACTTCAATATCCGGTGATAAAAAACCAGGTCAACAAAATTGTATTCATCACCAATCAAAATTCTCTTCTGGCGGGCTTCAAAACAAAATCCATGCCCAAGTTCAAGCAGAAACTCTTCAAGATTGTCCAGTAATCTATCTTCAAGGTCTGACTCACTCATGACCTCCTTTGGCTTAAGGCCAAGAAATTCAAATACATATGGGTCCCGGATTGTCTGATTGGGAGTATCAATTTCAGCATTTTCATTTGCCAGAGCTGCAAGTTTTTCTTTATCGAATGATAAGCCGGAGCGTTCATAGTAAAGGCTGTTTATCTGCCGCTTAAGTTCCCGCACCGACCAGTTGCCACGTATGCATTCAATCTCATAAAAGGCCCTTTTCATCTCATCATCCATATCAACAAGGAGATCAAAATGACTGTATGACAGAGTATGAAGCAGTTTATTTACAGGTGGATGTAATTGTGGGGACACCGTCCCCACTTTTTCTGAAACGTCAAAAAATGGTGTTTTCAAAGGTCCTTTGAATTGTGGTGACACTGTCCCCACTATCTGTGGATAAAGCCGGTAAAATCTGATATATCGATAAAGTTGTCTTTTGTTGCAGTTGCTGACACCTTCTAAATTTTTAGACAGTTCCGGAAGAAGTCGATCTCCATATTGTGCCCGGTCACTCCCATTAAGTTCATAATCAGATATATAGGCACCAATGCACCAGTTACGCAGAGTCAGGCTTATATTTACTGCCCGGAATGCCTCTTTTTTGGTCTCATAATTTATTGACTGGATAATTTCAACAAGTTTGCTGAAATTAATCTCCCGCTCTGAGTTATTTTCTATAAATTCCATATTAGTTTTACCTTGTAATTGCATTTATGGAGAGATTTTACTCCCGGACTTTATTTACAGGATGTAATCCTTTTAGAGCTAAATCAGTTTTGAAGTGGTTTTGTAATGTTTTGTAGTATGATGCAATTAATCCTGTGGGGTTTTTATTTTAATTCTGTAACTCTGTAGTGGCTGATTATCGGCTGATACTCACCCGCCCCCAAACATCTTCAACAAAACCGCAACAACCCCGCCGGCCCGGCCCAAATTCCGGCTGACAACCGCTGCCCTCTCTTCCCGTCACAGGCCGCTTCAGATTTCCGGATTTTTCCGGCCTTCAGGGAGTTCTGATCCGGCCCTCAAAGTCTTCACTCTCACTTATCAATCCTTCTTTTGCGTCTCGCACATCCATTTTACATCCCGGCTGTTGATTATGTTGTCATTCATGATACTTGCACATTTAATTGTGGGCAATCATACGCCGGAGTTCTGAAAATATCATCCGGGCACAGACTCAAAAGATGGATAAGGCGAAGAGGTGGTTAATGGAGAACGGGCAGCTCTTAGAGGAGGAGATATAAAGCAATTTAATGATTTTAAAAAATCCGTGACCTTATTAGACTTTATTTCTGATTTTGAAGTTTCATGATATACAACCAATAAATTCCACCGGATTGATAATTTAATATCCTGCTATGCCAAATCTAAATCAATGACAGTCTGGATTGCATCAACAAACCGGGAGAACTGGGAAGTAATCAGGGAGAATAACCTCTGGGGTGTGCCAAAGAGGAATAAGAACAGCATTGAGAGATCAAACCCCAAAGATAAAATCCTGATCTTTGTAAAACAGGAAGTTGTCCGGCAGGAAAAAACAAATTTGGATGCAGATACTGGCGTGGATGCTGGTCTAAATACAGGTGTGGGCGCAGATGTGGTTGCGGATGAAGATACCGGAGATGAAGTAATTCCTTCAGCGATAACCGGAGCCTTTGAGATAATATCCAGACCTTTTGAAGATGAATCTCCGGTCTTCAAAAAACCGCCGACAATGCCCGGAGAGGAGGCTTTCCCATACCGGGTAAAGCTAAAACCTGTTGAAGTGTTTGATGAGCCTCTGGATTTCAAGTCATTGATTCCAAAGCTTGAGTTTATCACCAATAAGAAGCAGTGGACCGGACATTTACGGACTGCAATGAGGACAATTCCTGAAGCAGATTATGAATATATCATGAAGGCTGCAAAGACTCCGAGAGGATGATGACTCCGGAAAGGTGAAAGTATTCAGGATTGAGGCAGTCAGGGCCGGATTTAAGAAGGCATGGCAGGAGAAGGACGACCAGACGATTATAGGAATATCAAAGAGGATTCCGCCAAAGGTTTTAGAGGAAGATCCTAAGCTTCTGATGTGGTATGATCAGGCTGTAACAAGGATTGGGGATTGATTTATAAATCCAAAATTTAAATTTGAGGAACAATAATATAACAATGTAATTATACATTACATTAAACACATAACTGTGAGAAGTAGAGCTATACAGTCATTAATAGTTGTACACCGAAATTAGTAATTGTACAGTGATTCATAGCTGTAAACCTGATGTTGGATCGTGTTGCTTATGGTGGCCATTGGGATTTATAGCTGTACACAGTGATCCACTAAAGATAAAGAAAGGGGAGAAATACCATGTATCTGTCAAATCCATATATCAGGATAAATAAACTTGAGATCAGAAATTACAGGGGAATAGATGAACTAAGAATAGATTTTCCCCGTCCGGTAATGGACTTAGATACTGATATAATGGTAATTGGCGGCAGAAACGGAATTGGCAAAACTTCAGTCCTTGAGTGCTCCGCAATACTTACGCTGCTATCTGACGAAGATGAAGGTGAATATTTCATCGACAGCCATAAGATAACACCACAGGTGAACCTTTCCGGACTTATTATCCACAGCGGAGCAGATGAAGCAGTCATATCCGGAGAAATTGAATACAGTGGAGAAGAAACAAAATCAAAAGAACTCATAAAAACAGAAATCGAGATCAAAATCAGGCGCAATAACACAATAAATCTCAAAAAAAAGAGCACTGACAGTGAAATAAGAACAGAACATAAATATCCGGGATACAATACCAAAGATAAAGATTACATAAAAAAGAGCACTGACAGTGAAATAGAAAACGATCATAAATATCCGGGATACAATACCGAAGATAAAGATTACAAAAGCAAAATCTGTGAGACTAACACAGCCGGATACAGCACAAAAAAGATCACACTAATAAAAGACCTTTCCGGAAAAAATGAGATAAAAAAAGAGTATTACGACCTGCTGAATACCATCTGCGGTTCAGAACCAAATCCATTAATTGGAGACAAATGCCTGTTCTTCCATAGTTTAAGAAGGGTCACACACGGAAATCCTCAGCTTAAAGATGCAATAAACTATCAGACATATGGAACAGAAAGTACAGGCAGGCCCCGGATAACAGATCAAAATCCCAAAATAAAAGAACATCCGGTCTATCCCGCAGGAAAAAAATCTGAAATCAGTTCTTTTAAATCGGAAATACTCCGGACAATTATAAAGCAGACCGATATCTTTGAATATGATTCTAAAAGCACAGCAGAAAATGGTGAATATTCCTTAAATATTTTAAACAGTCTGTTAAAGACATATGCCGGTGCAAAATCCGGAAAACTCCGCCCGGCAGAAGACAATTCAATTGAGATCCGCATAACTCCTTTAAACGGAGGAGAACCCTATTCTATTGACAGTCTGGGTTCAGGAGAAAAAGATATTATATCCACACTCTTCATGATCCATAGAAATACATCAGAAAACCCGGCAATAGTTCTGATCGATGAACCTGAAATGCACCAAAATCCCGGATGGCACAGGAGTTTTATGAACCGGATTATTGAATTAGCTCCGGATAATCAGTATATAATCACAACAAACTCAGAATATATAATGGATTCAGTTGAAGAACAGAACAGAATTATCCTCACCTCCGGAAAAGATAAACAATGACCGGCAAAATAATTTTTCCGGACCCAAAAGAAGCAATAACTGATGCAAAGCACATACTGTTTGTAGAAGGTGACAGTAAAAATTCAATAGATCCAAAAGTTCTCCGGCTTCTTCTTGGGAATAATATCAATGTTTTGCCACTCGGACCTTCAGCTCATATCAGAAGTGCTGCCAAATCACTGTACAGATATCATCCTTCATACTATTTTCTGATAGACAGGGACCACTTTACCGATGAAGAAGTCGAAGAGTGCTGGGGTAAATACCCTGATCCGGACAGAGATAATCTCCTCATCTGGAGGCTTAGAGAACTTGAAAACTATTTCCTTAACCCCTCTTTTCTTGGAAAATCACGATTCTGTAAAATCTCAGAAGAAGAGCTTGAAGAAGAGGTCTTAAAAATTGTAAGAAAAAGGCTGTACATGGAAACGGCAAACCATGTCATCATCAGAATCAGGGAGGATTTTAAGAAAAACTGGATCAAAATATTTACAAACCCCAATGATTTCACTGACCGGAAAGACACGGTAGATTTACTCACTACTACACTGCATTCCGGAAATTACACTAAAAAAGTATGGAATGCTTTAAGCAAAAGAGAAATTGAAAGTCTGTTTGAGTATTACCACGATAAAATTACACAGGGCAGTGAGAATATCTCATTTGATAACCCAAAGTGGCTGAAATATGTTAAAGGAAAGAAGATTCTTTCAGGGATAATCGGTTCTCCATCCTTCTTTGAAGTCAGGGACAGAGCAGGAAATAAAATTGAGAAGAAAGCAAAACTTGATTTTATAATCAGAGACCTCTTATTGGACGATAATATAGTAAAGCCAGGCGATTTCACTGAACTAAAAAAACTAATTGAAAAGAGAATTCAGATTCCACTGAGATAAAAACCCCTGAATTCCGGCTATATACCCAAAGATAAATCCTGTAATTTTCCGGAGAATTATTTAGCAGTGGATTTTCACATGCTGATTTATGATTTTTCAGAAGTCTTTATCCTGTAGTCCCTGCTGATGAAAAAACTCTACGCACCGCGTAGAGAATTAATTTCAGACACATTTTTAATATTGTTCACGTAATATCTGTATATCATGACAACAAAAGCTGTAAACCTCTCAAAAGAAGCATATGACAGACTGAACAAGCTGAAATTAAATGAGGAGGAAAGCTTTTCAAGCGTAATATTAAGGACTACTCCACGTTTTAAGTCCTCTGATGAAGCTATTGAGACATATGAAAAGAAACGTAAAGAGTCACAACCGGAATTGTCTCTCCAAAATTGCCGGGATGAAGCTATTGAGACATATGAAAAAAAACGTAAAGGGAATTGCATCTCTGACGAAGAGGCAGAAAGAATCCTTGGTCCCCGGGGAAAATGACTTTACAGCACACTAAATGGGTTCGGTTAAAACCTGTTGGAGTGTTTGAAGAGCCTCTGAATTTCAGGTCCCTGATCCCAAAGCCTGAGTTTATCACAAATAAGAAGCAGTGACCGGACACTTACGGACAGCAATGAGGACAATTCCTGAAGCAGATTATGAATATATAATGAAGGCTGCAAAGACACCGAGAGGATAACAACTCCTGGAAGATGAAATTACGGGGAAAATACGGACTTCTGCCATGACAAGTGGTGATAATTGTATCGGCTTCTCATAATTTTTGATGGGGACAACTTGTAGGCAGTATATAAAATCCTGTTGACAAAAAGAGAGATTTCAAGAATATTTTTGTGAATTCATTCATCAAATGAGAGCTTGACCACTACTTGCTCACTACTTGCTCACTACTTGCTCACTACTTGCTCACTACTTGCTCACTACTTGCTCACTACTTGCTCACTACTTGCTCACTACTTGCTCACTACTTGCTCACTACTTGCTCACTACTTGCATGGTAACCGTCAAATCACCCAATCTACTGCCCACGATAATTCAGATAAAAACAGAATTACCAAATACCACATCATCCTTATTGAATTCCGGCAAAAAATTAAAAAGCTTATTATGCCTCTGTACCAAATCTGAAAACAGGAGAACAGTCATATGTCCGGCTCAGACATTCATTCTGTCCAGCGGTTTAATAATTATAAAAAAGCATTCTCAAATCTGAAAGGTGCTGTGAAACTCTCAAAAACACGGGAACTTTCAGATCTTGAAAAGCAGGGCCTGATCCACACTTTTGAATTCACCCATGAGCTTGCATGGAAGACAATGAAGGATTTTTTGGAGTATTATGGTACTGTTGCTTCAGGGTATGGATCACGGGATGCAACCAGGGAATCATTTAAGATCGGCCTTATTAATAACGGAGATGTCTGGATGGATATGATTGTGAGCCGGAATAAAACAGTGCATACATATGACGAGGACGAGATGAATGCAATCTACAGGAAAATTGTAGATGATTACACTCCGGAATTTACATATCTGAAGGAAAGAATTCTAAAGGAGGTTGAAAAAACTGAAGAGACTGAATCGGTTGGAGAAGCCAAATAGGCCGGAGATTCTAAAACGGGTTGGAGAGACTGAATGAGTCGGAGAGGATAAAAGGGTTTAAAAAACTATTATGAGTATTAACCGGAGCAGGATTGATTGTTTATGATATTCGGGCTTAATGAAGAGACAATCTCACGCATTAATTCTGTCTTTTCAGAATTTTTTGGGATTGAGAAGGTCATCATATATGGTTCAAGGGCAAAGGGGAATTTCAGGGAAGGTTCAGATATTGATCTCACTATTCTTGGAAAAGATCTCAGCAGAGATTTAATCTATGAACTGAACAGAAGGATTGATTCACTGAATCTACCCTATTCTTTCGATATTTCAATATTTAATGACCTGAAAAATGAAGAGCTTATAGATCACATCAACAGGGCCGGCAAAATATTCTACTCTCATTTATCTGACCCGGAAAGTTCAGCATTAAATAATCAAAAACCAGATAATCCGGATAATTTAATATCTACTAAATAATGGATTAAAATTTCAGACAATTGAAAGAATACAATAAGGCAGGGTGTTATCAGAAAGGAGAGAATAGAGAAATTCTTAGTGACGATATTATATCCTGGATTACAGAAGCACAACTACACGCAATTCCGGAAGGAAAGGCCACCCTCACGGCATTGACTAATGATCCGGCTATGTTTGCATTCAAAAGAATGGATCTCAACGGGGCTGTTATTGACCGGAATAATGAGCGGCTTGAGGTTTTGCAGAACGGAGTTTCGGTTGAGATTGTGCTGATAAAAAAAAGTTATTCAGATTGATTCTAAATCAATAACCTTCAGTCCCGGAGATTTATCCTGCATAATCTGAACAATGTCCGGATGGCACGTAAAGAACAGTATCTGATTTGTCTTTGAAAGTTCAAGTATTGCATCACAGCAGTTCCTCTTCCTCTCCGGATCAAAGTTCACTAAAATATCGTCAAAAATCACAGGCAGAGGTTCATTATTTTTACCATACACAGATATATGCCCGAATCGTATGGCAAGATAAAGCTGCTCTGCTGTACCTCTGCTAAGGGAAGATGTATCAATCCGGTTACCATCATCAGCTTCAATTAAAATATCATCTGAGGATACCGGCTTTATAATCTTTTTATACTTTCCGTCTGTAATGCTCCTGAAATAGTCCTGTGCAAGCCTGTAGACTTCAGGCTGCCTCTCATTTTCATATTTCTGTACAGCTTCATTTAAGATATGCTGCGCAATTACATACTTTGCCCATCTTCTTGAGTCATCAAAGATCTCCTCATGGAGTGCTTCATTATTCATTAAAAGCAGAGAATAATCATCTTCTTTTTCAAGACCGGAAAGATTACTGTTTATTTCTCCGGATTTAACTTTCAGTGCTTCAATCTCTTCCTGAATATCCGACATACTCTGATTAAGTTCAGTAATTTCATTATTAATTTCTGAAATATCAGATGATTCAAGTGTGGATAAAAATTCATCGAATTTACTGATATTTCCTGATGCTTTTTTAAGCCGGAGTTCACAACCCTCAATCTCCTTTTTCAGTTCCTGAGATCTAACCCATATATTGTGATTTACTCTGAATTCATCTTCATTCTCTGAAAAACCACTTTTTAACAGATCTCTTATATCATTTTCAGCGTTCTGGATTTTGATGGAATAATCATCTATTACTTTTCTGTGTCTTTCTTCAAGTCCTCTTAGATTTTTCAGGTCTTTTGAGTTATTTTCGTTTTCTTCAAGAACATCACCAAGAACATAAACATCCTTTTCAACTGACTGCTGTGACTGTATACCGCAGGCGTTAAGGACTACAACCAGTTTACTCTCAAACTCTGACAGCGACTTTTTCAGCTTAGAAATCTTATCTTCATTCTTATTGATTGAACTATGGATATTCAGTGCCTCTTTTACTGAAGAAAAGAGATCAAGGGCAAGTTCCGGAGTTATATTCAGGTCAAGCTTAACAGATTCTAACCATTCCTTCCATTCGCCTTTTAGCTCGTTAAGATTTGATTCAGCCAGATATTTTCTCCTCTCAGCTCCCTCCATAACCTCATTCTGCTTATCTAAAGAACCATTCAGTTCATCAATCTCTCTGCATATCCTTTCATATTCTGCAATACGATTTTCCATTGAGCGATATTCCTGTTTTCTGCCGGCTATAGCAGAAGAGTCCGGGATCATGGAAAAACCGCAAATACGGGATTTTTCTTTGAGTTCTGTCTCAGATTTATTCAGCAGATCCTCTTTTTCCATTCTCAGTTTTGAAAGTTCAGAGATCTTCTCAACCGGATCTTCAGCATCATTAAAGAGACTTCTCTCATTCTGTTCATTTGTCCTCTTAATTCCAAAATAAAGAACAACTGCTGAACCTACAAGGATTAAAAATATTACAGCTCCGGTTTCAGTCATATTCCCGGCAATTCCGGCAATAAGACCTATAATTCCGGCAACAACCAGCAGAGCAGCAGGCCATAGCGGAATTTTATTGTTAATAAGTCTCTTTTTATTCTCATAATCGGTTTTGGCCTCTGCTTCTTTTTCCCTTAGATTATCTAATTCATATCTCTTCCGGGCCAGTTCAGATATCAGAGCTGAGAGACTTTCAAGAACAGAAGTTTTCCTCGCAAGTTCATCTTCCGGCATCAGACTCTTAGAATCCGGAAGAGCTGCTTTGAGGCTTTGGACCTTATCTTCAGTCACACTGATAGAATCTTTGTGACTGCGTATTTCCCTTTCAATATCAAGGATTTTTTCATTTCTATCCGTAAATTCATCCCTGAAATTTTCAATATTGGACTTTGCAGACTGTGAAATATCAAATGCCAGAAGATCATCTGTTGTCCAGATATTGCTGATACCTTTGATACGTGACTTAAGCACATTTGATAAACCGGAATTTTCCAACTCCAGATCACTTACAGAATTTCTCTCTGACTGATATTTTTCAAGTCCTTTCTCAAGGATCCGGATTTCATCCTTATTTAAGAGGACATTTTCATCAACAATAATTTTTGAAATATTTTCTTCTGTACTGTATAATTCCCTGTTCTCGTCATCAAATTTAGCCTGTAAATCACTAAGCTTCTCATTCAGGCGTTCAAGTTTATCTACACCTTTCTCCGGAAATGAGGCTAACTTAGGCAGAGCAGACAATTCATCCCTGGCATTCTTAAGCCCGACCCAGTCCTCCCAGGCACCTTTGATTTTTTCTTTCTCACTCAGTCGAAATTTTAAACCTCTGATACTCTTTTTCCGGTCCAGAATATTCTTTTCACTCTCTTCCTTTTTATTTCTGCAGTTCTCATATTCATTCTGTGTACCTGAATATCTCTTCAGCTCAGACTGATTCTCTTTTATTATCTTGATCTTCTTTGAAATTTCAGGGCCGCCCCTCTCCCCGGAAAAATAAAGTGCCCCCTTCTTTTCATCAAGTTCATCTATCACATCTGAAATAGGAACTTTTGTCATCCCGGCACCGGCACTCATAAGCTGGCTCTGGATTTTGTCTCCGGAAAGTGTTTCAAGTTTCTGAAGTTCGTCAAGTCCAAAAGCAAACACATTTTCAAAGAGGTTCTGATCAGCAGACCCAATGATCCGGTTTAAACCGGCATCTGTTTTGGAACCATCAGGCAGAGTCACACTGAAATTTCTTTTGCCGGACAATCTGGTTAAGTCATACTCCTTTCCCTCACTGGTGCTGACAGAGAGCCTCCCGCCAAGGGTACCCCCATTTAAGGGCTGATATTGATTGGTTGTACCCGATCTTTTTGGGAATCCAAAGATTATCCTCCGGATAAATGCAAGAATTGTAGATTTTCCTGCCTCATTTGGTCCTTTAACCAGTGTAAGTCCCGGAGAAATATCACTAATCTGCTTTTTGTGGAAAAGTCCGAATCCGTCGATAAACATTCTGTTTATTTTCATTTTGAATCACCCCCGACAAACCTGTCAAGCAGATATGTACGGGCCTCTTTTACAAGTTCCCCCATCTCATCATCCGAAAGATCTTCAATGAACTTTTTACCTTTACTGCTTTTAAACAGGTCATCAAGTTTCAGACGGACTGTCTGTAGTTTTGCCTCCTCCTTCAGTAATGAATCTGAGATCTGAACAATATCACCTACGATATCTTCCCTTTTAGCGACCTCATTTAAATCAATCTCAGGTTCAGTATTATCTATGATTTTCTCAAGGAATACAAAATTATTGCTCTCCTCTTCGTCCCTGAAGTGCCGGACAATATCATCAGCCACCCCTTCTTTTGACAGCAGTGAATGAACAGGACTTCTTCCAGTCAGTGTCAGCCTTAAAAATGTGGGTTTATCCCCGGAATTTCGCCTGATCTTCTGAATTTCCTTCTCTATTCTTTTAATGAGATCATTTTCATCAGATATTTTGCTTACGTTTACAGAGACTTTTTCCCATTTAATCTCTGCTGTTTCAATGAATTCAGTCTCAATTGAACCCCTGTTGCTGACAGTAACAATGTAACATCCGCGTATTCCGGATTCTCCCATATCCCTGCCCTGAGGGTTTCCGGGATACACAATTACAGGTTCCGATTCCTGAATAATCTGTGGTTTGTGGATATGACCAAGTGCCCAGTAGTCATAATTTTTATCTGTGAGGTCCTTTACAGAACATGGGGAGTAAGGCTCATGACCTGTATCTGTTCCCAGATTGCAGTGAAGCATACCAATTGTAAACGGCCAGGAATTTTCCTTTTCCGGATAATATTTTGTGAGATTTACAGTTGTATTAGACTGTTTGTAACTCATACCAACAATTGCAGCTCTTTTTTTCCCGCCGGATTCATAAAAGAGGCATTCCGGGTCATTTCCGGGCATTATATTCACATTTCCGGGCCAGTCAATCTTTGCTGACCATCCGCTTAACGGGTCATGGTTCCCAAAGGCAAGATATACCGAAATATCATAATCAGATAATTTTGCAAGTCTTTTCCGGAATTCAAGCTGTTCATAAATTCTTCTGTCAGCACTATCATATATATCTCCGGAGATTAACAGAAAATCCACATTATTGTCTATGCAGTGACTAACTATATTATCAAATGCAGAAAAAGTTGCCTTTGACATTTTTTTTGCCATGTCCGGATTCATGCCGGAAATACCACAGAATTTACTTCCAAGGTGCAAATCTGCTGTATGAATAAATTTCAGAACGTCCGGACTATCGGACATTGGAGTATTATTTTTAGACATCATAAAAAATCCCCATTCATCAATAATAAAAGATATATTCTAAATAAAATAAGTTTTTCGAAATGATTACTCTTCACGGACTGATAAGCCGGTGAATGCCTGACATTCCGGGAATATCCCCATAATATCAATTACTAAATAGAGAATTGAAATATTGTCTGTGGATTAAAATAATAATTCATTTAAATAATAAACATAAAAATTAATCAGGGACTGTATTGAGGGATTAAATATTACGAATGAATTGCTTTTTACAATATTATTTGTAATAAATGTATTGAATATACCGGATTAGTTTACGCCTTTGATTTTCCCGGAATAATAAAAATATTGATGGGGTTATATTAATGAAACCAATGACAAAACCTTTCGCAAATCATGAACCTGACAATTGTCACCGCCGGTGTTATATCATTCATGATCTATCAGTTATTTCTGTTCAGGGATAACTGATCAAGCCCCGGCTTACACAAATTTGAGACTCTGAGAAGATCTAATCCTGCCGATCAGGATCACATTACTGTTGCATCCCGGCTTAAACAAATATCAGGCTCTTAGAAGACGGCAAAAGCTGGTCTTTAAAAATTTTAAAAAATTACTCAACCTCAATCCATTCCTGATTAGAACCGGATTTATTTTAATTCCTCCTATGAAACAGTGCACTGTTTCATTCATCATATGTGAACCCGCAGGCTCATGGGTGACTTTTTTGGAAATTCAGATTTAATCTTTTCATAAAAATTCAAAGACAGGTTCTTGTCCCAACCGATCTCCTATGAAACAATAATGTTTCATTCATTATCTGCGAACCAGGGGGTTCATGGATGACTTTTTTAAAACCGGAATTCACATACAGCCTCACTTATTGGCGAATTGCTATGAAAAGTCATTGATTTTCACCTCTGTTATCCGGAATATATTCCGGGGCACAACAGATATAACATATCCAATAGATTTACAGAACCCCGGATAAAACCCAGGAAGCGGAAGCTTTCAAAGGAATGATAAACTGATACTCAAAGAAATTACAATTCCTTAACTTCTTCTACAGGAGCAGTTGGAGCATTCTTTTTAATGCTTTCAATACCATTCAGGCAGGCGGCTCTGGAGCTGTATCCCTGACCAACGGCAATGATCTCTCCGTTCGGAGCTTTTAACCTGAAACGATACTTGCCTGAACTGTCGATATAAACCTCAAATTTTCCAGTCATATTGTGCAGTATGTAGGTCTAAAGATAATTAATGATATCGCTGAAAGGACAGAGACCAAATCATTAGTGCCCTGCCAGCAGGAGGACAAAATCTTTATCATCTGAATCGCTTAATTAAGATTATGACCGAAATCGATCCACATATCACCAGGATGGAAGCAAAAATTGAGGAAATGGATGCCGAATTTAATAAAATCAAAGCCAGGGCAAAGGGCAAAGGGGCTGATGCCGAGATACAGTTCAATGAACTTGCTAAGGAATATGAACAGAAGAAGTCAGAAATGATGAAGAATATGGCAGATTTTAAATCCACAGGAAAAAATGCTGCTAAAGATCTGAAAGAGGGAGCTGAACAGGCGTTCGGAGAACTTACAGCCTCTTTTGAAAAGGCTAAATCACGCTTCTCCTGAAACCTGATTCATATCTTCTTTTTTTAAACAACCCATTGTGATCCGTGGGAAGTGATCATTGGCAGGGAAGGAGAAGACAATTTGGAGATTGCTCACTATTTCTTCTCCTATGAAACATTACACTGTTTCATTCATCATCTGTGAACCAGCTGGTTCATGAGTGACTTCTTTGATCACGGTAAAATGAACCTGAAAGAGATGTATGTTGCCATTTCAGGAACCTGGAGTTTGGGAAACCGGTTCCTGAAATCCGACTCCATTCTGCAATCCTAATTGAAGACATTATCTTTTTGTTATGAGCAAACGGGAATTTCCTGCATCAGAACACCAGCGTGATGAGAACCGGATTTATTTTTTCTTCCACTTCCCTGACTCTTTCTCCTTCACGTATTCGTTTTTTACCGCCGCCCAGGCAACCTTGTGTGCAGTCTCCTCGCGGGATGCATCTCCCCGGCGGTCTTCGGGATCGCTGTATTGATCCCAGGCATTGTTGAATGCCGCCAGATAAATCTCCCGGGCATGTTTCGGCAGGTTATCTTTAACGCTGTCCGGGAGATCTTCAATAGTTTCGTATGGCATAGTATCACTTAATGTTCCGGTTATTAAATATTTTTTTGGTTATCCTTATGTCGGTTTGCCAGGTCCGGATCTTCCGGATTTAAGTTTTTAAGGATACTTTCTCGCTTAAACTACCTCAGGGCTAAAGACCAGGGGGATTTACGCTAAACTTCTAAACTATCTTTTCAGATGCTTTTGGTTTTTTTACATCCATCTGATGGATTTTTCTGGCGTAAACATCAGCCCTCACCATATAATCTTCAGAATATCGCCCTTTACCACATGACAATCCCGGATCCTGACATCGACAGACTGCTGCATGGCCGGTGTGGTTAAGGAGATTTTGAGATTTTATCCAAACCTTCTGAAGATGAATCGCTGGTATTCAAAAAAACGCCGACAATGCCCGGAGAGGAGTCTTTCCAATACCGGGTAAAGTTAAAGCCGGTTGAGATATTTGATGAACCTCTATTTCAGGTCATTGATACCAAAGCCTAAGTTTATCACTAATAAGAAGCAGTGGACACAGACATTTACGGACGGCGATGAGGACAATTCCTGAAGCGGATTATGAGTATATCATGACGACTGCAAAAACAGAAGGGAAAAAATGTTAAAGATATTTCTCCTTTCCAATATAATACCATGCAATTCTGGCTGCATCACCTGTATCAACATTTCCATTTTTATTAAAGTCCGCAGCAGGATTTACGGTCGTCAGTCCGGCAACCATATATGATACCCTTGAAACATCGCCGATATCAACAGCTCCGTTCCCATTAAAATCACCTTTAACCCCGAAAATAGTGATATTACCTTCAATAGATTCGAGATAGTGTTCTTTCAGGTCTGTATCAGTCCAAATTGCATTAAATATGGATATTGTGCACGAATCACCGCTGTTTCCTCCTGGAATTACGGATATATCGAATAAAGCTTCTGGTTCTGTATCTGTCATTGAATTGGTATTGGCAAGAACCAGATCTGCCTGCCCCTCTGTAAGGTTCAGTGTAACTGAAGAACCAAGAAATACTGAATTGTTTGCCTTAACTTCGTTTACCGTTATGACTGATGAATTCCATCTTAATGAACATGATACCTTCTTTGCATTGGTAATCCCGGATACTTTTACCGGTATCACATATGTAGAGTTTGCAGGGATGCCGGTATCCGGGATCATTAGTTGTGCTGATGAAAATCCGGTAGTGAAACTTTTGAATATATCTGTGAACTCAAAATTTTCCTGGTCCAGTTGTGACCACTGGTATATTGCAGTACCCTCACTGCCATTGTTATCCCTGTTTATTGACCACATGCCAAGCATTGTAACCCAGTCTTTTGATTCGGCCCATTCTTTAACCTGATTTGCATTATCAATAGTAAATATTTCCAGTTCCTGGTCATTCTGACCTATCATCGGGGTCATGCCCAGCGTTGCAGAAATATTTCGTCCTTTTAGCTGGTCATAAGTTCCTTTTGTTGCTGAAATTGCATAATCACCCATTTTACCTGCCGGATCCGGAGCAGCTCCCTGCCCGTAATCCATAACCATAAGATTTACAATGTCAATTTCAACGCCATTTTCAGTAGCATTGTCAATTACATTAAGTCCATATGCATCAAGTCCTGTCGGAGTTACAGGGAGACAGAATCCGATTCTAAGTCCGGGATTGCTATCCTGTAATCTTTTAATAGCTATACTCCTCCTTCCTATAGAGGGTTTGTCAGCCACTGCAAATCCTTCAATATCAAAATCAATCCATGTTGGATTGTATTTATCAATTACCTGCTGGTATTTCGATGTCAGGGTATTGATATCAGTGTTGTTTACTGCAATCTCTACTCCGTTTGCCCCGCCAAAGGATATCGCAACATCACCCCCTGCTGAGCGGATGTAATTTATTTTATCTACAAAGTGATCCGAATCCATTCCAAGACTGGTATATCCGCCCCATGTCGGATTGGCATTTCCATCACTCACAATAAATGCCAGGGTATAATATTTCTGCCCGGTAGAAAGATATGCATTCTTCAGGTCATATTACCCGCCGGTACTCCAGAGTGTTGTATCAACATAAGGTGCAGACACTCTGTCAGGCCATCCGGATTCTTCAGTGTTATCTGTCAGTGATGCCCCAGAGACAGTCATTGTGCTGCATAATATGAATAGCAGCATAATAACAAATCCAGGCAAAGAAAATTTATTACAGAATTTCATCCATTCCCTCCTTTCTCCAGATTTTCTCCCCCATTCCAACAACAATTCTATTGGTACAAAACTGCCCGGTCATAGTTTTTCTTTGTATTAACTTTATTAATAGATTCCCCCAAATTGAATGAGTTCACTTCAGTTCGTGACATTACAGGGGTTAAATTAATATTTCCCTGAAATATATGCCATTTGTAATATCTGCCTGCATTCGGGATTTGCCCGGCATTTTTTGTTTTTTACGTGGTCAACAGTTAAGATGCCTGAAATTCCCGGAGTATCAGGAAGGTGTGATTTTTAAAGGTTTTTCCGGGGTTTTTTCCTGCAAATACGGATTATTTGCAAGGTTAAAACAGAGGAATTTAAAAGAGTGCAATTTGAGCTTTGTTTTGGATTATCCTGAATAATTGAGATTTATTGAGGGTGCTGTAATGGCTCAGGCATCCCGGAGGATGTTTTGTATGGTTCATGACCATAAAAGGCAGTACAGGCCTTCTGTGTGGATTGATTTTTTAGTGCTTTCACGGAATTCTGACAATACTGAACTTTTTTACTACCACTTAAAAAAACAGCAGTCATTTATTCATCTCAGGATAACGGCTCAGTGACCAGTCAGAGTTTTAGCTGAAAGAACCGGTTTATAACTATACATTTCTCCGGAACTTAAGTTATTAAAATATGTACATGATACACGAAATAAGTTGTAAAAATGTGTACACCATACATAAAATAAGTTGTAAAAATGTGTACACCATACACAAAATAAGTTGTAAAAATGTGTACAACACACACAAAATATGTTGTAAAAATGTGTACACCACACACAAAATAAGTTGTAAAAATGTGTACGGCATACACATAATATATACTTAAAGATACAAAAGTCAATTATGAAGCGGTTCATTTACGCCACTCTGCTTGAATGGAAAGAGAGGAGGAATCATAAACCGGTTATTATTGAAGGAATTCGCCAGTGTGGGAAAACGTGGATATTAAAGCATTTTGGCGAGGCAGAATTCAAAGATGTTGCTTACTTCAACTTCGAATATGATAACCGTCTGCAAAAGATATTCGAAGACGACCTGAATGTTTCAAGAATTATCAAAGATCTTGGCATTCTGAGAAACAAACACATACAGCCCGGTAATACCATCCTCATATTAGACGAAATCCAGACCTGCCCGCGTGCGATAACCTCGCTTAAATATTTCTGTGAAAACCTGCCCGAACTCCACGTTGCCGCCGCCGGTTCCCTGCTTGGAGTTGCTGTCGCACAGATGGACCAAAACATCTCCTTTCCGGTTGGCAAGGTGCAGATGCTCAGGATGTACCCCCTCAGTTTCGCAGAATACCTCCTTGCAAAAGGGGAAGACCTTTTGTATGACCATCTCAGAAATATCTCTCCGGATGAAAAAATATCCGGGGCATTTACAGGCAGACTAAAAGAGGCATATAATGAATACCTGATAACGGGAGGCATGCCGGAGGTTGTTAAATCATGGGTAAATAACCATGATATTGAAATCGTAGAAGAGATACAGAGTGAGATTCTCAGCAATTACGAGAAGGATTTTGTGAAATATGCATCGGTATCAGAATTTCCAAAACTCTCCCTGATTTGGCACGCGATTCCGGCACAGCTTGCAAAGGACAATCAGAAATTTATATTCGCCCATGTGAAGCAGGGAAGTCGTGCCCGCGATCTGGAAGACTCTCTGCAATGGCTGATTTCAGCAGGACTTATCCATAAAATAGAGAAAATCAGTCGTCCTTATATCCCGGTTACAACGTACGCAGATGTTACATATTTCAAGATCTATTTCTCAGATGTCGGACTGTTACGCAGAATGAGCAAATTCCCGGCAGATGTTGTATTTGATAAATCTCCGCTGACTGCCGATATGCGGGGGATTTTAACGGAAAATTTTGTGCTGACAGAACTGATTGCAAATGGCTCCGGAACACCTTTTTTCTGGAAATCCAAAGGAATTGCTGAGGTAGATTATATCATTCAGAACAGTGTTGATGTCATTCCTGTTGAGGTTAAATCAGCAAAAATGACCCGTTCAAGAAGTCTTGCAGAATACAGGAAAAAATATACACCCCGTATTGCCGTCCGGACAAGTCTTAACAATATTACACATCATTCAGACGAATATGGCGAAATACTGGAGATCCCGTTATATCTTCTCTGGAGACTGAAAGCATATCTTTGAGGGTCAATGATCATAAAACACTCTCTTTAAGCTCAGTGATGAATTAAGCCCAGTGATGAATTAAGCTCAGTGATGAATTAAGCTCAGTGATGAATTAAGCTCAGTGATGAATTTTCAGCCCGGAATTTCAGCCGGTCTTAAATGCTCAGAAACAGAAAGTTCCGTGTGAGACTATAAAAATCCAAAAAGTCACCCATGAGCCTGCGGGTCCACATATGATGAATGAAACAGTGCACTGTTTCATAAGAGTTATTCAGATTGATTACAGGCAAATAACCTTTCGGTCCTAAAGATTTCTCCTGTATAATCCGGACAATTTCCGGATGGCATGTGAAGAAGAGCATCTGGTTTGTCTCTGAAAGTTCAGGTATTGCATCACAGCAGTTCTTCTTCCTCTCTTTTTTTCCCAGCCACCCGGATGTACAGACCATCTATTTCACCTGTGATTTAACCCGGCGCTCAGGTACCTTCAGATCTTCTTCATGAGGTAAAGACTCCGGTATGATTCCCACGTATTACCAGAAGGTTTCCTTACATCCTCATTATTCAGGAAATGCCCACAGGGGAGTGCAGGCTCACCATAGAGTTCATTCAGTCTGCAACGCTTCTGAAACAATCCGGATATTATTCAGTTGGGCATAACATTCCTCAACATAAAAACAATTACCCACTAAGATTATCATTCTTCCCAACCAAAATTATAGAGTTGAAATGATACTTGTTGACTGGCAGCTTCAGGACAGGGTCAGAAGAGGTTTTATCAAATTAGAACCCTTTGATCCAAAATTCATACAGCCAAACTCCATTGACATCCGGCTTGGAAACCACTTTGTCTGGTATGATAAAAGCGATGAGATAATTGACCCTTACGATGGTGAAACCGTAAAATCTCACGTAAATGAAAAGAATTCAGACTATATCGATATAGAACCGGGCATGTTCCTCCTTGCAGAGACCTTTGAGGCGGTTACACTTCCGGATGACATCGTTGCCACAATCGAAGGCAAAAGCAGCATTGCAAGGCTTGGAATAACACTGCACCAGACCGGAGGATGGATAGATGCCGGATTTTCGGGCACAATAACCCTTGAGATCTGCAATGTCAACCACAGACCGGTCAGGCTCTATGCAGGGATGCCAATAGGTCAGCTTGTATTCTACACAACCGAAAAGGCTGAAAAGCCTTACGGTGCAAAAGGGGATGCGAAATACCTCCACCAGAAGAACGCAACCCTATCAAAATACTTCGAGAATAAGAAGGAGTAAACGTCTGACTGTCGGACAATTCTCATCAATATAAATATAAAAAAAACTAATTTTTAAGGCGTAACGGAGATCTAAAAAAAATGCAACTTCTCTTAATTCATTCTGATAATATAGAATATTCTGCCCAGAAAAAGACCCCTGTGGCAGAGGAAGAAATAATTCCGCAGGACTCACTTGACGAGGCATTAACGGTATTCTGTGCGGTTGAATCCTCAGACGAGGACGACATCGAAGGAACAGTAAAAAAAGCAGTAGCTGAGATACTTGAGACAAGCAAAAAGCTGGGCACAAAAAATATAATGCTCTACCCGTATGCGCATCTCTCATCAGATCTCTCCTCACCCAAAGCAGCAGTAGAGGTCTTAAAGAAGATGGAAGCCGGATGTTCATGTGAGGAGGATTATACCATTAAAAGGGCACCTTTCGGATGGTACAAATCCTTTAAACTCTCATGCAAGGGCCACCCGCTCTCCGAACTGTCAAGGACCATCACACCCGGAGACGTGGAGGAGAAGCCTGAAAAAAAGCAGGTCACCCATGAATTCTTTGTAATGACACCCGAAGGTGAGGTTAAAGACTACAAAGACTATGCAGACAATTCCCCTCTTGGAATGCTCATTAAAAAAGAGACAGGCATGGGCAAAGAGTCCGGAAAAGAGCCACTCCATGTCAGCCTTATGCGCTCAAAAGAGCTTGTGGACTATGAGCCCCTCTCAGATGTCGGTCAGCACAGGTGGATGCCAAAGGGAAAACTTGTCCGCGATCTTCTCGGCGATTACGTTTTAGGACTTGTCCTTGACTATGGCGGAATGCCGGTTGAGACACCAGTCATGTATGACCTTGGCGACAAAGCGATCAATGAGCATGCCGGAAAATTCGGCGAGAGGCAGTATCGGTTTAAATCCGGAAACAGGAGCATGATGCTTCGTTTTGCTGCATGCTTTGGCATGTTCTCAATAATGAAGGATATGCACATCTCTCCAAATACACTTCCGATGAAGATGTATGAGCTCTCCACATATTCATTCAGGCATGAGCAGAAGGGAGAATGTATAGGACTTAAGAGGCTCCGTGCCTTTACAATGCCGGATATGCACTCACTCTGCCTTGACATGGACCAGACCCTTGAATGCTTTGAAGAGCAGATGATGATGGGCTGGCAGACAGGAAAGGACCTTGAGACAGAATTTGCCGCAATCTTCCGGTGCACAAAGGACTTCTACAAAGACCACGAGGACTGGATAAAAGGTCTTGTTAAAAAATCCGAAGTTCCGGTGCTGATTGAGACACTCTCTGACAGGGTGCATTACTGGATTGCAAAGGTTGACCTCGCTGCAATTGACGGGCAGGGAAGACCGATTGAGAACCCGACAGTTCAGATCGATGTCGAGAGTTCAGACAGGTTTGACATCAAATATTACACTGACGATGGCGAAGTTCACCCACCGATCATCCACTGCTCACCTACAGGCAGTATTGAGCGTGTAATATGTGCACTGCTTGAGAAGACCGGAACAATGGAAGTTCCAATGCTCCCCGTCTGGCTCTCGCCCGTTCAGGTCAGGATTGTCTCCGTTGCAGAGAGGCACAATGAGCTTGCAGAAGAGATCTGCAATAAACTGAACAATGCAGGCGTCAGGTGCGACTTTGATGACCGTGAGGAGAGCGTAGGCAAGAAGATCCGTGCAGCCGGTATGGACTGGGTTCCATATGTTGCAGTGCTTGGAGATTCTGAAGCTGAATCAGGTAAGCTGACAGTCACAGTCAGGAGCAAATCTGCGGCAGGCAAGCCATTCAAGGTTGAACTGTCCCACGATGAACTTGTAGAGATGGTAAAGGCAGAGATCGGCGACCGTCCGTTCAGAAAACTCTACACTTCAAAGAAATTATCAGTCAAACCAAGATTTATCTGATAATATCATCCAAGCCACTTTTTTTATCGCCAAAGAGACTGCAACGGTTATTTCCGGCGCAGTTCCGGCAAAATCTGTAAAAGAGATCAGATTAACTTACTCTACTGTGAGCATGAAAATTATATTTTTACCGGAAAAATTCACCAGATCAATCCATAAAATTACAATAATAAGCGAATAACTTAAATCCTTAGAGATAGCATTCATCTTTACCAGATTTATGGTGATTTAATATGGGTAAAGACATAGTTGGCGAAGCACTTTCCTACACGAAAGATGGCTTTGTCGGAGAATGGATGAAGTGGTTACTGCTTATTATATCAGTACTTTAAACATTTCCTGAAAAACCCCATTTTTTGCTCAGAGTATTTCTGCCCAACTTGAGAAAGTTAAGTACTTCTCTATTTTAATGACAAACCGCATGGACTACTGCGCGTAATACTGCGCGTTTACCCCAATATCGCCAAATTCTTTTAGAATTTAGCCAGAATTTACCTTATTTTTTTGACGTACGCCTGATTTATGGTGGGGTTTATATACTCTAAAAACCTCTCATATGGCAAATAATTGTCAAAATATAGGCAAATCAGAGCTTAATAAAGAAAATAAGCTTGGAAACCTTGAACCGATATGCGCTCTTGTTGAGGGGAATGTAACCTTAACAGGTGGCAGAAACTATGATAGTCTAACGTTGATTCGGGGAGCTATCGCTACGGCATGTTCTAATAACTCAATATCTGGTTTTGCAAAAATGACGGAAGGACTACCGTCCCATACGACTTGTCTAAAAAAACTTCATGGCCTTAATATGGAGGAATTGACACTAAATACTCCAAAAATGCTTTTAAAAGCGGGAAAAGGAATCCTTAAGAAAGGTCAGGAGTATGATTTTGCAATTGATATAACGCTAATTCCATATTATGGGAAAAAGGATAAAAAAATCCTAAATCTCCAATTGTAGGTGGAAAAAGAAAGGCATCGACAAATTATTTTGTTGGATACCTGACATTCTCGGTTGTAAATATGGATAAGCACCTTATACTTCAGGTTATTCCTTTGTTTAGAGATTCCACTAACCTCACCGCAATAAAGAATTGTGTTGATTTAATTTATGGATATGGATTCAAGATCAAATCTCTGATGCTTGACCGTGAGTTTTACTCTGCTGAAATATTCAGTTACCTTCAGGAATCTGAAATTCCTCACATAGTGCCTGTTAAGAAGAACAGTGATGAACTCAAAAGGCAGCTGAAGGGAAAGAAATCAAAATCATTTGAATATGTTATAAACGCCAAATCGAAGAATAAGCTAAAATGTAAGGTGAAAATTGTTGATCGTGTCATTTACATGAAAGGTAAAAGGGTAAAAAAAGGTGCTCTTCATCGTGCTTTTGTTGTGTACAAAATTAATACTTCCCCAAAATCAATTAGTGAGCGATACAGGCATAGATTTGCCATTGAATCAACATATGTCATTAATAATAAATTCAAAGTAAGAACATCCACCAAAGATCATGTGGTGAGATTTTTTTATTATCTAATTGCATGCATAATTCAGAATTTTGGGTTTTAACAAAATGGGAGCGATTTGCAAAGATTCAGAGAGGACCAAAAGTAATAGACAGGGACAAATTCCCCTTAAATCATTATCTTGCCATCATATTTGAAGAAAGTATGACTCATTTTCGTATATTAAGGATTGATGAAATTGCTATAAGCTGACATTCTGACATCTCAATGAACGGAATATGCAGCTGCGACCGATTTAGCGGTAGCTATCTATAATTTTGTAACTTTTTCACTGGAAACAATACAATTTCAATTCAAAGATACTCTTTTCAGATTGATCTCGATGAGAAATGGAAGAATTTAATGAGGCCTAAATGGGGATGAGTGATGTTAATCAAAATAGGTTTACAAAATGTGCCTTGTGACCTCTGTGCAAAAAAACGGAGAATTTAGGGCTAATACTGTGATTTGGACAATTTAAGAGAGTATTTTAAATTTAATATTGTAGGTTCGAACATATTAATGATCGTCTAAGTTTAAAGTACTGTATATGCACACTCATCCAGGGAATTACATTAAATATTGTCCCGCTCGCCACCGGATATATCTTCAGAATTTATTCCGGAGAAAAACCTGCACCTGAGATCAATCAGTGGGGCAAACTCTTTGTTGACGGATGGAAGATCAACATCGTTATGATTCTTTACGCGATTCCGGCGATAATTATTGCATTAATCTTTGGCGTCTTCGCATTCATACCTGCACTGTTCGGGCCTGTCGCAACCGGACAGACACCAAATGTTATGGCCTTTGCCGGTGTACTTTTCGGACTTGCAATAACATTTGTTGTAATTCTCGTTTTATTCCTCTTTGCATACATGGGAGTTGTAAGGCTTGGAAAGACCGGGAAGATCGGTGAGGCATTCAACTTCCATGCAATTAATGAGACCATCTCAAAAGGTGTCGGATGGCTTGGATATATCGGATATTACATCCTTCTGTGGCTGATTGCGATTATATTCATTGTAATTCTAATGATTCTCGCAATAATCCCGTTAATCGGATGGCTACTTATGTTTGTCATTACACCTCTGTGGGCAGTATTCATGGCACGCTACATGGTAAACATCTACGAAGCCGGCGAATAATCAGAAATCATGGGATATATCCCATAAACAGAACTATTTTTTCCGGGTTTTTATGAAGAAATTTATCAGGCCCAAAATTTTCAGAAATTAATTCAGCAGAACAATTATATCACATGATAATATACTACTCATCTGTTAACAGGAAATTACCATGACAGAAATTAAACACATTAGCGTTTTATCGCTTGCAAAAATATTTGCAGCCGTATCACTGGTTGTCGGACTTATCATCGGAATAATTGTGCTGCTGCTCGGAGGGGTTGCAACAATGTTTATGGGTTCTTACGCACCGCAGGCTGCAATGGGTGTTGCCGGGGGAGTCATTGCAATTATTGTTATGACGATAGGCGGGGCCGTTGTAGGGTTTATCTATGGTGCAATAATAGCATTCATCTACAATATTGCAGCGGGATGGTTCGGAGGAATTGAGATCGAACTTGAATAATACCTGCAAAAATCAGATCTAACTTTTTTCACATCAAACTACTGAATTTTTACCGGATCATGACTTAAGCAATGTGCATACATTTAACCTCAGTCAGTACATATTCGGATTAAAGGGAGCATCTGAATCCGCCCATATCACAGAAATATTAAAACACCCATCTCAAATACTAAATAATTACGGGCAGATATTATAACAGAAGTTTTCTAACGGAGTTTTTGATGGATAAAGCCGGACTTATAAAATACATTACATTATCTGCCGCAGTTTTTTTCTGCCTTTCCGGAATTGCAGGTGCTATGGGCAGCGGTCCCGATCTTTCCGGTAACATCACCGAATTATTCCCGGAAAATTATGAAGAACCTTCAGCAGCAATTCCCTCATATGAAGATAATTTTCAGTCAGCACTAGATACAGTTCTTAGTTCTGAAGAAAAATCAGAAGAATCTGTACTTAAAAACTCAAATACTTCCATAAATTTCTTTTACAGCGAACGGTGCGGAGCCTGCCATAAGGTGCTTCCGATAGTAAAAGAGATTTCAGCAAAATACCCCAACATTCCGGTTTACTACTACGACACCTATAACTCCCCAAAAAACCGCTCGTTTATGTACACATTTGCAGAAAACTACGGTGTCGATTACCCTGCATACCCAAATCTCTTTGCCGGAGATTCAATATATCTTGAGGGTTTTACTGAAATTAAAAATAATATTGAGGATCTCTTCACTGCATATAATGAAGGCCTTATTCCGGACCCTGAATATGAAGCAGAATGGCAGGAGAAAAGGAAAGGCAGTATCAGCACGGATAATTCACAGAGTAACAGTTTAAACGGAAGTTCAGGCAGCGCTGCAGGAGAGATTACACTGCCCCTTGTGATAATCGGAGGACTGCTTGACGGGATAAACCCCTGTGCAATATCGGTTCTTCTGATACTTCTTGCATCACTTTCTGCGGCAGGGAGCAGAAAAACCATTATCTCAGCCGGAATTTCATATACAACAGCTGTTTTTATCTTCTATACACTTGCCGGAGCCGGAATTTTAGCTATAACCGGTTTTGCCGGCATATCGGTTTACTTCTCAGTCTTTGCTTTTGTCATTGCCCTCATTGCCGGAATATTGAGTATTTATGAAGGAGTTACAGGAAGGCAGCAGAATCTTATAAGAATTCCAAAGTCTGCCAAAGGAATTCTGAAGAAATATCTCAGGCTGTCCGGTGACGGCAAAGATTCTGAAGGAAACAAAGATTCTGATTATAAAACCATAAATAAAGATCATTCAGCAGATAAACCTTTAAACAGCAATCCGGCATTATCATACGGACAGTTCTCAGATGAACTCAAAATAGAGATACCCACATCAGATAAAGATGCCGGAGATGAGCAAATATCAGCAGAATCATATGAGAACAGAGCAGATGAGCAAATATCAGCAGAATCATATGAGAACAGAGCAGATGAGCAAATATCAGAGAACGGAAATACAGAGAGCATAATTCCGGCAGAAAAGAGCAACCCTGAGACAGGCCGGAATACCAAAGGCACACAGGATTCTCCGGTCAGAAAAACGGGCTGTATAATTACAACGGCCTTTATCCTCGGAACATTTGCCTCGATGTTTGAACTTCCATGCACAGGAGGCATTTATATTGCCGTCCTTTCGATGATCTCGTCCACTTTTTCTGAAAGTGCCGCAGGTCAGGAAGTATCAGATATTTCAGGATTAATAACAGGAGAACTCTCAACCGGAATTATTTACCTGCTGATCTACAATTTAATGTTCATACTCCCGTTAATTATCATCATTGCCCTGATGGCATCCGGACTTCCGGCAGGGAAAATTGAGAAGATTGACACCTTCAGAACAGAGAAGAGAAGGGCCATAAGAATAATCACCGGCATTGTGATGATTGTCCTTGCCATTTATCTTGCACTTGGCATTGCCGGATTAATCTGAACCTGAAATTATGAATGCTCCCATTATAGGGTTATCTGGAGATATAATCCAATTAATTACGATAAAAAATTCCGGCAAAAAAATATAACAGACCACAGGTGAGGGGGCGTTTCACCCATGGCAACAGATATGCATATTAAGGCGGGCTTATCAGCCCGTCAGAGGTTTCGTTGTATTTATCAGACTAAAATCTAAGCAGCTGTAATACTTCCCTTATCCTCCTCAGGTTTTTTCACCGCATCACTAACTCCGACAATCTCAGAGAGAATCTTTGATATATCTGTCCAGATAACCAGTGATTTCTCTTCACCGGCCTTATCCTCACCTATTTTTATTATTCCCTTCACATAGGCCTCAGTGGAGATTGAGTTGTCCATCTGTTCAATATTCTCTTCCGGAACCTGAAGGACACTGTGAACATTATCAACTATAATTCCCACATTTGTACCTCCGGTAGCCTCTGCAACAAGCACAATTATCTTCTGGTTCTCAGGATTTGCCTGCATAGGAAGTCCCATCAGGCAGTTTAAATTGAGGATGTTTGTAATTTCTCCTCTTAAATTTATTATGCCTGCAATATAGTCCGGGGAACGGGGCACAGGAGTGATCGGCATCATCTCCACAATTTCACGTGCAAGATGGATGTCAAGTGCATAACGTGTCCCGCCGATCTCATATTCTACTACGTCAATTATCGCCATAATTTACTCACCGGCTATATATCAGATATTAAATTTACTCATTTCAGAACCAAGTTCATTTGATAAACTGTTAACTTCCTGAATTGCACTTCCAATCTCCTCTATTGAAGCACTCGCCTCTTCAGCAAGAGACGCAAGTTCTTCGGATTCTCTCTGGACCTCCTTTGTCATCCGGGTACCCATTTCAGTATCACTTACAACCTTTGCTGAAATATTGGCCTGGCTCTCAATAGCTTCGGTAATCTCGCCAATATCTTTTGTAACCTGGGTTGCATTCTTAATAATCGTATTTAGAGCTTCAAGTGCTTTATTGACACTTGAAACACCATCAATTATCTCATTATTGGCATTATTAATTGCGCTGGCAGTCTTTTCGCTTCCGCTCTGAACAGAATTTACAACATTTTCAATCGAATCAGTTGCAGCCCGTGCCTCTGCTGCGAGATTTTTAACTTCTCCGGCAACCACTGCAAAACCACGACCATGCTCACCCGCACGGGCAGCCTCAATAGCGGCATTAAGTGCAAGAAGGTTGATCTGGCTGGCAATGTCATTTATGAGCTTGACAACATTATTAACTTCCTTTACCTGGACTGTGAGCTGGTTAATTTCATCAACGCTCTGCTTTGCAATATTCTCAACATTTGCCATTTTAAGATTTGCATCATTGCCTAGTCCCTGCGCTTCCCGGCCAATATTTACAACCTCATTTGCAGCATTCAGAACTTCCTGAGAAGTACCTGCAATCTCTTCGTTGGAGGCAGAAAGGTCATTGATATCCCGGTTAATATCTTCGATCTTCTCCAGCAGGTCCCTTGTAAGTTCAGCAGTCTTTTGGCTGGAATTTGCCACTCCCTCGGCTGCTCTTGCAACTTCATCAGCACCTTTGCCGACCTCATTGCTGCCTTCGGAAACACGCTTTGCAATTACATTTGCAGAGCCTATGGCATCACCCACAGATGCTCCGATATTATTGAGAGCGTCTTTAAATCCGATAAATTCTCCGGCTACATTAATATTCTCATCAAAACGTGTCCTGAAATTCCCGGCAGACAACTCATCCGAGACTTTTATTGCCTCATATACCGGAATTGCAAAAGCGTCAAGAGTCCCATTTACACCTTCAATGAGATTTTTATACTCACCATTTAACTGTGACGAATCGGCACGGAAATCAAGTTTACCCTGAACAGCCGCCTCAGTTAAATCCCGCGTATCATCGACAAGAAGCTGAATATTGCTCATCATGGAGATATAGGCAGGCAGCAGTCTGTCATTGTCACAGCGCTTACCAACAGCCCTGTAAGCCGGAAGCCTTTCCAGATTTCCGTCAGCGATCTGTGAGACAGTCTCCTGGACATAGATGTTATGATCAATAACGTCATTTAAGGCATCACATAATTCCTTAAAGATTCCTTCATAGCTTCCTTTCGTCTTCTCAGTGAAATCATTAACCTTGATATTCTGTAAAATCTTATCCGCCTCAACAAGGCCGCCAAGACCGTCAATGCACATATTCAGGTTATTCTTGATCTCATTGAAATCGCCGTAATATTCACCGGTAATCTTTGCCGGAATGTCACCCCTGCTTATTCTCTCAATATATTCAGCAGCAATATTCATAGGCCCCATAAATTCGTCAATCGTCTGGTTGACTCCTTCGATGAGGTTTTTATACTCACCTTTCAGCTGTGACGAATCGGCACGGACATCAAGCTTACCATCAGCAGCGGCTCTGGTCAGATCATTTGTCTCATCGACAAGAAGCTGAATATTGCTCATCATGGAGATATAGGCAGGCAGCAGTCTGTCATTGTCACAGCGCTTACCAACAGCCCTGTAAGCCGGAAGCCTTTCCAGATTTCCGTCAGCGATCTGTGAGACAGTCTCCTGGACATAGATGTTATGATCAAATACCTCATTTTAGGGCATCCCCATATTTCCCTTAAAGATTCCTTCATAGCTTCCTTTCGTCTTCTCAGTGAAATCATTAACCTTGATATTCTGTAAAATCTTATCCGCCTCAACAAGACCGCCAAGACCGTCAATGCACATATTCAGGTTATTCTTGATCTCATTGAAATCGCCGTAATATTCACCGGTAATCTTTGCCGGAATGTCACCCCTGCTTATTCTCTCAATATATTCAGCAGCAATATTCATAGGGCCCATAAATTCGTCAATTGTCTGGTTGACACCTTCAATGAGATTTTTATACTCACCTTTAAGCCGGGATGAATCAGCACGGACATCAAGCTTACCATCAACAGCGGCTTTGGTCAGATCATTTGTCTCATCGACAAGGAGCTGAATATTGCTCATCATGGAGATATAGGCAGGCAGCAGTCTGTCATTGTCACAGCGCTTACCAACAGCCCTGTAAGCCGGAAGCCTTTCCAGATTTCCGTCAGCGATCTGTGAGACAGTCTCCTGGACATAGATGTTATGATCAATAACGTCATTTAAGGCATCACATAATTCCTTAAAGATTCCTTCATAGCTTCCTTTCGTCTTCTCAGTGAAATCATTAACCTTGATATTCTGTAAAATCTTATCCGCCTCAACAAGACCGCCAAGACCGTCAATGCACATATTCAGGTTATTCTTGATCTCATTGAAATCGCCGTAATATTCACCGGTAATCTTTGCCGGAATGTCACCCCTGCTTATTCTCTCAATATATTCAGCAGCAATATTCAGTGGACCGATGACCGCATCAAGAGTGTCATTTACTCCGGCAACGATTCCTGCGAATTCACCTTCATGCCTGGAAGCATCTGCCCTTGTGTCAAGTCTGCCCTCAACTCCGGCCTTTGCAAGCATGCCGGCATCCTCAACAAGCAGTTTTACAGCATCGCGTGCCCTGTCAAATGATTCATTTATTTTAATGACCTGCTCTCTTATGTCCACAGTATATTCATCGGCATCAGCCACATCAAATTCAAGATCAAAATTACCTGAAGCAAATCTATCAAGATTCTCCCTGAGCTTTGCAAATTCATTATCAAGATAATCAGAAATTTCTGCAACATCCGAAATGTCCTGAATAATCTCCATCATACCAATATTGTGGCCTTCATTATCCTGAACATAAGCCATATTACACTTGTATTTTTTATCAGTATGATCCAGATATGCCTCATTTTTGCCACTGTGCAGCTGTTTAAAAGCACAATGTTCTGTATTGCATAATGAAGTACTCCAGTTGCTGCAATGAAGACCAATAGATTCCCCTGGGTCCATATCGGCAATCATTGCAGTTGCAGGATTCATATAAATCCATTTCATATCCATATCTGTAACCGAAACAGGAAATGGAATAGCATCAAGAATTGATTTATATAATAACATAGTTTTTCTCAATTCTGCATTCTCTTTCCTGTAATCCTCAATCTTTAATCCTGTTTCACCTTCCATGTACGGCGCTCCCGGCAACCATCACATGACTATATCATAAGAATTACAACCAATGAGTATCATGAAGTGTAATATTTTACAGTATGCAAAATTGTCATGCAACAGAAGTATATTTTATGTTCAATATCAATAACATATAAATCATTTTAGTGCCAATCAGATATGCAAGGCACTACAAACAGAACGGAAATTAAAAATGGGAATTGAATTTAATGATTTAAAGGAGATCAAAGAGATCATTAACGAAAACAGGAACGGAATTACCATAAGTGAAATTTCAGAATTATTCAGTATAAACAGAAATACGATCTCCAAATATCTTGAAATACTCCACCTTAAAGGTGACCTGGAGATTAAGGAATCCGGAAATTTAAAGATCTATTATCCCGCCAGAAGAATACCTGAAACTGTAATTAAAAACTATTTCCACGAACCCTGCATCATAATAAATAAAAAAATGGAAGTGGAATATGCAAACAATGCCTTTCTAAGCCTGTCCAATACAAAAACAGAAGAAATTACCGGGAAAAAGATTTTTTCCTTAAATATACCTTTATTTCACAATACAGAATTAAAAGAAAACTACAAATACGCAATAGACGGAGAACCGGTCACAAAAAATATTCAGACATCTTTTTCTGAAGAGAATTATTACATGACTGTCAGGCTTATACCCGCAATATTCGAAGACAGGAGAAAAGGATTTTCTTTAATACTTAATGACCAGACCAGATTTAAACAGGAGATCACATCTGAGCAGATCAGTGAACACAGGTACAGGGAGATTGTTGAGGACCAGACGGAATACATCCTGCGCCTGCTTCCGGATATGACAATAACATTTGTAAATACGGCCTTCTGCAAATATCTCGGCAGAAAAAAGGAAGAGGTTATCGGTACAAAATTCGACCCCGTTCTTTCAGATGACAAAATTGTAAGCCTGGAGAATATATTTGGAGGGCTGTCTATTGAAAATCCTTCCGGATTCATTACAATGAGATCAATAACCTATGAAGGAAAAATTAACTGGCTGGAATGGAATATAAAAGGAATTTTTAAAAACAACAGCGAATTAATTGAATACCAGGGCATCGGAAGAAATATATCCAAATTAAAATCCGCTGAAGAAAAATTAAAAGTATATAAAAATAATCTTGAGGATTTGGTTGAAAAAAGAACCATAGAACTTCAGAATGTCAATAAAAGATTATATGATGAAATATTAAAACAGAGAGAGACTGAAAAACAACTGGATAATTCATTAAAGAAGATTAATACAATCAGGGATGAAATCAGTGCAAAGGACAAAAAAATAGATTTTATACTGAACACGGCTAATCTGGGCATGTGTGATATAAATTACCTTAAGGGTGAAATAGAATTCAACCAGAAATGCGTCGATATTTTAGGATATTCAGCCAAAGAAATACCACAAACTCTGGAAGACTGGAATAAATTAATTCACCCGGACGATTACAGAGAACTTCTTAAAAAAAGAGAAGACTTCATCAGAGGAACAACACCGCATATTCATCAGTCAGAATACAGGGTACTGTGTAAAAACGGAAACTGGAAATGGATATCCTATACCAGTACAACAACGATAAGGGATAATAAGGCAAAACTTGTCAGCGCTATAGGACTTATAGAGGATATAAGTAAGAGGAAAAATATTGAGAATAACATAAATGCTCTGCTAAATCTGGATCAAAGACTGTCTGAATCATCCAGCGAAGCTGAAGCTCACAGCCAGTGCATAAAAGGGATATTATCAATACTTGGAATGGAATCTGCTATCTATCTCAAAATTAACAGAAACAATGAAAATATCTTTGTTTCAGATTCAGTAAATGCTGATAAGAAAATAATAAATCTCTTTCCACTCCTGAAATACAGCCCCCCGCACGAATATATTACAGAGCTGAAAGAACCGGTTATAATTAAAGATAAAAAGACCGCCAGTCAGATATTAAATAAATTAAATAATGACTATTGTAATTATGATAATGAGATCCTGTCTGCAATCATTATTCCGGTAACGGACAATTATAATATCTACGCCTATTATCTGATATATTCTAAAAATGAAATATGCATCACAGAATACAACATAAAGTCACTTAAATTAGTCATAAGAAATCTATTAAACTGCATTAATAATATCATAATGAAGAATTAACCAATAATATAAACAGGAAGTTAAGTGACAGACTTTACTCCAAAGAGCAGGGAAATTGTACATCCTGCATGAGAGATAAACTCACATCAGCAGGACAATATCCAAATCCAGAAAAACGGCAAAAAAATATAACAGACCACAGGTGAGGGGGCGTTTCACCCATGGCAACAGATATGCATATTAAGGCGGGCTTATCAGCCCGTCAGAGGTTTCGTTGTATTTATCAGACTAAAATCTAAGCAGCTGTAATACTTCCCTTATCCTCCTCAGGTTTGTTCACCGCATCACTTACTCCGACAATCTCAGAGAGAATCTTTGATATATCTGTCCAGATAACCAGTGATTTCTCTTCACCGGCCTTATCCTCACCTATTTTTATTATTCCCTTCACATAGGCCTCAGTGGAGATTGAGTTGTCCATCTGTTCAATATTCTCTTCCGGAACCTGAAGGACACTGTGAACATTATCAACTATAATTCCCACATTTGTACCTCCGGTAGCCTCTGCAACAAGCACAATTATCTTCTGGTTCTCAGGATTTGCCTGCATAGGAAGTCCCATCAGGCAGTTTAAATTGAGGATGTTTGTTATTTCTCCTCTTAAATTTATTATGCCTGCAATATAGTCCGGGGAACGGGGCACAGGAGTGATCGGCATCATCTCCACAATTTCACGTGCAAGATGGATGTCAAGTGCATAACGTGTCCCGCCGATCTCATATTCTACTACGTCAATTATCGCCATAATTTACCTCAGAATACTTCATACCCTGAACTTATCCATGTTCTCTTTTAAGCCGCCGGAAAGACCGCTCACTTCATGAATTGCACTGCCAATCTCTTCAATAGAGGCGCTGGCTTCTTCTGCAAGGGCCGCAAGTTCTTCTGCCTGGCCCTGAACGTCCTTTGTCATCCTCATGCCGTTTTCAGTGGCAACAACAACATTGTTTGCAATACCTGCCTGATCTTCAATCGCTCTTGTAATCTCAGTTATATCAAGCGTAACCTGGCCTGCATTCTCAATAATCCGGTTAAGTGCCTTAATTGCTGTGTTTACACTGCCAACACCATCAACAATTTCATTGTTCGCCAGATTGATTGCATCTGCTGTCCTGATACTGTTTGCCTGAACCGCCGAGACAACCTTTTCAATATTTCCGGTAGCCTCACGTGCCTCAGCCGCCAGATTCTTGACTTCTCCGGCAACAACAGCGAATCCACGCCCGTGTTCTCCGGCACGGGCAGCTTCAATTGCAGCATTCAGAGCCAGCAGATTGATCTGACTTGCAATGTCGTTTATGAGCTTTACAACATTATTAACTTCCTTGATCTGTTCGGTAAGGCCGTTAATTTCGTCCACGCTCTGTTTAGCTATAGCCTCAACATTGCCCATCTTTGCGTTGGCATCATCGCCGGCGACCTGGGCTTCCTTTCCAATTGCAACAACCTCATTGGCACGGTTAAGGACTTCCTGTGATGTGCCCGCAATCTCTTCGTTGGACGATGAAAGGTCTGCAATCTGCTGATTTATGCCCTCAATTCTGCCAAGCAGCTCTTTGGTCATATTTGCCGCATTCTGGCTTGTGGTGGCGACACCTTCGGCAGCCCTTGAAACTTCGTCAGTACCTTTGCTCACTTCATCAGAACTTCTGTTGACTCTGTCAACAGCAACTTTCACATCTGAAATTGCACCTGAAACAACTTCTCCGACATTGTTTAATCCCTGCTTGATTGCCACAATATCACCGACAACATTGAGTCTCTCATCAACACGGGTATCGAAATGTCCGGCTTCAAACTCATCTGCAATACGCTGAATTTCATTTACAATTGCACCAACGGCAACACCAACATTGTTAAGGGCATTCTTGAGTTTAAGGAAATCTCCCTTTACAGTAATATTCTCATTAACCCGGGTATCAAACCGGCATGCTTCATAGGCATTGGCCATACGCAGTGTCTCCTGGACAGGTACATCAATTGCTTCCATGATAGCATTGGCTCCATCGATAACTTTGGCATATGCACCTTCAAACTGAGAAGAATCAGCACGTTTGTCAAGATTTCCATCCACGGCAGCTTTAATGAGAATATTCAGTTCCTTCTCAAAGGACTGAAGCGTGAAAGCTATTGCATTGATATTTTTCTTGATATTTTCATATTCACCCTTATACGTCCTGGTCATCGGCTCAATATTGCCGTGTGAAATACGGTCAAGTGCAGCAAATCCTTCATTGAGAGGAGTCAGAATATTATCCAGAACCTGATTTGCACCGTCAATAACTTCAGCATATGCACCCTCGAATTTAGAAGAATCAAGGCGCTCATTAATTGCACCTTCGTCAGCATACTTGACGACCTTATCAAATTCAGCCTTAAATTCCTGCAGAACTGAAGCTATTGCATTGATATTCTTCTTGATGTCCTCATAATCACCCTTGTATGTCTTGGTCATCAGAGCAATATTGCCATGTGATATACGGTCAAGGGCTTCAAATCCTTCATTGAGCGGAGTTAAGATATTATCCAGAACCTGATTTGCTCCGGTAATGATATTATTGTATATACCATTGAATTCAGAGGCGTTTGCACGCATTCCGGTCTTACCTTCGGCTGCGAAGTTTACAAGTTTGCCAAACTCAATCTCAAATGCCTTCATTACCTCCATCATACCAATAAAGGCAGGAACAAGTTTATCATTCTGTGAGAGTTTACCTGCACCATTACCAAGTGACTTTAAGCGCCCAAGGTCCCCAAGATCTCCTGCTGCAATATTTTCGGCAACCTTCTGGGCAAGATTTACAGTATCATAGACATCATTGACTGCATTTGCAACCTCGGCAAAAGTGCCTTTATATCTTCCTTCAACCTTTCTGGTATAGTCATTGACAGCAAAATTCTTTGTAATTTCAGTTATCTCCTTAACAGGAGCCTCAATAGCTGCAAGAGTGTCATTCACACCAACAACGATCTTTCTGAAGTCGCCTCTGTGGCGTGTCGCATCCGCACGGATGTCAACCCTGCCCCCAATTGCACCCTCAGCAAGCATGCCGGCATCCTCAACAAGCTGGTTTACAGCATCAATACACTGATTTAAACTGTCCTTAATCTGATTAAAATCGCCTTTAAAATCTGCAGTAATCTTCTCAGGGATATCACCCTTACTTATACGATCAAGAACATCTGCTGACAGGCCGAGCGGCCCGACAACCGCGTCAAGTGTGTCATTGACACCCTTAACAATGACCGCAAAGTCTCCGTTATGCTTTGAAGCATCTGCCCTGGTATTAAGTCTGCCATCTACTCCGGCCTGTGCAAGGGTGCCTGCATCTTTAACAAGGAGGTTTACAGCATCAATACACTGGTTTAAATTATCCTTGATCTTATTGAAATCACCGTTCAGCTCTGCGGTAATTCTTTCAGGAATATCTCCTTTACTGATCCTGTCAAGGTTCTCAGCTGCAAGGTTCAGCGGGTCAACAACAGCATCAAGAGTATTGTTAACACCCTGAACAATCTTTCTGAACTCACCATTATGCCTTGATTCATCAGCCCTTGTATCAAGCCTGCCTTCGACTCCGGCTTTTCCAAGCATGACAGAATCTTCAACAAGAAGCTGTACTGCATCACGTGCCTTGCCTATGGACTGATTTATAAGCACAAACTGATCCCTCACATCACGGGTGTACTCATCTGCCTCGGCAACATCAAGTCTGAGATTCAGATTTCCGCCTGCAAGGAGTTCCAGATTATCCGCAGCTTTTGATACTTCATTGTTCAGATAATTTGCGACACGAATCATGTCGGAAACATCCTGAACAATCTCCATCATACCAATATCCTGCCCGCTTTCATCCCTGACATATGCCATATTGCATTTAAAGTTCTGCCCGGCCTGATCAAAGAAGGCGTCATTTTTACCCTGCCGGAGCTGTTTAAAAGCACAGTTTTCTGTATTGCATATAGCAGTCCCCCAGCTGCTGCAATGGGTTCCCTTTGCCCTTTCAGGATCAACATTTGCCATTCTGGCGGTTGCCGGATTCATATAAATCCAGTTCATATCCATATCAGTTACAGAGATTGGAAATGGCACGGCATCCAGAATTGATTTATACAACGAAATCCCGCTGGTCAGTTCTTCAATTTTACTTTCGTACTCTTTTAACTTTAACTGCAAATTATCTTCCATATTTTACCCTCCGGACAAATGTTTAGCATTAAATTGTGACAGATTTTAAGGAACAAAACTATTCCAATCGCCCATATGACATGCAACAATACCAAACGATAGTCGGATAATCAATATAGAATTGCATAACATATATACAAATCCGATGCACACAAACAATGCACAGCACAATTTCCAATGGAAACGCACAGATTTACAATCCTCCAGGAGATCAATATCAGCAGGATATAATTTCATAAAAGCAGCAAAAAAAACTGAGCTTAAATATTTGGAAACTACAAATAATCATTTTAGCCAATATTAAATTGAATTTAATTAACAAAATGTTCCTTTGGCACAGATCCCACGGAGTCAGACACTCACCAGTGCAATAACTTAAAGCATATCAAATTTATATCACCGGAGCATAAAACATATACACGGCACAATAGAAATAATAGTCCTGCGAATCCAGATATAAAGGAGAATTTAAAGATGGGAATTGAATTGGGGGATTTACAACAGATTAAAGAGATAGTCAATGATCATAAAGATGGCATCTGCATCAATGAAATCTCAGACAGGGTCAACCTTCACAGAAACACAGTCTCAAAATATCTCAGCATTCTCCATCTCAAAGGAAATGTCGATATTATAACATCAGGAAGTTCAAAGAAATATTATCCCTCAAAAAGAATTTCAGAAACAACAGTCAAAAATTTTTTTTTCAATCCATATATAATTGTAAACTCCGGTTTAAACATTCATTACGCAAATGAGTCATTTTATAAAATTACCGGATCAAATCAAAAACAGATCATCGGTTTTAACCTGGATTCAGTTCAGATACCCCTGTTCAATGATCCAAATTTAAAAAATCAATACAAAAGAACAATAAACGGTGAAATTTTCACCAGACATATCAGTACAAAAATAAAAGGTACTGACTACTACCTCTATGTAAGATTAATCCCGACTATTTTTGAGGACCGGACAAAGGGTATTACCATAGTGCTCATTGATAATACCAAATTCAAAGAGCATATAACACCAATCAAAACCGGAGACTGCCACTACAGAAATATACTTGAGAACCAGACGGAGTATGTCTGCCGTTTACTTCCGGATATGACAATAACCTTTGCAAACAAAGCATTCTGCGGGTACATTCATAAAAAAGAGGATGAAGCAACAGGATTGAAATTCAACCCGGTAATTGTGGATGAAAATACAGTTCTGGAAGAGATATTTGATGAAATATCACCGGAAAAACCAACAAAAAAAATAACGCTAAAATCCTTAAACTATGAAGGCACAGTCAGGCACATAGAGTGGAACATAAAAGGAATTTTTGACATCAATAACATATTAACAGAATATCAGTCAACAGGCAGAGATATTACTGAACTAAAAAACGCTGAAGAGAAGCTTGAAGTATATAAAAATAATCTTGAAGAGCTTATTAAAAAAAGAACAGAAGAACTTCAGGCAGTCAATAAAAAACTTTTCCATGAGATTCTGAAACAGAGGGATACTGAAGAGCATCTCAATGAACTAATTAAAGAGATCAGAACAGTAAAATATGAACTGAGCGAAAATGAAACAAAATTAAATTTCATTATGAAGGCTGCGGACCTGGGGACCTGTGACATCAATTACAAAAAAGGCACCATCTCACTTAATAAAAACGCACTGGTAATTATTGGCTATTCGGCGAAAGATTTTTCAAAAAACCTAAAAGACTGGGATCTGATGATCCATCCTGAAGATTACAGTTCTGTAATGAAGAAGAGAAAATGCTTCATAGATGGAGATATCCCCCACGTCATTATAGAATTCAGAATATTATGCGGCAAAGGCTGGTGGAAATGGATCTCATACACCAACACCACAACAATAAGGGATAATATGGCAACACTTGTAAGTGCCACAGGGATATTGCAGGATATTGACAGAAGAAAAAATATTGAAAAAAATATTGAAATACAGAAGGATATCGGCCTAAGGTTATCAGAGTCCTCCGGAAAATCTGAAGCTATATCATATTGCCTGGATTCGCTATTGTCGATTCTTGATATGGAATTTGGCATATACTATGAAAAATATCCGGATTCAGGAGATTTCGCGCTTTCTGAATCCAGAAATGTTGATGAAACAACAAATCCTTTCTGCCTGCAATATAATCAGCATTCGCATTTTAGTTCAATAGCGGATTCAGGCACAACCATAATATCCGGGCACAAAGAAGTCGAATGTATAACTCTCCGGCATGAATTAAAGGATGAGATCAAATCCGCAATAATGATTCCGGTAAAGAATAACAGGGCAGATTATGGCTGCTACCTGATATATTCATACAAAAGAACAGATATACCGGAATATTCAATAAATGCCACAGAGTCAGTCATTACAAATCTGATCAATACCATAAAGAAAATAGATGCACAAAAACGCCTGAAAAAATCAAACAAATACCACAGGGGACTGATAGAAATCTGTCCGGATGCACTTGTACTGATCAGTCCGGCAGGGAAAATCAATGATGTCAATTCAGCCTGTGAAGAGATTACCGGCTATATCCGCGAAGAACTGATAGGAAATGACTTCTCAGATTATTTCAGCGATCCTGAGAGGGCCAGTCACGGGTACAAAACAGCTTATAAAAACGGATCGCTTATTGACTACAGACTTGAGATAAAACACAAAAACGGCAGTCTCATTAAAGTGTCCTACAATGTATCGGTGTACCGGAATGATGACGGAACTATCACCGGAATTTTTGCTGTTGCAAGAAAAATCTGAATGATGGTTTATCCTACCAATCCTTCCTCATCGCCTCAGTCCTCATATCCTCCGGCATCCTCTCTATGGCATACCTTAGTGATACCCTTGGCATCCTCCTCTTATTTTTCATGACATAATCAAAGACATCCTTCTGCCTTGTAATTGCCAGGTCCTTCAAAAGCCAGCCATATCCCTTCCGGACCATATCGTCCCCGTCCTCAAGTAAAATATCAGCTATCTCAAAGATGTCATCCGGAAATTCACCACGCTTTGCCGGAATAATAAGTGAGACGGCAGCAGCCCTCCTCATCCACCGGTTTTCAGACAGTGCCCAGCCTTTAAGGTGAGAAATATCACCCGGAAACATTACCAGATAATCCCCGACTGCATGGTTGCAGAAAGAATCACACTTGGCCCAGTTGTCAATATAGTCCTCAATCCAGCCGGCAAAGATCTCAATATCTCCCTCTGAAAATTTATCAGAGATCCCCGCAAGCCATTCTGCGGCAATAAACGCCTCCTCATTATATCCGGATGAGAACAGATCCTCACATAAATCAAAGATCTCTTCCTTCTCCAAACCCTTAATCTTCTTAAAATAATCCTTTGATATTTTTCCCGTAAGCGCATTCTTAACGCCGTGAAATTTTACATCCTCTTTAAAAAAACGTTTATTACTCTCGTTAACAGCCGGATCAGCGTTAGCAGTGAGTTCAAGACGTAATGATTCTACAACATTGTCCATAAAATATAATGGAATAAAACGGTCATCAAAATTCCGGTAAAAAAAACAAAAAATATTTCCCGGAAATATCACACTGATAATTCCAGAATATTATTCTAAAATTATTCCCTTTTGAAGATGCAGTCCTGAACATCCTCTCCGAGAAGGCCGATTGCATCAGACCTGCATCTCTTGCAGTGCCTCATCTGGCGGACATACGGAAGGCATGCATCCTGCATCTCTTTCTTCTCCTTGCCGGTCGGAGGAGTTATATCTTTAAATTTATACTGCGGAATTACAGGAATCAGGTTGAATGTAAAAACACCCATCTCACCTACAGTCTTTGCAATATCAACGATATGATGATCGTTTATACCCGGAATATAGACCGTATTTATCTTGACAAGCATCTTGTTTGCAACCGCCATCTCAATACCCTTCAGCTGCTGGGACAGAAGCTTTTCTGCTGCTTCCCGGCCATGAAGCTTTTTACCGTCCCACTCAACAAAGGAATAGATCTTCTCGCCGATCTCAGGATCAACTGCATTTAATGTTACAGTGATATTGCCGACATCGTACTCCACAAGTTTGTCAATGCTCTCCGGAAGCATAAGCCCGTTAGTGCTCAGGCATTTGATTGGTGTCGGAAACTCCTCCTTTAAAAGCTTCAGGGTCTCAAATGTCTCCTCATTTGCAAGAGGATCTCCCGGCCCTGCAATACCAATAACCTTAATGTAAGGGAATTTGTCCATAACCTCCCGTACGAGTTCAACTGCCTCCTGTGGGTTTAAGACCTTGCTGCATACGCCCGGACGGCTCTCATTTACGCAGTCATAATCCCTGACACAGTAATTGCACTGAATATTGCACTTTGGTGCCACAGCCAGGTGCATCCTCCCGAATTTATGGCAGGCCTCTTTGCTGTAACAGGGGTGCTCCTTTATTTTTCTCAACTGCTCAGGGTCATAAGGGACCTCTTCCCCATCAACCATCGCATTGAGATAACCATCGTCAGACATTTAATTACCAATTAAAGAATTGTCCTTAATATTAAAAAATATTCTGGAAATATCACAGGATTATGGAGAATCTTTCGGGTTAATCTTATCATGCCCGAAAATTTGTATTGTCATCCAGAAAGCCATGCCAACTATTATATCCCTATATATCAATCTAAAAAGTTATGAAGAGAGTTTTGCCCATATTATTGCTTATAATAGTCGGATGCGCAGTTGCAGTATCAGGATGCACATCCGACAGTGAACCGATAGCCGACACACAGCCCGTAATTACAGCACCGCCAACAGAGTTTCAGACTCCGGCGCCAACAGAGGCAGTACCGGCTGTAACCGAACCGATTATTGTTAAGGATGAGGATATTTATTCAGTAAAAGTTACACTAAATGCAGAGGAAATGACGGATAACAACCTTGCATTATCAGTAAACTATGACTACTCAAATCCTTTTGGAGCAACTGGGGAAGGCATAAATCTCCTTGCCACATTATTCGCATACAATTATGATGATGTCCCTGCCGGATTTAACCCTACAACTAAAGCAGAAATCATCGCAGCAGGAATTCCATACAAAACAGTAGGCGAGACGCTTTATCCAAACAATGTAAAGAAGACCGGAACCGAACTCCCGGCAGAATCGACTCAGGGCGCCCTGAACCTTGCAAAACCATACAACTATGGTGTAATTGTAGATGAAGGGAATCCAAGAAACTGAGGGAAGACGAATAACAATGAACAGTTATTTGATCTGTGAACTGAAAAGAGGAGATAAAGGAAGGGTAACTGAAGTAAAAAAGTACACAGAAGAGCTTGGCAGCATGGGAATTTCCCCCGGCTCACATTTTAAGGTTCTGACAAAAGACCCGGAATCAGGCCCGGTCAAACTCCTTGTTGATAAAGGGAGGAGCAGAGTCCTGATAAAAAAAGAGATTGCAGAGAATGTCCTTGTGATAAAGGACTAAAAAACACCCCTATTTCCGGGCAAAAACTATCAGCTTCTCCTCTGTCATCTCACGTATTGCATAGTAAGGTCCTTCTTTACCAAGCCCGGAGCTTTTTATCCCGCCGTAAGGCATTGCATCTGTTCTGAATGTCGGAATGTCATTGATGATTACTCCGCCATACTTCAGGTGACCGGCAGCGTAGGAGGCATTCTTCATACTGTCAGTAAAAACTCCTGCCTGAAGGCCGTATTTTGTATCATTTGCCCGGTCCACAGCTTCTTTAAAAGACTCATAAGAATTTACTGTCACAACCGGAGCAAAAATCTCTTCACATTCAACTTCCATTGAGCGGCATGTGCCTGCAAGTATGGTAGGGGTGATCACACGCCCTTCATAGCCTCCGCCATAATACTGAAGAGCACCGTCCTCTATAGACTGAAGCATCATATCAACAGCTTTCTCACATGCTTCATCTGAGATCAGCGGCCCTGTAAAGGTCTCTTCATCCATCGGATCTCCGGTTTTGATACTCTCAAAAATATTACTTAACTTTTCCAGGAATTTTTCATATACAGAATTCTGAACAAGCACCCTCTGAACAGAAATGCAGACCTGGCCGGCATTGAGGCATGCACCAAAAGCAATTCTTTCTGCGGCACGGTCAAGATCTGCATCACTGTGGACAATGACAGGGGCATTCCCGCCAAGTTCAAGACCGACACGCTTCCTTCCGGAGACTGACTTTAAATGCCAGCCAACATCAGGACTGCCGGTAAAACTGAGATAAGCAATTCTCTCGTCCTTTGCCATGGATTCAGCAACGGAGTTACAGCACGGAAGAACATTCACTGCTCTCTTCGGGTATCCGGCTTTGAGGATAAGTTCCCCTAAAAGAAGGGCAGATAGTGGAGTCTTAGAGGACGGTTTCAGAATGAAAGGATTTCCGGCAGCGATCGCCGGGCCGATCTTATGGCAGGCGAGATTAAGCGGATAATTGAAAGGTGTTATCGCAAGAACTGTACCTACCGGAAAACGCTTGATTATCCCTTCACGCCCCTCTCCGGCAGGCGTTCTGTCAAGAGGAATCAGTTCCCCGTTTATCCTCACGGCCTCTTCAGCCGAGATCATTAATGTGTCAACCGAGCGTGCAACCTCAGCACCTGCAAGGGTTATCGTCTTGCCACTCTCTTTAACAAGAATCTCTGCAAATCTCCCGGCATTGTCTCTGACAAGTTCTGCAAGCCTCTCAAGAATTTCTTTTCTTCTGTATGCCGGGAGATGTACCGTCTCCTTAAACGACTCTTTTGCCAGAATTATCGCTTCTTCTGCCTCAGCACACCCGGCAAGACAGACTTTAGAGAATACTTCTCCGGTATATGGATATATTACATCAATGGTCTCCCCGCTTTCCTTAAATTCCCCGCCGATTATCATTTTATATAGCTCTCCCATACTGAGATGTTACTATAGCGGTCTTAAAATAAGTAACTGATCATGATTAGGATAGTAAACAGGTAATTCTCCGGAACTAAAAAAAATATATGCCGGAGAATATTCATAAATACTGTACACCAAAAATAATCCGGTTTACAGACCGGATTTTAGTTTGGATTTTGGTTTAGTTTCCGGATTTAAGTCTTTCAAATAGAAATCTTATTGCATAATAGGCAATGACAATCACAAGTGCTGATGCAATAACCGAAACAACAGAATTTCCGGAATACTGGTAGGCCCATGTGCCGGCAAGGTAGCCAAAACATACTGAGGCAAAAAGCTCGGCAAGTTCAGTCCGGTCCGTTTTAAACATTATAATATATTTCCGGATAATCTCTAAATATCTTTGTGAATCTGATGCACTGAAATACCGCACCGCAAATTAAATTCAGGTGATAAAATCTCCGGCACAAAAAAATAATAAAAAGATATAATAGAGAACAACCATAATAAAATCTACAATATTCAGGATAAATTCATCTGCCCCGTGAGAATGACATGATAATTAAAAAATTAAAAGTGCATAATTATAAAGGCATTAAAGACCTTGAAATTCAGTTCACAGAGAATATAACAATTTTTGCAGGCGTAAACGGCTCAGGAAAGACTACAGTTCTGGACGCAGCGGCAGTATTATTATCATGGTTTATTGCAAGGACAGAATCAATAAAAAAGAATGGCCAGATAATTCCCGAAACTGACATTAATAATGATGAATCTGAGTCATCACTTGAAATATATACAGAGTTAAAAGAAGCTTTTGAACCGGGAACAAATAATACAGTAATTAACTGGAAACAGGCAAAAACAAGGAAAGGCAGAGTAAAAAAAGATGAGAGTGACTACTCAAATCTGAATAAAGCAGTCAAAAAAATTCAGAACCATATAGAATCAGGGAATAATATTCCTTTAATTGTTTATTACCCAATTAACAGAAGTGTAATTGACATTCCTCTCAGGATCAGAAAAAAACACCAGTTTGATGGTTCAGTTACAGCTTATGAAAATTCATTAACGGGAAAAACAAATTTCAGAACATTTTTTGAATGGTTCAGAGAGAGAGAAGATTTTGAAAACGAAAAAAAAGCTTCAGAATTTGATGAAAATATAAATATTCAAAATAAAATATCAGAATATTCTGACTATTCAGGAGACATACAGCTTAATGCGGTCCGAAGTGCCATCCGGACATTTACCGGATTTGAAGATCTAAGAGTCAGGCGCAATCCTCTAAGAATGCTTGTAAATAAAGGCAATAATATTTTAACAGTCGGCCAGCTCTCAGACGGGGAAAAATGTCTTCTGGCAATGGTTGGTGATCTGGCAAGGAGACTTTCAATCGCCAATCCAAAAATGGATAATCCACTAAATGGATCAGGGATAATTTTAATTGATGAAATTGATCTTCATCTGCATCCAAAGTGGCAGAGAATGATTATTCCAAAGTTAAAAGAGACTTTTCCGGCCTGCCAGTTTATCCTGACCACACACTCACCACAGATCATAAGCCATGTTAGACCAGAAGAGATTATCCTTCTTTATCCGGATGAAAAATCAGGAATTTCAGTTAAAATGCCTCTGGATTCATATGGGATGAATTCAGACAGAATACTGGAAGAAATTCTGGAAGTACCCTCAAGACCGATAGAAATAGAAAATAAGATCTCTGAATTATTCATGTTGATTGATAAAAATAAAACTGAAGAAGCAAAAAAAGTTCATTCGGAGCTAAAAGATTTAATCGGAGCCGATCCAGAGTTAAGCAAAGCAGAAATCATTATTCGTAAACTGGTAATGCTGAATAAATGAAATATATCAAAAAAACAATACCTTCAGAATATTATGCATGGGCAAAAAAATGGCCTTCAGATTATCCTCTGCACTGGGATGACCTTGATTCAGACAGTCAGATAAAATCAAGGATGAAGGAAGGATTACTCAAAGAGCAGGGCTTTATCTGTTGTTACTGTGAGATCCGGATAAATGATAATAACAGCCATATAGAACATTTCAGACCAAGATCGTTATTTCCGGAGGATTCGGCAGATTACAATAATCTTCTCTGTTCATGCCAGAAAAACCCACCGAAAGGCGAGCCAAAGCACTGTGGGAATAAAAAAGGGAACTGGTATGAAAAAGATCTTATCATCTCACCTCTTGAGAAGAACTGTGAAGAGAGATTCAGGTACACTTTTGACGGAAGGATCAACCCCGCGGATGAAAATGATGATGCTGCAAGAGAGACCATAGAAAGACTTGGATTAAACGTAAAAAAGTTAACAGATTCAAGAAAAATGATTCTTGAGCCATTTATTGAAGAACTTAATATTAAAAGCTATGCAGATATTGTTTCAGAGATAAACAGATTAATTGAAATTGACTCTTAAGGCAGATATCCGGAATTTTGTGCAACACTGAAATATTTCTCAGATTTCATAGAGAAAATTACAGGGAATAAACAGCAAACCTGAAACAATGAATCTGTCAGCATATGCCGTATCAGAAGTTTAAATTTACCAAATAAAATCGGAAAAAATTAAAATTTATTCCGGATTTATGAAGTCATGATCATCTGACCATATCTTCATCCAGTTATAATCTCCAATCTTCTTTTATTTTACTCATTCTTCCGGATATACCGGCCAACAAGGCAAATTCCGGCAAGAACAGTTATTATTCCAAATCCGGGCGATGCCTGCTGTCCTTTGCCGGACTGTCCGCCCTGTGATGGACTTAGCGAGACAGAAACCGATGAAGTTTTGCCGGCCTCGACTTCGGTTGTACCTTCAGACTTACTGTAGCCGTCAAGCATGAGTGTGATTTTATGGTTTCCCGCCGGAACATCATTCAGGGTTACAGGAGTTATACCCTTGTAGCTGTCATCAAGATATACATTGGCGCCTGACGGCGTGGATGTAACCTCAACTGAACCGGTTAACGGTGCGATAATATGTGTAAGTGCCTCTTCTATTGTCGAGGTTGTCCCGCCGTTGAAATACCGGGTAGTATCATAATCCCTGTATCCGACCTTCTCAATAGAGATTTTATGATTTCCGGGTGTTGTTGCAAGAGTTAGTGCACCGGGCACTCCGTCATCGTTTGTGTATCCTGCAAGGGTTCCGTCAAGATATACCTCTGCATTTCCCGGATGGGAAATTACCCTGATATGAGCAATATTCGGGTTTTCCTTTCTCTGCATGCCTGCGTGAACAGTTGTGACACCATTTGCAGGGACATATTTTGTGGTTGTCCAGTCGGTAAAACCATTTGCTGTAACTCTTATCTGGTGATTGCCCACAGCAATATTCTTAACAGTCACTGCCGTTCTTCCGACTCCGCTGCCGTCAATATAAACATAGGCATTGTCCGGTTCGGAAGTTATCACAAGTGTACCGTAATTGTCATGTTTCTGAAGCGTTACAGACCTTGATATTGTCTGTCCGGCAGTGATAATTACATTCTCAGAATGATCTTCATAACCGGACATTGTTATCTTCAGCCCATATGTGCCAGGGCTGAGTGAAAATGTCAGGGGTGTTGTTCCTTTGTATGTTTTATCTATGTAAACCGATGCACCGGATGGTGATGTACTCACAGTGAGCTGCCCTCCTGTCGGACCTGCGGGTTGAAGGGTTGCATAGACACTGACGGTTTCACCTGCTTTTGGTGAAGCCGGAAGACTGTATCTATAAGTATTATAGCCGGATTTAGAGACTGTGAACTGCTTATAGCTGTCAGTTCCGGCTGTAACCGGGACAGTGAGCGAGCCTCCCTGGATTCTGCCCATATATGTATTATCAAAGGTGACCTCCGCAGATTCAACATTGCAGCTCACTTTATACCAGCCAACTCCGGGAGCAGGTGTTGATGTTGGTGAAGGAGTCGGTGAAACTGTAACAGTTGCTGTGGGCGTTGGTGTAGCAGTAGCAGTCGGTGTCGCGGTTGCTGTGGGCGTTGGTGTAGCAGTAGCAGTCGGTGTCGCGGTTGCTGTGGGTGTTGGTGTAGCAGTAGCAGTCGGAGTTGCGGTTGCTGTAGGCGTTGGTGTAGCAGTAGCAGTCGGAGTTGCGGTTGCTGTAGGTGTCGGTGTAGCAGTGGCAGTCGGAGTTGCGGTTGCTGTAGGTGTCGGTGTAGCAGTCGGTGTCGCGGTTGCTGTAGGCGTTGGTGTAGCAGTAGCAGTCGGTGTCGCGGTTGGAATTGCTTCCAGAGTAAGCGCAACTGCCTTATCCTCTCCGTTCCCAAGCGTAACTGTTTTGGATGCACTCTTATAACCTGACATTGAAGCGGAGATTGTATGCGAAACTCCGGATGAGAGACCCGATTCAGTCACAGGAGAACTTCCTTTATTAATACCGTCAATTGAAACAGCTGCACCTGATGGTGTGGTAGTGACAGTGACAGAACCTGTCTGTTCAGAAGTGGCATTATCTGCCGCGGCTGCCGGACATACCGGTAGTCCCAGAAGTACCAGGACAAATATAAGACATAATAATTTTTTTAGCATAGATACCAGACCAGAATAGATATTTAACACTAAATAGACTTTCAAAACTATTTAACTCTGCTGAAAAAGTAAAAATTGAGGTGGAGGTTTATTGCGTATTTATGAAATATTATTTCATAAATACAGGTCAATTTGCCAAAATATTCTCCGAGGGAGGTTTTTTCAGAGAATATCTTTCCGGCAGACCATAATAATTAGTAATATTTAATGTTATTTAATACCATAGATCGGGGAAATTAACAGTTCATTTTTGACTTATGACAGGATGATTTATTTACATATAGCCGATAAAATAATGTTTTTAACTCACCTGCATCCGTGATAAAAAAGAGGAACAGATATCATAATACGCCGGGAAAAAATAAAATCTGGGAGGTTTAGGGATAAGATAAACATCACTATACGCCCGGATAATTATAATTATATTGAAAGAAACAACCCAAAAAACTCAGGATTTACAGACAGTTATCCAAATGAACTCAGAAATATCTGATCAATATACCTTCCCAAAAATTGGAGAAGAGTCAGAAATAATACTAAAGAGAAAATGGCTATTGTATGAGAAAATAATAGAGAAGAGTGGGCCCGTTGAGATTCGAACTCAAGATCTTCGCCGTGTAAAGGCGACGTCATAACCAGCTAGACCACGAGCCCCGTGTCATCAGACTGCTCTATAAAGTATGCACTTGTTCTTATTAAAGCATTTGATTTGTATCTGTCATGGAGAGCAACAGTTCAAAAAACAGGCAGAATAAGCTGCGGAGGAGATGACTGCCGGAGATATAAGTAGCATAAAAAAAATAACAGAACTGCAAAGAAATAATGCGTAGAATATCGTTAAAATCAGGTGATTCATGTTAAAATCTGAGGATTAAAACCCGTTTTTTGGCAGGAAATGTCATTTCCGGCAGGTTGAAATCAAACAGATTATTGCATATAAAATATTAATCAAAAAAAGATGACTAAAAAATCAGCTATAAACTTCAAAGGAATTATTATTGCAGCGCTGATAGTAACAGCGCTAATCCTCTCGGCAGGATGCACCGGAGAAGCACCCTCAGAGGCAGAAAGCGCAGAAACTTCCGCCATAACACCGGAGATTACCCCGGCAGGGGCAGCAGAACCTCTCACAGAAGAGACTCCGGAAAAACTCATAATCGGTGAAGAAGAGCTTGTCAGTTTCGTTGACATGGCCTCACAGTTTGCCAATGAAAACGGAGAAGAGTCTGCATTTGCGGAATACAACAAAAAAGACGGAATATTCTCAAAAGGTGACCTCTACATCTACGCATATGACTTTGAAGGAGTACTTCTTGCACATCCCTACCAGCAGGACAAAATAGGAACGGACAGACTTGACTGGACAACAGCTAACGGACTTGAATTTGTCAGAGCCGCTATGGACACAGCAGAGAATGGCGAAGGATATGTCATGTATATGTATCCTGCACCGGAATCAGGCATAATAAATGAAGCAGAATCCTCAGAATATATCCCAAAAATTGGATATGTCAAGAAAGTGAATGAGAATCTCTGGATAGGTTCAGGCATTTATCTCAGAGACTATACCGACAGTAAAACAGGTGCGATGCCGGAAGCAATTAAAAATATGAGAGAACTTGTTGAGGAAACGGTTCAATTTGCAGAGAAAAACGGTGATGAAGCCACACTAAAGGAGATTGATCTCACAGATGGTCAGTTCACCAAAGGAAACCTCTACGACTATGCCTATGACTATAACTGCACAATGCTTGCGCATCCTTATATGCCGGAAAAAATAGGCACAAACCTTAAAGACTATACAGGGCCATACGGAGTGAAAGTAATCAGTGTCCTTGCTGAAACCGCCAAAAACGGTGGAGGATATGTAGTTTTTGGATGGGAAAATCCGGAAAACGACAATAAACCGGAACTGAAACTCGGATACGTAAAACCTGTCAATGACAAATGGTGGGTCGGGTCAGGCGTTTATCTCTCTGACCTCTACTGAAAAACTTCCACAATATCAAAACAGGAATAACAAAAACTCTTTTTTTCAGATGATGAACGGGTATCAGAGAGAATGTTCAGATCCATTTATTATCATTTAACAGAATTTTCAACGGTTAATTCAGATATTCAGATATTATTATCATTTAGCAGAATTTTCAACGGTTAATTCAGATATTCAGATATTATTATCATTTAGCAGAATTTTCAACGGTTAATTCAGATATTCAGATATTATTATCTGCCGGAAACAGAATAGTTAGGCTAAGAATGATCTCCGGAGAAACATAATGATTGGGACTGAAATAGGAGATATAATAGCACTGGTGCTTCTGCTGCTCTTTATTGCAGTTGTATCCGGAATATTATTTAAGAAAATTAAAATCCCCTACACAATAGGACTGTTTCTCATTGGACTTGGAATTTCGGTCATATCCTCAAATATTGCTGAAATCGGTTATATCTTTGACTTTGTCCTCTCACCTGAAATAATACTCTTCCTCTTCCTGCCCCCGCTCGTATTTGAGGCTGCATACCATATCAACAAGAGACTTATGGCACGAAAGATCACCCCGATTCTGGTTCTTGCAGTTCCGGGACTGATATTTTCAACATTAATTGTCGGATTAATCATAGGCTTTGCAACACCCCTCCCGATCATATATGCCATGCTTTTTGGTGCACTCATCTCTGCAACCGACCCCGTCTCTGTGATAGGACTTTTTAAGAATATGGGTGCTCCGGCAGGGCTTACAACAATTCTTGAGGGTGAAAGCCTCTTTAATGACGCTTCAGCAATTGTCACATTCAATATTGTCCTGGGCATTATAGCCGCCGGGACATTCAATATATCAACAATAATCTATGGTGCAGAAGGCATCATGTGGAGTTTCTCAGGCGGAATATTAACCGGAATTATCACAGGAATACTGATCGGAGGCCTGATAGCCATATCAGGTAAAAATGCTGTGATATCATCAGTAATTTCACTGATCACCGCCTATGCCTCCTACCTGATTGCAGAGTCGGTCCTTCATGCTTCAGGCATAATTGCAGTTGTGACAGCCGGCCTTATAGTCGGCCGGTTCACATCCGTCTGGCTCAAGTCCGAGGATTCAAAAGAGATTTCTGAATTTCAGGATTTTTCAGCCTACCTTGTAAACAGCCTCATATTTCTCTTAATGGGAATTACAACGGCAAACCTTCTGGGCAATTACCGTATTGACCAGGAACTTGCATTACTTATTCCGGCAGGGATTATTGCCGTTATGATATCAAGGGCAGCAGTTGTCTATATCTTCTCCGGAATTATGAATCTCTTTAAGGGGGGAGATTATATACCACTGAAATACCAGCATGCACTTTTCTGGGGCGGGCTTCGTGGTGCGGTTGCAATTGCACTTGCCCTCTCTATAAGTGAAGATATGCCATTTAGAGACGAAATTATAATGATGACTGTCGGGGTTGTTCTCTTTACAGTTACTGTTGACGGGATAACCACAAAACCGCTTGCAAAAAAGCTTGGACTTGACAGGCCAAGCCATCTTGCTGTATATGAGTATTTCTCAACCATCATTCATGCAAAAAAAGAGGGAATCTCAGTACTTAACAGACTTCTGAAAGAAAAGAGGATTAACCGGGAGATTGCAGATACAATCAGGAACGACTACGAAAATGAGATAAAAGAGGCAATGGCGGAGCTGAAAGTTCTCTTCTCACAGGTCAGACCTGATGAGAGCAAATTAAAAAAACTTCTCTGGACCAGGCTCATTATGGTTGAAAGGAGTATTTATCAGGAGATCTACGGCTATGGGTATATCTCCGAAGTCGTCCTGGATGAGCTTAAATATTATATTAATGTAAAACTTGACGAGATATCTGTCGGAACTGTGCCTCCGCATGAGGTTATAAAATCAGATTCTCTGGAGTACAGAATATTTGTAACTCCTGCGTGGTGGATCTCCGCCCTCTTTAAAAGGTTTAAATTTGCTAAAAATCTCAGGAAATTTACACTGACAACCGAGTACCAGAAGCAGATTGCGCTGATTTCATCGGCCAGGCAGATGGAATTATCAATTGATATAATAACTGAAGGGTTCGGATTTCCGGATGAGATTATAAATGAGGCAAAAGATGAATTCAGAAATATCTCAGATAGAGCCGAAAAGATAATTGAGGATATGGCAATGAGGTACCCTGAGCTTTCAGAAGACATAGAGAATTATTACCTCCGTCTGAGCCTGCTAATTCAGGATGAGGACTACTATGAAGAGATGAAAATAAAGGGACTTATCTTTCCAAATGTTCATGAAGACCTCTTAAAGAGAGTCGATAAGGAGAGAAAAAAGCTTGAAGAGCATATCTTCAATATGATCTGAAAACCTGAGGTGAAGAGAGAACTCCCGCCATATCCGGACTGCCAATCCGGATTTGTCTGGTATTTCTGCAATAACATCCCGTAAACCCGGACAGAATACAGAGAATAAATTCCATATTAATCAGTAAGCCGCCAGTCCGCCAAAAACAGCCCTAAATAGAAGAAGAGAATATGCAACAACACAGACCCGACAGATACAGCACGAAATATGATCCACCCTAATTAAATATTACAATCAGAAGAAACTCCAGAACAAATGTTAAAACTAAACCAAGGATGAAAGTGACTATAATTACCAGAATAACCCAGGAAAACAGCTTGGCTACACTACCAAATATCTTAATCAGAGCATTTTTCAGCATAGGCTACCGTTCCGGAAATATCACAGCAGAACAGTTCTTCTGAAATGCCGGGCCTTTATTCAGTTCATCATTTCTGTTCTTTTTCATCATCCCTCTCCTCATACAACTCCTCAATCCCGGAACTATCATCATCAGTATCAATAATTGGCACAGGCTCAGGCACTTTTTCTGCTTTGGATTCTTCTGACTTTTCTGCCCCATATGACTCATCATAAGCACCATCACCGTCAGACTCAACAGTAAAGCTTCCCTCAGCCTTCCTCTCAGCAGTTCCGGACCTCTCCTTTGCAACCTGAAGCAGCACAAAGACCGTATGAACACCGGGGCGTTTTCCGGCAAGGCTGACAGCATAACTTCCGGGATCAGTGAAATGATCCACAGGAGTGCCGTCAATATACACAGTACAGACAAAACCACGGTAAGGGCCGCCTTTCACATCCGCAGTTATCTCCGCACGGGCAAGCATATCATCTTCCTTAAATGAACCCGGAAGATGCAGGGTAATCTCCGGCTTAACCCTCCGCCGCACAAAATCTCCTGATACAAACCACCCAATAAGCAGAATGACAAGAACCGGCAGAAGATACAGCACATTATTGTTGAGATTCGGACTGATGTCAAGCGTATTTTTCAGACCGTCGCCATCGACATCATAAGCACCGGATATTGCAGCCTCTGCATAACTGACAGCACTCCCGGAGTCTCCGGCATTATAACTCTCCCTGGCCTTATCAAGAAGTTTCCTGGCATTATCAGGGCCATATGCAAGATTTAAAGAGATCGCCATCTCCGCCTCCTCTATCGCCTGGGGGACCATAGAGAGAAGAGAATATGATAAAGATGCACCGGTAGCCCCGACATCCACTTCCTCCTCAACACTCTCATAGCCAAACTTCTCAACGAGAATCGTATGCCCCCCCTGGTTTACAGAAATCTCAGCCGGAGTAACACCCGACAGAACACCGTCAATATAGAGATCAGCACCGGCAGGGACAGTAATTACTGAAATATTAACCTTAGAGAGTGTAAGCTCTGCCCTAACCTCAGAGATCTTTCCGGCTGCGACATCAACCCTGCCGGTCCAGTCATCGTATCCGGCTTTCCGGATAACAGCATCATAAGTTCCGGGTTCGACTTCATCAAGCTCAAGCCTCGTATTACCCTTAAATTCACCGTCAAGATATATTCCGGCATTGGTCGGCTCAGACTCAAAGGTAATCCTTCCGGTAGTCGGGACCGGCTCAAAATTATGAATAAGTGACTGCGACATATCCTCATTAATCCAGACAGTCTCAGAATAGTCCGAGTAATTGTCAAGTGTTAAAAGGACAGTATGTGCTCCGGCAGGGAGATTATTTAGAACCGTATTCGACCGGCCGGAGTATTCACCATCAATATAGATTGCCGCACCTTCAGGCTTTGTCAGAACAGAAAAGGCATCCCCCACAACCGGTTCCATATTATGGCTGACATAGGAGATCTCACCCTCCCTCACCTCAAATATATCCTCCCAGGTCCGGTATCCCGCCATCTCAAGCCGGACATAATGAATTCCGGGGAAGACATCCTCAATCACCGCATTGGTCTGACGGCCGAGGTTCTCATCATTCAGATAAATATCTGCACCCTGCGGATAGGAGGTGACGGAGATTATACCTTTGGTGACCTGTCCGGAGACGGGAATAGTCAGCACTGAAAATATCAGGAGCAGCAGAATAATCATCCGCAGTGCAGGGTTAATTTTCATGATTTATACCTGCCTGACTGTATAGACAAATGTTCTAAACCTCTTCATCCGCCCCAAAAATTCCGTCAGAAAAAAGCCGGTATATTCCGGAATCAGCAATAAAAACCTCAGCAGACTCATCTGACACTGAGAGAGGAATGCCTGCATAATCCCATATCTGTCCGGACTCATTGTATCTCATAAGGCGGTATGACTTATCGGGTTTATACTCCGCAGTATTGTTCACAACTATATTCTGGGGGCCAAAAACTCTAATCTCATAGGCACTGCCAAACCCAATGAGACCCTCAGGAACATTGCCCGGCGCTGTACTCAGGCGGGTTATTATCACCGTACTCTCCTCCGGAGTAATGGTTGCCGAAGGAGTTATAGTCGTAACTGCGGGCGGTTCGTCACCGGAATTTCCCGGACTCATGACAAAAAAAATAAGCAGACCTGCAAGAAGAATTAAAAATATTCCAAGAACTGCGAGAAGGCGGACCCGCCCCTTCTTCTTTCTTGCCATATGCTCTTCATACTCATTTTTAAGGCTCTCCCTGTCAAGTTCATTGATCTTCCACTTGCCATAATCAGACTCAGCAGGGACATTAAAATCGTTCTTCACCTGCGGCTCATAGGCAGAAGATGAGAAGTCTGCCAAAGAATCAGTAGCACCAATCCTCTCATCAGAGAGGAATTTCTCAAAAACAGCAGATTTTTCCTTCGGGAATCTGCTGCTCCCTTTAAATTCAGAAATTATCCTGAGAGCAAGGTCGCCACGTGAAGTTATCCCGGACAGTTTCCGCCTGACAACAGGACTCTGTGCAAAAGTGCCCATACTCCTGTACAGCCTGCCAGTCTCAGAACTGTCAGTCTTTTCGGTTTTAAGGTCAATATCAACCCTGCCGGAATACTTCTCCGCCACATTCAGATCAGCATCCTTAAAGGTCATCTTTGAGACCGCTATCGTAAAACCTGCCGGCAGATATGAATGAAGCTTCTCTGCAACAGCAACCACAAAATCGACAGACTTTGAGAGATCATCAGATACACATACGGTATCCCTGCCGAGAATGAGCCTTCCGACAGTATAATCAGCAGCATCATAACCCGAAAGTCCGGTTACGACCTTACTTTTCCGGTCATCAAAAAAACCATGGTCAGATGCAAGGTCACGGACCTCATACTCAATCAGAGACAGTTTATGCTGCACACGGGCGTAAAATTCATGAATATAGGAGAGGTCAATCCTCGGCAGAAGCCCGCCATTAAATCCGGTCTTTTCAAGATATATGAAAGTATCCGGCCTTCTCCCTTTCTTCTGTACATTTACGGCCGTTCCAAGCAGAAGGATCCCGTTCTTTGTGCTGATATACAGAGATGCCGTACTCTCGTCAAGCCTCTCGGCAAGGTTTACAGCATATTCATCATGCAGGGTTCCTGCAACAGTCCCCCCGTCTGTAGTGAATATTCCGTATGAATCATACATTTTATAAAAACCCCATGAAATCACAGCCTAAAGGCCGAATTTAAATACCTCGGTAAATCTCCACGGTGCAATTGCGGTAGGTGAAATCTCCTCCTCCACCCCTTCTTCAGTAGGGAAAGGCTCAGCCGTTGCATCCACAGAAACGGCAATAAAATACATAGAGAGATCATTCATCATATTTACGAGATTTTTAAAGACTTTGTTTGCACTGAGCAGCTCAAAGAGACTCTCCTCAATGGCCTGTGCCTCCCTTGACCTCTCAGGGATATCCGACAGTTTTCCGGCACTCATGGAATGAATAAGGTCCCGAATCTCCTTATTCTTCCAGAATACAAGGTCGGTCTTTGTAACCGCAAGAGCATACTTTTTATCCGGCCTGAAAAATCCAAGATAATTCCTCCCTTCAAGATCGATTAAAGTCTTCATATAACCGCCAAACTCCCTTGCAAGCTGGGCATGCCCCTTCCTGTCATCAGTAATTTTTTCACCGTCTATCAGAAAGATAACCTTACCCGCCCGGAGAAAATTGCCGTACATTGTGGCAATAATAACGCTCTTTGTAAACTCCGGGTCTAAAAGCTCCTCAGAATGATGCAGTTTTATATTTCTGACAAAATCAATTGTGCCGGCATTCTTCCGGATGTCAGCCCTGGCAATTCTCATCCTGTCGCTTAAGAGAGCAACCGCCTTTTTGAAGTTGATCTCATTGAGTTCATCGTAATACTCACCGGCATAATCAACAACAGTCCACTTCACAGGAATTATACCATATTTCTTCCCTGTAAGCTGGTACATAACCATCTGGTAGCGGTATGTCCTTGACAGTATCTTTCCGTCTAAAACATTTGCATAAAGGCTTGATATTCTGAGCTCGTCACCTTCGTCATTTGGATCGCCGGTCAGGACAACGCCCTCATTGGAGTGCCCCCTCTCAAAGTTCTCAGAGATATAACTCCAGAGTCCGAGGACAAAATATGTCTTGCCCGATGACCTCGGTCCGAATATGAATATCTCGGATGCCCTGACACCGACAGTTATCTTAATTGCAAGCCAGTAAAGAATCAGGGAGAGAACAATTCCAATCCCGTAAAAGAAGATGTTCTGCACCGCATAAGCAGAATCCACAGCTGTTTCCGGAGATAGTGCTGTGGCATACATCTCATAGGCTAAAAAACCGACAATAATTGCAAAGAACACCGTAAATAAAACCCGGGCAAACTTTGCAAGATTGTCATAACGGTTCGTCATAACCGCTTTTATATCAAATACAGCCCCGCAGAAAACTCCGGCAAAAAAAGCAAGCATCAGAAGGGAAACATCTGCCCACGGGGTCAGGTAGACATAAAATGCCGGGACCCCTGCAAAAATTCCGGCATAGATCACCCCGTTTATCCTTGAATCTTCATTAAAGAGCATCCCTGCCGCAACTGCAAAAAAAAGCCCACATAAAAACTCAACAAAGAAGGTCAGCTCAGGAGGTGTCGGATGAAGCTTGAATACCGGAGCAATGGTCATGAAGATATATGCAACGGCAATGCTTATTGGCAGAGCCAAAAGAAGGTAGATTTTTCTTCTTTTATTATTTATTATCATTCACCGGCTGCCTCTCTGATGTCCCTTACGGAATAAAGGTCCATCACCCTCTTCTTTGCCTCCTCAATCTGAGCCTTGCCGCCGGATTCAAGATCTGCTATCTCAGCCGCATCTGTTAAAAGCAGAGTCTTTTCACGGGCGATATACTTACCCTGGTGGAGATAAAGGGCATGATGGAGGATGTTATTCCTGCTCTTCTCATACTTCTCCCAGTATCCCCCTCCGGTTGTAAGCGGTGAGATATTCTCAAGGAAACCTGCGGCTGCGAAGAATGTAAGTGAGATCTCCCACGGTTTTGTGTAATTGTGGGAGTTTACCTTTGCACTGTCAAAACCTTTGAGGTCAAGAGATTTTACAAGATAACGCCTGAAATCACTGCCCTTATTCTCAGTGAGCTGTGACAGCCATCTCGAAGGGGATGAAACTACAAGAGCCGCCTTGTCAAAACTCCATCTCTCAGTGCCGGCAGCTCCATATCCTATGGATATATTGTTGATTCCAAGCTTATGGGCGTCAACAAGCTCTTTGTACTTCCACTGAACAATGTTGTACAGCTTTTCTATCTCCGATTTGCCTTCCTCGTCATAGTCAAGGACAGAGAGATCGGAGTCATCATTGAGGAGTGAGAGGATATTCGGATTGATCTCGCCAAACCACGTCCTGTACATCCCCTCAATCGTCTTATTGCCGCTGCTTCTCTTCTCATCAATTGCCCGGAGTCCGGACTCATAGGACTCAGTCTCTGCATTGTACTTCTTTCTCGGCTCAAAGGTTGAGCTGACGAGGTCATCGGTCTTTTGCAGGAATTCAATCTGCTGCTGCATCACCTTCTGCGACTGGATCAGGAGATCAATCTCGGTATTGAGATTGCCTCTCTTTGAGGAGTATCCTTCACGTATGTTTATAATGTCAGTCAACCTCTCCCTGACACCTGTGATAATTGATGCAGTGTCCCTCCCGGAGAAGGAGTTTATCAGCATGGCCTTCTCATCCGATTCAAGATTGAACTGTGAGACAAGCGGCCCGATTGTTGCCTCCCTTAACGAACCAAGCCTTGTATCAAACTCCCTTGTAAGGAATTTATCCTGGACAAATACCTCAAACGGATCACGTATGGAGATCTTTCCGGGATGCATCTGTGAGATCTTTCTTATTCTCTCCTCTTTTGTATCCTTCTCACTCCTGAAGATCTCCGGGTTGAGCTTCCTGCCCAAAATTCCGTCTGCGAAACCCTGCTTTTTGGCAACCCTGAGCATATAGTCGTTGTAGAAGTACAGGGATACAGACTCTGCAAGGTCCCTTAAGTAAGAGAAGTCTGCTGATGTCGCACCTTCAAGGTTCTCAATATCTCCCTGGATATCGCCAAGCGGCAGTGATGAGAGCCAGACATCACGTTTTATAGGTTTGGCCTTCTTACTGCCGGATTTATTGAGCTTCTCCTTTAAGACAAAGAGCAGTGCTGAGAATTTTTCAAGAAATGCCCGCTCAAGGTCCTCTACAGAATCACGTCCGGTTCCTTCAGCAGTCCCGTGCCCGAGTAAGACATAGTCCTCAACAGGTTTTGCAAGTGCATTGACCTCCGATTTGATCAGGTCAAGCATATCACTCTCTTCTCTCTTAATCTCTTCAAGTTCAGAGCGCTTCTTTCTTACCTTTGCATCTGCCTCACTAATCTCAACCTTAAGTCCGGACTGGCGTGACGAGAGGTCACCGGAAATTTTACCAAAGTTCTCCTCGCCCCTGATGATGTTTAAAAGAGCCATTCTTGCCGATTTTTCATTTACAGAGAATGTCTTCCTCTCAAGGTGTGACATCTCCTCTAAAAGCAGCAGATTCTTCTTTATGACCTCGTAAAGCTCCTGATCTTTGGCATTTTCATGCGGCTTGCTCTCATTGTCAAGGGATTTTTTCAGCCTGGAGACATATTCTGTCAGTTTGTCAAAGTCCTTTAATGAAGAGACGTCCTTTAACTCTTCAGGCATGTTGTTCGTAACCGCAGATTCGATTATGGACTGGGTCTTAAAGTTTAAGAGATCAGTTATATCATTCTCCCATCCCTTCTTTATCCGCTCGATCTCCTTTTTATAAAGATTTACATCATCGTGGGTGATCTCTGTGTCAGTCTTTGAAAATTCATTGGGGTAGAGGTTTTCACCTGCGGTGATGAAATCTGAGACCTCTTTTAGGATCTTTGCCCTGTTATGTGAAATTCCGGCGAGGTTTTCTATAACATCCTCAAAGCCTTTCTTCAGCGACCGGAGGTTTTCCACCGGATATTCGATTACATGCGAATCTGCGAATATAAAACCGGAGTAGTCCTTTTTGGCGTCCACTATCGCGGATATATCTGCTGTCGGGAGATAAAATGAGTTTATGAAGAGGTACGGGAATGCAGAGTCAAACTCAACTACTTCCTGTTTCCTGTCACCTCCGTCAACATAGCCCGTGGGACTGAGTGACGAGACGATTATATAATTGAAGAGCTTGTCCTCTTTCATATTGAGGTATTCAATCTCAGATAGTGCAATTGCAGCATTTAACTGCTCCTTTTCGCCTTCGCTTGCTGCCGGAAGAACGACAAATAGCCAGATCTTTGACTCCTGACCGCGTTTCTCCTTGATGTAGCGGGCAAGGTCTATAAACATGCCTGAACCTGTTCCCCCGCCAAGTCCGACTATTATCGCAACGGGCCCATGTCCCTGAAATGAGGGGAACTGCTCTCCGCCCTGTGTTATGGCTTTGTAAAATACCGCTTTTGATATGGCACGCCTGCGGTGAACTCCGCCGCCGAAGTCGTCAACAATATTTTTATCAACTTTTTTGAGCATCTGGTAGTCAAAACCGTATTCGGGATCATTCATCCACCAGACATCGACAAGAGGCTTTTCACGCCGTCTCTTCATCTGCTCTGCAATATCCCTTGACGTCAGGGAAGAGACCCTCTCGACATTTGCAAGGTCCGGCAGGTGATAATGGAGACTCTTTACACTCCCACCCATCTGATTGTTTGTCCTCTGGATATCCCCAAGCCTTGCCATGACAGCTTCAGATCTCTTTATGTCATCCTTTCTCTGGTTCGAGTCGGTATCTATCGTATATAATGAAAGGCGCTTGCCGTCTTTCAGGTAATGTTTTAAGAACCATTCATGATCATAAAGATTTGATATAAGTTTCTTGCCACAGCCGCCGATCGCAACAACGGTCAGTTCGTCCGGCATCTGGAAGGGTTTTCCCTCGATTATTTCATCATGAGCCATTATTTATTCCCCCTTGTATTCTTTCTGAAAGTCCTGCATATTTTTTGCCCTTATCTGGCCAAATACCATCCCTGCGCCAAATCCGATTACAAGCAGTACAACCCCGATCAAAACTGCGGTTGTCAAAGGCAGGGTTGCCTCTTTTGGTGACCCGGCATATCTTAAAAGCTCTTTTGCCTCATCCCTCAGACCTCTTGAGTAGAGGTCGTCTATAATCCCCCGCATCTCAGGGTCATTTATGGCATTAAGCTCTGACATGAACTGCTCGTCATCAGGTATTGTTATGGAGAATGTCTTTGTTGTGCCTGTTCCGAGGGCATCCATGTTTCCGTCAAGCGCTTTTATGTGATAATATATATAGCCGGTAGTCTGTGTAACTCTTCTGGTCACAACCACCCCGTCAACAATTTCAACAGATGTTAAAACCGGAACTCTCCCATATACTGTTACTGCAATCTTATCCGGAAATCCGCTGTCGGCTGTAAGCTCAATTTTATGATCATTTAAAGATTCTTCTCCGCCGGAGATGTTAAAGCCGGATTCTTCAATCTGCCAGAGACTGGCCTGTGGGACAGGTATAAGATCAGTATTCATCTCAATGACCTCTGCCTGTTTCGGGATGCCGCTCACTTCAATTGTATATTGTATTATTCCGCCTTCATTCTGTGATTCAACGAGGCTGCCTTCCTTTAAATCCGCAATTACAGCAGATGCCGGAAGACAGAAGAGCAGCATTGAAATAATTAATGCCAGTGAGATAAATATTGACGATCGGTACCTTATATGCATACTGAAAAGATTTATTTTAAAATAGTTAAATATATCTCAATGTTCCCGGATTACTTCCGGGTCCGGTCAAAAATACCTGCAAAAACAAATTAATAATACCACTCTGAAAAAAAAGAGATTCATATATAAATCAGCAGAAAGATTAAAGCACCGGCAAAAAGCGACAGAAATCCGGCTACCTGCACCAGAACATAGAGCTTTCCGGTATTCAACGCCACCGCCTCTCACCGCCAAGAGCAGACTTTGCCCATTTCCGCCTGAAAAGCTCCTCTCTTTCAAGCTCTTCAAGGTAGCTCTCAATATATCCCGCCGTTGCATTAAGTGACGGGATCATTACGTTCTCAAGTGCATTCACCCTACGCCGTGTCTTCCTGATCTCACCGTTCAATGACCGGATGACACCTTCAGCCTCTGCCACCCGGAGATATGCCAGGGTAAGCTCCTCAAACTCAGCCCTTGCGGAATCGAGATATGAGGTTGTCCCGGAGAGGGTGTATCCCGGGAGAGGTGAATCCCTTAATCTGTCAGGGACCTCAATTTCAGGCACTCTCCGCCCCATGATATTGCGGGTATGCATATCTACATCCTTCATCTCATCCGATGTTGAGGCAAGGGCTGAGAGGTTTCGCCAGCCCATGCTCATCCCTGCACGGGTTAAAGCAGGATACGCAGTCTTTACATGCTTCATGCACTCCTCTGCAAGGGCATTATACTCAGCTTTCATCCCCGTCATCTCACGGATCATAGCATCAAGCTTATCCTGCAAAAGTTCAAGACCCCTCTCTGAAAGGACAATTCTCTTCCTGATCTTCTGAAGCTCAATCCTTGTCGGCCTGACGCTACGCATAATCTTTGCTTTCATTTCGTCATGCCCCGCCTGAAATATAATATCTCTCTATATCCTCCTCACCTATACGCTTCAGCTCCTCCTTCGGGAATATCGAGAGCAGTTTCCAGGCGAGAGAAAGAGTCTCCTCTATGCTCCTGCCCTCATTGTGCCTCTGCCTGACAAACTCATCCTCAAAACGGTCAGCAAATGTGAGATAAAGCCTGTCAGCAGGAGAGAGGCTCTCATCCCCGATAACGGCAACAAGGTTCTGAATCCTCCGGCCACGGGCATAGGAGGCATAAAGCTGATTGTTCACCGATGAATGATCACCGCGGGTCTTTCCCTCCCCTATACCTCCCTTCATCAGGCGTGAGAGGCAGGGCAGGACATCCACCGGCGGGTAAATTCCTTTTCTGTGCAGTTCACGGGAGAGCACAATCTGGCCCTCAGTGATATAACCGGTCAGATCAGGCACAGGATGGGTTATATCGTCATCAGGCATTGTTAAAATCGGAAGCTGGGTAATTGATCCTTTTTTTCCTTTGATCCTTCCGGCACGCTCGTATATCGAGGCGAGATCAGTGTACATATATCCCGGATAGCCACGGCGGGCAGGGATCTCCTCCCTTGCCGCCGAGACTTCACGGAGTGCCTCGCAATAGCTTGTTATATCCTGAAGAATCACCAGCACATGCATATCCTCATGGAATGCAAGGTACTCGGCTGCCGTTAATGCAAGCCTTGGCGTTATTATTCTCTCAATTGCCGGGTCATCGGCATGATTGACGAAAAGAACTGTATGCTCAAGTGCACCTGTCTCCCGAAACTCCTTCTCAAAGTAGTGAGCCTCCTCATAGGTAATCCCCATAGCACCAAAGACCAGTGCGAAATCCTCCTCTTCACCAAGTACACGTGCCTGTCTTGCAATCTGTGCTGCAAGGTGCGAATGCGGCATTCCGGAACCTGAAAAGACAGGTAATTTCTGGCCCCGGACCAGAGTATTCATACCGTCAATTACCGAAATTCCGGTCTCGATGAAATCCTGCGGGTACTCGCGGGCAAAGGGATTTATCGAATAACCGGATACATCCATCACAACATCGGGAATAACCTCGCCGCCGCCGTCTGCCGGCTCACCCCCGCCACTAAGTATCCTGCCCAGCATATCACGCGAAACACCAATCTTCATCGGAGAGCCTGTAAACCGCACAGAAGTTATGTCAGTATCGAGATCACTTGTCCCGCCAAAGACCTGAACAATTGCAAGGCCCCTTCTCGTCTCAAGCACTTCCCCCCTCCGGACTGTGCCGTCCGGAAATCTGACATCGACAAGTTCACCATAGCTTGCGTCATCCACACCTTCCACCGCAATGAGCGGCCCTTCAACCCTCACAACCGATACAAACTCCCGGATATTTCCCGGCATCATGCATCCCTCCCTTTAAGCTCCTCAATCTCAGACTTCAGATCATGCATAATTTTGTTGCAGATGGATGAAATCTCACTCTCAGGCCTGCTGCCAAGACGGCTGAAACTCTGTATAACCGGCAGTGCAGCGATATCAGATGAGAGAACGCCTGACCCTACCGCATCTTTTGCCAGGCGGTAAAAGCCTGAAATCACCTTCAGCATTGCATTCTGCTTAAAAGGTGCACAGTAGCGATCTTCTCTGTCAGTTGCATACTGAATAAGGAATGACTCCTTAATTATCCCGGCAGTCAGCAATACAAGGCGGTCCTCCTCAGGAAGGACATCAGGCCCGACAAGCTGTACAATCTCTTCAAGCTCACTCTCTTTCTGAAGCAGAGCCATTATCTCCTGCCTCATATCCTTCCAGCCGCCTTCAAACCGCTCCTCCCACCAGGGAGAGATCAGGTCAGTGTACAGAGAATAGGAGAGCAGCCAGTTCACTGCCGGAAAATGGCGCTCGTGTGCAAGCTCGGCATCCAGTGCCCAAAACACCCTTACAATGCGCAGAGTGTTCTGCGTTACAGGCTCTGAGAAATCCCCGCCGGGAGGCGATACAGCTCCTATAACTGATATCGAACCGATATTCCCGCTATTGCCGCAGACCTTCACCCTGCCGGCACGCTCATAAAAATCAGCAAGGCGTGATGCAAGATATGCCGGATAGCCCTGTTCTCCCGGCATCTCCTCAAGCCTTCCGGAAATTTCCCTCATAGCCTCTGCCCAGCGTGAAGTCGAATCTGCCATAAGTGCAACATTATATCCCATATCACGGTAATATTCCGCAATCGTTATTCCGGTGTACACACTCGCCTCCCTTGCAGCGACAGGCATGTTGCTTGTGTTTGCAATCAGAACCGTCCTTTTCATAAGCGGTTCATGAGTCTTAGGGTCTTCCAGCCGTGGAAATTCCCTCAGGACATCAGCCATCTCATTGCCGCGTTCACCACAGCCGACATAGACAATAATATCGGCATCTGACCATTTTGCAAGCTGATGCTGCACTATGGTTTTTCCGGCTCCAAAAGGACCCGGAACTGCCGATGTGCCGCCTTTTGCAATCGGAAAAAGAGTATCAATTACCCGCTGGCCTGTAATTAAAGGCTCTATAGGGTCAAGTTTTCCACCAGTCGGCCTTGGCTTTCTGACCGGCCAGTGCCTCACCATAAGAATCTCAGTCTCGCCTTTATCTGTCTTAACAGTGGCTACAGGCTCTTCTATTGTATAACGGCCCGGTGGTGCTGCCCGGATAAGCTCACCTTTTATTCCGGGAGGGACTAAAATTCTGTGTGTGATATTTCCCTCAGGCACAGTGCCAAGAATATCGCCCTCAGATACCTGGCTGCCTGCCGTAATTTCCGGAGAATAATCCCAGAGGCGTTCACGGTCAAGAGCAGGAATGTTTGTTCCCTTAATTATGAAATCTCCCACCGAATTCCACATACTCTCAAGCGGTCTCTGGATGCCGTCATATATCATACCGAGAAGTCCGGGTCCAAGTTCTGCCGGAAGAGGCATGCCTGCGCCTTCTACAGCCTGGCCGGGGAAAAGTCCGGTCGTGTCCTCATAGACCTGAATGGTGGCGACATCCCTCTCAAGCCTGATAACCTCCCCGATTAACCTGTCCTTTCCTACACGGACAAGTTCATACATCTGTACACCCCGCATACCCTCGGCCTCGATAACCGGGCCTGCAATCCTTATTATTGTCCCTTTAGTATTCATCATCAGTCACCATTTTTTATCTGCATATGAGGGAATGGCTATAATAAGCGGATATGAATCCCTGACCTGCATAAGACTCTCAATCTCCTTTTGCATATCTTCTGCATAATTATTCTCAATAAGAATTACTCCGATATCATTCCGGTGTGCAAACTCTTTCAGGGCTGATTTAGCCTCCCAAATCTCTGTGCAGACCTTCGTACAGGATACACCTGCAAGTGCAAATCCGGCTGCAACCTCACGCCCCCCGATAACAGCAGTCTTCATGAAGCTCTCTCCCAGACCATCATATTCATAATCTCCTCAGCCGGCATTTTTGCACAGACTCCGTTGTATGCAATTATAAGATTATTCTGCTCAATTCCACGTGCAAAGGCATACCTTATGAGCGGCCCGCTTCCAAGATGGTACTTTGTTGCAATACCGTCCCCGGTATCAAGGAGCAGGCGGTCCATCTCAATCTCAGGGTCACCCCTGACAGATGCCTTCTCAATGGCAGTGTGATACAGAGTGCCCCGGCACGCCTCAGCCACAGCTTCATGTGTGGTGCATGATGCCAGATCCTTAAGCCTCTCGCCGTGAAATTCAATTCCTTCCTCAATAAGCTGCCTAATCTTTTCATCCCTCTCAAGTCCGAGAGTGACCGCCCGGTAGATATTCTTCAGGTTTTTAATATCAATGGTATGCCCGACAAAAAGTCCGATTGGCTCAGCAAGACTGACATCGACTTCTCCTGCCGCATTAAGAAGGGTATGATACAGATGACGGTCAATCATCTCCTCCAGTTGTGCCGGTGAGAGGTCACTTATGTCTTTGTCCGGAGGGATAAATCCGAGATCTTTTAATATACCCTTTATCTCCCCACTGCTCTCTGCATGGGCCAGTTTTCGTATCAGCACCGGATTCAGACGGCCTACCGGGAGGGCCTGAAGTTCAGCTCCGGTTTTTGATGCCCGGAGAATATACTTGGCCTCTTCGGCCTCAGAAAATTTCATGTAGGCTAAGAAAAAAGGTTTTACAGAGCCGGGAACAGTTTCTAAAAGCTTTTCAAGCGAAGAATAATATTCCTCCCGGAGTAAACGCTCACTTTCGTCCACAGTATAACTTTTGTGCAGGGGGATATCATAGTTATACTGCCTCAGATGCTCCATCACCTCATCGGGGGAATATGACCCGGCAAGTATCCGGAGGTTCTCTTTTTCAACAAAGGGATTTCCAATAGACCTTACTCTTGCCACAGGATGTGCAAAACCTGCAATATTGAGAATAAGCCTGATATAACCTGATGAAATGGCCGCACCTATGATAATTGCAATAAGTATTGCAAAAACCAGGAGGATTAATGCATAATCCCCACCCTCTCCGGAAAAAGAACCGGATATGAGATCAGATACTGCCTGTCCGGGGTCAAAGCCTGTCATAAAGCATCATTGCAGTGTCATGTGCCAGTTTTTTCTTCATTCTCTTCATCCGTTCACTAAACGTCTGGTCAATCCTGATACTCCCTTCATCGGCATATACAACAACCCCGGCATCACGGGTCTCCTCATCACTGAGGTCTAAACCGTTTATATCCGGAATCAGGGCTGTTATCAGTTCTCTGTCCTCCCTCCGTACAGCTGCTGCAATCCTGCTGTCACCTGCCTCCAATTTCGCCTCATTTATAAGCAGGGCAAGGACAGAAGGATAATTTCCGGATGACGAAATCTCTGAGATTCTTCGTTCTGCTTCAAAGAAGCAGTTTGCAATCCCTTTTTCCTTTGCCTTACGCACAATTTCACGTGCCTGCATATTTGCAAGTGAGATCTGCCGTCTCTTCTCATCGCGGATCTCTTTTAAACCGGCTTTCATGACGGCGTTATATCCGGCTTTCGCCTCCTTTTCTGCCTCTTCTCTTATCGCTTTCTTCCTCTCTTCAGTCTCTTTCCTGACAGCTGCAACTCTCTCCTCCGCCTCACGCCTGATCTCTTCTATAATAGCTTCAGAACTCATCTGCAATCACCCGGTGAAAAGACCGATGCCAAACATTATCAGAATTGCAATAAGGAGACCAAATATTGCAAAGGTCTCTGCCATGACGGCAAAAATAAGGCTCCGGCCCATAGCTTCTGCATGTGCCGTTGTTGCCGCAATTCCGGAGGCAGCCGTCATTCCCTGACCGATAGCCGAAAGGCCGGCAAGTCCGACAGCAATTCCGGAGCCAAGTGAGGCAAAACCGACTGCTGCTGTAATGGTTATATCTCCGGTGATAATTCCTGTAAAGGCCATAAGAAGTATTGCAACGAGCAGGCCATAGATTGCCTGTGTCTCAGGGATGACAGTAAACACAAGTGATTTCCCAAACATTGAATCCTTCTCGGAGGTTGCCGCTATACCTGATGATGCAGCAATACCCTGCCCGATTCCTGAAAAACCGGCGAGACCGACGGCAACTCCCGAAGCGATGGCAGCCATTCCGGCGGCAGCAGTAGTTATTACATCTCCGGTGACAATACCTGTAAAGGCCATGATCAGTATGGCAACAAGCAGACCGTATATGGCCTGAGTTTCCGGAATAACTGAAAAAACAAGTCCTTTACCAAACATGGAGTCCTTCTCGGCTGTTGCGGCTATCCCTGCCGCAGAAGCGATACCCTGACCGATTGCAGATACCGCAGCAAGACCGACAGCAAGACCGCAGCCAAGCGCCGCAATTCCAAGCGAGATGTCGGATACCGGACTGTCTGTGACAATTCCGGTAAATGTCATCAGAAGAATTGCGACAAGCAGCCCGTAAATTGCCTGTGTCTCAGGTATAACTGAGAAGACAAGTGCCTTGCCAAATATCTCCTGCTTCTCAGAGGCTGCGGCAATTCCGCCGGATGCCGCAATTCCCTGCCCAATTGCAGAAAGGCCGGCAAGACCTACTGCAAGGCCGCAGCCGACAGCAGCAAGCCCGGTGGCAGTGGTCGCAACCGGACTTCCGGAGAGGAGGCCTGAAAAGGCGAGTATCAGGATAGCAACGAGCAGACCATAGATGGCCTGTGTCTCAGGGATGACAGAGAATACAAGTGATCTTCCAAGTGCCTCATCACGCTGTGCTGTTGCTGCAATACCTGACGATGCGGCAATTCCCTGCCCGATTGCCGAAAGGCCGGAGACTCCTGCTGCTATTCCTGCACCAAGTGCGGCAAGTCCTGAAGCAACTGAGATCTCCTCACCGGTTCCGCCTATAATTCCGGTTGAGAGAAGTATCAAAATCGCAACAAGAAGGCCGTATATGCCCTGCGTCTGTGGAACAGCCTGAAAGACAAGCGCCTTGCCGAACTTCTCCGGTCTGACTGCCGCAACTCCCGCCCCGGTGGCACCGGCAATCCCCACACCTATTCCTGAGCCTACAGCCGCCATTCCAACGGCAGTTCCGGCACCGATGAGTGCCAGTGCAAGTCCCGGAGTTACAACTGTCATTTGAGATCACCCTTCTGACCGGTATAAAATCTTTTATATGTAAACGGCTTAAAACTCTCCCCGCCGCCGACATAGAATTTCCCGAAGAACTCAACGTACTGTAGCCTTAGAGAGTGGATAAAACCCCCAAGAACCTGGAGTATGAAATTTACCATATGTCCGGCAACGCAGAATACAGCCGCTGCTATGACGACTATTCCGCCAATCCCGGCCATCATTCCTGTAATTATATTAATTGTCATAGCAATGCCTCCTGTTGCAAGTGCCAGCGCAAGTATGCGGGAATATGACAGCCAGTCGCCCAGAAAACCTGTCAGGCTGAAAAATCCAAGTGGCCCTTCAAAAAGCATTATGGCTGCTACTGCTACAAAGGTGCCTGCAATTGCCGCTGTCTTTACACTCTGATCAAATTCTGCCCAGCCAAAGAACGAGAAGAGCAGAACTGCCGCACAAGGCTGAAGCAGAAACCATACGCCCTGTTCTTTAAGAATACCACTTCTGTTTCCGGCAGATAAATTTTTCCATGCTCCAAGAATCAGTCCGGCATTGAGGTGCAGGATACCAAATATCAGTGCGATTACCAGCATAAGAATGGGGTCTGCAAGCGGGTCTATAATTCCGGAAGTATAGTTTACCCCGGCAAATTTCGGCAGCAGGTCTCCAAAAAAACCACCTTCAAAAAATCCAAAGAACATCCCTGAAAAACCACAGGCGACAAGTGTCAGGGAGAGATCACGGAGATCTCCGTCATCCCTGCCGGCACCGTTGAGAATTAAGGCACTGAGAATTACAAGAAGAAGGCCATAGCCGACATCCCCAAGCATTATGCCAAACGTTATTACGAGGACCGGTGCTAAAAAGAGAGTCGGATCAATTTCTCCGTATTTGGGCGTTGAAAAGAGCTTTGTCAGCATCAGAAACGGACGAACGGCCGGGTGGTGAGTGCAGAGAACAGGGATCTCCTCAGATTCAGGATCGACCTTTTCAAATATGCAAAGAGACAGTCCAAATGAGGCATTGTCACATAATGACTTCAGTTTTTCCTTCTCTTTTTCCGGGACAAAACCCCTGATGACGGTCAGGTTTTTACCGGAATCTGCAAGCAAAAGTCCCTCACCACGACTTTTTATTACTGCAAGTTCTTCATGAAGGACCTGAAATTCCGGTAAATACTTCTCTTTAAGCTCAGCCTGCTCAGTTTTTATCTCAGCAGAACGTTCCTCAAGCAGTTTAATATTTCTGTCTATTACGGCTATTGCCTCAGCCGGTTTTCCGGACTCAAATCCCATACTGAATTCACGAAATGAGAATTTTTTCAGTGCACGCTCCACCTCGTCCGAGCAGTGCAGAAGTGAGGCTATTGCGATCACATGGCCGCCGCCGGTCTCCGTCTTTCTGAGGATATATCCGTCAATTTCCTTCGATTTCAGCTCGGTTATCAGCAGATCCGCCTCATCTTCCTCAAAAAATCCGGCTTTGACAGAGAGAAATTCTGACCTCCCGAGATATCCAAGATCGAAATCAAAAGGGTTCAGAAGGGTTAACAGCTCCCGTTCATCCTTCAGCCGCCCCTTCTCCTCCCGGATCTCTTCGGATTCTGTTCTCAGAGCTATTGCCCGGAGGATTTCAGGACGCAGTTTTTCAATGTCATCCTTTGTTTCATCAGGGGTTCTTTGCCGGAGATCTGCCTTCTGCCGTTTTGGCGGGGAGAAAAATGCCATAATCTCCCCGATACTTCCCAAAGGTTCTTCCTTTAAGGCCTCTATGCTACGTTCAAGAAATGACTTTAGCTCAGTTATCTGTTTGTCAGGCCGCCTCTGCTCACCTTCAAGAAGTTCTTTCAGGTCGTCAGGAGCATCTGCAATATCCGTTATTTCAATTAATCCGGATTCATGCAGCGCGGATATGAGCTTCTCTTCGCTTTTTTTATGGATGACCAGTGTAAGCCTGCTCATCTCTGCCGGAGTCAGCATTATATCCCTCCGTGACTGTTTTTACAATATACATAACTGCACTTTCGTGCCTCTCTGCACTGTTTTTCCGGAACAGTTCTGCTTTTTTTTCTGCTTTTTTTAGGATTTCTTCCCTTTCACGGGCAGTTTCATCATGTGAGATAGCTGAAAGCTGACGGCATTCTTCCTCTGCACGCTCAGCTTCAGCTCTGATTATCTCCCTGCCTCCTGCCTCTGCATCATTAAGGGCCGCCTCAGCTTCCTTTTTTGCCTCACTGATTAAATTCAGGGCTTCCCTTTCACATTTTTTTATAAGTTCGATCTCATGAAACGGCATACGGGAATTCCTCCGGTGTGGTTATATGATAATATTACGATAGGGTTTAAAAGAGTATCCCAGTAAAAAAATATGGAGAAGTGATGAAGTATAAATTACAGAATATTTGGGATGATATTTAATTTCGCCAGCCTGACACTGAATCATCAGTTATGATTACAGATTATCCTTAAAGAAACCGACAGCCTTCTGCTGTGCCTCTTCAGCATAATCCGAGACCCAGAATCCAAAATGTGTGCCTTCCTTTATGAGATAGAATTCAGCACCGGGAATGTGTGAAACCGCATATTCGGCATGTGCCATCACCACGTCACTGTCACGGTTACCGTGCATTACCAGTGCGGGACAGGTGATGGTGTCAAGGCCCTCAATCTTATCAATTGCCGCCAGTTTCTCAACATCATTCCAGAGTCCTGCCTTTCTGTCACTGTATGGATACATCGTCTGGTAAAATTTCATAATGAAATCAAGTTTCACCGGGTCATCAATGATATGTTCAGTCCGTTCCTTAAGCTCTGCCGGAGTTAAATCACTCTCTTCCTCAAGTATCTTTTTTATCACCGCTTTAGGCAGCACTTTCAAAGACCATATCTGAAGCCTCTGTCCCGGATCGGATAAGAAGAGCATTTCATTTAATTTGCTGACCTCACCCTGGTCATAATACCGGCTGACACCATCAATAACAACAAAGGCCTTTGTCCGCTCAGGATAGCGTTTGGAAAACTCATAGGTCGGCGGCCCTCCGGCAGATGCACCGACAACGCCCACTTCATCAATTCCAAGTTCATCCAGCAGTGCGGCAGAGAGTTCTGCCTGTTCAGCAAATGTTTTTCCGGAGGAAAGAGGCGTTTTAAGATAACCCGGACGGGACGGACATATAACAGAAAATCCGGCATCAGCAAATATACCATATATCAGCACCGACATATCATATCCTCCGCCGCCTCCGTGATATGCCAGAATAGGTTTTCCCTCTCCGATAACTGTGTATTCAACCGGACCTTTGTCTGTATCAATAACTGTACTTTCAGGAACCTTGAATAATTTCCCCATAACTTTAGATTTTCAGCTAAGAGGAGAAATAACCTATCTGTCCGGAGGTAAGCAAAATGCAAAATCTTTGTTCCGGTGTACTTTCTAAGATTTTCAGGTATGTTTTTATCCGGAAATCGGGAGAAAAAAGTGATTAAAGATTATCCTTAAAGAAGTCCACGGCCTTCTTCTGTGCCTCTTCAGCATAATCCGAGACCCAGAATCCAAAATGTGTGCCTTCCTTTATGAGATAAAATTCAGCACCGGGAATTTCTGACACTGCATATTCGGCATGTGCCATTACCACGTCATTGTCCCGGTTCGCATGCATAATCAGCGCCGGGCAGGTGATGGTGTCAAGGTCTTCAATCTTATCAATTTCAGCCTCAGTCTCCACATCGTTCCACGTCCCCTCTTTTCGCTCGCTGTACGGGTATAATGTCCGGAAGAATTTATTGATGAAGTCGTGCTTTACCGGGTCATCATAGATATTTTTCACCCGCTCTTTTAGTTCTTCATGGGTCAGGTCACCTTCAAGAGCCACAATCTGCTTAATGACAGTCTTTGGCATAAGACCTGCAAGCCAGAACTGAAATTTCTGCCCCTTATCGCTCAGGAAAATCTTCTCTGAGACCTTGTCAATCGGCTGGTACTCATATTTCATGCTGATGCCGTCAATGACAACAATTGCCTTTGTCTTATCAGGATGCCGTTTTGCAAACTCATATGCAAGCGGCCCTCCGGCAGATGCACCTACAACACCAACTTCATCAAGCCCAAGTTCATCAAGAAGTGCTGCACAGAGGTCAACCTGTGCAGGAATGCTTTTTCCGGACGTTAGCGGAGTTCTCAGGTATCCGGGACGTGACGGACAGATCAGGGAAAAACCGGCATCTGAGAACATTGAATATATGAGAACAGCCATATCATAGCCGCCACCTCCGCCGTGAAACGCAAGGACCGGCTTACCTTCTCCGACTATTGCGTATTCTACCGGGCCGAATTCTGTCTCTATAACTTTGCTCTCCGGAATGTCGTATTCAGGACTGGTCATATCAGAGTCTTTGGACTGGCACAATATAAGATTTACGAACTTTTTAAATCAGAATTTTACGTCCCAAAAAGAGACTGATGCCATAATTATCCCCATTATAAATGAGGGAGAGATTATTCCTGCTTCCCGGCAGCATTGGCGTCCCATAACTCAAATGCCTCACGGGCAGTCTGAAGGGCATTAAGTGCAGCCGGAAATCCGGCAAAGACCGTTATCTGCACTAAAATTTCCTGTATCTCTCTCTTTGTAAGCCCGGTCACCATCCCTGTAAAGATGTGATCCATAAGCTGAGGTTTGCTCCCGACAACCGCCAGTGCGGAAATTGAAGCGATTTCACGGGATTTCAGGTCAAGTCCATCTCTTGAATAGATATCACCATAGCAGAACTCGACAACCGAAACTGAAAGCCCCGGGGCCAGTTCTTCTATAGTTTTTAAGCTTTCAGCGACCATTTTTCCGTCCGGATCTCCCATCGTTCTGAGGACTTTCATTCCTTTTTGGTATTTTTCCGGTTCCATAACAGAAATTTGCGGTGGACATTAAAAAAGATATACGCCTGACTTTCCATCTGCCGGATGTCCGGATAAACGGAGATATGAACTTTGGAAATGGAACAGTTTCAGATTTAATCTACAAAGGGATAATTTCAATACCAAATATAGGAATATAACTATCATGGAAGGGTCTTTAGCCGGGGAGATAATATATGAGATAATCAATTACTCAAAAAAAGGGATTATTCATAATTATAAAGGGCTTAATATTCATATTCAGAGAGTTTTCAGAGAGAGGCCGGAAAATCTTTCATTGATATCCAAAGAACTGACTGACAGAGCAGTCCGGGAGCTAATCAGCAGCGGAGTACTGTATAAGACAAAAAAGGAGAGCTTCTGCATAACACAGAAAGGAAATGAATATGCAAAAAACAGTACAAAATCAGATATTATTGAAGAATACAGTAATTTTTCACTTACAGGTGCATTAAAACCAGTACCTGAATTTCCTGAAGCATCCGCCGATAATCCGGTAGAGGCGCTGAATATTCCGGATAAGAACAATTTTTCAGGTTCAAAACCCTACTCTGACATAATTAACAGATTCAGTACGTTTAAAGTGGCAGAACCTGCTTCAGGGCCGGAGATATACGGTTCTAAAAATAAGAACACCTATTATGAGATTATAAGCAGATTTAACACGGAGGATAAGCCCGAAGCAGTAGCTGCAAAAGAAGACTGCATCGGTGAGGTTTATCTCATCGGCAGTTCTGAAGAGATACGAAATATCACGGATAAGGAGGAAGAATCCGGATATATTCCGGTAAAAAGCTGTGCAGAGGGGAGAACAGATACTGATAAGAATTCTGAGGAGAGGGCAGGCTCAGAGATTTCGGGGAGTACCGTACCGGTAAAAGAGAACTCAGAAGAAGAGATTTCCGGGACATCTGAAGAGGAAACAGGAACAGAGACAGAAAATTACACTGCGGGCAGGCCGGAGGCAGCGCCGGCAGGGACAAAAGAGTCTAAATCTCCGGGTAAGAACCATTTTTCAGATTCAGAAGCATACCGGGATATAATTAACCGGTTCTGTCCGGCAAAGGAGGCAGGACAGGCTCCGGAGACGAAGACAGAGATGGAGAGAAAGAGGGAGACGAAGAGGAAGACAGAGGCAGAGCCGGCTCCGGAGAAGGAGACAGAGGCAGGGACAGAGACAGAAAAATTTCTTTTCGGAAATTTCAGCCCAAAAAGAGATACAATTAACGGTTTTAAACCGGGAACTGGTGACGAAGCTGCTGCTTTGGAGGTGAACCATGCCGTTGAGGATTTAACCGGTGAGGCATCAGCCGGGGATAATCAGGAGGGAGATGACCTGAAGATAGTATTGTCAGGCGGAAGTTTGGATACTGACGAGCTGTTATTAAAACTGAACTCCGAAGACGAGGAGATTTTAAAGAGAAGCCTGGCCATGCTTGGTGAGAAAGGGGACGCTTCAGTTGCCCCGGAGATTGAAAAATTCCTCAATAATAAGAGCTATGAAATATTTGAAGCAGCATTTGAGGCACTCACAAAGATCAGGAATGAAAACCGGCAGTAAAATAAGCCGGCAGGGGTCTGTTTATCAGGCATAGATTAGCTAAAAACATCCGGATATAAATATCATTCACGAAGAAATTCCGGCAGAAACTTCCGGAATGAACCGTAATTTACAATAAGAGGAAAGCCCGCCTCACCATAGCCTTTTTTTACCGCCTTTGCAAAGATTCTGAATTTCTCAGTCCTTACTATCTCCCATATTTTTCCGGCAAGGATGAAATTTCCGGATACTGACAGATTGTCAGCTGAGATATATATCTCACCGACTTCCCTTTCGGTCCTGACATCAATAACAATCATTCCGGCAGAGTCCGGAATGTTGGAATGAATTTTGCCGGAATCTCCAAGGTTCATCATATCTTCGGATAAAAAGAGTCCAAAACCGTTTGTATTAAGACAACCGGTATCTGTGAGATGGTCTATAATAAGATCAACGGTCTTTCTGCTGTCACAGAAATCGCGAAACAGGTCATAGAAATACTCCCTGTTAAGCCCCTTTGGGTTTGAGAACAGGACTGAGAATATCTGCTGAACCATTACTGAGTCATCTCTTCTGTAATCCGGGAATCTTACAGACCCGTTTTCATAATCACAGACAACCTCCTCAAACTTTTGCCTGTTCATCCGGTCAGCCAGCATAAACATCCGGATTTTTCCGGATCTTCTGCCAGAGCGGCCGATTCTCTGAACAAGCGTAAAGGAATCTTTGGGGGGATCTGCAAGGATAACAGCGTCAATATCTCCGACATCAATGCCGGTCTCAAGTGTGCTTGTGGATATACATACAGCCTCTTTCAGATTACGCAGGCAGTTTTCGGTCTCATTCCTGACGGATTTTTTAAGTGAGCCATGATGAACGAATACCTCTCTATTCAGGAATTTTCTGAACTCACCGGCAATATATTCGGTTTTTCTGCGGCTGTTGCAGAAGACTAAAACTTTTTTAAGCTTCTCATCTTTTATTCTGAGGCATAATTCCGGAACGGAAGAACAGTAGTCAGAGATTATCTCCCGATCTTTCCCGGTTGTAATCACCTCCGGATTTATCATATACCTCCCTGCAACTGCCAGCGGGCAATCAACAGTTGCCGAAACCGCATAGGTGCTGAAATCTCCGGAAAGCTCTTTTAATCTTGCAATAAGAATTCTTAACTGGTCACCCCTGTATGTACCGTCAATGACATGGACTTCGTCAATTATAAGAGCTTTTAGGGAAGCCAGAGCATCCGGATGGCGGCAGATCATAGAATCGAGTGATTCAGGGGTTGTAATAATTATATCCGGAAGTTTGCCCCAGTTGATATAAGGGCTGTCTCCGGTCTTAATCTGAATTGTAATCTCAAGCTGTGCCAGTGTGTCGCTGAGCCTCTCTTTCAGGTCGTTTGCCAGTGCCCTTGTCGGGGTAATATATAATACTGACAGACCGGTCAGTCTTTTCCTTAGAATTCTCTCACAGAGAGGGGCAATTATAGCCTCGGTCTTTCCGGTTGCAGTTCCGGATATAATAATGGCATTTCTGCCTTTCAGAACAACCGGGACTGTAATCGACTGGATTTCAGTCATTCGGCCATAGCGAAGAAAAAAGGCATTCCAGGTCCTTTTAAGAAGCTTTTTTTCGTCCTGGAAATTTCTAAGTGAAGAAGTCATACCGCTTCAGGAACTCCTCCGGATCTTTTTCCGGGTGAAACCTCAGAAGGTCAAGGGCTTCAACTGTGGATTTCACAAAAATTCTTGTCTTTTCGGTGGGCAGTTTCTGATTGGGATTATATTTTGTTTTGAAGCTATAAGCTTTCTCATAGGCATCAACAATTTTTTTGAGGAGTTTTGCCATCTCATATCTGTCAAGGTCGATGATTTCTATGACCCTGAGGTTTCTCACTTCCTTTGTCAGGGGGGACTCATCACTCAGCGAATCGATCATTCCGGGGACAAAAGAGAACAATAGTTTCACATGGGATTTATCCATCCAGATATAAGGATACTGCTGCCTGTTCTGTCCGCAATATCTAAGTCCGGTCTCTGTTCCGGTATAGCTGTGTATTTTTTCGGTTCTTAATACCGGCTCAGAATTTGACATTTTTATAAGTCCGCCGATCATATTCTCTGACTGCCGGTACTGGTATACAGAATAATAGGCAGGATCAATTCCTTCAGCTTCGTCAAATAATATGAGCAGGCCATCAAGATTTAAGAGATTTTTGCAGATCCAGCCCAGGGTGCTGATGAGATATGAATATATATTGGCTGAGACCTGCGTATCCATCATTTTAGGGAGAATATTAGCTGTTCCGGGCAGAGATTCCTGCTTACCTCTCATCCAGTCTCTTATGGATTCGTCATACCCATAGAGTTCACAGTACCGGAGAAATCCTCTGATAAATTCATTGTCATAAAGGATTCTGTAATCCGGATTTTTACCGTTGATAAGGATATAGGCAAGAAGGTCATCAAAATATTTTGTTTCTCCATTGCAGTGATATGTAAATGACTCTGTAATTCCGGCATATATGTTTCTTGGACGGTTAAAAGCATTTTCACGCGGGTCTATCTCCACTTTGGCAACTGCCAGATTATTTAAGAGAGCTTTTTCTGCCGTGAAACTGATAAGATGGCTTTTTCCGGCTCCGTATTCACCTTCAATGGCAATACTTCCACTGCTGTCTTTCAGCCAGTCTGTAATCTGTTTAAGCTCTTTATCCCTTCCGCAGGTGAAGTCGAATATCTTCTCCTGAGGCACTCCGCCAAGCCTCAGGGCTTCAATGACTTCTCTGTAAAACTGCCTTTCGGAGAACTCCTGGCAGTCAGCCGGGGATGAATCCTCACGCGGATTTTTTCCGGAAACTATAACCGCAGAATTCAGAGTCTTTTCATTCTTATCTTCACCTCTGCCACCCTCTTTCTCTATCTCCTTCTCTTTCTCTATCTCCTTCTCTTTCTCTATCTCCTTCTCTTTCTCTGTCTCCTTCTCTTTCTCTGTCTCCTTCTCTTTCTCTGTCTCCTTCTCTTTCTCTATCTCCTTCTCTTTCTCTGTCTCCTTCTCTTTCTCTATCTCCTTCTCTATGTTTTTGTTATCCGGAAGAATGTCCCGGACTTTGGAAACGGGATTACCATCTCTGCTGTCACTTTCTCTGCTGTTACTCTCTCTGCTGTTACTTTCTCTGCTGTTACTTTCCCTGCTGTTACTTTCTCTGCTGTTACTTTCGTCCGGGAGAGTATTCAGGAATTTGAGCTGTGAATCATAGATCCAGATTTCATTTTCATCCGTAAACCTTACAAGTTTCTGAACTCCACCGTACCTTTCACCGATAATTATGCCTTTTCCGTGCCTGAAGTGCTCAACCGGTTCTTCCGTGATATGACCACCCCGGGTTAATTGCTGCCCCGCACCTTCAGTGCGTTCAGTTCCTGTATTGCCCTCTGGACAAATTCTCTTTTATAACCGATCTCACCAAATCTCTGATCATATGCCGCTTTTGCAGTATCCGCCATTATCTGCTCTATGGTTTTCTTATCAAATGTTATACCATAAGCTGTTTCATAGATTTTTGACAGTTTGAGTCCGATCTCTCTTAGAAGTTCTTCAGGTTCAAGCTCTGATCTCTCAAGGTCGATTTTAACTCCGGAAGGATTAATCTCACCGTCGAATACTGTCTGCAGCCTCTGGTTTAATGCCTCATATACGGCAGTTCTGCCTTCAAGGAAGTTTTCATCCGGAACTGCATAAAAGATCATTGAGCCGCCTATTGTGCCTTTGCTGCATGCATCAATAAGCTCTCTTAAATTATTCAGAAGGGTCTCTCTCTGCTTTGTGGTCATGCTGGGGGTCTGCTCTGCTTCATCCATCAACACGATTAAGCCTTTAAACTCAATCTCTTTTATCCACGATATAAGGGACCTTATCATTTTAAAGGCGTTTGAACGGTCAATTTTCTCAAATATCCGATATTCCTTCAGAACAGTTTTTGAGAGATTTTCACCTTTCAGGTACTGAATGATGAGGCTGAATTTATCATAGTCTTCATCCGTAAGGGCAAGGAAGGCATGTTTTATTGCATTCTGAAAACTTGTGCTTGGATAAGGGCCAATCTCTGAGATATAGCTGATGAGATAATCACGGGAGTTATCTTCATCAGGTTCCTCCTCCTCAATTTCAGCCTTCTTACGGAGATACCAGTATCTGATTAAGGATTCAATTCCTCTCTCATATCCTGACAGTAATTTTTCATACTTCTGAGGATAGATAAGATTTTCAGCTATTGCCCTGTAAACAGTCTCAAGTTTATGAAATGGGGTTGAGTCTGCACTCAGTTCAACATATGATGTGACATAATTGTTAAGCCATCCCCTGCCCTGCACTGAGTACAGGAAATGGGTTTTCCCGCCGCCATATGTACCGATTACGAGCTTAAATGAACTTCCTCCACAATTAATATAGTCACGGAGGTATTCTTCATCTATTGTATTTATGTACCTGTCAATTCCGGATGTAAAATACTGGTAGCCATAGAAAGGTGGCTGTCCCGTGCTTCCGACGTCATGAATGATCCTTTTTGCGAGGAGGACATCAGGTTCTTTTTTTTCTTCGTAATCGGGGATAATGGTCATAGTAATCAGTTAAACTAATTTATTTGTGCATTATTAATAATTATATCAATCACCAGATGGATTTTTAATTATCATATCAGTCATCAGATGGGTTGATTATTATAATAACAATACCGAATGAATTTACAAGACTGATTTTTCAAATTTAATTCCGGAGAATGTTTCGCCTATGGCTCTTGTCTTTGACGGGATCCAGATAACTCCTTTCTGGCTTCTGGTATTGCTTCTCTTTGCGGCTGTAAGTTTTAATTCGGAATTTCCGGTTGTTCTGGCGTTTAACCTTGAAAGGTCATAGCTGAGCTGTACCCTGGTATAATCTTTAAAGCGGAGTTTTGAGGGACTGGTTCTGAATCTTAAATCCTGTTTTATAAATGCGATCTCAGGGAGAAGGTCAACAATTTTTACTTCGGAGTTCTTCTCTGCATTGTTTTTAAACAGCCATATATCATACGCTGCTTTAAGTTCGGAGAGGAAAGATTCATCATCGAATTCACGTTCAAATATTGTATTTTGAGCGTTGATAATCAGTTTTGCAATCGGTTCAGGATCTGTTTTGCATTCGCCGATTTTTTCTATCTCATTGCCATAAAAGAGTTTTGTTTTTCCGGATGAGAGATCTGCTATAATATATAACAGCCCGTTAAAGAGTTTATATTTTGGATACTGTCCTTCATGGGCGATATTTAGTTCAGAAAGTTTATCGTGGAGTTCTTTTCCGAAAGTTGCCCTGCAGCTGTTTTCTGTCCGGAGAATTTCCCCATCAAATTCAGACAGTATATTATTTATTTCGCCGGAAAAATCCTCATTTAAGTTTGCCTTCTCTGATTTTCTCCTGATGTTTGCAACTTCGGTTTTCATCAGGATTAGTTTTTTTACCGGGTTTTCTTCCGGTTTATTCAGTTTTTTTAAAGAATTAACAATATCAGTTCGTGCCCTGTTTTCTGCGGATAAATTTTTGATTAATTCTTCCATATGCTTCATTGAAATAGGTGTGATTATCCGGCATATATGTTTTGGAATTGAACGAAAAAATGACTCACTCTCTATTGCTATATTTGTTATGCCGGTCATGACACATTAAAAATATCATAACCGCAACTATATAAATCACAATACGTATCATAAGACAGAGATGTTACACATGAGAAGAAGAATGCAGACAATAATAAGTGAAAAAAGAATGGAAATGGATAGAGAATGGATGGAAAATGACTAATAAGAGAATAAATAGATTCACTCCAGTTCCCCGGCATCGAGATAACGGACAGTTAAATCTTCTTCACTCATTTTACAGTCTATAAGCCTGTCAAGTTCTTCAATGCCAATTTTAAGCTGACCCGCCATTTTAGAACGCAGTTTTGGACTTACTTCTTTTGTACTGTGACTAAGATATGTGTAAATATGGGTTTTTTTACCATTGTACTGAAAAGTGTAATAGACATGGTGCTTATTTTCCTTCAAAAAACCCTTTTTCTGAAGAGCTGAAGAAACTTTCTGAAATTTCCGGTTTGACAATTATTCCACCCCAAAAAGGACTGCAATTCTCTTTTTAAGCTCAATTGCTTTATTTGTAAGTTTTTTATCATCTTCCAGAAGATATTCATCATAAAGAAACTGAACTCCAACTTCAATCTCAGCCATAGCATCTTTCAGATTTCCCGCAACTCCCAAAAGACTGAATTCATCATTAGTCAGAATATACTCCGACTCTTCATTATCCCATTCAACAGTTACATCAAGAGGATAAGATAAATTCATATTTTCATCAGGGAATGAAGTCAGTTTATCAAGAGGAATAGATTCTATCTCACCAACAGATTCTTCTTCCGGATTAATAATTATATTAACTTTATTCCCCTTTTCTTCAATCATTCCGGATATTCGTACAAAATGACCAAGAAGTTCCTTAAATTTTGATTCCTGGATAGTGTGATAATTTCCCTCAACTATTCCGATTGTTGAATCAATTTCAAATTTCTGTCTGTTGTCAACTCTCACATCAATGATCCGACCATATAGATCACCTGAATATCTCATAGGCCTGATATTTTTTGCCTTCTGAATTACTTCCTTCCTTTCCGGAGAGAATTTAATTATTTCATCCCACCCATAAGCCATTTCTATTGAATATCCTGAATTTTTTCCGGGCCAGACGCTGTCAATTTCTTTTAATATCCGGTTTGTTCTGAACTCATCAGGCAAAATATCGAACAGTTTTTCGTTAATATTCCGTTCATAATTAATTGTTTTTATCACTTCTTTTGTTAGATCAAATATCTTTCCTTCTACGGGTTCTTCTTCAGGAAAAAGTGTACTGTTCGTCTGCTGAATTGTAATTGTTGCATCTATGCTTCCGAGTTTTAATTCTTTAAAGATAAGTTTACAGCTATCTTTTACTTTTTTTGGGAAATTCCCTCCGGATCTGTAGTTATTTTTATATATATAATCCCCAGTAATGTATGTAATATTCTGAATTGATCTTATGTAATCTGCAAGAATTATTGCAGGAACTTCTTTGCCTTCGCAATTCTCAGATTTTATCAGAACCCTGAAATACTTGTCAAAATTCATATTAAAACACCCGGTCTAACTAAGATGAGATATATATTATTCCAAGAGATTATAACTCTGAATATATATATCTATTCTGATCAGTGAGCAAGTAAAAAGTATATAATGCACAGGGTTTTTTGACCCAGTTAAATCATTCCAGATTTAAAATGCCGCTATTCTCATCTCTTGTCTGCCACAAAACTTTTCTGCCGGCGGTTACTCCGGGATACTGCACTTTTGCTGTGTCAATACTGCAACGGCTATAATCAACACCCGGTGCCTGGACCCAAAACCCCATCCGGGATTTCAGCCTTTAATTGTCAAGCATAAACTTAACAATCTCAGCCGGCATGGTAGTTTCCTCTGCAATTTTTTCAGCGGATTTCCCCTCCCGGAAAAGCCGCTTCACACAGACATCCATCCTCTCGCCAACCTCAATTATATGCCCGTCAGGGTCAAGAAATCTAACAGTAAGCTGCTTCCAGGGCTGCTCGATAACCTCATGCACAAATTCAACCCCGGCATCTTTAAGCTTCTCAAAAGAACCGGTCATATCATCCGTTTCATAGTACAGTTCAAGCGTCCTCTCCGATGAAAAGGGCTTTTTTGCAGAACCATCTTCTCCGCTCCCTGACTCCCCTCCATCACCCGGCGCTGCATCACCGCCGCTCCCGGCTACATCCACTCCGGAATTATCAGTGCCAAATACAACCCCCTCTGCGTAATAGCCGTCCCATATCGCAAGACCGCCTTTAAACCCGACATTCAGACCAAGATCAAGCTCAATCTCCTCACCCATAATTCCGGTGTAAAATTTCTTTGAGACCTCAACGTCCTTAACAAAAAGAACAGTCGAACTGTATGAAAAGAGTCTTTTGGAATCCATAATCCGGGATCAATTTCCAGGCAGATAAGATTTCCGGAATAAATTTCCAGGCAGATAAGATTTCCGGAATAAATTTAACATTAATTTTCAGGCAGGGAAACACCCTCCACAGAAAGAAACCATCAAAACAGACAGAAAGAGGCAGCTCACCCGCTCTCCTCATCTCTGACATCTTCCGCATCATCAATACCAAGATGCTTCTTAAGATATTCCTGAATTTTTGCTGATTCAAGCCATCCGTGATCAAGCCGTTTAACAATACTATCAATCTCCTTTGCCTGATTCAGAATAATACCGGTGGAATCTTTCATATCCATATCCAGAGCACCAACAATAACAGTAAGGGGATTTCTAATCTCATCATTGAGTATTGCAAGCTGCGAGAGATTATGCTCAATCTGCTTTAATGCATCAGTCTCACGCTTCCGGGACTCCACCTCCTCAGTGATATCCCTTGCAAGCTGAAGAATGTATTTCCGGCTGCCAAACTCAAGGAGACGTGCCTTCACATGCACAGGGAAGACTGAGCCGTCTTTTCTTATATGCTCCGTGTGATATGAGGCATAACCCTCTTTATCAGCAATATCTGCCTGTATGGCATCGCATTTCTGTACCGGAAGCCTGACAACATCCTGAACTTTAAGTCTTAACAGTTCGTCACGTGAATAGCCAAGCCTCCGGCATGCAGTCTCATTCACCTCTGCAAATGTGCCCCCTTTCCCGCCGGGCAGAATCTCATTCAGAAATACAGCTTCATTGATGTTATTGAAAAGCTCATAATATTTGTTCTCACTCTCTTTAAGAGCAGCTTTAATCTCTCTCTGCCTGATCAGCTCTTCCTTTAACTCAGATGATTTCCGTACAACCTCCCTCCTGAGCGAGAGCGACCAGACCAGCGCAACAACAAGTAAAAATAACGCAGGCAGAAGGAAAAACAGGACAAAATTGACGAGTGTTGAATAAAATTCCCTCTCCTCATATACTCCAAACCACTTATCATATATCTCATCATACCTGCCTTTCTTCTTGACAATAGCAAGGCCTTCATTGAAAACCGGAATAAGATCGCTACTATCCGCCGAGAACGCAAAGCAGTATTCCCTTGGCTCAATCGGCGGCCCAACGGCCACAACATTCCGGAGATCATATCTGTTGATTAAATCTTCCCCGTGGATCTTTGTAAGAAGGGCACAGTCATATTTTCCGGATGCAAGAAGAAAAAGGGCTTCGGACTGACTGTCTTGTGTAATAATATCATCAGAAAAACCCATACTTATGACATAATCATGCAGATAATCAGAGTTTTCAACTATGATCTCTTTACCATAGAGATCCTCAGGCCCTTTAATCTCAGAACCAACTCTGACAAAAATTCCCTGTGACACCAGAATATACGGACTGGAAAAATTCAGGACCACATCACGATCTTTTGAATAAAACATCCCGGTCATCATATCAATTCTGCCGGCTTCGAGATCACCTCTCGCCTCATACCAGGGGGTAAGTTTTATGCTCACATTCAGGCCCATCTCATCAGAAACCGCCCTTAACAGTTCGACGTTAAACCCGGAAGGCTGCCCGGAATGATCGAGATACTCATAAGGGGTAAAATTATCATCACCACCGGCAGTGATTACCCGGCTGCCGTCAGCCAGTGCAGAAGCCGGCGACAGTATAAAGAGAAGGAAAAAAAGGAGAATATACAGCGTAAATAACAGACGGGCAGATAAAAACGCTGCTGAGTTTAGAGGGGGCTGGGCAGATACGGAATCTGAAGAACATTTTAAACCGGAAAGATACCCGCAGCTTCTCTTTTTGGCGGATTCAGCCGGAGACCCCTTATGTAAAAACAGAGAGAGAATAAAACATTTAAAGTAACTGTTCAATCCGGCAAAATCCCCCTTCCCGTCTCTTCCGGTTTTAAGGTACATAATATCTCCGGGAATCACATAGTTCCCATATACTATCCAATGTCCCTGAATGTAATAAAATATACGCCTTTATCCCGCAGAAAACATACGGACCGGGACAGAGAATGGTTCCGGGCAGATATCCGGTGAAAAATATTGGGACCGTAATCCATCAAATTCTGCTCAGATTTTCAATTTTATCCAGCCACCCGTTAAAATGCCGGCACTTATCACGCATTTTTCCGGCTGCAACCAGATCTGCAATCAGCACTCCGTCTGTGATCTTCTGATAGGACGGGTACAGGCGGATAAGCCTTTTGGAGGGAGCTGTATTTTCACCATCATTTATTCCCTCAGGATTTTGAAATGCGGATATTACTGATCTCAGTTCATTTATTTTTGTTCCGGATGAGAGCTTCATAACTCTGTCTATTGAATCAATATCGCTGAATAATAGTGATTCAAACTCATGCAACTGAATATAAGGGATAAAACGCCGGTCACCTATATCTTCTGCCATTGAATTTTCAATAATTTCCACTTTCCCATATGGATCATTTATACCTGATGCCTCATCTTTTCCGGGAAAATCCTTTGAAAGTTTATAATAATCAAACATTGTAGTGACATATGCCTCTTTCTCATTCAATGCGCGAAGAATATCCTTCTTTGCTTTTGCATAACTGACAATTCCACCCCTGTATGTCTTTGACTTTACTGAAGTTATCAGGCGGAATGGTATGCAGTAAATCCCTTTCAGGGCTAACTTATCATACAGGACTTTTGATACAAAAGTCTCTTCAGCCTGACCTTCACAGATAATTTTCAGCCGGATATAATCTGTCATCCGGTTGGTCTCCCGCCAAGAATATTCTTCTCCCACAATTCGCCTAATGTATAATCATCAAGCCAGTCTGTAAGTTCATCTTCATCAGGCCTGCTTATCCGGGTGTCTCCTTCTGCCCTGTCAACTACAAGCAGAACTTCAGGTTCAAACTGATTGACAAGAGTCACTGACTGGGTAGAGATAAGCAATTGTGTTCTCTTTGATGCACTCTTTATCATTGAAGCGAGTACATTAATGGCATACGGATGCAGACCAAGTTCAGGCTCGTCAATTATAATCATCTCAGGCAGATTTGGCTGCTGAAGAAGAGCTGTAAGGCAGATAAACCTCAGAGTTCCGTCTGAGAAATCATTTGCACCGAAAGGAAAATCGCTCCCTTTTTCATGCCATTCAAGTTTAATTGTCTCCGTATTGTAATTATCCGGGCGGAGAACAAAATCATCAAAGAACGGAGTTACAAGCCTGACCGTATCTCTTATTCTGTAATAATGTTCCGGATAAATATTCATCAGAAAATAAAGAAATGCAGCAAGATTAGCACCGTCTTTCCTGAAGTATAAGTTGTCACTTATCTTATTCGTGGATTTTATCGGGGAGGTATCACCTGTGTCATGAAAATGATATATCTTCCAGTTTTTCAGAGAATTAAGCACTATTTCTGATACTTTATGCTCCTTTGCATATGATGCGAGTTCACTCTCTTTATTCCCGGAAGCAGATAGATCAATATACGGAAAACTGTCTTTCCCATTTCCATAAAAAACGGATGATTCATGTTCAAATATGAGGGTATCTCCGGCAGCGGGGGACAGTTTCAGAAAATATCCATTCTGCCCAAATGTGAAGGATATCTCTATGGAATCTGTATGTTTTTTACCATAATGAAGAAATTTGTCAGCACCGCCACCTTTCGCCACAGTCATCTGAAGGTTTCCGTTCAGGATCTCACCAATCAGACCAAATACTCCTATGAAATTGGATTTACCGGAACCGTTTGCACCGATAAGTATATTCAGTTCTCCAAATCGGATATTCTGATTTAAAATTGATTTATATCCGGAAATTGTTATTTCACTGAGCTGCATAATTCCCTCTGCTCAAATGGCACAATATGACTTTAATTTATTAATATTAGTCTTTTTCCCAGACATAAGCGGCCCTCGGCATAACCCGCATCATACCATCCGGCACAATCCCGGCCAGGTCAGAATCATTATTTTCAGGCAGGGGAAATGTAAATACATGACTATTCGCAATTTCCGGATTCTCCTGATAATAACCCTTGCAGTTCTCACTGCGGTTCTCTCTGCCGGATGCACAGCATCTGACACACAGCAGGACTCAAAAGAGACAATAATTAATAATTCAGATAATCTGCCGGTTTCTGACGATAAAGGAGAATATCATATCCATACAACTAAATCTTCAGATCCAACCCTGGATGAGAAGATCGGCCAGATGCTCATGATTGGATTTCGCGGTTATACAGCAGACAATGATTCACAGATAGCAGATGATATAAGAAAGGGCAGAACCGGAGGTGTAATTCTCTTTGACCACGATGTTGCACTCGGCACAGATGAGAGAAATATCAGATCACCTGAGCAGGTGAGAACACTTAATAATCAGCTTCAGGGTTATGCAGAAGATATACCCCTTTTCATTGCAGTGGATCAGGAGGGAGGTAAAATCTGCCGTCTTAAAGAAAAATACGGATTTCCGGCAACCGTCTCAGCAGAATATCTCGGTACTGAAAACAACGAAACGCTGACTAGAAATGCCGGGAGTAACCTCGCCGGGATGTTAAAGGAGAACGGATTCAACATGAACTTTGCACCGGTTGTCGATCTCAATGTAAATCCGGATTCCCCTGCAATCGGAAAACTGAACAGAAGTTATTCAGCAGACCCGGATGTAGTCACAGATAACGCAGGCTGGATCATCGAAGAGCATAAAAATTTGGGCATAATTACGGCGATAAAACATTTCCCCGGACACGGCAGTGCAATGGCAGACTCACATGAAGGTTTTACCGATGTAACCGGGACATGGAGCGAAGAAGAGCTTATTCCCTATCAGAACCTGATCAAAGAAGATCTTCCGGATATGATAATGACCGCCCATATTTACAACAAAAATCTGGACCCCGACTACCCTGCAACATTATCGGAAAAGACAGTGACCGGTATTTTAAGGGATAAACTTGCCTATGAAGGAGTGATAATCACAGACGCCATGGACATGGGTGCAATTACCGACAGTTACGGCTTAAGAGACGCCTTAAAGCTCTCAATAAATGCCGGATGTGACATATTCCTCTTTGCCAACAATATAGTCTATGACGAAAATATTGCAGAAAAATCTGTCAGCATTGTAAAGGAACTGGTGAAGGAGGGTGAAATTCCGGAGGAGAGAATCAACGAATCATATGAGAGAATAATCACCCTCAAGAAGAAATACCTCCCCGGAAATTACACAAAAGTATGACAGAAATAAAAATTTCCGGGTAAATTTCCGGGTAAAATCTCTCCTATGAAAAACTTCTGTTTTTCATCCATCATCTGTGAACCATCGCTCATGGGTGACTGTTTTTATTTTTTGGAGTACAAACCGGATTTTCACATACGTCTCCCGCCGGAAGGATAACTGCCTCTCTCCCACAGAAACGGCCCGTCCCAGTCAGTATAAGGCATACCCCTTTCAAGTTCAGCCGCCACAGATGAAAGTCCAAGTTCTGAAAGCCTCTCTCCTGTCGGAATTCCGGTTGCCAAATCACACCCATGCTCAGCATAATACCGGTCAAGCATCGCGTCATGCAGCCTTCTCTCCTCTTTTCCGGCATCAGAATCTCTCACCCACGGATGTTGTACAAGCCTGTCATCCTTTCTCTTAATTCCCCGCCTGTCATTGAATGCCATCTCAGTCAGGTAAACCCTCTCAAGGGCATCTGTGACTTCTCTCTCGGAGAAATTAATTCCGGTCGCAGCAGAAAGCAGTTCTGCTGAACCTTTAAAGAGCGGGGATTTAAAGACAAGCGGCACTGCAAAAGCCCAGCTGTTCACCGAACCTTTGCATCTTCCCGTGCAGTCCGCAAAAGTGGCTGCCTTCTCTGCGACAGTCAGGGCACCCGCAGGGTCTTTTGGCATAAAGCCGTTATTCACAAGTTCTCTGAAAAATTCCGGCTCATTCTCATCAAGTGCCCAACTCCTGCCCCTGAGGTGATCCGCACCCCTTGTGGATGTTGCATGGGCAAGGCTGAATACCCCAGGCGGATATACACCTCTGCAAAGCCCTTTTACATGATAACAGTAGTCCATCGAATTCCGGCCGATAATCTTCGCCATACCGTACATCCCTTCAGCAACAGTATTTCCAAACCCTTCCCTGAGGGCAGTCCTGTGTATCAGTTCAGTCTGTGAGCCGGAATCCTCCCATGAGAGGGAAATACCGGTATCTTCTTCAGATATAATCCCCCTGCTGAAGAGGTCCTTTGCAAAGGCGATTGCATTGCCAAGGCCCACCACACACATGCCGTATTTGTCACAGAGGTTCTCCATCTCAAGGATCGCAACAGGATCAAATATCCCGCAGTTTGTCCCAAGACAGTAAACAGCCTCAAATTCCAGCCCCTCACCTCTCTCACCTGCATATTTCCCGGACGGGATTTCAAATATATTCTTGCAGCCCACTGTGCAGGTTTTGCATGCAGTACGCCCGGTCTCGTAATTTTTCAGTGCCACAGGACGGATACTCTCCGGCACTTCCTCAGGTGAGAGATAATAACTGCTGTTCCTGACTCCCGGATGCCAGTTTACAATACCGAAATGTGAGCCGTAAACCTTTACCTGCTCATTAAAAAACGAATTATTCCTGAAATATTCCTTATCCTCATCTGAGAGCTTCTGAAAGAGTAGAGGGTCCGCAACCGCAACTTTGCCTGTACCTGATACCGCCACCGCCATAAGGTTTTTTGAACCCATAACAGCACCGCTCCCCCTTGCGGCTGAGCTGTACCTGTCAATAATGGTTGTTGCAAAACGGACGAGATTCTCGCCTGCCGGCCCAGTGCAGGCAACACTTGCCCCTTTACCCTCATTCTCCTGTATAATATCAGTCTTTTCCCAGGTCGAAAGACCTGTAAGGTTCCCTGCATCAGCTATCTCCACATCATCATCACTGATACGGATATATACCGGTTTTTCTGCCCTTCCGGTTATAACAATCTGGTCATAACCGGCCGCTTTTACCTCTGATGCAAATGCACCGCCGCCGCTCCCGTCACCGAGAATCCCGGATAAAGGAGAGAGTGTGCTCACCGATATTCTGCCTGTAAGGCGGAGTTTTGTGCCGGTAAAAACTCCGGGTGAGAAGCAGATGACATTCTCCGGTCCTAAAGGGTCAGTGCCCGGTTTTATCTCATTGAAGAGAGTCCATGAATTAAGCCCCCTTCCGCCAAGAAAATTTTTAAGAACGCCCTCATCTGCCGGAATTATTGATATTTTATTCCGGGAGAGATCAACCCTCAGTATTCTGCCAGCCCATCCATACATTCTCATAACCAATTATTTTATCTGAACATAATATAATTATTTGCCGGATAAATCCATATATCAATGACCTGTCAGACTTCAGCAGACAACCTCTCTGACCCACTTTGCAACATGGCACTCTCATACACCTTTAGAGTGCCATCTAATTAACCATAATAATCCCATTATATCTATAAAGACACAAGATAAAGAGATTATATAATATGATGGCACTATTTTCGCGGGCATAGCATGAAATTTTATCCTTCCATTGCCGGATGACACGCTGTGCTCCCGGAGATGAGTGCCACCGGGAAAATCCCAGAAATTCTGAGGGCATTAAACGCCCTGTTTCTCCAGATAAATCCACATATTGATTTTTGCAGATGGCACTCATACCGTGTTCAGGGAGTGCCATGTTGCCATCACACGATGCAGCACGTACTGAAATATTCTGCAAAGAGTCAATAATCATCTGATTAATATCAACATACAGCAGAGATAAACTTTGCTTAACCCCCAATCCTGCAATATTTCCGGGCAGGAAAATATCCTGCCATATCAGGCAGAACTGAATGTGTTTCATCCTGTCCGTTATTCCGGGACATGACCAATAGTATCTGCCAGAACTGCCTCTGTCAGGCAAAAAAAGATTTATATCTTATTAAATCCAAATTACAGACAGGATATTACTGTTATATCCATGCGATAATAGTCCAGCGGCAGGACAGTGGCTTCCCAAGCCTCTAACCCGGGTTCGATCCCCGGTTATCGCACTTATTTTTCCGGGAAAAATAAATTAGATCCTTATCCTGATTTCTAAAACCCAGTCATACACGATAGTTATTATGAGGTATAACTATCTCAAATCCTGCCCCTTTCCCGAACTCACCATTTTCTACAATACTCATGCCGGTAATTGCCAGAATTTCCTTTGAGAGAAACAGCCCAAGCCCGGTATTGGCTCCAAAACCTTTCTCAAATATCTTCTCTTTGTTCTCATCCGGAATTCCCGTGCCGTCATCCTCAATAATTATCCTGCCAGAGCCACCCCTCTCCTCAAAGTACATCTTCACCAGAGTAACATGCCCCCCATGCCTCACAGAATTGCTGAAGATATTGTAAAAGACCTTCCCAAGCATAATATCGGCATAAACATTCAGACTGCCGACATTAACAGATATATTAACCCCTGCACCATCAACCCTGGAAGCGGCAGATTCTGCCACAACCATTACCTGCTGCCATGCCGGCTCTTTTATGCCAAGCTCCTCATAATCCCTTGTGAACTCGATCTGCCTCTTAATAGTATCTGTTATACCAGTAATTTTACCGGCAATCTCTTTAATCTCCAGAGAATCCCCTCCCTTCTCCATCAGCTTATAAGAGTAATACATCATGGCCTGGATCTGATTTAAAATATCATGCCTTGTAATTCCGGAAAGGATATTCAGCTTCCTGTTTGTCTCTGTAATGGCATTCTGAAACCGCTTAACCTCAGTAATATCCTGATTAATTCCGGCTACCCTTACCGGCTTATTCTGCCTGTCATACTCCACAACCTCTCCGGATGACATAATCCATATCCACTTATTATCCTTTGATAAAATCCTGAATTCAACATTAAGGGCCGGAATTTTCCCTTCAATACATTCTCTTACCGCAAGATTTACTCTGTCAGTATCATCCGGATGAATGCCTCTTAGAATCTCACCATATTCCTCCCTTAAATCGCCCTCCTTATAACCAAGCATTCTGTACCAGATATCATTCAGTATCACCTTTCCGGATGTGACATCCCAGTCCCAGGTACCAAGACCGGCAGCTTCAATTATAAGCCTGAGCCTCTCCTCATTCTCCCTTAATGCAAGATTGGTCAGTTTCTGTTCAGTAATATCCTGTATTGATGCAATGCTCCTCTTCGTGCCCGGAATTATAGATACGTTAAGGGTTGTATAGACCTTTTTCCCGTCCCTTCTTTTAAATGTAGCCTCATAATTATCAGGTACAGAACCGGGATCTCTCCTTCTCATAATATGATAGTTAACCATCCTGTCAATATCGGCAGAAGAGATAAACTCAGTCCATTTAAGCTTACCTTCAGCCTCTTCTTTTTTATACCCGGAAATATTCTCAATCTCGGAATTTGCAAGTAAAATCGTCAGGTCCTCATCAATAAGGAGCATGGCAGTACCGGTATTTTCAAACATTGTACGGTAGAGCTCCTCAGAATATCTCAGGTCCTCTTCAAGTTTAAGCCTGTCCGATATATCCCTTGCAATTGACAGGACAGCAGGACTACCCATATAATCAATTATAGTCCCATGCACCTCTACAGGAATAATCACTCCGGATTTGGTCAGATGTCCGGTTTCAAAGATAACACTTCCATTACTGAAAAGTTCCTCCATCCTTGCAGGCACATTATCTCTAAGAGAGGGGTCATCAATATCCGCTTTATTCATCCCAAGCAGTTCTTCCCTCGTATATCCCAGCCGCTCACATGCAACATGGTTTGCCTCAAGAAAACTGCTATCCATATCAAGAATAAATATTGCATCACTTGCAGATTCAAAGAGTGTCCTGTACTTCTCCTCAGACTGCCTGACTGCCTCTTCGTATATTATCCTCTCAGTTATGTCACGTACAACTGACAGTACAACACTTCTGCCACCCTCAGGAAACAGATTTGAGCTGACCTCCAGAGGGATTCTCCTGCCCCCCCTGCTAAGAAATGCACTCTCAAATTTTACATTAAAATCCCTGCTTAAATCAGCGATCACACCCGGAATTATTGAATAGAGGTCCTCCGGCATAAGGTCAGTGACAGATAATTCAAGAAGCTCTTCTCTCTTATATCCAAGCATTTGGCATGCAGCATCGTTTACATCTACAAATCTGCCCGGCATCCCGTCCTCATTGAGATAATGCACAAAAAAAGCATCATTTGCAGAATTAAAGAGATTCCTGTAATTTCTCTCACTTTTTTCAAGCGATTTTTTAGTATCTGCAAGCTCTGTGACGTCGATCATCACACCGACAATACCTGCCACACTGCCCGTTTCGTCATTAAAAGTAGCTTTGTTGAATATCACACTGTGAACAGTTCCGTCACTGTACCTGACATCACCCTCATACCGCTGAGTGCCCGGACAGTCAAATAACTCCCTGTCCTTTCTGTGATAGACTTCTGCAAGCTCTTCTGGCGCTATCTCAAATACAGTCTTCCCGATTATCTCCTCCGGAACTTTGCCCAGAAATCTATAGAATTCACGATTGGCTCCGGTATATCTCCCATCAATATCCTTCATGAAGACAGGGTTAGGGATGAGATCTATCGCCTTACCAAAAAAATCTCCATAACTGCCCGGATCAGAGCCATAAAATAAAAAACCGTCCTTATCCGGAAAATCTCCACCGTTCATATCTCCTCCACCCTAAACCATATTTAAGCTCTGTTTCACCCACAAATAAGATTCATCCGGAACTGACCGCATATAATCATCTAATCCGGAAAAATCATGAATCAGCACTTCCCTTCTGCCATGATCTCTCAGGAACAGTGATCTCAAAAGATGCCCCTTCTCCGGGGATGCCGTTCTCCCGGATTTCAATCCCTGTCAGTGAGAGGATCTCCCTTGAGAGAAAAAGTCCAAACCCTGTATTTTTTCCACAACTCCTCTTAAATATCGTCTCCTTTGACTCTTCCAAAACTCCCACACCATCATCCTTCCATGTGATAATAAGACTGTTGTCCGGATCAGAAACCCGGCATAATACCCTGACTCCGGTCGCCTTTTCACCATGACGCACTGTATTATCCATAAGGTTGTAAAAGACCTTCTCAAGCATCGGGTCTGCATATATGAGATACTCCCCGCATTCATAACTGACCGAAAGTTTTCCCCGCCCTGTCTTTCTGATAATACCTGAGATACTGAGCCATGCAGGTCTGTCAACACCGAGTTTTTCATATTCACGGGTGAACTCAATCTGGTCCTGGATAGCTTTGGCTGAAAAATCAAGACTCTCAAGATATTCCTTAATTAAAGGATAATCGTCAAAATCACCGATAATATCAAGAAATCCCCTGATTACAGTGATATTATTTAAAATATCATGCCGTGTTATTGCCGAGAGGATCTGAAGCTTCCGGTTTGCAAGATAAAGGGCATCCTCAGTCTGGCGGAGTTTTGTAATATCAGTGACAGAACCCTCACAATATAATAAATTTCCATCCCCGTCCCTCACCTTCCTTGCTGTTATTATTGCCTTAAAGAGACCTTTGTCCCTCTTAACATGGGTGACCTCATAATTCTCAATTATTCCGTTTTCTGAAATTACTGCCAGGACTCTCTCCCTCTCAGCCGGATTTGCATACATATCTGCTGCATTTACATTCTCTTTCAGGAGTTTGGTTCTGGAACCATATCCATACATCCTGGCAAGAGAATCATTTGCATCGACAATTATCCCTTTTGGAGTTGTTCTGAAAAGACCTGTGACAGAGTTTTCAAAGATATCCCTGTACTTCTTCTCACTCTCAAAAAGTGCCTCTTCATTACGCTTCCGCTCAGTAATGTCGGTTACAAGAGCAAGAATACAATATTCTCCCCCTATACTGATTTTTGTTGCGTGAACTTCGGCAGGATATACAGAACCGTCTTTTCTGCGGTGCCGGACTTCAAATACTGCGTCACCGTATTCAGGCATATCATGCCACAGCCATCTGTTATCCGCCCTCTTATCTGAATCAGGATCAATATCCGCGACATTGAGAGAGAGAAGTTCATCACGGGAGTATCCGGTTGTCTTTATGGCTTTCCGGTTAACATCAATGATATTTCCGTCCAGGTCATGTAAAAAGAGCATCTGCGAAGCTTTCTCAACAAGAGTTCTGAATTTATTCTCACTCTCGCGAAGGGCAATCTCAGCATTTTTCCGCTCAGTAATATCAGTATGTGTCCCGACCATCCTCACAGGATTTCCGTCTTCATCCCGGCTTACAACACTCCCTCTTGCGTAAATCCACCGGTAATCTCCAGCTTTCGCCCTCATCCTGAACTCAAGCTGATACCCATCCTTACCACTGCGGATAGTCTCATATATAAACTTCTCCGCAGGGCCGATGTCATCCGGATGGACAAGTCCTCTCCATGTATCATATGAAGCCGGCATCTCATCAGGCTCATAGCCAAGCATAGTGTACCAGCGGGGACTGAAGAATGCATTGCCAGTAGGGATATCCCAGTCCCAGATACCGTCATTTGTGGCATCAAGCGTCAGAGTCAGCCTCTCCTCGCTCTTAAGCAGGGCTTCCTCCGCCTTTTTATTAGCCGTAATATCACGTGCAGAGCCGACTGTCCCTATCATCTCTCCTTTCTCATTCAGGAAAGGAGCCTTGTGGACATCAAGAAAGATAAATTTCCCCTTAATATTGCCATACTCATCAAAATGCTGCGGAACTTTCACATCCATCGTAATCTGATCTGAATCAGAGCAGATCTCACCAAATGTATGCCACTCAGGATCTTCAGGATGGCGTGCCCTTTCACGCTCTGCAAAATAGAGGTCAGTCTTACCGACAGGTTCGGCTGTATCTTCTGCACAGAGCAGATTCACACAGGCAGCCTTGTTCGCAAAGATGTAGCGTTTTTCAGTGTCCTTTGCCCAGATCATATCCGGGACGTTGTCACACATCATCCTCATTATATTATAAAGATGTTCGTACTTCTCCTCACTTTCATGGAGTGCATCCTCTGTCCTCTTCTTCTCAGTAATATCACGGAGCTGCTCGATAATTCTGACAATATTTTCGTCTTCATCCAGTACAGGAATGCTCAGGCAGTCGAGATAAAGGCCCAGTTCGGGGACGTACTTCTCAATCCTCTGCATCTTTTTTGTCTTTACGGCCTCCCTTGTTGCGCATTCCACGCATTCGGTATCACGCCCTATCAGATTATAGCATTTTTTATTCCTCACCTCATCCGGAGTCATACCAAGAAGCCTGTAGCCCGCTTCATTGTAGCATTCAATTGTATGATCGGCATACTGAATTGCCAGGACATCCGGAATTCCGTTTATAATCCCGGAAAGGAGGTTATTCTTATAATCCACAGCTATCCCGGAGGATTTCTTCTCCTCTGCAAGGGATAATGCCCTGCCGTAAAGTTCAGGTAACTGTAATATTGGCGGCATCTTTTTACGGAGATAAAAGTCAGCCCCGCCATTTAAAGCCTCAATTGCGTCATCCGCACTCCTGCTCTCTGTGAAGATGATAAAAGGAGTTCTGTCCCCCCTGCACCTAAGCGATCTCAGAAGTTTAATGCCGTCAATTTTGTCCGTCCGGTAATCTGAGATGATGACGTCATAAACATTTCCGGCTAACAGTTTTTCAGCCTCTTTCTGACCGCAGGCAGTACTAACATTAATACCGGCTGATTCTTCAAGAAATGTCTTTCCGGCACTCAGAAGTAAAGGGTTCTCATCAACATGAAGTATATTATATCTCTTCGATGATTCCCCGGATAATGAATTATTTAAATTTTCTTCCAAGATATTCCCCCCAAAAATCCGGCAGGCGGAACATGCAGAAACTTATAATTAAGATCCTGCACAAGTGCCATATATATCTGTTTTTGTTATCCCGGCACCCTTTAATCCGGAAAAATCCCTTATGAAGAAGAAACTTTGAAAACAAACCTGCCAAAGATCTTCTTCATATGACCCTGAGGATGAAAGTGCAGAGCAGTCAGAAATGAAAAACTGTGCACAGGAAAAATTCAACCCCGTGGTACTCACAATAATTTCTATTACCACCATTATATATATACGTTTTTAAGTGATTCACTTCAGCACCTGCTATGATGATGAAGATGAAAGAGAGGTGTGTATTTGTAACCGGTAATCAGGTATCCGCCGTCCTCAAAAATACATAATTAACATATGAGACATATGTCCTCACACCCAAGGCCGGCTCACAGCAATACTTATTCAGTACATATTGATACTAAAATCCGGACAAAACTGAACAAAATCCGGGTATAAAGGGATAAAGAGAGATGAAGGGATAAAGACAGATGAAGGGATAAAGAGAGATGAAGGGATAAAGAGAGATGAAGGGATAAAGAGAGATGAAGGGATAAAGAGAGATGAAGGGATAAAGAGAGATGAAGGGATAAAATCCCAAATAATAATTAAAGTTGAAAAATAAAAAGTTCAGATCTCCCTTGCAACTGAACAGAAGTACATCCTTTCAGAGTACTGAACAAAATTCCGGGAGACATCAACGTCAAAGATTTCTCCGTTCTGTTTTGCATGTATTGAAATTGTTCTCTCCTTCTTGCCCGGATGTGCTTCCTTCCACATATGCTGCCATTCTTCCTTGGAAATTGACGGATTAATATCGAATACAGACCGGGATTTCATCTCAGCGTCCGAATAGCCGAGAAGTTCACCGGCCGTCTTATTGGCTTTGTAGACCTTTCCGTCCTCATCAAAGAGAATTATTGAATCCGAGGCATGGTCAAATGCAAACTGAGTGAATAAAAGCTCCTGTTCAAGGTCTTCCTTCTCGGAGATTACACCAAGAAGCCTCCGGTTTGCCTCCTGAAGTTCATTTGTCCTCTCCTGTATGAGTTTTTCAAGGTTATCATAGTACTGCCTCAGTCTGCCTTCGCTCAGTTTAAGTTCGGTGATATTCCTGCCGATTGCGTGGTAACCGGAAATATCACCACTGTCCTTAAAGATCACCCTGAATGTCCAGTTCTCATATCCGATGCCCCCGTCCTTTCTCACTGATTTGACATCAAGGCTGCCGGAATTATTTTCCTGACTCAGCGAAGAGATGAGATTCTGCACCCTCTCCCTCTCATCTGCCTGAAACATCGGAATAAACCGAAGACCGGTTATTCTCTCAAAACTCCTGCCGATATGCCGGCAGTATGCCTCATTTACGAAAAGAATGGTCAGCTCATCGCTGATATGCACGATAAATTCTGTCTGGTCGCTTGTGACTGCCTCATACTGTCTGCGGCATATTTTAAGTTTTTCAAGGTTTTCGATATTTTCTGTATTGTCATATATTACAACCGCACAGCCATCCCGTCCGGTATCAAAGACTATGGGTATGAAATGCAGACGGAGGTGAAGCTTTTTACCAAGAATATGGGTCTCCCTCTCAATAATTTCAGATCTGCCCTGAACTGCATTGTGGCAGAGTTCTTCAATTATGACCTCTTTGAAGAGTGAATACGGAAGGTTCTGAATCTTTTCGCCATATAAGACATCAAGCGGGCATTTCAGAAGATTAAGGGCTTCTTTGTTCACCATCGATATCTCCTTTTTTGAACTGAGAATTATTACCGGAAACGGAGTATATCTGATGAATGATGAGATTGGGATTCTCTGTACAAGATAATAATTCTTTGACGGGCCTGTCTGTTTTCTGTCAATATCACCTTTGAGTTTTAACATATCAAGATATTTTGCACTGGTATTTCTGTGCATATGCAGTGCACTTGATATCTCAGATATGTTCAGTCCCTTGGGATATTTCCTGAGAAGTTCTTTTATATCAATTGTTTCCTGAAATTCGCCTGCCATTTAACCAAAACCTTCTGCCTGCCGGAATTTTTCTATGCACTGCATATAAGTTGTGCTTAAGACATATTTATTTATTGTCAATGCATTGTATGAGTATTGCGCACTGCATAGGTGCGTCAGACTCTTCTGCATAATAATACAATGCGGAGGGGTGAGCGAACAGACAAATCTACATGATTAATCATGCAGGTGGAAATGATGAGTGATAATTTCGATGTGAAACTTGAAAAAAAGTCATACCTTCCGGAATACTCCTATCGCGACAATTCCTGGATTGGTGAGTATGAACCGGCCTACCAGAGATTCCTGGATGATCCTGAGCGCTTCTGGAGTGAAATTGCACATGAACTGGAATGGATGCAGCCATGGGATAATGTTATGGAGTGGGAGCACCCATATGCAAAATGGTTCACCAATGCAAAGCTCAATATCACCTGCAACTGTCTTGACAGGCATGTAAACGGTGATAAGAGAAATAAAGTTGCATTAATGTGGCGTGGTGAGGACGAACTGCACGAGCGTGTCCTCACATACAGACAGCTTCATGCACAGGTGATGCGATTTGCAAATGCACTTAAGGGACTCGGAGTCAGGAAGGGGGATGCAGTCTGCCTATATATGCCGTTTGTTCCGGAGCATGTGGTTGCAATACTTGCCTGTGCACGAATCGGGGCTGTACACAGCATTGTTTACGGAGGGTTTGGTGCAGATGCACTTAACAGCCGGATACGTGATGCCAATGCAAAGGTTGTCATAACGGCAGATGTCAGCTATAGGCGTGGAAAGACGATAATGTTAAAGTCAATCGTTGATGAGGCGGTCACCAACGCATCCTGTGTTGAAAAGGTAGTTGTCCTGAAGAGAACCAACCTTAATATCGAGCTTATGCCTGAAAAAGAGGTTGATTTCTACGAGATAATGGCTAATGCAGACCCGGTATGTGAACCGGAAGTCATGGATGCTGAAGATCCGCTCTTCATCCTCTACACAAGCGGAACAACGGGCAAGCCCAAAGGGATTGTGCATACCTGCGGCGGTTATATGGTCGGGACATATTATACGACAAAATATGTCTTTGATATGAAAGATTCCGATGTCCACTGGTGCACTGCCGATCCTGGCTGGATCACGGGGCACAGCTATATCGTGTACGGCCCGCTCTCCACCGGAGCAACAGTCCTTATCTCAGAGACTGTTCCGGACTATCCTGATCCCGGCATCTGGTGGAAGACGGTTGAGGATATCGGAGTTACCATATTCTACACCGCACCAACGTCCATCAGGATGTTTATGAAGTATGGGGAGGAATGGCCGAAAAAATACAATCTCGATTCGCTGAGGATACTTGGTTCTGTCGGTGAACCCTTAAATCCGGAGGCTTTTGAGTGGTATTACAGAAAGATTGGCAAGGCCAGATGCCCGATAATAGATACATGGTGGCAGACTGAAACCGGGATGCATATGCTTGCAACACTTGTCGGCGATAAGATGAAGCCTGGATTTACAGGCAAACCGATTCCGGGTGTTATAGCAGATGTGGTAGATAAAGACGGCAATCCCTGTGCACCGGGAATAGGCGGACTTTTGGTTATAAAGGCACCCTGGCCGTCTATGATGCGGACCATCCATAATGACGATGAGAGGTACAGGCAGTACTGGAATACGGTCGGAAATTACTATACTGCCGGAGACCTTGCCGTTAAGGATGAGGATGGCTATATCATGGTCATAGGGCGATCCGATGATGTTATAATCGTTGCCGGCCATAATCTCGGTACGGCCGAGGTCGAGAGTGCACTTGTATCACAGGAGGCTGTTGCCGAAGCGGCAGTTATAGGAAAGCCTGATCCTGTTAAGGGCCAGTCGGTCAAAGCCTTTGTAACGCTCTGCGTAGGGTATAAACCGAGCGAGGCACTGAAAAATGACCTGATATACAATGTCAGGATGAGCCTTGGCCCGATTGCAATGCCTTCTGAGATTGAGTTTGTCGATTCGCTGCCAAAGACCAGAAGCGGAAAGATAATGAGGCGGGTATTAAAGGCTAAGGATATGGGTCTCGATCCGGGTGACATCTCCACGCTGGAGGAGTAAACCCGGCAAACCTGAATTTTTGCAGGCAGATTTAAGGGTATGTTCCGGGAGTCGGGTTATCTCTGCATATGCCGGAGACATCCGGAGTACCCGATAAACCCTGCAAAAATTTCCGGGCGGAAAATACAGCAGGAGACAATTAAATAAAGGTGATCTAAATGGAAAAAGAGAACAGAAACAGTTTCTTTCTGATGGACGGAACGGCCAACCCGGCACCACTTGGGCTTTTGGCTTTTGGTATGACAACTGTGCTATTAAATATTCACAATGCAGGGTATTTTGCACTTGGCAGTATGATTATGGGGATGGGAATATTTTACGGAGGCCTTGCACAGGTTATAGCCGGAATAATGGAATGGAAGAAGAACAATACCTTTGGAACGACTGCATTCTGCTCGTATGGTTTCTTCTGGATAAGCCTTGTAGCTCTGCTGATACTGCCGGGACTTGGCCTTGCAGCGGCACCGGAGAAAGTCGCAATGGGTTCATACCTCTTAATGTGGGGAATATTCACCTCTGTGATGTTTGTAGCCACCCTTAAGATGAACCGGGCCATACAGTTTGTCTTCGGTTCACTTGCACTGCTCTTCTTCCTGCTTGCAGCCGGAGATTTTACAGGAAATGCTCTCATAACGACCATAGCCGGATATGAAGGGATAATCTGCGGATTTTCTGCCATATATGCAGGACTTGGCCAGGTACTCAATGAGGTATATCAGAAAGATCTGGTGCCCCTCTGATACAGGTCAGGGACAAAACTAATTCCTTTTTTTTTGCTGAATGATTTTATACGGCCTCAAAACCATAGTGGTTTAATCAGCAACAATACCACAGATATTCTTTCGGCCTGCATAAGCAAAATAGGTCTGTAACCGATTTTTTGCGGATTATATTGTTGCATCTTCGTTACCGGGATTTTTAAATCTGCTGAATTAAAAAAGTCCCTCATGAACCAGCCGGTTCACAGATGATGAATGAAACAGTGTATTGTTTCATAGGAGGTATATATCTTTAATATTTTATCCTGCCCATCGACCATTTCCCTGCCGGTCTTTGTTTCTTCATTATACGAAAATGTTAGGGATATTATAGTGCACTGCATAATGTTTTGGGATAATCGGAGTGTAACGGAGATTATTCCAAATCATGCACTTATACCGCACTTCATAGTAATAAGCAAACTTTCCGGACCATTCCGGAAAGTTCTGCATTATACTATATATTGAACCGGTTTTCATTTAAATCAGATTCGAGCACCACATCATCTATAAATATCAAATTTCATAAATAACCGGTCACATACAAATTCTGCCAAAAAAATTATTCCCTTTCAATCATTAAGTCTCCTGGATTTTTTAGGAAGTATGTACGGCCTTCACGAACCAAAGTGCCATAACAGGCAATTGTCTTTTCCTGATCATGTGCCTGTACAGCCAGGTGATATAGTTCATCAGGAAGCTCAAAACTGATTTTTCTGGGCTTTTCATCAATAAAAGCTATTACTGTGATCTTTCCGGCTGATGAACCTTCGTTTCTTTCCAGTCTTATTACCGGCCCCCTGACTTCAAAATCATCACGGGGTGCTGACTCTCTGAAAACACGGGCTACTTCATCCAGGACGGGCATTATGTCCGCGGAAAGATAAACATTTTTTACCACATCAGCAATTGCCGGTCGGTTTCTGGATAATGAAAAACTGACATACAGATCCTGATATTGATCATTGTATGAGCTGAGCCGGGCAACTGCTTCACAGAGATTGGCACTTACACCTTTTTCAATAGCATCTTCAAAATACTCAAAAGAACTCTTCACGGCCGCCCTTTCAGCAGCATATTTCATTTCAGCTAATGCAGTTGAAAGGTTAAGGATAACTTTCCTCTCGAAAGGATCTTCTGAATTCTGTGCATTTAGTAATTTTGTCTGTTTAATATTTATCTCCGGAGACACAGGTGAGAGGACAGTTACAACATAGCTTCCCTGCTCGGTCTGCCCCAGACGAACTTTTTTCATGTAATCAACGGCCTGATTTGGTTTTCTGGCCTGAAAAATAGGTCGTGGTTCTATTGTTGAACAGGCAGATGCCATCATCATGCCCCAGACATTATTGACAATTTCAACCCCTTTTTCTATTGGAATGCTTCCTCCGGATGAATTGGGAAGACTGAATTTTAATCTGATAATATCTGCTGAGGTTGTCTTAAGATCATTATATATTTCAGTCTGAGAACGATTTTCAGCGAGTTCAAGAGTATTTAGAAGTTCGCCTATACGGAGTGCGTAATCTATAACTGTTCTGTCAAGTGGCAGCGTAATCTCATATTCTTCATTGTTACCATCTCTGGTGATCCAGACAGAATACTTATCAGGCATGATAAATGATTCATTCCAGCCTCTGGATTTAAGATATAATTCCAAATCCAAAGGCCCAAGAGCATTTAATACTTCAGTATCCCGGATATCAACATTCATGGCAGGTCACCATATCCAACCCTTTCCATAATTTTGCTTAATTCTTCTACTGTAAACTGCTGCGATTTTGGAATATTTACAGTGACATTTTTTTCATTTGAAGTATCAGGCAAACCTCTCAATGATTCCCAATAACCACAATGATACATTGAAAGTTTTTCCTCAGTTTGATCAATCCATCTTTCGATTTCATCCGGAACAACCAGTACTAAAAGAATTCTGGGAACCTGAACATTTTCAGGGCGTAAATCATTGTAATTCTTTATAGGCAGAGAAAATCTGATCCCATCACCGGATATTAAATTCTGCGATGTACATTTTAGCTGTAAATCTATTCTGGGAGAACGAATAGAACCCCTCCCGCCCCTCTCTGCGATTGAGAGATCGATGCTGTCATCATCCACGGAGGGTTCAAATAATGAAAATCCTGCAACAGTAGCTACAGCTCTGACATATGCTCTGCTAAACTGTTCTTTTTGCTGATTAATATTCATCATATAACATCATAAATCCCGAACAGAGTAATCTTTAGTTATAATCTGCCTTAAACGTAATGCTTCATTAGAAAAAAAGGCAGAGTATGTCCTTTTATTTCATTTCTTACGACACCGGGAGGATGTCCGGCAATATAGTTTTTCAAAAAAAACGAAGGTAATAAAGCAAAATATTGACTTTGAATCCGGAAAATACTGCATCTCAGCCGATTTAGTAAAAAATCTCAGGAGAATCTCCGGAAAGAAAAAACCTCAGTCATACGCCAGTCGTGTTTTCTCGTCTGAGAGTGTCGGTGCAGTCAGCCTCTCCCACAACACCGAATCCCATGTCTTCAGGTTTTTGTGGGTCTGATAGTATTTCTCCGGAATCGGATGCGTCCCGACAACTACTTCAAGGCCGTATTTATCCTTTATGAACTCTGAGAAATACTTTATCCTCGGACAGGGCGGATAACCGACAACCATTCCGGTTGCGAGATGAATAACATCCACCCCGTTCTTCTTCATCTCCTCCGGTGCGTACTCGATATTCCCCCCCGGGCAACCGCCGCAGGAGGTATAACCTGCAACCTCAACCTCTTTGCCCTCATATATGCTGAATGCTCCCTCACGGTTATGCAGGGATCTGAGGCACTTACCTCCGGCACATGAACTGTAACGGTCACAGATTATAATCCCGATTTTTATCTTTTCTTTCATCATAACGTCAGTACTTGTCTTGTCTTCCATAATTACACCATTTTAGTCAATTGTAATAATACGCTCTTTCAGCAATACAATCAGCTCTCACAGAAATGCATTATTCTGTTTAAACAATCTCATACAAAGTATTCCTCTGCATAAGTTCCCTTCCGGCATCTTCGGCCATCCGTCTCATCTCAGCCGGATCAAGGTACTCGGTATCCACAGCCCCGGCCTCTTTTGAAATACTCTCCTCAAACATGGTTCCGCCCAGATCGTTTCCGCCGGCCATTAATAATAGCTGCGCCAGCTTTTTTCCGGATTTAACCCATGAAATCTGGATATTGTCAAAATTATCAAGATATAGCCTCGAAACCGCAATCATCAGAATATCTTCCCTGCCTGTTGCACCGGCGGCAGCACTGCCTGTCAGGTAAAGCGGCGTATTGTTGTGGATAAATGAAAGAGGCACAAATTCAAGGAAGCCGCCGGTGTCGTCCTGAATATCCCTCAGAATCCTGAGGTGTTCAACCCGGTCCTTCAGGCTCTCGATATGGCCGTACATTATAGTGGCGGTGGTCCTTATCCCAAGTCCGTGTGCCTCCCGGATAATTCTCTCCCATGTCGCCGTATCAATCTTCCCCGGACAGATAACTTCCCTGACCTCATCCACCAAAATCTCCGCAGCCGTTCCGCACATAGAGCCAAGCCCTGCCCTCTTCATCTGTTCAAGCATCTCAAGAGTTGTTATTCCACTCTTTTCTGCACCATACCAGACTTCCATTGGATTATGGGCATGAATGTGTATATCAGGGGCTGTCTCATGAATTGCCGAGAGAATCCCGGAATATGTATCACCGTCAAAATCCGGGTGAAGGCCTCCTACACTGCATATCTCGGTGACTTCCCTCTCCTTTGCAATAAGAACCTTCTGCCTTATCTCATCATAATTATGGCAGAAAATATCCTCATCGCCGGTTTTTCTGCAAAAACTACAGAACCCGCAGGAATTAATACAGTTATTCGTGAAATTCAGATTCTGGTTTCTGACATAAGTGACATAATCTCCAGCCTTCTCTTTTCTTATCATGTCTGCCGCAGCTGCAACCACAAAGACATCCATACCCTTTGCATTCAGGAGCGTAAGTGCCTGTTCATCTGTAAGGCGGCGCCCGCAAAGTGCATCATCAAGGACTTCAATGATGTCCTTGCTGGTGCAAAAATACATTTTTTTATCCTGTAAAGGATTCATTAGTTAGAGTTATACTGATATCATAATAAGATAACCTTTCCGGAAGACAAACGCCCGAAAAAGCTACGGAACAACAATAACTCCGGAAAATGAAGATAAATGCCCCATGTGCAGACTGGACAGCGGATTTTCCCCAAAGGCAGAACCAGGCAGGCGCAGGTGCAGATGACAGGAACAGATCAGAAATTGCGGTGCGCACACAAAATAAAAAAACGTCTTTTACAGACATACCAGATCGCTACACACACCACATTTGGAAAAAGATCGCGGAGTTATGCGCATCGGAGAGACTTTTGTGGTTCACTCCCACTCAGAAACAGCCCTGGCACTTAAACTGAACCATCAATATAACCATCTAAGATTTCCATAGAACCTCACTTTGATCAATCCATATATCAATTTCATCCGGAACAAGCAGTACTAAAAGAATTCTGGGAACCTGAACATTTTCCGGACGCAAATCATTATAATTTTTTATGGGGAGAGAAAATCTGATCTCTTCACCGGATATTGAATTCTCCCGCCATTTGTTTATTTCAGAATTTTCCAGTACCCACCTTTGTCATGCCCAATACGCAGCAATTCATTATTTTCCTGCAATTTCTTAAGGTTTCTTTCAATAGTGCGGGTTGATACATTAAGTTCTTCAGAAAGTTCAGCTATCGTCATATACGAATTTTTTCCAAGAAGCACCAATATCTTATGGTATGTTTTCTCCGACATTTTCTCCGACATTTTCTCCGACATTTTCTCCGGAGAATCCAATTTCTGGTCATAAGAATCTTCACTGGAAGAAGGTCTCCGGAAGATTATAGTGAACCAGTTCTCATTGACATCAAATTCCGGGCCGGAAAAACCATAATCTGCCATCGCATTCTTCATCCTTGAAATTCCGGAGCCTACCTTTTCAATAAGATCCATCCTCTGCATAAGCCCTGTAATGAGAGTATTTCTTGAAAGGCTCTTTCTGCCGAGATCTTCCATAGTCAGGCCATTTACAGGACCACCCGGATTTGTGATTTCAACCCTGTCCTGAAATACTTCAACAAGGATATTTGCCCCGTAAACATAGTAATCCCGGTGTGCGAGTGCATTCAAAAGACCCTCTCTTAAAGCCTCTTCCGGCAGTTCAAGTTTCTCCTCGTGGTTCGAGTTTTTCTTCGTGGGATCCGCTTTTGATGATGTAATATGAGTTCAGCCTGGATAAAAGGTAATTAATATAGTATGTATATAATCCTGAATTTGTGTGTAGAAATATTGAAGTATAATTATGATCATACTGTTAGTAATTAGGATAAGAGTTGATGTTAAGATGATGCGATTTGGAAAGGCTCTTGGTACATTAAATTGGAAAACCGATAATATTCCAGTCATGGGATCAGAAAAAGGCTGGATTACAGATTCAATCCGCAAAGAGATGAGATCTGGAAATGGAATTTCAAAAAGAGATCAAAAAAAGAGATCTTAAACATCCAAACTCATAAAATTAAATATAATTTATAGTTAGATCAATTATAATTTTCAATGAATCCAGACTATTTTCATTAAATAATGCAATTATAAAAATTGCAACAATAACAAACAGCGACAAAATTATAGAAGCCATAAAATAAAATTTATGGGGGATATAATATCCATCCTTCACAAAAGAAGCATAAAAATAACAATATGCTAACAGTGAGATGAGATAACTTAAACCAGTAGAAATCCCTAAATTCGGAATTTTTGAATATAATATATAGTTATAAGATATTGACATTATAAAAAGGCCTACAATAAGCAAATAGAATAGCGGAATTATTGAAATTCCCACAATTTTATTAGACATTTCTGCAATATAAGAGAAAATATAGGTGAAATGTTCATTATTTACTCCAGACTTACTTTTATCACTAACAAAATCAGAAATTAAATAGTTATACTTTCTTTTCCCTTCTAAAACCGAAATAAATGGCATCTCCAATTTTAATTGTTCTGGTTTTTTATCCAAACTATCATATTTTCTTATTAATACACATTGATTACCTTCCAGATTACTATTTAAAGAGAACAAATCAATTTTACCAATACGCCACCCTAATGGCATCGTTATATAAAATTCCGGCTGTATATTTCCCCGAATTGAAAAATTTCCTTCTTTTTTTTGCCTAAAAAAATTGAAGCATCTTGAAGATATTTTAGTTTCGTTTTGATCTTCAATATCAGGATTCATTAGGATATATTCAAATTCAATTTTGACGTGCCTTAAATCAATTCCATTATTTTCCGAAGTATAATTATCATCAGTTTTAGAAACAATTGGATAATTATCTAATGAACCAAGATTCACCAGAATTTTGAATTCAGAGCCACAATTATCTTCCAAATATGCCAGTTCTTTATTATTTAAATTTCTGGCATACACTCTAAAACCTAAGAATTTGAGTGAGTCTAATGAAATAGGAATAAATTGCTCATTTACATATATATCCATAACCTGACGTATTTTTCTCCCGATATGGGGGTGAAATATCTCTTCTACATGCCACCAGGTTTGTTTGATCTCAATTACCATATCACAAAACACCACAACTCAAATAATTGTAATTACAGACATAACAAATTTATATATATACGTTCGTCAATATCAACCATATGCCTCACCACAAATATTATTCATTTAAGTTTCAACAAATTTTTTTCTGTTTCCAATACTTTAATTTCCCCTGAAATCAATTTTGGCAAAATTTCATCCCTAAGTTCCTTAAAATTCAGAGAGTTAGTTTTATTTATTATTCATCAATATATTAACCATCATTTTGATTATAAATAATATTGTAATTTTAAGGATTTTTAGATGGAAAAAAGGAAAAAAACATACTTTAAACGCCCTTCTGACGGGAAGGTATTTGAAACATTATATGAGCCCTGTTGTCAGAACTGTGGAACTCCACTGGCAAAAGAAAACAAATATTGTGATAAATGTACTTACAATATAAAAAATAAAGAAAATCCCCCCTTAATGAATTTTGCATTCGGCAAATATCTTAAATACGGAGAATACAATAATGATCCACTGAGTAATGAGATACGCAAATTTAAAAGTGATCCATCCTTATGTAAGCCACTCAGTGAATGCCTAATCCATGCAATGGATAATATGTACCCGTCATTAAAGCATCTGGAATGTATTGTTCCGGTTATGAACAACCCCGGACATGGTTTCAATCGCTTAAAATTACTGGGAGAAATACTATCTGAAAGGTATGGAATGGTACTTGTTGACTGTTTATATCAGAAAGATAATTATCCACGAATACATACAATACAAAACCCCATTGAAAAAAGAAAAGCCATCAGGGGAAAAATCAGCTCTGACATACTCCCACGGCTAAAGCACGTGGGGTTCTGACGTTGTTTGACATTCTTCAAACATTGCGTCGTGGGGTATCAGTGCTCCCATCGTGTACATCTCTTTCTGTACACGATCAACCATGCTTTTTTGACGATTTGCTATGTTGAATGCAGCATTTACATCAGCATGATCAACGTGGCCACAATGTGGACACTTAAACTCTTTTCCGTTACGAATTCCTATTTTACCACAAATTGAACAGTTTTGAGATGTATATGCAGGATCTATATAATACACCGGAACGCCAAGCAGCTTAGCCTTATATTCTACAAATAACTGTAGTTGATAAAATGACCAACTGTTCAAGGCGTATTTAAACGATTTACTCTGTTTCCGGGAGTTACGAATCCCTTTTAAATCTTCAAATACAAGACCTGCATTTTGTTCTTTAGCAATATTAACAATCCTGCGACTTATTTTATGGTTTAAATCTTTGACAATTCGGGATTCTTTATCCTTTATCTTCTTCAATTGTCTGAATTTTCCCTGTCTTTGAAGTCGTTTACGAATTGCAGAATATTTATTGTGGATATGAAGTGCTTTTTTACCAAGCTTTTCAATTTTTCCAGTATCTGGATTTGCCAATACAGCAATATGGCCCGTAGTGTTCCGATCAACCCCTATAAATGCAGAGGGTATCATCTCGGACTCTTCTTTGACGGTGCACGATATATAAGCAAACTCTTTATCAATTTCAATTTGATTTATTTTCTCAAAATCAGGGAATTGATAATTCAATGTTAATTTTAATGGAACTATTTTGATAATCCGATTATCTTTATCGACTCTGATTGATTGATTTGGAATAACTAAATTTACATTATGTACTCGTTTAATCTTTTTCTGGTTACCATATTTCCGCAATATTTGGTTAGATATTGCTGATTTTAATCCAATATCTTTAACTGCTTTAGAAGACCTGCACTTTGGATTCCTGACTGCAAACTCCGCTACTTTAAAGGCTTTTTTTAGGTCTTCAGTGAAGTCCTGATTGTGACGGATTTTATAGGTCAGAATCATAATTAGTTCTTTTTTTGATCTTCGATGTATTTTTTTACAATTTCGTCTGAAATATGACCACAACTCTCACAATAATAACTTCTGGTCCATAATGTTGGAAGACGGGTTCTCAATGTGCTAAACTCCTGTCTTAAAATTCTTGAAGTATAACCTTTAAATTGCTGAATAACCCAATGTGGGCTTGCAGTTGGTTTTGTTTTAACAAATAAATGTAGGTGGTCCGGCATGATTTCCATAACTTCAATTATCACATCAATATCAGATGCCTTTTCATGCAATAACTCTTTCAACCTTACTGCAACATCTGGTTGTAGGACATTTCGCCTATATTTAGGACACCAAATAATATGATACCCAATATTATATACGCAGGTATTCGCATGAGTCCAGCGTTCTTTTTTTGCCAACGGTATAATTATCTAGGGGTAAGAATATATAGTTATTGTCGTGATATAGACGCATTCATCCCACGACTAAAGTCGTGGGCTTTCTGCTGCCATGATCGTAATGAAAAATTTTATGACGAAACTGTATTACTAATAGACGATGTCTACACATATGGTACAACTAAAGAAGAATGCACGAGGATATTAAAACTAAATGGTGTCACACAGGTATGTTCCCTTGTTCTTGGGATAACTGTTTCAAAAGTCAGACTCAACCGTATGAGGAAATCTTATGAAAAATAATTACTATCAAACGGCCTTTTTGTCATTTTTAAATGATATCCAGTCAGTAAAAAAGAAGGAATATCTGGAATATCTAAAAGATGAGAATAATTTCCAAAACTTCATAATATCTATTGAAAACAGAAATGAATTAACAGAATCGAGCTATCCAAAAGGTATTGAAAATTTATTCCGAACTGTTATAAAAAAATATAATGCTTCATTAACTGAAGGCATCCCTGACAAAAATTCCATAACTGACAACTATATTTCAGCAATTGAAGATTATCAGAATAATCAGATTCAGGTTATAAAATATACTGATGATAATTATCCACAAAAACTTCTGAGAATAAAAAATCCACCTTATCACCTGTATTGCAAAGGAGACATAAGTTTACTCAATAAAAAACTGATTTCCATCATCGGAACCAGAAATATCTCAGAAAAAGGACGGAAAAAGACAATAGAAATAGTAGATTACCTTGTGAAATCCGGGTATTCAATTGTAAGCGGACTTGCAAACGGAACAGACAGTGCCGCTCATAATGCGACACTTCTGGCAGGAGGAAAAACCATTGCCGTCTTACCCGGATCTGTCACAAAAATAGTACCACCGGGCAACAGAGGTCTCGCAGAAAAAATTACTCAGTCCGGCCTTATACTCAGCGAAATCACAGAAAAGGTAACAGTCCATAAAGGCAGATTTATTGAAAGAAACAGAATCACAAGCGGCCTTTCCGGAGGCGTAGTGGTCATTGAGTCAGGTGAAAAGGGAGGTTCAGTCAGACAGACAGAAATTGCAATTGAACAGGGCATACCGGTTTTCGCTGTAAAACCGGATGAAGATAATAAAGATGCATATCCCGGTTATAAAAAACTCCTGTCTCTTGGTGCAGTAAGTGTTGAATCAGCTGATCAGATTATAGAAGAACTTAAAAAATCTGAACACTCAGAAATTAATAAAGAGAATCAAATCCACAGTACCTCTGCTGTAGCAGATATAAACAATAAATATGCAGAAATATTCAATAATTCATTAAATAAAGCTGAAAAATCAGAGAAAATCTCGTTGAATAAGAAAACAAAACAAATGATAATATCCGATTCTTTTTAACTATTTACATACACAATGCACAACAACCTATTTTTTATTTTTTAACTTCCGCATCAGATATTCAGACAATTTCACTTACCGGCAGATTATCACTGAATTCAACAAAAATCCATCTCAATACGGTAAGAATACGCACTGCATCTGCAACTGAATTAAGCTTCTCTTCATCAGCCCAGTAGTTTTTCCACTCAATCACACGATCAAAGATCATCTCTTCGGATATTTTCCCAAAAGGTTTCCTCGATTTAAGCTCGCTATAGACGTAGAATACAGTTGTAACCTCACCTGCCTGTTCAGTACTCCTGATCCTTGAAAATAAATCCACCACTATCTCAATCTTATCATCACCAGCACGGATTTCTTCTTTAAACTGCTCTTTTACAGCCGGAAATTCAGACCCGGTTCTGATATTAATCATAGAACCGGTTTTCTTTTCAGTAATAAGATTACAGTTGGAAAATTCTTTGATTAGATCTTTGGCTCCATCAGAAAATGGCCCGTAAGTTCCCTGTTTAAATGAAATATTGAGATCAACACCGGTTTGTGTAAGCATGTAACAGATCTTCTGAAATATTGTCCTGCCGACCGGCGAGGCATATTTCATGTTCTCAAGCCGGAATAACACCTCAAGTAGCAGTATCTTCTCAGCAGTAATTTTATTATTCAGAATATTCCCGGTAATATTTTCATTATAATTCACCGGCTCTGAAAGATACTCACAGGCCATATGATCTTCAGGCGTTGAATAAGGAGCATAAATCCGGACAGGAATATCAATAGAAGACAGTTTTCTGTACATCAGAGGGCCAACATCCTCCCAGAGAAGACCGCCATTTCCACATCCAAGCGGCGGGAATGCTACCGAAGTTACATTCCATGATTTATAACAATTAATGAAAATATCAAGACCCCTGACAATATCCTCTATCCGTGATGCAGAACGCCAGTGATCCTTTGTTGGAAAATTAATTATTGAATTTCCAAAGATATCTTCATAATGGTAAGGGACACCGTGCTCAACCTCTCCTTTCCTGCAACGCAGTTTATAGTCCTCAAACATTGCCGGGTATCTTTTCTTAAATTCAAGTGCGATCCCCTTGCCCATAACACCAACACAGTTCACAGTATTTACAAGAGTCTGCGATTTATCATTAAGAATATCTCCAAGCACCACTTCAACTGTCATCTGTAATCTCCCAAAACCTTCAGAAACAGTCCCACCACTTTGACTGGACCTTTTTAACCTTCTTCGCCATCTTCTCCGAGACCTTAAAAGCTATATCATTGAAAGAATCCCTATACAAAGGATCATACAAAGCCGGCTCCCTCATCATCGAGAGATCAAACCCGGCAAGAGCAGCAATAATTGCAAGGTTCACATACGGAAGTGCACCCTCAACACTGTAGCCGCCCTCCAGAACTGCTGCAATCCTGCCACCGCATAGCTTTTCAGCCAGATAAACAGCCTCAGACATAAGATCAGCATAACCCTTTGTATCAAGGGCAAGCCTTGTCTGCTGATCAGTAAAATGATTGTCCTGCCCTGCCGATACAGCAATAAATCCCGGTTTAAACTCCTCAGCCGCCGGCACAATTATCTCCTTCATCAGATACCTGTACACTCTGCCCGAACTTCCGGGAGCAACCGGCATATTGATCGTCCGGCCCCTGGCATCCCCTTCCCCTATATCCTTAATTCTGCCTGTACCAGGAAAGCAGTGCTCCTGGTGAATCGAGATATACAAAACGTCCGGATCGTCATAAAATATATCCTGCGTACCGTTCCCGTGATGAGCGTCCCAGTCAATAATCATCAGCCGTTTAACACCTAAATTCTGAAGAGACCGCGTCATAACCGCCACATTGTTAAGGTAGCAGAAACCCCCGGCAAAATCCCGGCCTGCATGATGCCCCGGAGGACGGATAAGTGCAAAGGCATTTCTCACCTCACCAGACATTACAGCCTCTCCGGCAGTTACCGCACCTCCGGCAGAGAGGAGAGTATTATTTAAAAATCCGGGTGGAGCATATGTATTTTCATCAAATTCAGCACCGGAAATATCAGCCTCCTTAAGTCTCCGGAGATAATCTCCGGTATGAACTGCCAAAACCTCCTCATCAGTCGCCATCCGCGGATTAACCCTCAGAATCCTGGAATCGTCCCAGACCTCCTCCTCATCCAGCATATCAATGGTATATGCAATCCTCTCACGCCTCTCGGCATGTGTCGGAGTCTGCTCATGCAGGAGATAATCAGGATGATAAACAATTCCGGTTCTCATAACGCCTCCGATGAAATCCCCGGCGGAATTGCAATACAGAGATCAACAATCCGGCCCGCCCTCTCCTTATTCCGGACAACATCATACGCCCTGAAATTCCGGATAACAACATCCTCACAGTCCTCCTTTGGTGAACCCATCTCCATTGCAGTCCTCTTCAGCTCAAGAGTGCACTCCTCAATGAGATCATCATCAGAGTACCTCCTCTCCGGACGCCTCATCTCACCATTGACAATCATCCTCCCCTTCTCACTGTCATAACGGACATTAAGGGAGATACTCACCCTCGACACCGCAACACCAACCGCATTCGCCGAACCGGCATGCTCCGGAATTAAAACTTCAATGCCGGTAACCCCGGCAATCTCCGGCATAAGCAGAGGTGCAAGATAACCCGCTCCAATTATAAGATCAGGTGAGAAGACCGAGATCGCATTTTCCACCTTCTCAAAATAATCAGAAACGACCATATCGGCAACGCTCCGGTTCACATACCCCGAGGATTTATAATCGCCAATCTCGTACCCGCAGACATTTAAGGCATCAGTCAGTGTAAATGACCGCCCGCCAAACGCACGCGGAGCACCTTTCCTGAAAGGAAGAAGACCTCCGTCAACCAGGGAATCACCGCCATAAGGCAGGGACAGCGACCTGATACCGCGGATACCTGTATGCCCTCCGCCGAAATCAAGTTCCTCCTCCTCAGGCATACCGCCTTTCATGGGCACAAAATCAGTGGTAGTCCCACCTATATCAATAACAAGTGCATCCTTAATTCCGGTCAGGTACCCAGTACCCAGCACAACCGCCGTCTGACTGGAATTATAAAGCACTGAAGGATTGTTATATACAATCTCCGGAGAGGAAAGACCGCCGTCACCCTTCATAAAATAGAATTCTCTGCCCAAAAAATGGGCATTTACAATATCGCCCACTCCGAGCACAACTTCCCTCACCTGAGCATTAATCTTTGTAGTGGCAATCCTTGACGGAAATCCAATCTCCCCGATATAATAACTGAGTGCAATCCTCTTCTCATCAAAAAAACCGAGTGCGATCTCACGCACCCTCTCCTCCAGAGCAGGATTCCTGACAGAAAATTTCCCTGCAACTGCAAGATAGTCTGCATCTGTCCCTTCAAAAATCTCTCTGACCTCATCCGGATCAATCTCTTCCGCAACATCACCCCTGATTGTTACAGCACCCCTGACAGCACCCGGACGGACAATTCCGGGCCCTGGAATTGTAATAGTGCACAGCTCCTCCGGAGAACTCATAATAAGCCGGTTTAAAGGCTGGGACGTGCTTATCGCAAGCCTTCCGCCAATACTGACCTTAGAGAGTGCCGAGGATATACCGGCATCATTGGCTACCTTAACAGTCTCAATATTATTATCCCTGATAACTGCAATGTCAGTATTTGTCCCGCCGATATCAATTCCGGTAAACATTATCAGTCAAAATTATCAATAAATATCTTCAGAGGGGCACAGAGACATCTGCATATCTCCGGTTCAGACAGTACCATTAAATGTAATTTGTATGAGTCCTGAGCATAGGCACAACGCCGACACCGCCAAGATTGCCAACTGCCCACATATATCTCTCACGCACCCCTTCCGGCAGTTCCTTCTCTGAAATCTCATAAAATCCATACTGCCCGTAAAATTCAGTGAGGTGGCTTACTGCATACATATACAGGCCATCATTATGACATGCCTCAATAAGTGCATTCAAAACAAGACGGGCATAACCCCTTCCCCGGTAATCCTCCGGAGTATAAACCCCGTCAACCTCATATCCGTCCGAATGACGCCTGCACCTTGCAAGGGAAACAAGATCAGCACCGAGAAATGCCCCGAATATCCTGTCAGTCTTTGGGTCACCCGTAGTATTATGGTAATCCACCCAAACATCATTTGCCTTTGAAAATTCAGAAGCCTTTAGCTCACGGACCACAGGCACTACACCTGTATAACCTGAACCTGCCCTTCTGCCTGTATCTCCTGTCATAACCAATCACCTGATCCTGTAACCCTCAGGAGGCACCAGAATCTCAAACCTTGCACCTTTGCCGGGAATTCCGGTCTCAATAATATCAATTCCGGTAATAGATAAGATCTCATGTGTAAGGAAAAGGCCCCTTCCGTAACCTTCCTCACTGCTCTGCTTAAACAGGCCCTTCTTATCCGGAACTGCGATACCGGGGCCGTTATCCTCCACAATTACAGCACACCCGCTCTCCCGGATCTGATATGTGACAACAATTTTCGTCACATCACCGGCAAGATTCAGTGAATTGTCAAAGAGATGGCTGAATACAGAAGGCAGATACGGATCTGCAAAGATTTCAAGCCTCTCCGTCCATGCACGGTAATACACATCTCTGAAATCGAGCTTTACTGCCGCTTCACTGACGGCTGCCTGCACCATAACCCATGACGGAGGCTTTGTTCCAAGATCACGGAAGTCACGGGATATATTAATCTGCCTCTCAATCCCGCCTGCAGCATTCTTAATATCATTTACAAAAGAGAGAACCTCAGGATCCCTGAACTTAATTGTGCCCATTCTCAGATAACCATAGAGAACTGTAAGTTTATTTGAGAGATCAGTCCTGATTATTCCTGTAAGGGTATTCAGTTTTTTTGTGGTATTTGAGAGTGCAGATTCTGTCATCAGCTTATCAGTCACATCCCTGACAGACTCAACCGCACCGGTTACATTCCCGTATGGATCTTTCAGTGCAGCAGCCGTAAAGCGAAGGTATGCTCCGCCTTCACCCCTGAAGTGCCTGATAAGAACATCAGATATTAATTTATTCTCAACTCTTATGAGATCAGGGTACCTCGCCTCAATATCAGGATCTCCTGTCAGGATGAGATCAACAAGCATAGGCCGCCTTTCTCCGTAAAAGGGAAGAGAATACTCATAATTGCCCCTGTTTAAAATGGCCGATTTTTTTACACCCGTAAGAACCTCAGTCGCCTTATTCCAGGCAATCACAACTCCGTCCTTATTAACTGCAAAAGTGGCATCAGGAAGGAATTCGATGATATCATTCATTTCCTGCTCAGACTCACGCAGCCTGTATGAGAGAAGTGAGACAATCAGGCCCACCAGTGTAAAGATGACAACCCTTGAAGCTGTTGCAGCTATAAGAGAAACATCCGGAGGATAATTGAAATATAATATAAATCCACAATATATTACAGCAATTAACAGCAGAAACGGATAACAGCGCCTGGGATACCAGTATGCAGCAAGAATTACCGGAAAATAGAGCAGATGTGCAAGCACAGCGGTTATTCCAAGCAGTATCCCTGCAAGATTTACACCAACCGTAACCGCAGTTACAGCCAGAACAATTAATATCCGCCTCTGCCTGACCGGATTGGCATCATCAAAGATTGCATCAAATTTCATAATAGCGACCATTACCCACTACAACCATACTATTTCCCAAAAAGACTTCCACGCATGCCAGGAGATCCGGCATACACAAAAATCAGCTGTGAATAAATCCCTTTATTCCTCACCAAAATTCCGGACAGCATCCTCAGGGCAGATCAGTTCAAACCTTGCACCTTCACCGCTCTTTCCGGTCTCACGGATCTTAATGCCCGTAATTCCAAGGATCTCCCTTGAAAGAAACAGCCCAAACCCTGTGTTCATGCCATACTCATACGAGAAGATCTTCTCCTTGTCCCTCTCACGGATTCCTACCCCGTCATCCTCACAGATGACCTTAAATTTATCGCCAAAACTTTCGGTTCTGAACCGGATATATGTAATCTTGTCACCGTAACGGACGGCATTCTCAATAAGGTTGCTGAATACCTTCTCTATCATGGAATCGGCGTAGATTTCAACCCCTTCCGGAATTATATTTTCAAATCTTATATTGCCGGTCTGGGTATGCTTTAAGGAATTCATTACAAGGGTGTGCATATCCTGCCATATCGGAGTATGCATCCCAATCTCCTGGTAGTCGCCGGTAAATTCGATGGTATTCTTGGTTTTGTCAATCATACTGAAGGCTTTATCAATATTCTCCCAGGCGGAATCAGGTTCTTCATCCTTCAGAGTCATTGCAATCTCAATATACCCCTGCATTGCAGTTAACTGGTTGAGAATATCATGACGGGTGATGCTCGCCATAAGCTGAAGTTTCTTATTTGCCTCGGCAAGGGCATTCTCAACACGCTTCCGCTCGGTATTCTCACTGATAAGCTCCTCATTGGCATCTTTAAGGTCAAAAACTGCCTCTTTTAACTGTTCATTTAAAGAATTAAGCCTCTCCTGAGCCTCTTCAAGCTCGGAATTTTTCCTGACAGCAACGCCGTATGTAGAGAGAAGGATATTTAATATCTGTGTCCTGCCGGCATTGATTAAATAGTCCTTATCAGAATGACGGATTGAAAGGGCCTTCTGCTGGCCGTCCGGGTCAGGGTTATGCAGTGACGGGAGGATATTGGTTATCCATTTCTGAATATCGCTCTGCTCATAGGGCTTTATTATGAAATTATCTGCACCCGATTCAAGACCTTTTATTACATCCGCAGGGTCATAAAGCTGGGTTACAAGAATTACAGGTATATCCTTTGTATTATCATCTGACTTGATTCTCCGGCAGAGTTCATACCCGTCAATCTCCGGCATTACAATATCGGTCAGTACAATATCCGGTTTGTAAGAATTAATCTCACCGAGTGCCTCTCTGCCGTCTTCGGCAAGCATTACCCTGCATCCCTCCTCCTCAAGGATATAACGGAGGAATTCCGCCTGAGTACGGCTGTCTTCCACAACAAGGATTTTTATGGACTTTTTTGTTCTCTCTTCAGTCATGATACTCATCTGCCGGTTTTTGTTATTTTGATCTCCCCTTTAAAAAATATATTCAAATCAGACACCATTAATAAGTATTGTATAATCATAACTGATATTTATGCTTTAACAGTCGGATTTTTCCGGCACCGGATAATTCCGGAAAAATTGTAAATAGAACAGAGAACAGAGAAAAATAAAATAAAATAAAATAAAATAAAATAAAATAAAATAAAATAAAAATTCAAAAAAAGTTAAACCGGAGATTCATTCATCTCCAGGAATGTTGTTGTGATTCTTCCGTATTCTTCCGGAGCATAGGATGAGCCTGCATGCGGAATGCCCTTAAAACGGACAAGCCATGAGCCGCTTATCTGACCTGCAATATCAACAGCAACCGACTGCGGCGTAAGCTCATCCTCTGTGCCGGTTATCAGCATCACATCATTTGCAATACCGGAGAGGTTGTCATAGCAGCCGTCCCACTCAAGGTTTGCCACAGCCTCCTTTCTGACACCGGAATCGACATCCTCACCCTCTGCATTCTCCAGAAGAAGAGCATGCAGCTTTTCTGTCTCCGGAATACCGGCACTATACGTTGCAGATGACAAAACTGCCTTTCTGACCTTATCCGGGTGATTAATTAAAAGCTCCTGTGAAACAGACGAACCCATCGAGACACCATAGGTGTTCATGCTGTCATACCCAAGTGCTGTGATAAGCCCCGCCGCATCATCTGCAAGCTGTGCAACTGTAAACTGTGCATCAACATCAGTGCTCTCACCCATACCGCGGTGATCATATGCATATACATGATAGTTCTCAGATAGGATGCCAATAAATGTCTCATTCCAGCCATCCATTGTGCCGCCAAAACCCATAATCATGAGAAGCGGTTCAGTATTATCCGCACCGAATTCACGGTACCCAAGTGTAACGCCGTTTACCTCACTGTAATGAACCGGCGTATTTTCATATGAGATCTCCGGCAGAGTCTTATCAGCCGGAATTTTGTCCGGACTCCCGGAATCAGCCGGAGCAGCTGTGCATCCGGCTGCAAAGAGAAGACAGACTGTAAAGATGAGAGTTATTGCGATAATAATTGCTTTTTTCATAATATCCCTGCCATTTGTATATTATCTGAACTGAGCCGGATATATAATTAAGGATTTTATGCACAGAAATTCCGGTGCATAACCGCCGTACGCATGGTCATACCCGTCCTTTTAACAGATCACCAACGAGGCTTAAAAAGTTGCCCTCATTAAATCCTTTCTTTGTTATATACGCACTGGCACCGCAGAATGCTCCCTGCTGCCTGTCCTCCGGAGTATCAAGTGAGGTTACAAGAATTATCGGTATTGAAGCAAACTGCTCCTCCGCACGGACCTTTTCAGTCAGTGTGAATCCGCTCATCCTCGGCATATCAACATCAGATATGACAATATCAGCACCCTTTTCTTTGAGCTTTAAGAGACCTTCAATTCCGTTTGTTGCCGTCTCAACCAGATAGCCGGAATTTTCAAGTATCTTTTTGATATAAAATCTTGAGGTCACTGAATCTTCCACAACAAGCACTCTCCCTGAGATCTCTTTAAATCCCGGTGCCCCCTTTCTGAGATAAGAGTCATTCAGTGCCTCTTCAATCAGTTCAAGCGGATCAATAACAAGGGCGATATCGCCATCACCAAGCACTGACGCACCTGAAACTTTTTTAATGTGCTTAAGCTGGCTGCCAAGATTCCGGACAACAATCTCCTGCACCCTGACGATCTCATCGACAATAAAGCCGATCTGCCCGACTCCGTATGAGAGAATCACAACCGGAATTTTCCTGCCCTCCCTTACGGATTTATCATATTCATAGACTCCAAAGACATCTGATAACTTAATAAGCCCTATGGAATCACCCCTGTACCTCACAGAATGGTGCATACCTTTTGAGGATATATCACCCGGATCAACGGCAATGACCTTCTTCACCTGCTGTTTCGGGAATATAAATGTCTGCCCGCAGGAGTTTACAATAACTCCCCTGAAGGTTGCAAGTCTGAGCGGGAGCCTGATTGTAATCTCCGTCCCCTTTCCCTTCTCAGACAATACCTCAATGTCGCCGTTTAGGTGTGTGATGGCATCAACAACTATTGCAAGGCCAAGACCCCTTCCGGAAAACTCGGTTATCATCGGACTTGTTGTAAGTCCTGACCTGAATATGAGGTTTTTTACCTCTTCATCGCTTAACTTTTCCTCTCTTCTGGTGCTGATAATCCCTTTATCCACGGCTGTCCGGCGGACTTTGCTGGTGTCAATACCCGCACCGTCATCAGATATTTTAATCCCTACCCGGCTGCCTGAGAGGGGGAATATCTTAATACTCACTACCCCTTTAGGTGGTTTGCCAAGTGCTGCCCTCTCTGCCGGCATTTCAATGCCATGGTCAAGACTGTTTCTTATAAGGTGCAAAATAGGGTCTGAGAGTGACTCAAGGATACGCCTGTCCATCTCAATACTGCCGCCTTCTGTCACAAGTTCCGCAGCCTTGCCAAGATCTCTGGACAGTTCCCTGACGTGCTCTGAAAAAGGGTTTAATATGGTTGAAAACGGGATGAGAACAGCATCATGGATGAGATCTGAGATCTCAGATGTGCTTGCTTCGAGAGATGAACGGTCAATCTCGGTAGCCCTGACATGCCTTTCAAGGTCATGACGAAGATTTGTGACAAAATCACGGTTGAATTCAAGAAATTTGAGTATATGTTCAAGACTCCGGATAAAATCAGGCGGCATATCAGAGATATCCTCAGACATAAGAGTCTTTCTGATATTATAAATATCATTAAAATTCTGGCTCTCATTCCACCTCCAGAGGTTAAAACCTGAGATCATATCCTCAAGTTCCCGCATCCTCTGGGTGATCAGAAGCCTTGTGGTGAGCAGGTCGTCAGAACCCTGAATAAGCCTGTCAAGCTTTTTAGCGGAAATTTTTACGGTATCCCTGGCGGATTTACGGGCCTCAAAATCTTCATAGCCATATCCCGGACTTAATGATGAGATACTGTCGTAAACAACCTTCCCCACCGGAGTTATGCCGCCGGAATCGGGCTCTGTATTGTCCTTCCCGTCAGCGGTTCCCGGCCCCGGGTCCCCGTCTGTCTCCTGAAGTCCGCCACTTTCACTTATGTCCGGTCCTTTATCAAATGAATTTTTTTTTTCGCCCGGAATTATATCAGTTCTCCGGGTATCAGCATCTGCCGTATCCGGCTGGTTCTCACGGCTAAGTTTTCTCAGACTCCGGATAATATTTATTGAAGTATCACCTGAGGATTTCTCTTCAGCTAAAAGGCCCCTGATAGTCTTTAATGTCCTGTGGAAGAGGTCAAATTCGGCCTCTTCAGGCACAAAAGCCCCTTTCTGCATCAGTGAAAATACGTTCTCCAGATTCTGGCAGACTGAGACAATCTCAGGGAAGTTCACAGCACGTGCTGCACCCTTTAAACTGTGTGTCTTTCTGTATATCCTCTCAGTTATATCCGGACTTCCGGCTGCACCTCTTTTTTCAAGGGTTAAAAGACCCTCAGCTATATCTGTCAGGTGCTCATCCGCCTCCCCTCGGAATGTCTCAATTAACTGTCTGCGGAATCTGTCGCCGGAATCTGTCATGGATCTAATCAGACGCGGTATTTCTCTGTGATATTCTTCAGGCGTATGCCAAGTTCGTGCAGGTCCTCTGCTGTCTTTTCAGCCTGCCTTGTAATTTCAAGGTTCTTCTGGGCGGCATCGCGGATATTGACCATTGCAAGTGATATCTGGTCCATGCCGGCGACCTGCTCCTCGATTGACGATGCACTCTCAATTGACGCCTTTGAGGAGTCTGCAATTGAATTGGCTAAAACTTCAATCGCCTCACTGGCCCGGCTCGTAAGAGATACTGCATCAGATATAGACTCATTGCCCTGCTCAGTCGATACGACAGTGGACGAGACACCACGCTGGATATCGGTCAGGATCATCCTGATCTTTGCCGTTGCCTGCTTTGACTGCTCGGCAAGCTCATGTATCTCATGCGCAACAACAGCAAATCCTCTTCCAAGTTCTCCCGCCTTTGCTGCCTCAATAGAGGCATTTACGGCAAGAAGATTCGATCTCTCAGAGATGTCAGTGACAGTTGCTATGATCTCACCTATTGCCTGGCTCTGCTCTGACAGTTTTATTACATTTGTCCCTATCAGGTTCATCTGTTTCTGGATCTGGTTCATTCCGTCAAGAATTTCCCGGACTGATTTCTGGCCGTCAGATGAGACCTGAATTGCCTTCATTGCCTTCTCAGATACCGACTGGGTCTTCCGGTTGACCAGATCGGTCTTCTTCCTGACAAGTTCAACTGTATCTGAGGTTGAATTGACCGTAGTTGCCGTATCCAGACTTGCGGATGAGAGCTGGGTAGTCACTGTGAGAATCTCACTTGATGCAGATGAGAGGACTGAAACACCCTCATAGATCTCTTCCGTAATGAGTTTCATTAAGCGTGACAGTTCAATACCTATTGTGTTTAAGGCATCACGGTAAGCGACAAATTCACCGGCCACAGGGATTTTTTCGTCAAAACGGGCAGTAAAATCACCCTGTGCATAGTACCTGGCAAGACGCATCGCCTCATTTACCGGTTCGGTTATTGATTCAAGTGTTTTATTGAATCCGGCAATGATCATCCGGTATCCTCCATGGAATGCATCCTCATTACCCCTGACTGAGAGGTCACCGGCACGTGCTGCGTCTGTCATCTTGATTGTCTCATTATGCAGATGATCGAGCGACTGGAGCATAATCTTCAGCGCCGGACGGATCTCATCATGTTCATCAGTGACATTGAAATCCTGTACATACTCTCCTTTGGCAATTTTTTTGATATTTCCTACGATATTTACCTGAAGGTCCTCGGCAAACTCATCCATTGTCCTTGCCATTATACCGATCTCATCCTGGCGGCGGATATTTAACCGGGCAGAGAGATGACCGTTTCTAAGCTCCTTTATCATAACAACCACCTGCTGGAGCGGTTCTGAAATAGACCGGCCGAATAATATTGCAATGGCGGCTCCGATACAGATAAAGGCAGTTACAATAACAAAGATGGTGTTTCTGATGGTGTCAGTCGGGCCTGAGAAATCAGAGAGTTCTGCTCTTGATACAATAAACCAGTCAAGGGGTTCGTAATATGTATAGGCATCAAGCACATTCTGATCATTATTTTCATTGATGATCCCTTCCCTGTTATTAAGCATCTCCCGGAAGAACGCCTGATCGGCTATATTATCGCCTTCCATGGTAGGATGAATAAGCACATTGCCCTCACTGTCAACAACATACATATATCCATTTTCACCAACAACCGTATCCCTGATACTGTTTTTGACTACATCAAGCGTCTCCTCCTCCTCAGTTCCGACATAAAGGATGCCTATCGTTTTTCCGTCTGCGTCTTTGATCGGTTCATAAGCAGTGACATAATTCACTCCGAAGAGGTCACGCTTACCGTAATATGTCTCACCATCCCTGACTGTTACATCAAATACATTGTCAGTCAGGCGCGTACCGACAGCCCTCGAACCGTCTTTCTCCTCTACGTTTGTTGATACACGGATGGCGTAACTGTCATTGTACACCTGAAATATCGTCGCCGTTCCGCCCACAAGTTCACGGACGAGATCAACAACCTCAAAATTGTCATTAACTATGTATTTCTGTCCTTCACTATTGACAAGCATCATCTCGCCGTCAGCTATTGAAGGAGTCCCTTTCCTGTAAAAATTCTGCCTCAGAACATTTAAATCACTGTTAACCTTATTTCTGGTCAGTTTATAGACATCGTTCGTCCACCCTTTCATATCGTGAACCTGTGTCTGAAGCAGAGTCTCACTCTCGTCATTAATTACTCCGCTTGAAACCGAGTTTGCAACAAGCCCTATTGACAGGGACGGCATTATTGCAAGAAAGAGACAGATCACAAGGATTTTTGTGCCTACCTTCATATTAGAGAAAAACTGAACCATTAAAACGCCCTCTTACCTGAAATTATCAGAATTTACAATATATCTAATAAATTCAGACATTTAATAAGAGTTTCTATTATGCCGGAAATCTTACAGGCCAAAAGTCCGTTATAACAGAAATTTCCGGAGATAAAAATTAATGAAATCAAATTTCCGGAGATAAAAACCCAGAATTTGCCTGCCGGAATGATTATTTCTCATCAATAATCATACCGGGATCTGAGAGCAGGACTTCAGCATTAAGAACAATGAGAGAATCTTTTGCAATCCCCCTGATATATTTTATATCAATAGGGGAAGTCTTCTCATCCGGAACTTTAAGCTGATTTACCGGAATCGAACCGATGTCGGTTATATAGTCTGCAAGGATTCCAAATGTCAGTTCTTCATTGCTGAGAATAATTACACGGTTCAGATCGGTAATTCCTGCCTTTGGCAGCCGGAATAATACCCGAAGGTTAACAAGAGAGATGATTTCCCCCCTCAGTGCAAAAATTCCCATGATGAAATCCGGAATTCCGGGTATCGGGGTTATCTTCTCGTTGATTAAAACCTCCCGTATATATTTCATCTCAACCGCGTATTCGGTATACATCAGACGGAAGCGGAGAATTTCAATCTTTTCACTCTCTTCTGCCTCCCCTTCCGGCATTCCTATCTGCTCTCTTCTCTCTTTAAGTATCTCTTTAATCTTCTCAAAGTCAGGGTATTCATAGCCGTGATATATCGGGGAACCGGAAGTTATCCCAACCGTTGCGGTCTTCCGGGATATATTCTCCTCTTTTGAAAGATTAGAAATACTGTCAGAAAGAACAGATCTAACAGATACTTCAGAATCTTTTGATTCAGCCCTCTTCCTGATATAACCGGAGATATGCCTGTAACTGCCCTTTAAACCCTGGGCAATGAACTCATTTATATCTGAAATCACCAGAACTATCTTATCGGACGGATAACCGGATTTTATACCGGATTTTATCAATCCTTTGGTTTCCGAAATCTCTGCCTGCTCAGTCCCGGATATTTCGGTATAGATTTCCAGACCGGGAAGTCCTGACAACAGTTTTTTAGCCGGAATTTCGGGACTGTCATCATTCCCGGATTTAACTTCAGAAGACAGGCCGTATTTATCTTCATTGCCTCCTGTGCCAAAGAGTTGATCAGCCCCGCATACCCGGTCAATACTCTCAACCCATAATGCACAGTTACCCGCAGCCGGATTTGCAATAATTAATTTGTCTGTAAGTTCCGGTTCCGGCAGACTTTCGCCAAAGAAGACGTCCGGAGAATATACTGTTACAGCATTTCCGTGAAAACTGAAACTTCCGGCAACTCCTCTCTCCATCTCAGTAAGAGAACTGTCATCCGTAATCTCAACCATTCTGATGACATTGTCTACATCAGTAACAGGAACTGCACAACGGAAATTTCCGGCACAGAAGAGGAGCATGCTGCCGGATACAATTCCGGAATTTTTGGGCTGCATATCTAAGTAATGTGAATATTGTCTTTAAATATTAAAAGATTAAGGGTTTTGGGCCGCAGACACTAAATGATTACATGCTTCATGGTTTCAGCAGAATCAGGTGCAAGATAGCCTTTCATATTATGGTTTTCCTTGACCCTGATATAAATCCGGTTACCGGTTCTTTTTATATAATTATATCCGGATTCTCTGCTCTTTACGCTCAGGTCGTCATAAAGAGTGGCATATCTCTCTTCAATTGAACTGAATCTGTCATAATCCGAACCAAGCTCCATGAAGGAACTGTCCTTTAAGAGATAGGCATCACCCTCAGTGCTCTTTAATAACGGACGTGTGCCGTATTTTCCGGTGACGGTATTGCATGCGGTAACTATCAGCAGATTTTCATCCCTGTCTGCTATAACCATGCCTGCACGATATTTTGGCGAATATCCCGGAGATGGATAAATTCCGGACGGGTAATGCGAAGCTGAAATTCCGGAATAGAATTCTTCTGAAGATTCATCAGGTTCAGGAGGACTGCCGGGAGCTTTGTTCATATCAGGTATGTCAGATATATCAGGTGTATCTGTCTTACCTAAAATATTGCCGGCAGGACCATCATCTGAATAATTATCAGAACTGTTTCCTGTAAAATTTCCGGAATAAAAAGCTTCATCATTTAAAGATCCGTTTCCGGAGATATTCCCGGATATATTATCAGCAGAACTCTCTTTGGAAAGTTCAGCTCTCCCGGCCTCAGTTCTGCTCACCATCTGCATATACTCAGACGGGCTCTGACATACTCCCACGGCTAAAGCACGTGGGGTTCTGACGTTGTTTGACATTCTTCAAACATTGCGTCGTGGGGTATCAG